>JBHHTQ010000027.1:0-54535 GCA_046753445.1 Anaerolineae bacterium | reverse complement strand
ATCTTTTTTGTCACATATCACTTAGCGGAAACTAGTGTCATTACAGAAAGTCGCTAATTTCAGCCCCTACTCTTCATTTTTAGGCGCGAGAAAGGTTCGCGCTCCCATGAAATTATCATGCAGCCAGCTTCCCGGAGAAATCGTTTCAGCATAGACTCCATTGTTAGCACGGGATGAGTGCAAGATTTCCCAATTACCCAGGCTCATCGCTACATGAGAAACGGCCCGATCTCCTTTTTCTTGGGAACCAAAAAAAAGAAGATCCCCCGGCTGCAAGCGGTCCTGTACCAGCCGACCAACCTTAAACTGCATATCAGCATCACGGGGAAGGATGACGCCAATCATTCGATACAGCAACTGGGTTAACCCTGAACAATCAATTCCGAGTGATGAACACCCGCCCCATAAATAGGGCACGCCAATGAATCGATACCCATCCTGGACGAGTTTCGCACGCAGTTCTGTTCCACCTTCGGGAAAGCAGTAGATGCTGCGTAAGTTCTCTTCATGCACCCACCCAGAGTCCCCGTTTGCCAGTGCGATCCCCGCCCAACCAGTCATAGCGGCCGTTTGGTGGACAAAGGTTCCCCCTAGCAACCTACCAACCAACATTGCTTCATCTTCAGGCTTACAGCGCATCAGGCTGGTAGGGGTACACACGATATGTGTCGGCGTCAGTAAAGTGCTTTGTGTTAGATACGGCCGGTATACCCATCCCAAATATCCATCCTCTTGGCGCACATAAGCCCAACTCCCCACTTCCCGAAGTAACTCCAACACCTGCCCATTTAAGACCTGGCTGACCATCTCAGATGAAAATGATGGACCAGTGTAGACGCCTGTGAGATTCGTCCCCACACATAGCCATTGCGGGGGAGTTTGGCGAAGCACTTCGATCCTGCTTTTGTTAAATTGTATAGCAGGAAAACGCACCTCAAGTCGATCCATAACGGCCGCCAATGTCGCTGCATCTAAGACAGATCCTGATAATAAACAGGTGCTCTCCTGCAATTTGAACACCTTTAGTTGGCAGTGAGCAATACGCGTGTCTCGGTATGCTTCCAAGATTTCGCTGAGCACCACCTTAATCGATTTCATCATTCCGTAGTTTGCTTCGCTGGATCACACCAATGCCGGGGCGAGCACTCAAATAGAGTTTCCCCTGTACATCATACCGCAGCCCGTCAAAGGGATCATTACTGAGCAACAACGGCGCGTCCAGGTCTAACCAATCAGCCATTCCCGCAAGGTGTGCCATCGCTGTCGTGCCCAGCGAAGTTTCGACCATACAACCCAGCATAATGCGCATGCCTAACTCGCGTGCACGCTTAAGCATGCGCAACCCAGGCGCCAGACCTCCCACCTTCATGAGTTTTATATTGACGCCCTGAACTCCATCTGCCGCCAACCGCTCCACATCCTCCAGGGTTTGTACTGATTCATCAGCAACAATGGGGACATCGACTTGCTGCTGCACCCATCCCATGCCTTCAATGTCATCCCTGGCAACTGGCTGCTCCACCAGCTCAATCCCATAGCGTGAAAGCTTGTGAATGCATCGCACCGCCTCGTCGACTGTCCAGGCAGCATTCGCGTCCACGCGCAATCTAACATCCGGGCGCGCCTGCCGAATGGCCGCAATGACCCCTTCATCATCCTTGCCACCAACCTTCACTTTGAAGATCGTATACCCCCTCAGTTTTGCTGTCTGGCGAGCTGTTTCTGTAGGAGAATCCATTCCAATCGTGAATGAAGTCGACCGTGGGAGCGGCCGTGGAAGGCCAAGTAGCTCATATAGGGGAACATCACGGCGGCGGCCAATACGATCATGTAAAGCAAGGTCCAAGGCGCAGCGAGCAGGAGCAGGGCCGATTTCACCAACCCAAGTCCCGATTTGGGCAGGGTCGTCCGGGAAAGGAGCCTGACGTTGAGCAGCCTCTTTCCAATAGGCCGACATCTCATCATCTTCAATGCCGTAGTATGGGGGAATTGTCCCTTCACCCCAGCCGGAATCATCTTCAAGGCGAAGCCAATATGCTTGTCGCACCTGACTTACACCATGTGAGATGCGAAACGGGTTTCTTAATTTGAGAGTAATCGGTTCCCATATCAAACGGCCGCAAACCTCTGTCATGATATTCCCCACATTGACAGCATTAATCTTGCACGTAAGTATAGTCAGTTTGAGGCTCCTAGACGAAAGTAAGCATACCGCGCAATTATCTCAATGAGATAGATCGAACTATTCTTCATCTCGATGTGGGGGGGCATAAAGTGATGTATCCGGCTCAAAGGCTACCCAGGCAAACCATAAAAACTCATGTCCCGACAAAGAGGACAATTGCTGACCCTTCAGCGGCCCTGCTACGGCCGTACCGAAGAGATTCCAGGTGCTGTTTGTTTCCTGGTCTACAAACACCTCTCCATTCCACAGAAACGTGAGCGTCATGTCGTCCACAATACGACTGAATGCAGCCGCAGACCCCACATCCCTGGATTCAGCGATCACTTTCTTATACAACGGAGAAGTTGTACCAGCCTTCCAAAAAATAACCAATGGCTGGCCATTTTGCTCATCATTAACTACACCGACTTCGGATAGAAGCGAGTAAGGGTATGCAATTGCTACATCTCCAACCTTGACCCCGAGTAAATGCATCTTTGTGGGGAGTCTTCTATCCAGTTCACCATCAAAAAATTTCGCCCTCGGATTCGTCAATGAATCGTAGTTGATATAGGGCGTTTCCCCGTAAAATCGTTCATAGCCCGTGTCCCCGGAAAGCACAAGACCATCAGGGTATTGCGCCTTAAAATCACCCCAGGAAACAACAGCGGATGGCAGTATCGTCAACTGCTCCCCTGTCATATCCCCTACAATGGCCTCGCCAGTAAACTGCTGCCACCAGGATTCTGTTTGCCGGTCATACATAATTAAGTCCGCATTTCGCAAGTTGCCGGTCGTCCCGAAGTCTAAGATGCGCCCTTTCACGTCTCGTGTAAATATGAGACCAGAACTACATAACGGGCAGTAGGTCACTACAATCGGCTTTCCCTCAACAACATCATTAACTATCTCATGCCAGATCAGAATTGAAAGTGGATAGGCACGGGAGTCAGCACCAAGAGTCAATACCAACACAGGCTCTACATCCGCCAACCAAAGGTTCCCGTCCTCGACAGATTCAAAGATAGGGGCATCTAGGGAAGGGATCGAGTCTCGTCCGACGCCACCACTGCGAAACTCTTCATAAGGCACGCTATGCAAGCAAAAGTTTGTTTTATGCCAGGCATTCACCCCAAATCGCCGGTTTTCTGGCAACGAATCACGACATTGCCTAGCGTCGTCTCCACTATCTGAGGCAGGTGCCCCCGTGGAAGAAAACGTGGCCGTTTGCGATGGCAGTGTGGTACCTAGTTGCTGGCGACACGCTACACCAACGATGACAAATAGGACGAACAACAAAATCGTTTTTCTCTGCATAGACCCTACTATAAGCGTCTCCAGCTAACCATACAGTAACGGAGTGTACGGACGACACTCGCTGCCTGAACCGCATTTGCATGACCTTTTGCCGCCGCCAGGTGTATAATGGAGACGGTTCACATGACGCTGCACATCATCGCCGCCGGACCCATCTCGCATTTGACAAACAAACCCGCGAAAGGAAGCAGCCGTGTCAAACACACTCAATCAACGCTTGCAGGAAACCATCGCCCACCTATACGACAATGCGCCGGGATTTCGGCGGCGGGTGGTTGAAGCGGGCCTACGGCCGTCCGACCTCCAGACCGTCGAAAACCTGGCTCAACTGCCGATCTTGCGCAAAGACGATCTGATCGAGCTACAGCAGCAGGACCCACCCTTTGGCGGCATGTTGGCTGTCCCCATTTCATCGCTGCGCCGCGTCTTCCAATCGCCGGGGCCGATTAACGAACCCAACCCGAAAACGGCCGATGCCGGCCGTTGGGTCGTGGCGCTGGAAGCAGCCGGATTCCAGCCGGGAGAGATTGTCCTCAATGCATTTGGCTACCATCTGACCCCGGCGGGCGCCTCTCTGGAAGACAGCCTGGGCGCCCTGGGCTGCATCGTCATTCCCGGCGGGATAGGCAACCAGGAGCAGCAAATCCAGGCGATGGCCAGTTTTGGCGCAACCGGATACGTTGGCCTGGCAAGCTACCTCAAAGCCTTACTGGACAAGGCTGACCAGCTAGGCATCGAAGTGCAGTTGAGCAAAGCGTTTGTCCTGGCTGAGCCATTGCCGCCTTCGCTGCGACAGGAATTGAACAACCGGGGCGTGGCCGTGTATCAGGGATACGGCACGGCCGAATGCGGCAATCTAGGCTATGAATGCGAGCGGATTGATGGCTGGCACATCCCAGACGGCGCGATCATCCAGATTTGCGACATCAACAGCGGCCAGCCGCTGCCTATCGGCGAGTCAGGTGAAGTGGTCGTCACGCTGCTGAACAAACATTACGCCATTGTCCGCTTCGGGGTCGGGGACCTGTCGTCGCTGAATCCCGAACCATGCGCTTGCGGCCGTCGCAGCTTGCGGCTGAACGGGTGGCAGGGGCGCGTGGGCGCGGCCACCAAAGTGCGGGGGATGTTTTTGCATCCACTTCAACTGGCCCGGGTGATGGCCCGGTTCCCTGAGGTAGTCAGGTATCAGGCAGTCATCACCCGCGAGGCGCACCGTGACGAACTGGCGCTCCATGTCCTGCTCAGTGAGGATAGTGACCCAGAAACGGTTTCCCGCCGGCTGAAAGAAGTAACGCGCCAGGCGTTGAAGTTCCGCCTGACGGTTGAGGTCGTAGATGCGGCCGCGCTGCCGCCAGACAGCCCCCCGATCCGCGACGAGCGAACCTGGGAGTAAGAAAGCGCCCCCTTCTTTCCCCTTCCGCAAGCAAAAACGCCCCCGAAGGGGCGTTTGAGTGGAGATGGCGGGAATTGAACCCGCGTCCGAAGAACTCGGCCGCTGAACGTCTACAAGCTTAGTCAGCCTATTTAAGATTCGTCGCCGGGCGCCCCAGCTGACCGGGTCAGCCGGCAACTATCCGATCACCCCCGAGAGGGCGCCTTAACCACGCCTATCGGCATCGGCGTGGCGCACGTCAGCGTCATTGTCGCCCAATCACACCCGGCTGACGAGCGGAATGTGACGGACGCGGTCCCCGTCTCTGGGAACCCACGCAATCCCTACTGCTTACGCAGCAAGCGGGAGAGCGCTGTAAGAAGGTGTGCGGTTTGCACTTATTGTGTGCTTCCAGTTTTACGAGTTGTAAAGCGTGCTCGGCTTGCAGCCCAGGACCAGCCTTCCCCGTCGAAACCTGTCATCCCCGGACAAAAAGATTATAGCATGAGGGGAAACGGCCGTCTATTGGCGAGAGGTTAGATAACACGAAAAGAAGCAGAGTACTCCCCGTCCGTCGCGGTTGAGATATAATCCAGCCCCATGAACATGATTTTTCACATCACCCCTCAAGCCGATTGGGACGCGGCGCGCGCTGCCGGAGTGTACCGGGCCGATTCTCTGGAAAAAGACGGGTTCATCCACTGCTCCACCGGTCAGCAGATACTGATGGTCGCTAATTCGCTCTATCGCGGCTGTCAAAATCTGGCGCTGCTGTGCATTGATCCGGCCGCAGTCGGGCCGGATATCGTCTACGAAGATTGTTACGAAATGGGCCAGGAATTTCCCCATATCTACGGCCCCTTAAACATTGACGCCGTCGTCCGAATTCTGGACTTCCCACCGGGAGAAGACGGTACGTTTGTCCTGCCATCGGGAATCATCGAATGAAATCACGCGCGTACCCCATCCTCGAGTTTGACCCGTCCCCGAAAGCCATCCTGGAACCTGAGCATGTCCTCTCTCCCATTGAAATTTCCGAGTACTGTGTGCTTTGCTTTTTCCAGGATGTGATTTCCGGTCTAAACGAGGGCGGACGCTTGTCACAGATTTACCGATTGGTTTCGGAGATAGGCTCCAACCCTGTGTATGAATTGGAAGTAGACGGCCGGCGTCTGACGTTGGCGCATCCAGGGGTGGGCGCGCCGCTTGCCGCCGGATTCATGGATGAGCTTATCGCCCTCGGCTGCCGCAAGTTCATTGCCTGCGGCAGTTGCGGCGTCCTGGACGGAAGCATTGGCCTGGGGCAGGTGGTGGTGCCGGCAACGGCCGTCCGTGATGAAGGCACTTCCTACCATTACCTGCCGCCGGGGCGCGAAGCAGCGGCCACCCCCGAAGCTGTCGTGACCATTGAGACGGTATTGAAGCGACATCATGTCGGGCACATTGTCGGCAAAACGTGGACGACTGACGCTATCTACCGGGAAACGCCAGACAAGATGCGGCTGCGGCGGCGTGAAGGATGTCTGACGGTTGAAATGGAAGCGGCCGCATTCTTCGCCGTCGCCCAGTTCCGCGGCGTTACGTTTGGCCAGATCCTCTACGGAGGCGACAATCTCACCGGCGATGAGTGGGATTCACGCGACTATCTCTATCAAGCGTCTACCCGCGAGAAACTGTTCTGGCTGGCGGCCGAAGCATGTTTGCAGTTGTGAAGGACATCGATCCCAAGGGGTACACCCTCAACACAAAAAGGAGCGACCGAAGCAACGGCCGCTCCTTTCTTATTCAAACCCGGGGACGCTGCCCCGGTAACGGCATCTAGTTCGCCACGTGCGGGGAATAGATGTCATTGTCATGGAACAGGTCATCAAACTGGTAGAAAACCTGGCCTGCGGCTCGCGGCGCTTCGATGTTCGCGGTCAGCGAACCACCCGCTTCAACCGGGGCGCCATGAGCATAAGTCACGTCTGTCCAGTAGCCCTGGCTCGGATCATTGGGGTCAATGAACAGCGTGCCATTGTTGGGGTTGATGAACAAGAACGGCTTCCAGATGGGGGTCGGCGGAATGATGTCGCCGCCATTGGGGTTAGGGTTACGCAAGAACGGAGGGAACCGGAGCGAAGTCGGAGCCGTGGGCGGGAAGTTCAACGCGCCGTAGGGATTGTATTCGGCCGGAATTTCCTGGCAGAACTGGCCCATGGGCGCCTGTTGATTGGAGCACATTTTGGCGATGCCATACCCTTCCGTCAACTGGCCGACAACCAGCCCATTAGAGCCGTCGGCTTCCTGGAGCCGCTGCGAACTGGGATTGGCCATTGACTTGCCAATGATGAAGTTCGGCGGGTTGAAGCGGAAGTCTCCCTGGCGAGTGGCGGCCGAATACTGGTACCCGGTGCGCCCATTGCCTTCGCCGTCAGTGTAGGATTCCAGCAGCACCGTATCCTCAGCGCGGGGGAATACATCCGGCTGCTGAATGACGTTGAAGTGCGGGCGGAACCCCCAACCGGCGCGCCATTGCATCTCTGCCACCTTCGGCGCTCCGTAAGTGGGCTTAAAGTTCATGATCTCAAAGCTGTGACTGCCGGCGCCGCCCTGGCTGGCGATATCATCATGCAGCGGCGGGCCGAAGTCCACATTGCGGTAGTAATGGGTATGGTTGTCCAGGTTAATAACCTTTACCTGAACGGTCTCGCCCTGGCCGAAGTTACGGATCGTACCGCCGCCCCGCGGTCCGTCACCGTACATCTCGTCGTTCATATACACGGTCACAAAGTCATAGGGGCCGAAATCACTCTGCTGGATGCCTTCAGCCGCCAGGATGCCCCACGCTTCAGGGGGGAGCTGGCGCTGGTTCAGGTTGAGGTCTACCCAATCCTGCCAGACGCCGCGCGGCGCGGTATTGCTGTCGGTCAACATGGCCAGAACATCGGCGGCCGAAGCGCCGTTGAGGACAGCCTGGGCCACGTTATACATCTTCTTCTCCGGAGCCGCGTCGCCCACACTGTCAATGGATAGTTGCCGGTTACGATAAGCGTAGCTCATTCCTTCGGGTTCCAACTCAACATTGCCGGTATGGGCATTCGTGATTTCAAACACGGGTTGGAGGAATTGAACGCGGCCGGGGTGTACACGCCAGCCCCAGGTGTAAATGCCGCGGAACAATCGTACCGGCGGGTAGTCAACGGTGATATCAGTCACCGTGTCGCCGTTGATCGCCACCCAGGTAGAGTCAAACCCTTTATAGGGGAACTTGACGCTGGTAGGGGCATCGGTCAGGGCCGTCATCGGCGAGAAATCTTCACGAACTAGTGAGTAGATGTGGTAGTTGATACGGAATGTATCGAACTTATGCACATCCACGGGGACGCGCAGCAGGAAGGTGTCGGAATCAAACTGGTCGTCGTACCAGAGCATATTGACGTCTACTTCCCAAACCTTGCGCGGCACGCCGTCAATACCAGGCTCAGTCAGGCCGGTATCATGCAGGGTTTTCATCTTATACTCGCCGGGAACCTGATCCGCCACGTACGCGCCGGCATTGTAGCTCAGCATGGCAAAGCCGTCGTAAATGCGGCCTTCGGTCGTGCCCAGCAAAATCGCCTGCAGTTCTGCGGCCGCTGCTTGCATCCCGTTTTGATCGTCCTTGCGAGCCGCATCTTCCAGGTCTTTAAGCGCCTGCTCCAAATCCCGATTTGGGCTAGAAACCTGGGTGATGGTATGACCGGTGATACTGGTTGCTCCGTCGGCGTCAACCGAAACTACCTCTCCTACCACATTCAGTTGCACACCGTCGGCCACCTGGTCGGTATTGGGAACACGAACTTCCTGCCCGGTCAGCGCGGAAAGTACGGGTTCCAAAATGCCGGGATCATTGGCGTTCTGCGCATACAGCCCGAGAACGGCGCTGGACAGCAACGCCCCGATGATGAGCGCTATTTTCACAAGGGCTTTTCTGGATCGAACCTTTCGAGAAAACATATTCTTCACTCCCTATACAGTGATTGTCGCGTGGCCCTGTCCCGGAATGGCACGCAAACCGGTCTGGCCACGACGATGAATAAAACATTCGGGTAAAACTTGGTGTGCTGAAGTCATCATAAGAGATAGAGCAGAGTGGGCACAACGGGAACAGGTCGCTTAACGCCATGGGCTTTAGATCGACCATTTTCAGACTTTAGTCCCTATTTCGGCTGGATTTTGCGGATACAGTCGATTGAGCGGCGAACAAGGAGATAGCAATGTTTGCATTTACCAAACTGACGCTGGCGCGCCAATACATGGTCGCCAGTCTTCTGGTTTTGCTGGTTAGTATGGTCACTGTCGGCATATGGGTGGGGCAGCAAATCGAACGGGGCGTAATTGAGCGCACGGCCGCGATCACCTCATTGTATGTTGACAGCTATGTATCCCATTACCTGCAAGATTTGTCGGAGACCGGCAAGCTGGACCCTGAAGACCTGGAAAGCCTTGACCGTCTGATGGCGGAAACGCCACTGGGCGAGGAAATCGTCTCTTTCAAGGTCTGGTCGGCCGATAACCGCATCCTCTACAGCTCCGATCCCAATCTGATCAACAAGAAGTATGAATCCAACGTGGACCTGCTTCCCTCCTTCTCTGGAGAGGTTACTTCGGAAATCAGCGACTTGACCGATCCCGAGAACAAGTTCGAGAGACAGAAATGGGATCAGCTCATCGAGACATATGCGCCCATCCGGACGATGGGCGGCGAGAGGGTCATCGCCGTTTCTGAGTTTTATCAGGTGCCGGACGCCTTGCAGGCAGAAATTCGGCGGGCGCAACTACGCAGCTGGCTGGTTGTCGGGGCGACCATGCTGGTGACCTACCTGGTGCTGGCGGGGATCGTGGGCCGGGCCAGCAATATGATCCTGACACAGCAGGCCGAGCTTCAAGACAAAGCGGCGCAGAATAAGCAGCTCCACGATCGGGTGCGGCGGGCGGCCGCGCGCACCATTGCTTTGAACGAGCGTTTCATGCGCCGGATTTCGGCCGATCTGCATGATGGGCCCGGACAAGACCTAGCCTTGGCCTTATTGCGCATTGAGTCCCTGGCAGAAGCTCATGAGCGCTACCCGCCCCCAGAGCCGGAGCAGCATAAAATCATGGAGGATTTTTACCGGGTGCGCACAGCGCTTGAGTCGGCGTTGGCTGAACTGCGCGACATTTCCGCCGGCCTGCGCTCACCCGAAATCGAATCACTCTCCATTGCCAAGACAGTCCGCCGCGCGATTCGCAATTACGAGCGCAAAACCCATCGTCAGGTGGCGCTGGCATTCAACGAACTACCATCCGATGCTTCTCCATCTGTAAAAATCACACTCTATCGCATTTTGCAGGAGGCGTTGACCAACGGGTATCGGCACGCGAACGGCGTCGGTCAAGGGGTGTGCGTGGAGCGAGAGGGGGATGAACTGTGTGTTGAGATCACCGACAATGGCCAGGGATTTGATCCCCAGAACGTCCCCGCTGCCGGACATCTTGGATTGGCGGGCATGCGCGAACGGGTCAAAGTGCTGGGCGGAAATTTTTCAGTTGAAAGTCATCCCGGCCAGGGCACAAAGATCAAGGCGGCATTACCCTTAAACGGCCCGGAGGTGAACCATGTCTGATTTGATTCGTATTCTGATTGCTGACGACCATCCCTTGTTCCGTGAAGGCGTGGCCCACTCGTTAACCAGCGAGCATGATCTGACGGTTGTGGGGCAGGCGGGAAACGGGAAAGGAGCCGTGACCCTGACATCCAATTTGTTGCCGGATGTGGTGCTTCTGGACATCACCATGCCCGGCCAGGGAGGGATCGCCGCTGCCCGCAGTATTGCGGCCGCCTGCCCGTCCGTCCGTATTGTCATGCTAACTGTTTCCGAAGATGAGGATGACTTGATGAATGCGCTGAAAGCCGGCGCGTGCGGTTATGTGCTGAAAGGGATTTCGGCGCGGGCGCTGGCCAATGCGGTGCGCGTGGTGGCAAACGGCGATGCTTATATTTCGCCGATGCTGGCTAACAGCATTCTATTGGAAATGACCCAGGAACAAACGGCCAATCCCCTGGATGAGCTGACGGAGCGGGAACGGGAAGTGCTGCGGCTGGTGGGGGGAGGGTTGACGAATCGGGAAATTGGCTTGCGACTGAACCGGGCCGAGAAGACGATTAAGCATTACATGACCAACATCTTACAGAAGCTGCAGGTGCGCAGCCGGGTGGAAGCGGCGCTACTGGCCCAAAAGCAGGAGATGAACCAATGAGGCAGGCCGGCCCATGCCACGATCTGTGATGAATTAGGATTCGCGGAGAAGCGCACGGACTGATTCACCGTGGCCAAGCTTCAGCAGGCGCCGGGTTTTGGTGGAGTCCTCAAGGGGGAGCCAGCCGTGCGCTGCGGGCACAAATCGTTCCGAGGTCACCAGCCACAAAGGCGCGTCAGGGAGTGCCGGAGCCATTACAACGAGATCGCTGCGGCGGGCGATCAGGGATTTCCCCTTGCTGTTCGCCTTCGCCGGTATGGGAATCCAGCCGGCAGGCAGGCGGCGCCCATACCCATCGGCCGTCACCAACAGTACTTCTTCTTGGCCCTCTGCCAGCATCGCCGCCGCCACCCGATCGTCTCGGCCACAGTTGACAGCTTGTAAGCCGACGAGGCGAATCGAACTTAGCGCATACCGGACGACACGGCCGCTGCGTGTGGCGATCAGAAGCGTTCCCTCCTTGGCCGTGCCAAAGGCCGCCACCGGCACGCCCGGCAGCGGCTGGTCAAACTTGAGCGGAACCGGGGCTTCGATGTTTTCTCTGAACGCTCTCAGGGGGTAAGCGCGGGTGAAGCCGGTGCTGGTGACCAGGAGCAGTTTTTGCTGCTGCGAGATGTCGCGCCAGGAACTCACGTGACAAACCCGTTCGTCCGGCCCAAGCTGGTGCAGGTCAGTAATACTCAGGTCAATGTGCCCCAGTTCAGCCAGTTGCCGCGTAGTCGTCAGAAGGAAACGGTATTCGGTGGTAAGCAGCAGCAGTTGCTCGTCCGGTTCGGCCGTCAAGACCTGAACAGGTACAGCGGTAGCGCCTAACTCAACCAGGTTGACGGCCGATTTCGGGTCCATGCTGCCCGGCGGAAGGGGCGCGGCCGTCAGATGCCCCTGCATATCCAGGAACACCAGCCAGCGAACGGCCTGCGCCGGCGCGGCCGCCTGACCGGGGAGCACAGACGCCGGCCCCGCCTCTTGCAGCAGGATGCGCCGCTGCACCAGTTCCAGCCTGACCGGACTCACAGTGGGGCTAGCATGGCTTGCGTCCGGCAAGAGCGCCACGTCATCCGGCGTGAAGGCGCGTGCGTCCAGCTCGCCCGCTTCGATGCCATGCGCCATGACCGCCAGGCCGGCGGTGACGCTGCTAAACGTATCCACGCTGCGCACCTTCTCCTCGCCGAATTTGCGGCACAACATCTCGTAAAACACCGGAATCTGGGATGAGCCGCCAGTACGGATGACGGCATCAATCTGTTCCGGGGCCAGGCCGGAGGCGCGCACCGTTTCGTCCAGGTGCTGTTCGATAGTCTGAATTTCGGCGCGAATAAGGCGCTCAAATTCGGTGCGGGTGAGGAACTCGCGGACATGAAAGCCCGGCCCCTCCAGCAAAATCTCGGCTCCCCGCTTTTCCGACAATTTTCGCTTGGCTCGCTCTACGATGTCAAACATGCGCAGGCCGTAATTGCTGGAGGCCAGGCGAGTCAGCGCCTCGATCTGATACCGTTTTTGCGCCGTCTGCGCGATTTCAGCCAGGATTTGCCGGTTTTCGGCCGACTGCAGTTCCAAAATACGCTGCCAATCGGAGAAGGTGTCGAAAACCCACCGGGGTACGCGCAGCGCTTTACGACGAGGGCCGTAGTAGCTGCCTTCCCCGAAGTGCTGGGGCAGCTTACCGCGCACCAGTTTTTTGTCGAACACATCGCCGGCCACGGGGAGGCCGCCGGTGGCCAGCACCCGCCGCCGCCGCGGGTCGCCCAGCCGCATGACGGTCACATCGAGGGTGCCGCCGCCGAAGTCAAAGATAAGCGCGTTTTGCTCGCCGCTGATCGTTGTCTCATAACTGAACGCGGCCGCGACCGGCTCCGGTTTCAGGTAGACTTTCTCATACCCGGCCTGGAAAGCGGCCCGCAGCAAACGGGACTGGGCCAGCGCATCATGCTCCGGGTCTGTAGCGAAACGCACCGGCCGGCCGAGCACGACCTCGCGCAGTTCCCGGCCCAACAACTGCCCGGCGCGGACTCTGAGTACCGTGAGGTACAGGGCGATCAGGTTCTCCAGCGAGTAGTAGAACTGGCCCACAACGGTGCCAGCGTAGGTTTCGTCACGCAGACTGGTCTTAACGGAGAGAAACAACCGCCCAGGTGAGAGCACATCCACCCAGGCGTAGACGTCGGTGACATAGTACATATCCGCGCCGTACACCTCGAGTTCGCCTACCCAGACTCGCTTCATCTTGACCGGACGGCCGATGTTCTGCTCAAAATAGCGGTCTACGGCCGCCCGGCCGATGTGGATGGACTGGTCGTTACTGATGTGCAGCGCGGTGCGGGCCACGCCCGGATTCCTGTTCGTGGGGTCAAGGGGCAGCACCTTCACAGCGCGGCCGTCATACACCGCCATGCCGGAATTGGTCGTGCCGAAATCCATGCCAATAATCATGACGGGTCAGGTAGTCTTTAGTCTCTAGTCTTTAGTCGCTAGCCCCCAAACAGGGTGCTTATTGGGGGGCGGCTGCTTAGGAATTATCCACAAATCAGGAAGACGATTCCGCAAATAATGGCCGTTTTCCCGCCAGAAAATTAAAAAGTTGAAAACGGCCCATTGCCTTAATACGGCGGCTCGGCCGGTCCTACGTACCCACACATGCCGGTGCGTGGCGAGTTGACCAGCGGCATAGGCGGGCCATAATCATCGCATAGATGGGTCTCGACGTGCTCGTCACAAAGCGCACAAGCGCCGTCCTCCCGCTCGTACATGCACTCAACACAGAGATGTGTTGCGGACTGGTCGCATTCCATACAGGTAATCGGCGGCATCTTATTCCGGGTCATCAACGCAATGGGGTGATCGGTGGTTGGTTTGCCTTCTCGTTCGCTCACTACTTTGATCGTCAGCTCCGAGGTTGTGCCAAAGTCATATTCGTAGGGAATGGACATGCCCGGATGGAACAGCGTACGTACCTGAACATCCATGGACTGCTCATCGCCAATACTCCAGCCGTCGTCGAAGATCTGGGTATAGCGGTAGGGAGCGATATGGAAGGCGCTCAAGTGTCCGCAGCAATTCAGCCAGATGGCGCGTAGATAATGATCAAGCTCTTCCAGCGTGGCATTGCCGCGCATTTCCAGGTGCAGCCAATAGTCGCCGCCCCAACTATCCACCACCTGCAGGTGATAGAGCGTTTGCCTGCGGCCAGGGCCGCGATCCGCCTCTGCAATTGCTTCCAGGCGGTCAGGACAACTCTTGAGATGCCTGGACAGCCCGCCCTTGCTCAATTCACGGCCGCAGTAACCACAATTGCCGCGTGTTTGCTTTTTACGAGCCATTAGATCTTCCGTTGGTAACTACCAGCCTTTTCCGCCAGCACATTTTCCGGGCGGGCCAAGCAAGAGTAAAATCTTTGATGGAGACATGCAATACCTCCTTGTTCTTTTCAGCTCAAATGCTCATGAACCATTCTTCATCAATGGTCACTTGTTCAATCTCAATCTTCTGGGTGTGAACACCCAATCCCAATTCCTTCAAAATAACAATGAGCAGGTCGCCGTCAATCAGATCAATGGCAGGTGCGCCATCTCTGGTCGCCTCCCGAATCGCATCTTTCGTAAAGGTGCCGGTCGTGATCAACAAGCCCTTATCAGCACGCCCCACCATTGCCCCACGGAAATCTCTTACCTGGCTGACAGTCACTGCCCCCCGATAACGCTTGCACTGGAAAATAACGTGGAAGCTGAGTAACCCACCAATACGCATGATTCCCTTGCCATCAATACCACCATCACCGCTCCGTCCCGTCACTTCCACCTGGATAAAGCCTGATTCACGTAGTAGTCGCTGCGCAAGTCGCTCAAATGCAGCCGGATCCATTTTCATCATTGTGTTCAAAAGCTGATCGCGCCATGCCATTTCGTCCTCAGCATGTTCGAGATCGTTTGTCCCCAACGCAGTTGTTTTTCGCTTGCTCTGGCCACGGACAATACGCTTGACAGCTGTGGGGTTTACGCTCTCTAACTCTCTCCCCTGAGGTGTCAGCGCCCACACGCCCCGGCTAGAGTTTTCAAGCACACCGTATTTCTTAAGGTAGGTGCGAGTCCAGGCCAGTCTGTACTCAACTTCAGTTTGACTGCCTTTTTCTGGATCGTGCAAGAGTTCCAATTGTTCATCCGAAAGCCCAAGGATCTCGGTTGTTTTATTGTTGATTTCTTCGATTGTTCCGGATCCCCCCAAGCTTCTTAACGCCTCGATAACCGGGTTCATCATCGCGTCAAACGTTGGTACCGACACTATTGCCATTGTTCCCTCCTTCAGTTCAAGACAACCTCATTCTACCCCGTATTCTTCAAACCGGAAGCGATGCCGTTGATCGTGAGGAAGATGGCATGCAGAATTTGTTGGGCCTCACGGCCGTCCGGTTCATCGAGCAAACGGAGGCGGCGCAGCAAGCTTACCTGGATGAAGTTGAGCGGGTCCACATAAGGGTTGCGCCGGCGGATGGAACGCTGCAACACCGGAGCATTGCCCAGCAGTTGGTGCTGTCCGGTGAGCTGCAAAATGGCGTCGCAGGTCTGGCGGAAGGCGCGCTCAATCTCGCCGAAGATGGTCTCCCGCACTGATTCATCTTCAACCAGACCGGCGTAAAGGCGGGCGATGCCCATATCCGCTTTAGCCAGGGCCATTTGGGCGTTGTCAATGGTCGTCTGGAAGAAGGGCCACTCCTGGTACATCTCCCGCAAGCGCTGCATGCCTTCGGCGCCGCCGCCGATCTGCGTCAACGCTGCACCCACGCCATACCAGCCGGGCAGGCCGTGGCGGCTCTGCATCCAGCTGAAGCCCCAGGGAATGGCGCGTAAGCTGGCAAATGCTGCCCCTGAAGCGCGGCGCGACGGCCGTGATCCGATGCGCATCCGGCTGATTTCACGGATGGGCGTGGCTTGCTGCCAATATTCAAGCAGGGCGGGCGTCTCGTAAATAAGCTTGCGGTAGGCGCGGTAAGAAACGGCCGTCAACGCATCCATCGTCTCGCGCCATTCACGCCGGGGGGTGATCTGTGCCCCATAATGCGCAGGTGCGCTGGCCATCAACACCGCGTGCACCAGCTGCTCCAGATGACGGCGGGCGATGGCGGGATGGCCGTACCGTTCGTCAATCACCTCTCCCTGTTCCGTGATGCGGATACGGCCGCCCACCGAGCCGGGAGGTTGGGCCAGGATCGCTTTATTGGCCGGCCCGCCGCCGCGGGCAATCGTGCCTCCCCGGCCGTGGAATAACGTCATGGTCACGTCATACCCCCGGCAGGCGGCCGCCAGCGCATCCTGCGCCTGATACAATTCCCAATTGGCGGCCAGGTAGCCCGCGTCCTTATTGCTGTCGGAATAGCCGATCATGATCGTCTGCTGCCGCCCCAATCGTTCCAAATGGCGGGCGTAAACGGGATGTTCAAACAGGTTGGACATGATCCGGGGGGCCGCGCGCAGATCCTCGCGGGTTTCAAACAGCGGGGCGACGGCCAGCCATTCCTGTTCGTGATCGGGATGCTGGCACAAGCCGTGCCAGCGGGCCAGTAGCAGCACGGCGAGGATATCTTCCGGGCCATGGGTCATGCTGATGATATACGGCCCGATAAGTTCCGGACCGTAAAAATCCACGGCGCGGTGGAGCAAGCGAAAGAGGGCTACGGTTTCGCCGGCCTTGTCGGATAAATTGCCCAGCCGGCTCAGGTCGGGGATGGGGGCTTGCAGCAGTTCTGTGAGCACCCCGGCGCGTTCGGCCCCACCCAGGCGGGCGAACCCGTCGTGGAGTCCCAGCTTCCGCAGTAGTTCGTCGAGCACGGCCGTGTGATATTCACTGTATTGGCGGATGTCGAGCCGGGCCACGTGAAGGCCGAACACCTGGGCCTGGTGAATCATCGTTGCCAGTTCGGCCGCGGCCAGGTCAGCCAGCCCGCTGTTGTGCAAGGTTTCATCCATCAGCGCCAACGGCCGCAACAAGTCCGACATGCTCCGCAGGCGCAGCGGCGGCCCGTCCTCCCCCTTAAGGCGCGCCACCATATCTTCGGCCGAGGCGGCCGCCAGGTCCGCCTTGAGCACAGCCGCCCACAGCCGGTACGGTTCGGCCGGGTAACGCGTTTGCAAAAAGGCGACGTGGTCTGATCGATTGCGGGCTGCGGCCACCGCCTCCGCCAGCCGGGGATCCACCTCCACCAGTCGATCCGACACGCTCAGCGACCGGTCCAGCAATCGGGCGGTGGCCCGGTGCCGCTCCACGGCCAGGCCACGGTGCAGGCGTAAGGTCTCGGCCGTCACGTCCGCGGTGACGTTGGGATTGCCGTCCCGGTCGCCGCCAATCCAGGAGCCAAATGTTAAGAACCGGGAGGGTAATGGGAGCGAAGGGTACTGCTGCGCCAGGGCGCGGGACATGGCCTGAACCAATTCCGGCAGCACATCCCAGATGGTACTGTCAAAGTAATACAGCCCAGTGCGCACCTCATCCGTCACTGAGGGCTTCGTCGTGCGGCTGCGGTCAGTCACCCACAGCGCCGTTACCTCGGCCGTCAACTGCGTCAACACATCTTCCCGTTCGCTGGGGAGCAGCTCCCGCACCTGCAAATCCGTAAGTGCCTGGGAGATGCGCCGCAGCTTGGAAAGGATGGTGCGCCGTTTCGCCTGCGTAGGGTGCGCGGTGAAGACCAGTTCAACATGCAGCCGCTTCAACAGTTCAGCCATCTCGTATTCATCCACGCCCATCTGGCGCAGGGCAGCCACGGCCGCGGGGATGGATTCGGACAAAGGCCGGGGATGTACCTCTCGCTCCCGCTGCCGCAGGACGCGTACCCGGTGCTGCTCCTCCGCCAGATTCACCAAGTCGAAATAAATAGCGAAGCTGCGGGCTACCTGTTCAGCATCGCCCACATCCAGGCTCTCCACAAGCTGGTGGAGATGACGGCCGATCGCCGGGTCGCCATCCAGCCGCCTCGCCTTCGCCAGGGCGCGCACGCGCTCCTCTACCTCGAAAAGCGCCACCCCCGCCTGCCGGCGGATGACGTGACCCAGGATGTTGCCCAGTAGGTGGATATCGTCGCTCAGTTGCTGACTGGTCTTATCTGTTAAGGGCATGACTCGCTCACTCGCGGTCATTCGTAGCAGGCCGGCGCTCGTCCTTTTTACGATTGACGCTACATTGTATTCAGGACGGAACCCCGATTACGGATGACCATTCTCTTGCCGGTATCGATCTAGATGATAGAAGGCAGCCACCACCAGAGAGTGATCAATGCGGCCGTTGGAAATCAGGTCGGGAATCTGGCCCAGGGGCACTTCCGCCACGTGGATATCCTCCGCGCCGTCAAGCTGGAGCGCCTGTGCCGGCCGCGCATTCAGCGCCAGGAATGTATGGCAGCGATTGTTGAGAAAGGCGGGGTTGGGGGCAACCGTCCCGATAGGGATGATGGGATCGGCGGCATAGCCGGTCTCTTCCAAGAGTTCGCGCCGTGCTGCCTCCGCCGGAGAATCGTCGCCGTGTTCCACCAACCCGCCCGGAATCTCCATCGTCACCTGCCCGGTACCGTGCCGGAACTGGTAAACGACCACAACATTACCGGCGGCCGTAAGAGGGATGACATTGATCCAATCGTTGGATTCCAGGATGAAAAAGTCATACTCCTGATTGGTGCGTGGCGAGCGGCTGGTGTCTTGCCGAATCTTGAAAATGCGAAAGTCGCCCAGTATCTTACTGTCCAGTTTCTTCCACTCTTCAACCATGGTTTGCTGCCTTTGTTCCTCGATGAGAATGTTCGTTTTTCTCGCCATGCTTCTTCCGCCGCACCAGCGCGTAACAGGGATTCTAGGGAGGGGGCAGCATTGGGTCAAACGATTGGCGGGGATTGGGCCGGGATGGCGAGGTCAGGGTGAATTGGCGGCTTCCTGCAAACGGCGAATGGCGTCCCGCGTGCTGGCAAAGGCGATCTCGGGAAGCTCGTCCAGGCCGAAGAAGGCGGCCGCGTCGGCGTCATCGCCGGCGCGCAGCTCGCCGTCGAGGAGCCTGGCCCGGTAGAGAATGAATACGGACGCGCCGCCCTGCCCCGGAGGGTTGTAGTAGACATCTATCAGGCCATCAATCTCCACCCGCAGATTGGTCTCTTCCAATGCCTCGCGCACGGCCGTTTCCCTGGGGTCCTCTCCTCGATCTAGAAATCCGGCGGGAATGCTCCACTTTCCTCGTTCCGGGTTCATGGTGCGGCGCACCAGTAGGATTTTGCCGTCCCGGACCAGCAGCACGCCCACCCCCACCTTGGGATCGGTGAAGTGGATGTAACTGCACGATGGGCAGGCGCGCCGGGGCTTGTCGCCCACCTGTCTCGTGACCAGCGGGGTGGCGCAGCGGGGACAGTAAACTATGTCTTCCGGGGCGCTGTTGGGGAGGATCGTATGATGTTCGTGTGTCACAAGAAGGGTACCCCCTAGGAAAGTGGTTTACGGAATACCGATTACGGATTACGGAATACGGGTGACCACAACGCAAAATTCAAGACGGTCGCCGTATCCCTTATAACCGGCGCCGGGCGATGAGCGTGACCAGGGCCAGGACAGCGAGGGCAGCGGCCAGCCCCACTTCCACCAGGCGCAGCGGGCTGCGCGCCGTGGCCGGCGGCGTGGTTTCCGACGGGACGGGTAGGGCGCTAACCGTTTCCGCTTCCGCTCCGCTGGGGACGGCCGTCGGTGAGAGGGTTGCCGCCCGGTTCATCTCCTCCGTTTCCACGGATGGGCGGGGCAGCAGCGATCGGGTTGCCGTGGGCGGGGGCGTGGGGACAGCCGTGGCCGGTTGGGTGGCGGCCAACGCGGCCGTTTCTTCTTGCGCGGGCACGGCCCCCTCAGCCATATCGCCCGCTGGAGCAGCCGGTGCAAGGGCAGATTCTTCGGCTTCACTTGTTGTCGTGCCAGGGTCGGCGAAGCCTTTCTCAAACGGCGGCTCTTCAATGGGAGCATGCTCTTCTTCCGCCAGCTGAATTTCCTCCACCGTTTCCGATTCCACCACGATTTCGGCCCCGGCTTCTTCAGCCGCTGCTTCTTCAGCCGCTGCTTCTTCAGCCGCTGCTGCCTCGGCCAATGGTTCTCCGGCCGGCGCTGTAGCGGCGACCATGGCCACGTCCTGTGCTGCGCCCGTCAGTGGCAGGGAACGCTGGCCGCCCTGCACCACGAACAGGTCAGCGGTGATGGCCAGGATGAAGAAGAACGCGGTCAGCACAGTGGCAAAGCGAAGGGCGGGATACAATTGAACCAGCGGCTCTCGCTGGGGACGGCCGTAAACGGCCGGATCGAGTGTGAAGCTGCGGGGCACAGAAAGGCGCGGCAACTGCCGGAGCTGCTCTTTGATGAGCCGCCGTTGTTCCAACTCGGCCTTCAGCGCCGGATTACGCGCCAGTTCAGCCTCGAACCGCCGCTGCTGGCGTGGCGTAAGCGCGCCATCCAGGTAAGCGTTTAACGCTTCCTGCTGCCGCACTTCGGCCGATTTGGTTAGATTCCGCAAAAAATCAATCATCTTTCTCTGGTGAACAGTACCCGGTCGTGTCCTTGTGATCCGTGACGCTTGTTACGTCGTGAACTCATCCCTGGGAAGGCTCAGTTTGTAGACGATAGCTCGCAGGGAGAAGTTCCGCGAAGCCTTGCAAACAATCGCGCAGCCGGGCGCGGGCGCGACTGATGCGCGATTTCACTGTGCCCAGCGACACAGACATGATCTGCGCGATTTCCTTATAATCATATCCTTCCACATCACAGAGGACGGCCGCGACTCGCTGGTCGTCCGGCAGGGTATCCAGGCAGCGCTCAATCGCCTGGATTAGTTCCACCCGCTGCCTTTGCACCTCCGGCCCTTCGTCCGGGCTGCGCAGAATGGCGAAGGATTCGTTGTCGTCGGTCAACTCATTGAGGGAAGATTGTGGCCGTCGTTTGCGGCGGCGCAATTCATCGTAGCAAGCATTGGTAACGATGCGCATCAACCACGCTTTGAAGTTGCCGCCCCGGAAACGATTCAGCGATTTATAGGCAGAAATAAAGGCGTCTTGTGTGGCGTCTTCGGCCGCCTGCGGCTCGCCCATGATGCGGTATGCCACGTTGTACACTGCCCGCTGATAATGCAACACAAGCCGGTTAAACGCATGCACATCCCCTTTTTTTGCCTGTCCGATGAGTGCGATTTCGTCCATATCCGGCTCGAGGTGAGTCTTGGTTCCTGCCCGCTTCTGGGCGCGCTTTCACGCATTGACAGAAAAGAGGCCTTGTTTTATACTCCACGCCGTGTCGAGTAAGCATCGTTAGCCGAAGTGGCGGAACTGGCAGACGCGCACGACTCAAACTCGTGTTCCTTCGGGAGTGTGGGTTCGATTCCCACCTTCGGCATGTTTTCTTGGCTTTTCAGTCTGGTATGCTGATAGCCTGGATTATAAGCCCCGGGTTAGAGCAGGGCAAATAGGATGAGACAGGGTTGCCCGTCAAAGCGGGTAACCCTTTTTTGTGTCCGGGGCATAGGTGAGCAAGGGTGTGAAGCATGCGTAGCTGGCTGCGAGCAGTGGGCATCATGATCGTCGGCATGGCCATCGGCATCGGCCTGGGTCTCACCCTGGGCTGGGTTGTCTGGCCCACAGAGTTCACCGACGCCAATCCGTCCGTCCTTCAGGAAACCTACCGCCGTGATTACGCGCGAATGATCGCTACGGCATATGCCGCCGACGGCGACCTCGCGGCCGCGCGGCAGCGCATCGCCCAATTGGGGGCAGACGGGGCACAGACTTTGTTCGCTGTGACATTGGATGCCATCTTGAAAGGGGAATCTGAAGCCAAGATCCGGCGGCTGGTGCGTCTGTCTACCGCGGTCGGGTTGTACTCACCGGCGATGGAACCTTACCTGGACACGGCACAGGGAGAACGGGATGGGCAATAGGCGGCGACGGCCGCGATCCGCGCCCCCTGCTTCCCGCCTCTCCCTGGCTGATCGCCTCTCGACGACCAGCCTGCTGCTCATAGGTCTGGTGCTGGGGCTGGCGGGGGCGCTGTATTACGCCTGGATCGTGGCCCCGGTGGTGTATGTTGACGCCAGCCCGGCCCGGTTCAGCGAGCAATCCAAAGCGGAGTACATCTTCCTGGTCAGCCAGAGTTATGCGGTGGATCACGACTGGCCGCAGGCACAACAACGCCTGGCCGCCCTCAATGACCCGGAGATCGCCCAGACGGTTGCCGGGCTGCTGGAAACTTTCTTGCGCCAACAGCGTCCGGCCGACGTGATCCGCAATCTGGCGGAACTGGCGCAGCGGTTGGGAGCCGACGCGCCGGCGGTGGCCCTCTTCGCCCCGACGCCGCTGTCGGGAGCCGCGCCATCCCCCACCCCAACGGCCGCTGCCTCTCCCACACCCACGGCCACCGAGACTCTATCCCCCACGCCCACGCCGCTGCCCACCGCAACGGCTGCGGCAATGGCCGCGGCCACACCCCGGCCCAGCCCTACCTCGCGACCGGCGTTCCGCCTGCTCGACCAGCAGCGGCTTTGCCTGGGGACTCCCGCGCCCCGCATTGAGGTCTATGTGCTGGATGCACTGCTCGACCCGTTGCCGGGCGTGGAGGTGCTGGTCACCTGGGAGACGGGGGTGGATCATTTCTTCACCGGCTTTAAGCCGGAGGAGGGGCCGGGGTATGGGGACTTCACCATGGAACCGGGCGTATCCTACTCCGTCATGGTTGCAGAAGGCAGCCCGGAGATCAGCGGCTTGCGGGTGGAGCCTTGCGCGGATGGAGAAGATGGGGGCTGGCAACTGACGTTTCAACACCTGATACTGCGAGGCACAGAAACGCCGGAACCGTAAGCGCGCAAATTGCGCGCAATTTGCGGTTCAGATGCGGCCGAATTGCCGGGCCAGTTGGGCGACAGAGAGGTGAATAAGGGTAGGACGGCCGTGGGGGCAGGTGTGCGGATTGTCGCACGCTTCGAGCTGGCGAATCATCGCTTCCATTTCTGTGGTGGACAACGCCTGGCCTGCCTTGACGGCGGCCGCTTTGCAGACGCGCAGGATGACCTGGGCTTCGATTTTCCCCTGGAGCGGCTGGTCTCCCCGTTCAAGGTCTTCTATGACGGCCGTCAGCGCCTTAGCCGGATCCATACGGGCCACCACAGTGGGGACGGACCGCACCATGAAGGCATTCGGGCCAAACGGCTCAATCTGAAAGCCGAGCCGGGTCAGCAGGCCGAGATTCTCTTCCAACAGGGTCGCCTGCGGCGGAGAGAGATGCACGGCCGCGCCCGCCACCAATCCCTGCGAAATAACATGGTTCCCATCCAGCTCCGCCATGAACTGCTCATACAGGATGCGCTCATGCGCCGCATGCTGGTCGATGAGGAAGATGCCGTCTGGCCCTTCGGTGATGATGTAGGCTGCGCCCACCTGCCCGACCACGCGCATGATAGGCAGCCGCTCGCCGCCGAGATCGGCCGCCGCCTGCCGGGGAGCTGACCCGCCCGATGCGGCCGCATCTGGCGGGAGCGACCAGTCCAACTCCAATGATTGTTGGGGAAGGTCGGGCCGGCGGATGAACGCTTGCCGGTCCAGCGCCCCGGCCCAATCGTGCCCCGCTTCATCCGGCCCTTCCTGCGCCCAAATGTTGACGGGGCGGACCGGGGCCTGAGTGATGAGCGTCTGGCGCACGCTCCGCTGCACTGCGCTGAAGACGGCGTTGCGATGGCGGAAGCGCACTTCGGTTTTGGCCGGGTGCACGTTGACGTCCACGTCATCCGGGGGCATCGTGAGGAAGAGGACGGCCAGCGGGTAACGGCCGCCTGGCAGCAACGTATGATACGCCTGGGTAACGGCGTAGCTGAGGCTGCTGTCTTTAATCCAGCGGCCGTTCACAAACAACACAATGTAGCTGCGATTGGCCCGGTGCAGGCTGGGCGGGCTTACAAAACCAGACACAGAAATAGGGGTGTGGGGGGTGGGGACGGATGACTCCTCGTCACTTTCTGACGCCTGCCCGCCAAGCGCCAATAATTGACGGGCGGTCTCTGCGCCGTAGACAGCCACCAGCACATCTAAAACGCTGCCGTTGCCGCTGGTCTGGAAGGTGATCCGGTTGTCGTGCGTCAGCCGGAACCGAATCTGAGGGTAAGCCAGCGCGTAGCGGGTGACGAACTCATCAATCAGCCGCTTCTCAGTGGGGATGCTCTTGAGGAATTTGAGCCGGGCCGGCGTGTTGAAAAAGAGGTTTTCTACGGCGATCACAGTTCCCTGCGGTGCGCCGACGATTTCCCGGCTTTGAATATGCCCACCCTCTAAGACGAGGCGGGTCCCGGACGGCTGTCTGCCGGCGCGGCTAACCACGGTGACATGGCTGACGGCGGCAATGGCCGCCAGCGCCTCGCCGCGAAAGCCCAGGGTAGTGATGTGTGACAGGTCATTTACCGTGGCCAGCTTGGAAGTGGCGTGGCGGAGAAAGGCGGTCTCCAACTCAGCGGCCGGTATGCCTTCGCCGTCGTCCGCCACCTGGATGAGCTTGCGGCCGCCCTGACGCACATCGATGTTGACGGCCGCCGCTCCGGCGTCAATGCTGTTTTCGATCAGTTCTTTGACGACTGACGACGGCCGTTCCACCACCTCGCCGGCCGCGATTTGGGACGCCAATTGCTCAGATAGCACTCGAATTGCCATGGTGCGCAATTGTACCACAGCGGCCTGTGTTGCCTCGGCTTAGCCTTGCCTCTATACTTTCGCACACCAATCTGATAGTCGTTGGGTAGGAGAGAAATGCCTTTCAAGCCAAGTTACGAAGTCCCTGAAGAACGCAAACCGTATCTATTAAAGGCCAATCCGCAAAAAAGCGACGGGCGGGTCGGATGTCTGATGCTGCACGGGTTTATGGGCAGCCCAGGCAGTTCGCGGCCGATGGCAGAGTATCTCGCTGATGAGGGCGTCACCATGCTCTGTCCCCTGCTGCCGGGACATGGCCATTATCCTGACAAACTTTACAAGGTGCCTCGGCAGGCGTGGTTGGCCGAGGCGGAGGAGGCGTACCTCCGTCTGCGCCAACTTTGTGATCAGGTGTTCATCACCGGGCACTCAATGGGTACGGTGATGGGTGCTTATTTATCCACCAAGTACGATGACATTCGCGGTATGGTGATGTTGACGCCGCTGTACGAGCTGCCGGACACACGGCTGCGCCTGATGCGCTGGTTGCGTTATGTCATGCCCTGGTTTTATCCGCATAAGCTGAAGAGCATGCAAGACCTGGTGCGGCAGCGGGTTCTCGATTTTGACCCGACGATTGATTTCGATGACCCGGCTTTTCAGGCAAAACTGCCTATGATGTCGCGGGTGCCTACCTCCGGTCTGGATGAAATGGTGAAGATGGTGGAGTTCGGCCGCGATCTATGGTCGCGCCTGACATTGCCGGTGTTGATCTTCCAGGGGGGTGATGATCCGGCCGTCAAACCAGGCACCATCCAGAAGATTTACGATCTGCTGCCCAGCCAGGACAAGCACCTGGAAACGTTCCCGGAGGCGGGGCATGAGTTAATGCGGCCGTTTGAGCCGGTGCATACAAAGGTATGGCAGCTCATCCTCCGCTTTTTTCAGGAGCGGTCCGAGTTGGGAACGGTCGTGGCCGTTTGAGCCTATCCCGCCCTGCGCTTCGGCCTGAAGGCAGCTCTGACCCCCAACAACCCTGTTGTGATGAAGACCAGGCCAAGCACAGACAACACGGCCGTTATCTCGGAAGCGTCGTCCGGCGCGGCCGCAAATGAAGTCTGCTCGATCGCGGTCGGTGTGAATCGAAACTGCGAACGCCCCCACCCAAACGCATAATCGTGCCCCGGTGTTCCCAAATCGTTAGGCGGCGTGCTGGCCAAGCTGATCAATTCCGCTTCCAGCGTGCTGACTGTATGCGTGGGTGTGTTCTGCCAGATGAGCGCCGCCATACCGGCCACATGAGGTGCGGCCGAGGAGGTGCCGTTGAAAACGCCAGGGCCATACGACTGCGTATCCACGTTGGCAAAGCTGGCAATGTCGGGCTTTTGGGGGCCAGCCACCGGAGCGGCCGGTGACGGGCCGCCGCCCGACGGCAAAATCGGGCCTTCGGAACTGTATGGTTCCTGACTACTAGTAGCAACGTCAATGGCAGCAACCGTGAAAACGTTGGCTGAATCAGCCGGGAAGCCCAGGCTGCTGGTCACCACGAAGGTGGAAAGCTGACCAAACCCGCTGGCAAATAGTTGCAGGTTCCTATCCGTGGCCGCACTCATCTTGGCCACAACAATAGCAACCGCAGCCCCAGACCCGCTACACCCGCTCGTTACTCCGGACGCCTCACTAATCGTCACACTGGCCGACTCTTGAGGTAATTGTCCTGGGGTACCGTCCTGAAGGTTCGTCGAACTGGCGATCACATCGAACCCTCCAGGGTTGTTGATCTTGTCCCATTGGTACAGGAACAAATCATAGTCATGGTCAACAGGCGCCGCCCAATCATCCCAATACATATTGACTGACAGCGTAGTATCTATCGGATAACAAAACACGCCGAAGTTCAGGTTGCTCCCGCTGCCCCAATCATGCGATCCCGCATACCCGCCCGCAGGAATGCTTCCTGTTTCCGAATAAATGCCGCCCCAATGGAGTTGGCGGCTGTTACCGGCCGAATTCGCGATAAATCTCCCGTTGGAGCGGGCCAACCCGGCTGCTTCAGCGATGGAGCCGGCCATGGCCGAACCATCCCCAACCCCATCCAGCGGAGCGCCCAGCGAGGCTGAGATGATGTCAGCGCCGGCGGCGTCCGCATCTCCAATCGCCGCATACCAGTCGCCCACCGTCACGATGTCATAAGCGATAAAGTTCGCTCCTGGGGCCATGTCATACGCGATTTCGAGGGTTGCCATGCCGTGATTGCCACCGTTTGCGCCAAAACTGCCCCCGTGCTTGCTCACCATTGTCAACTGCCCGCTCGGCGGCCAATCTCCGCTGGCTTGCAGGCTGGCAACCTCCCCGCCGGTGTTATTGAACTGGTCAATGATGGCAATGGTCTTTCCCGTACCGGTAATACCGGATGCATGCCAGATATTGGCATTGCTGGCAGCAACTCCTTGTGTCGTGCTGGCGCCGACGGCCGGTGCGTGCAACTCGACCAGGCGGGCTGAACGCACAAAATACACATCCGGGTCAATCGTGACCGTGTCTAAAGCGCCAATTGGCAGCCATACCTCATACAAGCCTGGAGCCGTATCATGCCGCACACTCCCGCCCAATGCCTTCACCGCACTAACCACGCCCGGCACGGCCGTCGGCTTAAACCGCAATTCAACCAATACTTGATCGCCCTGGGCCAATAGGCCAGTCGTTTCTGCTGCATTTTGCCAATTGTCCGGCTGTGCCGAATACGCCTTCACCAGGTTGTTTAAGTTGGTTGCCAGCTTTGGATTCCCTTCTCGTTTGAAGGATGAGAGAGATTGCGCATCCAGGACGATGCTGTTCGCGGCGTTACTGACCCTGGTAAGCCCGGTCCCGGATTGAATCTGCCCGCTTGCCAGCGGCACCATCATCAAACTCCCAATGATCAGGCAAACGATGACAAGCAAGCGATATTTCTTTGTTGTTGACGGCATGGTTGACTCCTTGCTATGTTCTGCACGCGGCAGGGGCTTAAGGGGTAGAAGCGGGTCTGATTACTTTCACCTGGAGAATGGCGGAATCTTCTGACAGGGCGCATAGTTGTGGTACAGGCACATATGCTTCAATGATCGCTCCCCTTTTGTTCCGAATGGATACCTGATACTGCGTCAAGTCGGCCGTTTCCGGATGGGCCAGGTGAATCTCGACAGCCACACCCGCTTCTGCAAGCATCAGTTGGTGACTGGCAGCAAAGTCGGCCGCGTCACCGGCCGTGCTCAACGCCACCAAGACAGAGTCCAGATTAGGGCACAACACCGGGTCTGCACGATTCTCCGTCGTTGTCACATCCACTTGAACGTTTGCAGAAACGGCCGTTAATGAGACAGGAGTTAGTTCAAGCGGCGCAGCGTCACTATTCAGTTGTGGTTGTTGTTGGGAAGTTGTATCTGGAGAAGAAATCGTTACGGGAGGTGATGCAGCATCTGTTGCCACCGCGGGCGCTGTGGAAGGAACTGGCGTCCCGGCTGCCGGAGCACAATTCGCCAGAAAAGTGAGAAGGGCTACGGAAGCGATCCACCACTTAGGAGCCGTGCGCCGCACATCACCGTTGCAACTTCGATTCGAGGGGGCGTTCGCCATCAGGGCATCATGTCCGTCTTCGTAATGATAGTGAAAGCCAATATAGTACTAATGTACCATGCAATCGCGGCGTCCGGCGTTTAAGTTTGGTTAAAAAGCTGTTTTTAGGGAGAGAGTGTTCAGGTATCTGGGGCAAGCAGTAAAAGGACGTGCAGTTCCCCAGGGCCGTGAACACCGATGCTGAGCGTTTGCTCGATATCGGCCGTCCGGCTGGGGCCGGTCACAAGCACGAAGCCGCTGGGAGGTCGCTCCGGGTAATCCTGGCGCAGGCGGACGGCCAATGCCGCCAGATCAGGCAAGAATTGATCCGGCCGAATAACGGCCACATGAACAGGGGGCAGCAGGCTGGCTGCGCGAGGGTTGCGGGGAGAAGCCGCCATGACCAGCGTGCCTGAAGCAGCCACCACGTATTCAGCCCCGGTCAGTCCCAGATTGGCCTGTGCCATGAGTTCTACTGCCGTTTCCTGACGTGTCGAGGCCGTTACCTCCAATCCTACCCGGTGCAGCAGCACATCCAATTCCAGGTCTGCCAGGAGGGAATGCCCGGTGATAACAGCATGGTCCAGGGAGCGGCCCTGCTGCCGCAGCGCCTGGACGATGTCGCGCAACTGAACCCGCGCCGACGCGGCGTCGCGCACCGGATACACATGGCCGCCAACCGCTTCCAACCGCTCCCGAAACTCCATCACCAGGTCTTCCGGCAATGTGCGAACCGGCCTGTTTCCCAGGCCGGGGTGCGGCCTGCGCTCCGGGATACCGGCAAGACGCCGGCGAACATGTTTGAGGAATTCCGTTTCTTTCAACCGGCCCCTCCATCCTTCTGTTCATTCGACTCCTGAGCGAGCTGCCACCGCTGCTGGAACGGCCGCTCCGCGAACGGGGGAAAATCCCGATACTGTGTCCACCCGCGAAGGGGGCCGGGCGCGCTTCGGATGCGGCCGTGGCGCACAAACGGCTTCAAGCCTAGCCGGGCCAAGCGAATCGCCAGGGCAAAGAGCGTTGGGTTTTCCGTCACCAGCCGGTACGCGCGTGAGGCGAGGCGTCCCACCCACTTCGTCTGGGGTGGGTTGGATTCAGCCCCCTGACGGCGCAAAGCCAGCAGCATGCGGGGAATGTCAATTTGCACCGGGCACACATCCTTGCATGCGCCGCACAACGTTGAAGCGTGAGGCAGGTCGGCAAACGCTGCTGCCCCTTGCAGCAATGGTGTTTGCACCGCCCCAATCGGGCCAGAATAGACGCCGCCATACGCATGGCCACCCAGGACGCGGTAGACCGGACAGGTGTTGAGACAGGCCCCGCACCGCAAGCATTGGAGCGATTCGGCAAACTCGCCCCCCAACAGGTCGGAGCGGCCGCCATCGAGGATGATGAGGTGCAACGCCTCCGGCCCGTCCACTTCACCTTCCCGGCGCGGGCCAGTGACCATCTGCACATAGCTGGTAATGGTCTGACCGGTGGCAGAGCGGGGCAGCAGTTCCAACAGCAACATCAGGTCATCAAGGGTGGGGATGACCTTCTCCATGCCCATGATGGCAATGTGAATAGGGGGGACACTGGTGACCAAACGGCCGTTACCCTCGTTTGTGACAGTGACCAGCGTGCCTGTTTCAGCCACGGCGAAATTGACACCGGAAATGCCCACGCCAGCCGCCAGGAATTGGCGGCGCAGCTCGCGGCGGGCCACGGCCGTTAACGTGGTGATGTCGGCGTCAGCCAGGTTTTCGCCCGTCACTTCGCTGAACAAGGCCGCCACCTGTTCCCGGCTTTTGTGAATGGCGGGAGCCACGATATGACTGGGCGTATCGCCCGCCAACTGGATGATCCATTCCCCCAGGTCTGTCTCAACCGGGCGAATATCGGCCGCTTCCAGGGCCTTGTTCAGCCCAATCTCCTCACTGGTCATCGACTTCGACTTGACCACGAGAGTCTGGCTGGCTGATTGGATGATGCCCACGACCAGGCGCTGCGCTTCGGCCGCATCTGCCGCAAAATGCACCTGTCCTCCAGCAGCGCGAACCTGGACAGCTAACTGCGCCAGGTATTCGTCCAGGTGATCCAGCGTATGCGCCTTGATCGCCTTCGCATGCTGCCGCATCGCAGAAACATCATCCAGGGCTGCCCAGGCGCGGGCGCGGGCCAGGTCAAATCTGCCGGCGGCCGTTTGCAATGCAGCCTGCAACTGACGGTCGCCCAAAGCCAGGTCAACCCGCTCAAAAAAAGGCACGTCTGCTTGTGTCGTCATTCGTGATCCCTCCCCCATATCATAATTTGAAGTGATTAAGAATCCAAGTATAATCCTGGCACGTAGGTTCGTTGGGCATTGTCGGCAGGCGAGTTCAGTCGGCATCCATTGTCTTCCCCATACTCTGACCTGAAGGAGGAGATTTACATGTTGTACAAACGCATTAGCATCCTTATTGTTTCGATGATGGCTTTAAGCATCATCATTACCGCTTGTGGCGGCGGCGGCAATGCAGAAAAAGTTTGTGCTGTTTTAGACACAGGTGGTGAGAATGATAAGAGTTTCAATGAGTTTACCCTAAAAGGCGCTCGAGAAGCGGCTGAGGCCGCTGGTCTGGAGTTCACTCATATCGTCTCAGAATCAACCAGTGATTACGAAAAGAACATTGAAAACTTCGTCAACGAAGGGTGCGGTCTCATCATCACCGTTGGCTTCCTGATGGGCGACGCCACAGCGGCCGCGGCTCGCGCCAATCCGGATGTCAAGTTTGCCATCGTTGACGTGGCATACTTCCCCGGCTTCGGCTGTGACGAAAACGTCTCCGACTGCTACTCTGAAGAGGGCGGACTGAGCAATATCACCAGCCTCATGTTTGCTGAAGATGAAGTTGGCTACCTGGCCGGTGTGCTCGCCGGCTGCATGAGCGAAACCGGCGTCATTGGTTCCGTTTCCGGTATGGAGATTCCTCCGGTTGTCCGTTTCGTCACCGGCTACCAGAATGGCGCTCGCTCCCAGAACCCGGACATTAAAACGCTCAACGTCTATATCCCCGACTTTAACGACCCGGCCACGGGCAAGCAAGCGGGTGAAACCCAAATCGCGGAAGGGGCTGATGTGATCTTCGGCGTCGGCGGCAACACCGGCAACGGCGGCCTGCTGGCAGCACACGAAGCAGGCTTGATGGCGATTGGCGTAGATGTTGATCAGTACAACACCTATCCGGAAATCGCTTCCTCGCTCATCACCAGCGCGGCTAAGAATATGGACGTGGCAACGGCCGAAGCTGTGACCGCTTTCTCCAATGGCGAACTGACCGGCGGCATCAAGCTGGCCACAGTGACCAATGGCGGCGTCGGTCTAGCTCCCTATCACGAATGGGACAGCAAGATTTCGGCCGAGTGTAAAGCGGCCGTAGACGCTGCGGAAGCAGGCCTCAAGGATGGCTCCATCAGCACTGGCTACACCCCCTAATGTTAATTCGCTTGCAACGTGAGTAAGCATTGTAAAAAGGGTCACTCATGCAAATGGGTGGCCCTTTTATGTTTGTTGTCTGAACGCCGGCACGTCTCGCGCCAGGCGACAGGGTGGCTTTCGGGAGAAGAATATGAATGAGACGCCTGTGTTGGAAGCCCGTGGGTTGACAAAACGTTTCCCCGGCGTGCTGGCCAACGACGCTGTTGATCTGACTCTGGTGAAGGGGGAGATCTTGGCATTGTTGGGGGAAAACGGGGCCGGCAAAACCACGTTGATGAACATGCTCTACGGCCTCTATCACCCGGATAAAGGGGAGATATGGGTCAACGGCCGCGCTGTGAAAATGGACTCCCCCAATGACGCGATTGCTGTCGGGATCGGGATGGTGCACCAGCATTTTATGCTGGTGCCGGTAATGACCGTCACTGAAAACATCATGCTCGGCGTCGAGGAAACGCGCGGCATGCTGGCTCGTCTGCCGATGCTGGGGCGGTTGAACCGACGCGGCATCTCAGAGCGAATCAGGGAGCTGTCGCGGAAGTACAATCTGCCTGTGGATCCGGGGGACACCATCAAAGACCTGCCGGTAGGCATTCAACAACGGGTTGAGATTATCAAGGCCCTCTACCGGAAAGCGGATATCCTCATCCTGGATGAGCCGACGGCCGTCCTCACGCCCCAAGAGGCGGATGAGTTGTTTGTGGTCATGCGCAACCTGACCGCTCAGGGCGTCTCCATCATTTTCATCACCCACAAGTTAAAAGAGGTGTTGGCAGTCGCCGACCGCATTGCAGTGATGCGCAGCGGGCAAATGGTGGGCACCACTACGCCGGATCAGGCAACGGAAGCATCGCTGGCAGAAATGATGGTGGGACGCAAGGTGATCCTGGAGGTCAAAAAGGGGGAAGCGCACGTGGGAGACGCAGTGCTGCGCGTGGAAGACCTCGTAGTAAAGGATGATCGCGGCCAGACGGCCGTGGCCGGCGTCAACCTGGAAGTACGCGCCGGAGAAATCCTGGGCGTAGCTGGCGTTCAGGGTAATGGTCAGCGAGAACTGGTAGAAGGGTTGACCGGCCTGCGTCCGGCAGTGGGCGGCCATATCTACATCACTGACACGGACACCACCCACTTCTTGCCCCGCCAGTTCACCGAATTGGGCATCGCCCACATCCCCGAAGATCGGGAAAAACATGGTCTGGTGATGGGATACCCCGTGGCTGACAACATGGTGCTCAACCAATATTACCTGCCGCCTTATGCCAAAGGGCCTGTCTTGCAGCAAGAGGTCATTGAAGAGCACGGCCGTAAACTGGTAGCCCAATACGATGTCCGCACACCCAGCGTGTACACCCCGGTGGGCAGTCTGTCCGGGGGCAACAAGCAGAAGGTAATTATTGCCCGCGAACTCTCACGGCCGATCAAGCTACTCATCGCCAACCAGCCCACCCGCGGAGTTGACGTCGGTTCCATCGAGTTTATTCATGATCAGATCGTGGCCCAGCGAGACCAGGGGGTAGCCGTTCTGCTGGTATCGGCCGAACTAGACGAAATTCTCAGCCTGGCAGATCGCGTGGCGGTGATGTTTGACGGGCGCATCGTCAAGACACTACCCATCGCCGAAGCCACTCGTGAACGAGTAGGCCTGCTCATGGCCGGATCGGATATTTCAGAGTAGAAATCGGAACAGGGACAATTCCTTAGGAAAAAGCAATGGCAGAAAATTCAGGTTCAACAAAGCGTTTTTGGGAGCGGTTCGTACAGCCGTTCCTCATTCCTCTGCTCGCCATCTTCACTTCTCTGGTCATCGGGGCAATCGTGATCATCGTCACGGCCGAAACCCCCGCTATCGGCTTGGTAAAGGTAGGCAAGGGGTATTGGGGCGTGGTAGACGGCGCATTCTTAAAACGGAATGGCATCACCAATACTCTGGTAGCCACAACACCTCTCATTTTGACAGGGCTGTCCGTGGCCATCCCTTTCCGGGCAGGGTTGTTCAATATCGGCGCTGACGGCCAGTTCCTCATTGGCGCCCTTATCGGCACCCTCGCCGGCATTCATTTGAACCTGCCCCCTATTATCCACGCCGTTGTGGTAATGATGGCAGGCTTTTTAGGCGGAGCTGTCTGGGGCTTTATCCCCGGCCTGCTGCGCGCCCGCCTGGGGTCGCATGAGGTCATCAACACCATCATGCTGAACTTCATCGCCCTGTTCCTGATTAATTTTTCCGTGCGCGTGCCGTTTAGAGACCCCAACCCGTCCAGCGTGCAAACATTGCCCATCCGAGAATCGGCCGAACTGCTGCGCTTTGCCGGCCGGCTGCACATGGGCTTTTTCGTAGCCTTGATCGTCGCCGGCATCACGTACTACTTTCTCTTCAAGACCACGTGGGGCTTTTCTTTGCGCACCACGGGCCAAAATCCGGACGCGGCTGAATATGCCGGCATTCGCCCTAAGAAAGAATATGTGCTGGCGATGTCGCTGGCAGGCGGCCTGGCGGGATTGGCAGGGATCATTGAGGTGCAGGGGTTGACTCGCGTGCTCACGGAGGGAACACCCGGTTACGGATTCGACGCGATTGCGGTCAGCCTGCTTGCTTTGAACAATCCGATTGCGGTCATCCCGGCCGCCTTCGTTTTTGGCGCTTTGCGGATCGGCGGCGACTTTCTCCAGATACGCGCCGGCCTTTCCATCCATATCGTCTCCATTTTGCAGGCGCTGATTTTGCTGTTTGTGTCTGCGCCGGCGATCGTGCGCTACATTTACCGGATCAAAGTTGACGCAGGCGCGGCTGAAGGCGTGCCTTTAACACGCGGATGGGGAGGGTAAGATGGACTTCACAATTATTGCCGGTATTCTCCAACTGACGATTGCGACAGCTACGCCTGTCGCGCTGGGCGCTTACGGCGGCCTCTTCAGCGAACGATCCGGGGTGGTAAATATTGCCATTGAAGGCATGATGCTGATGGCAGCCATGATGGCTGCTTTTGTGTCCGGCTATACTGGCAGTCTCTTTCTGGGCGTCATCGCCGGGCTGCTCAGCGGGGCGTTAATGGCGGCCGTGCATGCGGTAGTGTCTATCCGCTTCAAAACAGACCAGATCATCAGCGGGACGGTCATCAATTTCATGGCGGCCGGGTTCACCGGTCATATCTACCAGATTTATCTGGTGCCTCCGCGCTGGCCCGGTTCCGCCGGTACTTTCCCTGATATGCCAATCCCCGTTCTTTCCAAGATTCCCTTCATCGGGCGCGTGTTATTCGACCATCAGCCCGTGGTGTATGCGATGCTGGTGCTCACCTTCGTGATTCATTACATTCTCTTTTACACGCCCTGGGGCCTGCGCATGCGCTCTGTGGGGGAGCATCCAGAAGCGGCTGATACGCTGGGAATCAATGTTTATTTCACGCGCTATGCTAATGTCATCATCGGCGGGCTGTTTGCTGGACTGGCGGGCATCTGGCTGGCTTTAGAGTGGGTGGGCACATTTAACATCAACATGACGAACGGCCGCGGGTTTATCGCGCTGGCGGCTTTGATCTTCGGCCGTTGGACGCCCTTCGGCGCTTTTGGGGCAGCATTGCTCTTTGGCTTGGCCAATGCGATCCAGATTCGCACACAGACGCTAAACCCGGACATCCCGGCCGAATTCTTGCAGATGCTGCCTTATGTTCTAACGATCATTGTGGCTGCGGTCAGACGGCCGATCCCTCCGGCGGCGATTGGCCAGCCATATGAGAAGGAATAACCCAACGGCAGACTCGATCGAGTTACCAGGCTTGTTTGTGGACGGTTAGCAGGGCAAGAGAGACGTTCAGGGCGTCTCGCATTTGAGCGAAACGGCCGTCAATCAAAGCGAATTTAAGCTCTCCCAAGACCACCCAGCGAGGATAGAATTCCGACGAGGGCGGTGCAGGCGGCGGTGTCACCGGGAAGGCGTTCTGGGCGCAGTAGAAATGGCCCACGCCGACACCCTGGAGGGCGTCCAACGCATATCCCCCGATATACTGCCAGTTCCGGCTGAAGTACCCAGTTTCTTGCAGCAGTTTTTGCTGAATACTTTGCGTCGGGTCTTCTCCCTTCGTCAGGTATCGAATGGGGAGCTGCCACCCCGCCATGCCGTCCCCCTGCACATGATCTTCCAACACCAGGGCATGGCCGGCCCTATCAAAGACCAATACACTGGCGTAATCATGAGTGATCATCCTGTGCCATGGGGGAACGGCCGTGCGCCCGCGCGCCCTATCTTCCAGCATCGCTCTGAGGTAAGGATGCTCAAGTAATAAGCGAATGGCAGCGGATTCGAGATGATCTTTCTTCTGTTGAGACATTGTTATTGCCTGTGATGGGCGACCCGCACCCGGCTGTGCAGCAGCATAAACTAAACCGCCGGCCACATGGGCGTAAAGATCGTCAATCAATATATAAGTTTTTAGCCGCTGTTTTTCGTAGTCTGCGGCAAAGAAACAGCTGCGCCCCCGATAATAAAAGCGCGGCTCAAATCATAAAAGCCCGGAGTCTTAAGGAGAAAGTCCCCTCATTCTCTCATTTACTCTTTTATCAGGAACTTTTCTTCACTTAACTCTGATTATAAGAGGGGAATATTACAGCCAAACTTTCGCTCCAAAAGAGACGGTCGCTGTTTTACGAACCAAAACCCGGCGTTCAGAAAGAGTTGCAGGCCCGCTAAAAAGCAAACAGGGACACGATTAACGTGTCCCTGTCGTATTGAGCCTGAGTACGGCCGCGTTGACGGCCGTGTTGTCACCCGCAGTTAAGGAAGTAAATCAGTAATGAGGCTCTTCTCTTTCCGCAATTCCTCCAGCGTAATGGTGATCTTCTCTTTGGCGAAATCACTCCACGGAAGACCCTGAACAATGGTATACTCGCCCTGTCCGTCGCTGGTGATGGGGAAGGAGAAAATCAAGCCTTCATCTACACCATAACTGCCGTCAGAAGGAACGGCCGCTGAGAACCAATCACCTTCAGGCGTCTTTTGCTCAAAGCTCCTGACATGGTCCAAAGCGGCATTGGCGGCTGAAGCGGCCGAAGACTTACCTCTGGCAGCGATGATGGCCGCGCCCCGCTTTTGCACCGTCGTGATAAACTCTCCCCGCAGCCATTCCATGTCCTGAATGACTTCCGGCGCAGGCTTGCCGTTGATCTTGGCGTTCTCCGCGTCCGGATATTGCGTGGCGCTGTGATTCCCCCAGATGGTCACATTACTCACTTCATTGACCGTGACGCCCGCCTTTTTCGCCAGTTGGGCGTATGCCCGGTTCTGATCCAGGCGGGTGAGGGCGCTGAATCGCTCCCGGGGAATATCACCGGCGTTGCGCATGGCGATCAGACAATTGGTGTTGGCGGGGTTGCCCACCACCAACACACGCACATCATCGGCCGCTCTTGCAGCCAGCGCTTTCCCTTGTCCCACGAAGATGGGGCCATTTTCTCGAATCAAATCACCCCGTTCCATCCCTTTGCCGCGCGGCTTCGAGCCAACCAGCAAGGCCCAATTGACGCCATCGAAGGCTGTCATTGGATCATCGGTAACCACGATGTTGTCCAACAGGGGGAAGGCACAGTCATTCAACTCCATCACCACCCCTTCCAGAGCCTTGAGCGCGGGTGTGATCTCCAACAGGTAAAGCGCGATTTTCGTGTCGTACCCAAACACCTCTCCGGAGGCAAGCCGGGGCAGCAGAGAGTAGCCAATTTGCCCGGCAGCGCCGGTGACAGCAACTTTTACTAGCTTCTTACTCATTTTATCCACTCCTCAAGTTTTCCAAAAAATCCAGGTTTTCGAGCAAGCCTGGTCGTAACAGTGCAAGCCCGTGATTCTGGCATATGTTGATGTCAGAATGGGTTGAGGCAATTATCGTCGAACCGACAAAACTGGCAACGTTATTTATTGGCTCCCAACAGTTCCACACTCAATCGAATAGGCGGTTTGCAATCTCCAGCAGGTTTCCGTCCGGGTCTCGCAGGTAAACGGAGCGAATGGGCCAGCCCTCTCACGGCGCTATCCAGTTGCTCACCCATTCCTTCGCATCCGGCATCTCGCTCGCCATCGCGGCCTGTTTCACCTCATTCAGATTGACCTTGATTTGACGCAGACCCACATCCAGGTGACCATCCGACCAGCTCACAATAGCATACTCAGCCCAGGGTAAAAACCGGGGAGCCTTGTCAAAGCGGGCCTGTTCAAATGGCATGCCCACACTGCCGGGGTTAATCACCAGCAGGTCCTTATGCCGGCGCATCATTTGCACGTGAGTGTGGCCGCCAATCATGGCCGTGGCCTGATATCCTGCCAGAATCTGGTCCAGGGCGGGGGGCGGTGTCGTCGCCAGGAGCAAGTCTGTGTTTGACTTCGGTGATCCGTGGAAGCAGAGCAGCGGCGCGCGCGCGGCCAATGGAACCTCTATGAAAGGCTCGAAGGAGCGAACGAAATGAAAATCTTCCGGGGAAAGTTGGTTAATGCACCATTTGACGGAGTCCGCAAACCAGGGGGCATCCATGTAAGCCTGGATCAACTGCGGGTCCAGGAGAAACGCATCGTGGTTTCCCATGATGCAGGGACAAGCCAACTCCCTTAACCGGCTAATGGCTTCTTTCGGTTGGGGGCCGAGCGTGGCCACATCTCCCAGGCAGATGATTTGATCAACGTGCTGCTGCCTGATGTCGGCCAGGACGGCGTCGAGGGAAACAAGATTGCCGTGAATGTCTGAGATCAGTGCGATTCGCATGGGCCTCCTTATCGCATTGACTGTAGTAGCCGTCGCTCCCCCATTTTATTTGACGCTTCAACTTCGCTGACGCAAAGCCTCATACAGCAGCACGGCCGTCGCTACTGCCAGATTGAGGCTGTCCAAAATGCCGCGCATGGGAATGCTCACCTGCTCGTCGGCGGCCGTCAGCCATGCCTGGCTTAACCCGTGAGCTTCACTGCCCATCACCAGCGCCAGAGGCCCGGTCAGGGTGGCGTTGGTATGGGCAACGGCCGCGTCTGGCGTCGCCGCGACAATGCGGATCCGGCGCGCTTTCAGCCAGGGGAGCACCCGTTTCGTCGCGTCCGCAGCTATCGGAACAGTGAACAATGCCCCCAGGCTGGCGCGCACCGCATTGGGATTGTGAACATCGGTACCGCCTTCATCCTGGTTACAGAGAATCACGCCGTCAACGCCCACAGCATCGGCCGTTCGCAGAATCGCCCCCAGGTTGCCTGGCTTCTCCACACCTTCGATCACGACCAGGAAGGCCGGATCGGAAACAGGCAAAGCGTCCAACCCAAGGTCAAGATAAGGGACGACCAGCAGCAGGCCGCCGCTTTCACCCCGGTAGGCGATCTTGGCAAAAACCTCAGATGTTACTTCAAAAAGCTTCGTCGACCCGGCTTTGGCTAACCTTTGTAAATCGACCACAAGCTCAATGGCTGAATCAGGGATTAGGGCGGGGCAAAAGTACGCCTCTTCCGGAACCGTCCGCCCCTGCAATGCTCGCCTGACTTCGCGCTCACCCTCTACCACCGTTAAACATACCCGGTCCCGGTACCGGCGCTGGCGCAGTCGAACGATGTTCTTAATGCGCGTGTTTTGTACGCTCGTGATACGCATGGGCAGGCGCGTTTATGATTAAAATAAAGGCGAATCCATTGTAATAGAACGGTCCGTTTGCGGGCAATGAGACGGTAGTAACAAGTATGGCCGACTCAGCGAGCAGGTCTGTCCAGGGGTCCGTCACTGGGTTAGTGCAAGGCCCCATGCAGGACAAGCCCAACCTCAGCCAGCGCTCTAATTTGGCCCGGGTTTCTTTTCCTGAAGCAGCGTGATGAAGCCGGGTTCCTCCTGCTGTTTGGTGACCGCGTCCTGATACTCCCTGGCGAAGAACTCCATGATCTGCACATACACAGCATCATAAAACGGGGCCAACTCGCCTCGTCTATCCTCATGAATTCTGATTTCTTTTCCCTTGGGGCCGAGCTTGACAATGAAGTGGGGGCCGATTTTCTTAATGAAAAAGCTCATCAAAAACGGAAGCGGATATGAGCCACCAGGTTCGTGCAGGGTCAGTTCAACACCAAAATGCCAGAAGGACTCATCATCCATGCGCATCGCTCCGGCCAGGGCATAAAATCGATCGTTGGGGCTGATGCGCTCTCCCAGGGGGATATAGGTGATTTCCTGGTCGTCCGGCCAGCCGAAATAATCAATCATGCCGTAAATGAGATCTCGCGCAAAGTTACGACATGTCTCCTCGTATTCGCGGAACTCCCTCCTTGCTTTGAGATAGGCCCGGCACAGCTCCTCGAACTTGGACATTGTCTCGCACTCCTTCTTGAATCCGTGGCCGCCAATCGGCAGAAAAAGCAGGCACTGACACTTTATTCGATTTGGTTCAGTTTGACAAGAGCGATAGAACAATCAACAATCCACCACCAACGAAAAACAGCCATCGGATAACGGCCGTCATGGGGGATTTTAGCCCAGGGACGCCTTCTGCCCATATTCAATTTCTTCCGCGTTCAGAAAGCGGGCCAGATCGGTAATGGCCTGCCGGATGGTGCGCCGCATTTCGGCCGTCACAGTCATCTCTGGCTCCAGATGGACCGCGTAGATATGAAGCACCTTTTGCTTGCGATCCAGTTTGGGGTCAATACGACCGATGAGCCTGTCGCCATGCAGGATGGGCATCACATAGTATCCATACTGCCGCTTTGCCTTGGGCGTGTAAATCTCACTCCGATAGCTGAAGTCAAACAGCAACTCGGTGCGCTGCCGGTCACAAATGAGGTTGTCGAATGGGGACAGCAGCGTCGTGCGCGGCTGCCACTCGCCGGACTCCAGTTGCTCAAGCAGGGGGAGGCGGTCGCCGTGAATATACCAGGGGCCGGGCCAGGATCGGCCGTTCTCCACCACAGACACCGGCAAAACAAGCCCCTCTCGCTCCAATTCCGCCAGCACATCATCCAACCCCGGATAACGGCCGCGAATAAAATGATGCTTGATATGCGCGGCCGTGCCGACGCCCAGTGCGCGCAGCGCCTTCTGCGCCGCCTGGGTAACCACCTGTAGCTCCGGCCACGGCTCCTGGCCCGCCCACTGAGGTAAATGTTGGGCTGATAGTCCCCACTGCTTCTTCAGGCCAAATCCACGCCCTTGCCGCCTCGTTACCATGATCTCCCCCTGTTCCCAGAGAAAGGCGAGCATCACCGTCATGCTCCGGCTGTTCGTCCAGCCCCCCGACTGCCAGGGAACCGCCACGTTTCGGCTTTCAATTTCACTGGTGAACAAAGGGCCGCGTTCCGCCAATTCGCGCAGAATGGCCTGGCGAAACGGCTGGTTGGCTTCGATCCAGTTGAGCACGCGTTTCTCCCAACGGCCGTCCCCTCTGGCAAACTGGCGCATGCGGGGCAGGTAGAGGGGAAAGTCTTCGGTGAGGACAATGGAGGCGGCGTGTGCCCAATATTCGAAGAGGGCTTTCTCCTCCCACAAGAGCGATTCCAGGTCGGTTAGATTGTAATGACCCAGTCGGCTCCATAAGACGAGCAGGGGGCTGCGGGTCACCACACTAATGGGATCCAACTGCACGCAGCCAAGCCGGCGGATGGTGGACAGGATCGCGTTCTTATCGGCCGCCGGCGGGCGGCCGTCTAGCAGCTGGCTGGCGACGGCCAGGCGGCGGGCGGTCATGGGGGAAATGGCTCGTATCATATGTGCAATCTTAACCTGATAGGTGAAGTCCGCAAACATCGTGGGCGTATTTGACTATTGTCACCACGCGCCGCCTGTGCCACTATGAATGTGTTCTGATTCAACATATCGGGAGGCGACCATGAAACTGCATGTGAAGGCGCCATTGTTGACCATCGGTTTGCTGGTAATTGGCGCAGCCGGCTGCCAATCATCCGCGCTGCCTACAGTGGATGTTGCACAGACGGTGGACGCGGCCGTACAGGCCACAGCAACAGCCGAAAGCGGCCAGGCTGCAACCATTGAAGCGGCCGTCGCCGCCACACAAGCTGCGCAGTCAACAGCGACCACACCGGATGCGACCCTTGCAACAGCCACAGCAGCTCCCACCCCGGAAACGGCCGTCACCGCAGATGAAACAGTCCCGGAAGAGTATATGGCCATGACCGAAGAGGAGCTGTCATTGCTCATCGACGAGGCGGTCAACGAAGCCGTCGCTGCCAGCGAAGAAGCGACCGCAACGGCCGAGAGTTCAGCCGAGGACGGCACGCTGACGGCGGAGGAACTGGCCGCGATTGAGGAAGCATATGCATTGGCTGGAGAGGCTCTGGCTCTGGCTGAAGAGTATGTGAACTTCTACGCATACCTATACGGCGAATTGGCGACAGAAGCGCTTGTCGCCCTGGATGAACTGGAAGCGCTCCTCCAAGAAACTGAGACCCTGTTATTGGCCCTGGAGACAGCGGCTGAACAAGCGGATGCGCTCTTGAGCCAGGGGAGCGCAGTGACAGCAGAGACAATCGCTCAGTTGGAAGCGGCCGCTCAGGAAGTGAATTCGGCCGCGGGTGGGGTGGATGCGCAGGCCGCTGATTGGCTGGCCGCGCTTGAGGCTGACATCCTGGCGCGGGCGGCGCTTGTTGCCGGCATCCAGCCCAACGAAGTGGCCGCAACTCCCGCTGAGGCCATCCGCAGCGCTTACGATTACCTGGCGGCCGTGCGTACCGCTGCGCTCGATAACCAGATTTCGCAGGGAGAACTGACTGCGTTGGCTCAGGCGGCCGTGAACGCTCAGGCAGGCATCATGGCTCAAGGCGGCCCTCAATTGCAGAGTTTGTCGGGACAGCTAACAGAAATCACGAACTTGCTCGCTCAAGGCCAGATGGCAATGGGGCAATTGGAATCTCTGTTGGGCAACCTGGAAGGTGCGCTGCCGCCCAAACCCTCACGGCCGTAAGTGAGGCGCCACCTTGCTGGAACACGACATCTAAGCACCCGGCAATGCCCTTACGTCTCCCATCCCCATCACATCATAACCCGGCAGAGCAGAGACGGCCGCTCGAAATGCGTCATCGTGCAGCAACTCCAGCAGGGGCTTGAGCAAGTCGCTCTCATAATACGCCTGGGGGATGATAAGCTGGTACTGCTCATGTGCCAGGGGCACGAAATCCAGGTCCAGGGCGCGGGCCGCGGCGCGGATGCCCAGTCCTGCATCTGCCACGCCAGAAGCTACGGCCGCGGCCACCGCCAGATGCGTATACTCCTCCCGTTCATACCCCTTCACCTGGTCCGGCCGGATGCCTCGCCGGCCCAGTTCATAATCAAGCAAGACCCGCGTGCCCGCGCCCCGCTGCCGGTTCACAATCTGCACATCTGGAGCGGCCGCGTCTTCCCAGCCGGACAATCCCTTCGGGTTCCCCGCGGGCACAATCCAGCCCTGTTCCCGGCCCACCAGCGTCACCAGCATAATTTCCCGGCCAGGAAGGTAGCGGCGAATATAGGTCTCGTTGTACACGCCCGTCTCCGGGTCCAGCAGATGGGAACCCGCCAGGTGCGCCTCACCCCGCCGCAAGGCCACCAGCCCGCCCAGGCTGCCCACATTGGCCGACATCAATCGCCACGCCCCTTCCTTCTCCGCCAGGAACTGCGCCAGCAAATCCAGCGTTAGATCATGGCTGCCGATAACGACAATTGTCCGCTCGATGTCGCGCAATGAGCGATACAAATGGACGGTGACGGTGCTGCCCGCATCCGCCCCTTCGCTGAAGCGGCGGATGCGCACAATGCCGTCGGCACGCACCAGCGAGGTGATGACGCCCGCGCCACGGCTGATGGGCGTGGCCATTACGTTGCCGCCCACCTTGCCCACAGAGACGCGCACGTAGTCATCGTCGCCTGTGCGAGAGACGAGTTTGCGCGTGAGCGTGGCCTCCAACGTCGGCGGTTCATAGGCTGGCTGCCCCTGCCATCTTGCCAAAAGCGGCTCAATGAAAATCTCGCCGGTCAAGGCAGCGCTGACGGGGTAACCGGGGACGCCGATGATGGGGATGGTCGTGCGAGGGGCTTTAGGCCCCTTGTCACCTGGTCTCTTTGTCACCTGGTCAAGGATGCCAAGAATGACGGGATGGCCCGGCCGCACTGCCACGCCGTGCACCAATAATTGCCCCAAAGATTGGACGACGTGGGCGGTGTAATCTTCGCTGCCGGCGGAGGAGCCGGCGTTGATGAGGATGAGGTCGTGTTCCTGGGCAGCTTCAAGCACGGCCGCTTGAATCGTCTCAAAATCATCCACCACAATGGGCCACCGAGTGGGAAGGCCGCCCCAGGTTTCCACCTGTGCCGCCAGCACCAGGCTGTTATATTCAATGATACTACCCGGCGACAGTCCGTCAGGCTGCAACGCCTGTTCTACCGAGACTAGCTCGGAGCCAGTGGGAATGATGGCCACGCGCGGGCGGCGATACACGGAAACGGCCGCATGTCCCGACCCGGCCAGCGCACCCAAATCTACCGGCCGCAACCGGTGGTTGGCGGGCAGCACCAGCTCTGTGGCGATCATGTCTTCGCCCATGGGGCGCACGTGATGCCATGGAGGTACAGAGGCGCGGATTTCAATGGCGGAGCGGCCGTCGGCCAGCGTCACCAGCTGCGTATGCTCGATCATGATCACCGCATTGGCCCACGGCGGTAACGGGTGACCTGTGTTCACTGGCTGCGCCACGCTGTCTTCCAGCGCCAACTGTAGAGGATGTGTCTCGGTTGCGCCGATGGTGTCCTGTGCTCGCACGGCATATCCGTCCATGGCGCTGGCGTGGTAATGAGGGGAGGAGATTTTGGCGAAGACGGCTGCGGCTGTGACACGGCCGTTTGCCTCCGCCACGGGGATCATTCCTGCCGGGAGAGGCTGCCACAGAGATGCGGATTGGAGCGCGGCCGTAAACGCCGCCCACGCTTCATCGAGCGGGATATCCTCAAGATAAATGTGACGCTTCATGGGCGAATCCTGCTCATGCCGGCACAAACCATAACGAAAAACGCCCGGCCGCACAAACCAGGCGTTGTCTTATGAATAAATCCGAATGGGCCATGAGGGACTCGAACCCCCGACCAAGTGATTAAAAGTCACCTGCTCTACCAACTGAGCTAATGGCCCATCTCTTGCGGATTATAACCTTGCCGATCAGGGGGGGCAAGACAGAATTTATGAATCAAATCCGCTCAAAACGCGCCTGGAAGAAGCGCAAATACTTCGGCTCAAAGACCATCTTCAGCCCTTTCGTTTGCTCTCGCGCATCATAGACCGCCTTGACAGACTCGGCCACGACATCCATATGCGCCTGGGTATAAACGCGGCGGGGAATCGTGAGGCGCGTCAGTTCCAGCGCAGGATACCGGTGCCCCCCCGTCTCCGGGTCGCGCCCTGCGCTGACGTTGCCCCGTTCCATGGAGCGCACACCGGAATCGAGATAAAGCTCGACCGCCAGCGTCTGCGCCGGGAACTGGTCTTGGGGGACATGGGGATAAAAGTGCCTGGCATCAAGGAAGATAGCGTGGCCGCCCACCGGCTGCACGATGGGAATCTCCCATGCGGTCAGCAAACTACCCAGGTAACGCACCTGTTCCACGCGAGCGCGGACATGATCATCCTGCACCGATTCCTTAATCCCAATGGCCAGCGCTTCCATGTCCCGGCCCGACATGCCGCCGTACGTGTGCAGCCCCTCATACACAACGACCATATTACGCGCCATCTCAAACACATCTTCATGGTTCACCGCCAGCCAGCCGCCGATATTGACCAGATTATCCTTCTTAGCGCTCATCCACGCCCCGTCCGTATAGCTGCAAAACTCCTTGAGGATAGCGGCGATGGACTTGTCAGCGTACCCGTCCTCGCGCTCCTGGATGAAAAAGCAGTTCTCCACCATGCGGGTGGCGTCCAGGTAAATGCGAATACCGTGCCGGTCGCACAATGCTCGTAGCGCGCGCAGGTTGCCCATGCTCACCGGCTGGCCGCCGGCCATATTCACCGTGCCCGCCAGGCTGACGTACGGAATCTTGTCAGCGCCTACCCGGCCAATGAGCGCCTGTAACTTACCCAGGTCCACATCCCCTTTGAAGGGATGGTCGCTTTCCGGCTGATGCGCCTCATCAATGATCACGTCCACAAAGGCGCCGCCGGCCAGTTCCTGGTGGAGGCGGGTTGTGGTGAAGTACATGTTTCCGGGAATGAAGTCTCCCTGTTTGATCAGCGCCCGGCTGATGAGATGCTCCGCGCCCCGGCCCTGGTGCGTGGGCACGATGTAGCGGTAGCCGTAGTAGGTCCGGATCGCTTCCTCCAGGTGGTAGAAGTTGCGACTGCCGGCGTATGCCTCGTCGCCCAGCATGATGCCCGCCCACTGCCGGTCGCTCATGGCGCTGGTGCCGCTGTCGGTGAGCAGGTCTATGTACACTTCATCGGAGCGCAGCAAGAATGTGTTGTAGCCGGCCTTTGCCAACGCAGCGGCCCTTTGCTCACGGCTGATGACGCGGATAGGCTCCACCATCTTGATTTTCCACGGCTCCGCCCAGGAGCGACGGCCGAACTGCTGGCCCATGGTCTTCGGGTTAAATTCACTCATTATTGACTCCTTCACTCTAATGGTAACGCCGTGGTTGACTTGACTTCAGCCAGGGCGATGCTGGTGTAGATACGGGCGATCCCCGGGACCGGAGTCAACCGGCCCACCACAAACTGTTCCAGCGCTTTGCGGTTCGGGACGATGACTTTCAATACGTAGTCAAACTCACCGGTGATATGGTAGCACTCCAACACTTCGGGCATTTCGCTGACAATGGCCCGAAATTTGGCGACGGCCTCGGGCTGATGTATCCGCAGGCTGACGTTGACGAAGCAGAGCATGTCGTAGCCGGCCTTATCCCGATCGAGGAGGGCGGTGTATTGGCGGATGTATCGCTGCTCTTCCAGGCGCTTGACGCGCGCATGGGTAGCCGGGGGTGAGAGATTAATGCGGCGGGCAAGCTCCGCATTGCTGATACGGCCGTCTGCCTGTAAGGCATGGAGTATCGCCTTGTCCAGTTCGTCCAGCCCAAAGGATTCAGAATATTCCGCCATGTATTCACCCCATATATATCTTATCGTTCTGAATAATAGCATATTACACGAATATTGTTAAGTAATTCAGCTTTCACTCCGTATATTGTTCCGTAAAGAGAGCGGTGATCTGCCGCTATTGACTGCCACGCCACTCTCTGCTACTTTCAGGCAAACGGTGACAAGCCCAGGAGGCACAGACTCAATGTTTCAGGACACAAATTACCTGAGAGACGAGCAATACCGTGATTCCGGCAACCTGAGCGCCAGGGCAGGACTGCATCAACGCTTCAGCAGTAACCCGACCGGCTGGCACATATGGGCATTTGCACAAATGGCGTTGCAACCAGGAGAATGTATTCTAGAATGCGGCTGCGGCCCCGGCTGGCTGTGGCGCCGCAATCTTGAACACCTCCCGGCGGATTGCCACATTACGCTAACCGACCTGTCGCCGGGTATGGTGACTGAAGCCGAACGGACATTGGCTGCTTCCGGCCGGCTGTTTCAATTTATGACGGTCGATATTCAGGCTCTTCCTTTTGAGGATGCCAGCTTTGATGCAGTTATAGCCAATCATATGCTGTACCATGTACCTAATCGGGATCGGGCGTTTGCGGAAATCGTGCGCGTGCTAAAACCGGACGGCCGCTTCTATGCTGCCACCAACGGCCGCAACCACATGCGCGAACTGTGGGAGATGGGCGCGCAACTCTTCCCCGCCATCGCATCACACATTACACAAAGCGGTTTGCAGTTCAGTCTGGAAAACGGTCGTGAAGAGCTTGAACGCTGGTTTGTGGATGTCTCGCTTCGCCGATACGAGGACAGCCTTGTCGTGACAGAGCCGGAACCGCTTATTGCCTACATCACCTCTTCAATACGAGCCAGGGCCACACTCAGTGACGCAATGCTCGATCGCGTCGTGAACCATGTCAAGCATCGCATTGCAGCCCAGGGTGCATTTCACATCGCCAAGGACACCGGCCTCTTCACGGCACAAGGCAAAAAAGACGAAGCGGCAACACCCTAGCGCAGCAACACCAATTTCAGCAGCAACATCACCGCAGAAGTCACCGCGATCCCAATCAAGGCTGATATAAACCTACTGGACTTCCAATTGCCCCTGCCCAACAAGTGCGGTAACGTATCGAGCAGAGATTCGGGCACGCTGCTGAAAAGGAGAGAAGAGTGGGTACGCGTTTAGAGGAATTCGAAGCTTATCGGGCCAAGATGAACGAGCGCATTTTGGGATTAGATCACCTGGGCGTCAAGCGTTTCTTCAATCTAGATACGGCCGCTTACCGGGATGGCCCGCTGGACGCCCGAACAAAGGAGTTGTTGGGGCTGGTGGCATCTACCGTACTCCGCTGCAATGATTGCATTGACTATCACCTGATCCAGTGCGTTGAGGCCGGCTGGTCTGACGAAGAGATCGTGGATGCCCTCAATGTGGGCCTGGTCGTGGGCGGCAGCATCGTTATTCCTCACTTGCGCCACGCAATTGAAACCGTGGGCCTGCTGCGGGCCAACGAGCGTATCTCCGACGCCTGACGCCGGCATTGACCCGGAGCTTGCCAATCAGGTAAGATGAGAGCACAAGTGGCGTCGGGTGTTTAGTGCAAAAGGAGAAATCTGATGAGTGTGTACAAGATCATTGAATTGGTTGGCACGAGCCAGGAATCCTGGGAAGATGCGGCGAAGCAGGCGGTGGAAATGGCCGACCGCTCCTTGAGAGACCTGCGCGTCGCCGAGATCACCAAGCTGGACATGAAACTGGAGGACGGTAAGTTTGTGGCTTATCGCGCCCGCGTGAAGCTGTCCTTCAAGTACGAATAGCCGCTGGCGGACAGCCTCCTATTGCCGTTCCCGGACAAACTTGAGTTTGCCCCATCTGAATGGATTGTGATAGACTCTTTTCCACAATCGTAGACGAAGGAGGTGCTACATGGCGCAGTATGAAAAATCAGCGATTGACCTGGCAACCGTTCAGCGTTGTGTGAGTACCCCTGAGTCGAGTTACGAGATACGTTCTTGACGACGTATTGTCGGTAACGCATTTTCTTCCGGCTGCAGGTGTACGAACCCTGTGGCCGTTTTTATTTTCCCCCTAACAACGTCCATAGGCCGCAACGCTACCGCGCGGCCGTCTTCCCCCAACTAATAATCAGTCATCCGTGAGTGGTTTAAGGTCTCAATAACCATATTGAGCTTCCCGCCACAGATACTTGATTCAGCCAGCAGTGTACTCATTACGCCTCTGCTGCAAACGGCCGCGTTTCCCCATTCCTGAGTTATGTGGCGGCTGGCGCTTGCCCGCCTTCACGACCGATTTTGATTCAGTGATCTGAGAAACGAGGATACAAAAACCAGATGAACAAAAACGAATGGCGCGAGCGATTCGAGGATTTTGAGTTTGTGGATCGTAGCCGCCGCGCACATCGCAACCGGCTGAGGCAGAACAAGCGACGGAGGAAACAGAGCGAGAAACAGGAACAGTTAGCCGCCGAATTAGCCGCCATAGATGACAGCATCGGGAGTTTTGTGCCCAGCTATGCGGCCGCCCTTGACCCGCTGCACCATGAGCGACAATGGGTCATCAATTCTGTCGCCAGCTTTTACCGTGATAAGCTCATCTCCGATGTGACCCGCCTGGTCAAGGGTGGGAAGGAAGCCAACGTCTACTGTTGCGACGGCCACCCGGCCACCGGCTTGAAGCTGCTGGCGGCCAAGCTGTATCGGCCGCGTATGCTGCGCCATCTCAAGAACGACGCAGTCTACAAGGCGGGACGGCAGTTGCGCGATCAAGAAGGCAAACAGATGAAAGGGCGACGGGTAAAGCTCGCCTTACGTAAGAAAACGCGGTTCGGGAAGCGAGTAGACATCCAATGGTGGATCGGCAACGAGTTTCGGGCACAGCAACAACTGTACCAGGCCGGCGCCGACGTGCCGCGGCCTGTGGCCCACAGCGGAACCAGCATCTTGATGGAGTATATCGGTGACGAAACTACAGCCGCGCCTACGCTCAACCAGGTTTCCCTGGAGCCGGCTGAAGCACGGGCTGCGTTTCAACGCGTCATGGATAACATCGCGCTCATGCTTGACCATCACCTGGTTCACGGCGATCTGTCAGCTTACAACATCCTCTACTGGCACGACCGTCTCTTCATCATTGATTTCCCGCAAATGGTGGAAGCTCGCACCAACTCGAACGCCTTCATATTGCTGCAACGAGACATACGGCGAGTATGCGATTACTTCAGCCGCTTCGGCGTGGAAACAAACCCCACGCGCCTGACGCTTGACCTGTGGAAACCTTACATGGGACGAGATGATTAGCGCAAACCAACGGCTCGCCCCGACCCCTCCCCGACGAATTCGCCGATTCCGCTATTCCCGCCGGGGAGGGGGATGTATACTGTGTGCAAACACAATCGTGATGGTCGTACCCGGTGACTGATAAGCGCAAAGCGTGAAACTTTCGGCTTAAAGTAAGAACGATCCGCGCCGGACTGTCTACTAATTAGTTCATTTCGGTATCGGCCGTTTTCATCTTTTCGCCTTATTCGGCGGGAAGACAACTGACGGCCATGTTCGCGGTTTTGTCCCCCCTGGCCTGAGGGTCATTTGTGGATGATCCACCGGCAAACGGACAATGAAAAACGAAGAGCCAAGGAAGTAACAGATGAAAAGTCGCTGGCAAGGCGTATTGCCACAACCAATCGCCTTTGTATTATCGGGTGGAGCTGCACTGGGCGCGATCCAAGTGGGAATGCTCAAAGCGCTGCGCGATGCGGGCTTGCAGCCCGATTTGGTCGTGGGCACCTCGGCCGGAGCATTGAACGGGGCCGTAATCGCCGACAAGGGGCTGGAAGAAGGGATAGAAGCGCTGGACGGATTGTGGCGGGTTATGGGGCGCGAGGATATCTTCCCCGGCGGCCGTCTGGCTCAGGTACGGCGGCTGCTTTCCACCCGCACCAGCCTCTTTCCCAATGATCGCCTGGCTGAGCTAGGCTGCCGGATGCTGACGGCGCGGCATTTTGAAGACCTGCTTCTGCCGTTCGGCGCGCTGGCCACAGAACTGCTCACGTATCACGGGACGCTGTTCACTTCAGGCATCTTGCATCCGGCCCTGCTCGCCAGTGCAGCCATCCCCGGCGTCTACCCCCCGGTGGAGATCAACGGCGTGGAATACGTGGATGGGGCATTGACGGCTTACGTGCCGATGGGTGCAGCCTTGCAGATGGGAGCCGCGTCTCTGGTTGTGCTTGACGCAGGCGACACCTGTCACCGCCAGCGTGCGCCCCGCCACGTGGCGGAGATGTTCGTGGCCTCAATGCAGGCGGCGCTGCGCCAGCGAGTTCGGGTCGAAGCTTCAGCCATTGCCAAGGACCTGCCGGTGCTTTATCTGCCCACGCCCTGCCCGGTTACCCAGGGTTTGTTGGACTTTTCCCAAAGCGCCAATTTGATGGAGCAGGCGGCCGAGATGGTAGCCAATTTCCTCCTCGATGCCCCCATCCCCAAGCCGGGTCTGATGTGCGGCGCGCCTCATTTTCATGACGACGGCCCTATTTACAACCTCACTCGAATCGCCAGAGTTTGAGATATTGCCCGTATGAATGATTCCCAATCGCTACGTTGAGTAAACAGTTAGTAATCGCTCGGCCAGGCGATCCCATTGGAAACGGTGGGCGATGTATGCGACCGCTTCTTCCGCAAGACGTTTTCGATCCTCAACATCCTGCAAAAGGTGAATGAGGGCAGCCGCCATCCCGACCACATCTCCGCTGGCACATAGCCGGCCGGTTCGGCCGTGAACCACATACTCCGGCACCTGCCCCACCGTCTCCGCCACCACCGGCACGCCCACATACAACATATCTGCCAGCTTGACCGGGCATTTAGTCCGGTTCAGCAGCGTGTCATCCATCAAGTACACGCCGGCATCGGCCGCGGCCAGCAACGCCGGCAACGCCTCCGGGTCAACCCAGCCTACGTCCACCACAGCATCCAACAGGCCCGCGGCCGCCAGTTGCCGGCGGAACTGCTCCGCATCCGCAGCAAACAAACCAGCCCCAACGGCCAAAACGGCAAGGTCCGGAAAGGCGGCCTGTACCCGCTTGAGAATTTCCACCAGGCGCATGGTGTCGAATTCAAATAGACGACTGTACAGCAGCACGGTCGGCCGCGCCCCCAGGCCCAGCGCCTCCCGTTTCTCCCCCCGAATCCGCTCCCGGTCGGCCGCGTCCAACCCGCGAATCCCCGGCCCATTAGGAATATACGCCACCCGTTCCGGCGGCACGCCCTGCGCCCAGGCGAGGCTTTGCAGTGTGCGGCTGGCGACGGTTAAAGTGTGGCAGTGACGCATGCCCCATTGCTCCTGCCAGGCAAAGAGCCGTTTTTGCCACGCCGGATAGGGGGCCAATTCGTTCCAACCGCCCCAGCCTTCCCAATCATCGCTGTCCATGATCAGCCGCAGGCGGTGGCGATGGAAGCGCCACAGCCACCACCCCGCCAATCCGCTGTACGCTTTGGGCTTGAAACAATGGACGACATCGGGCTGCCACGCCAATGCTTCCCGCACCAATCGCTGCATAATGCCGGGCACGCCGCCATGCAAGGGGATGTAGCGGATGGTTACCCCATCCTCCTGCCAGCGTTTGTCCGCTTCTTCGGGCGTTTGCCAGGGGGGCATGAACAGCGCAATCTGGTGGCCCCTCCCCGCCAGCGGCCGTGCCAGGCCGAGGGCGCGGCTGCGCATGGTCTTGTTGGGATGGAAGCCGAACGGCCCGATCATCGCGATGCGCATGAGGTTCCTCTATCAGGCAGCAAGCCCGGAGGTCAGACGAGCGTCGGCTTTTCTTGCGCCCCTACTCCCCAGCACGGCCGTTCTCGCGCAGCAATTCCAGCGTTCGCGGATGATCCGCATAAACACCCCGGTAACTGGGCGGCAGCATCGCCGCGATCCGGCACATGATCTCATCCGTTTGCGCTTTCAGATAGGCGTCCCGATTCTTGCGATCCATGGGAGGAAGCATAAAAGGTTCGCCAAATCGCACCTTGATGTGCACCCGGCGCAGGCGTTTCAACTGCGCTTTCACCACCCGATCTTCGGTACCGGTGACAGCCACGGGGATAACGGGCACGCCGGCTTTTGCCGCCAGGTAAGCGGTACCGGGCTTGCCGGGCAGCATCGACTCGCTCTGGCTGCGGGTTCCTTCGGGCGCAACCGCGAGCATCCCCCCGGCGCGCAGCCGTTTTTGCACCAGCCGCAGCGCGCGAAAGTCTGTCTCATACCGGTTGAGCCAGATGGCGTCCAGCCGCCGGGCCAGCCACCGCCAGATGGCGTACTGCTGGTACTTCTCGGCGATCAACATGATGATGTCGGGCCGGTTGGTCAAAATGAATGCCAGCGGCGCATCCAGCCGGCCCAGGTGATTGGCAGCGGCGATACAACCGCCTGTCTCCGGCAGATTCTCGAAGCCGATCATCTCCACCCTGGCGACCACACGCAAAATAGCTCGAGAAATCAGACGAAGGATTGTGAGAAACATGAGCGATCCTTGAAGTTGGTTTGTCCCGAAATTATATAGCGCCGGTCAGCGAGAACAACCCGGCTGCTCTTTCCGATGGTTCATCTGGCAGCGGCCGTAAACGGATTCCGGGCAACAATGTTGGGGACTGCCCGGGTACGGCATTCTTACCCCACAATGCTGTATTCGTACAATCCCTGCACCGGGTCATCTTCTGCATACCGGGTCAGCCGCAGCATGTGGGGGTCAAACTGGGGATCGCTCGCGCCGCTCATCATGTCGGCCGCCATCACTCCCACCGCCGGACCAAGCTTGAAACCATGCCCGCTGAACCCGGCACAGATGTAAAAGCCGCTGCCGGGAATAAGTTCGTCCACAATCGGGTGCCAGTCAGGGGTGATGGCATACAAGGCTGCATACCCTCCAGTAACCTGGCTCTGTTCCATCGGCGGGCAGCGGCGGACGAAGCGTTCGCCTGCTTCCATCACGAACGCATCATCTACCCCTTCTTTGAAGGCGTCCGGGTCTACGATGGCGTCCGCCTCAGTGGGATCAATTAAACCCACCAGCGTCAATTGGCCCGTTTCCGAGCGGTAGTAGGTTGCATGGATGAAATCGGCTATCACCGGATGGACGGCCGCGAATGCATCCGGGCGGCGGAAAAAGGCAACCTGAACGCGGCAGGAGTGGATGGGCGCCTCTACGCCAGCCATCCTAGCCACGCGCGCTCCCCACGGCCCGGCGCTATTCAACACCAACGGCGCATCGAACCGCTCATCTCCCGCGTTTACACCCACGACGCGGCCGGCATCAAAGCGTACGCCGGTCACTTCCGTATCCAGGGAAATTTGCACGCCCAACCGTTTCGCCGCCTGGGCAAATGAATTCACCGTCAGATATGGGTCCGCGTAACCGCTTTCCGGCTCGTAAGCCACCGCCACCAGATCGGCCGTTTCCGTACCGGGAGCGAGTTCTCGCACGGCTTCCGGTGACAACAATTCCGTCTTAATGCCGATTGACTGCTGAAAGCGCACATTCGCTTCCAGGCCCGCCTGGTCCTTGGCCGCCACCATGGCCATAAACCCGGTTTCGGTGAAACCGCATTCACCACCCACTCGTT
>JBHHTQ010000026.1:0-57345 GCA_046753445.1 Anaerolineae bacterium | reverse complement strand
ATGCCCCAATACATGACTGTTCATAGACAATGATTGTACCCAAACATAACAAGATGACCCTATTGGAGGCCTGATTCTACCCTATGAACGGCACACGTGAAGTGTGCGATGTTGTTTTCTGCATGTGCAGCCGGCCGAGATTGGTCTGGCGGCCGCAGCGCGCACGGGGTTGATGACAGTGCGGGAATCCGGAACACATTGTGAATAATTGGACAAAAGGCCTCGCGTAGGGTAACATCAGATACACTGCTTGGAGTGTGTCTGGACGATTCCCCTGTTCCAGAATGACCATGCGATGAATTAACAAATTTGGTGACGAATCGGTAGTTGCAAGCGACCGCCGGCCGCTGGTTTCACACGGATTTTTCACCTGCATGCTGTCTTAAGCGTCACTGACAATCGTCAACAGCACACAAAGAGCCTCGGCCGCGGAATGCCGCAATCTGGCAAATCCCTGTTTTTAAGCCGATGCACAGCAGAATATAAAAACGAATCGTTACAAAGCTTTACTGAATTTGCAAATTCCTTAGGAGGTTACTGGATGGCAACCCTCACTCCAGATTTCGAGAACATCGCTGACTCGCTTCTCAGACAGATTGAAGATTTCGATCACAAGGTCGAAGCGCGTAGCGTCGGCACTGTCATGACCGTTGCTGATGGTGTGGCCCTTGTTGACGGTCTGGCCGACGTTAGAGCCAGCGAAATTGTCGAATTTAGCAACGGCGTCGCCGGCGTCGCGCTCAACCTGGAACCCGACAGCGTGGGCGTCGTCGTCATGGGCGAATACGAGAGTATCGAAACGGGCCACGAAGTTCGTGCTACAGGCCGAATTGCCTCTGTGCCCGTCGGCGATGCCCTCATCGGCCGCGTCGTTGACCCGCTGGGCAATCCCCTCGACGGCAAAGGCCCCATCGCGACAGACAAAACCTTACCCATTTTGCGCATCGCTCCCGGTGTGGTTGAACGTAAAGGCGTGGACGCCCCGGTGCAGACCGGTATCATGTCCATTGACGCCATGTTCCCCATCGGCCGTGGGCAGCGTGAGCTGATCATCGGCGACCGCCAGACCGGCAAGACTGCCCTCACATTGGACACCATCATCAACCAAAAGGGCGGCGACCTGATTTGCATTTACGTCGCCATCGGCCAGCGGGTGGGCCAGGTGGCCCAGGTTGTCGCTACACTGGAAAAATATGGCGCGATGGATTACACCGTCGTCGTCGCCGCTGGCGCTTCCGATCCCGCGCCCTTGCAATACTTTGCCCCTTACGCCGGCTGCGCCATTGGCGAATCATTCATGCTGGATGGGCGAGATGCTCTTGTGATTTACGACGACTTGTCCAAGCATGCCTGGGCGTACCGGCAGATGTCCCTGATCCTCCGCCGTCCCCCTGGTCGTGAAGCTTATCCCGGCGACATCTTCTCCCTGCACAGCACCCTGCTGGAGCGCGCTGTCCGCCTGCGCGATGAATTGATCATCGTGGAAAAAGGCGCCGAAGTCACTCGTGATTCCAAAGGAGTGAATGGGGAGGTCTATTTCGGTAATCTGGATTGGGAGCATGCAGAAAAGGCTCTGAAAGCGATGCCGGATTCCGACAAATATGAAATCGTGAAAGTGCCGGGTACCGGCGGCTCTCTAACGGCGTTGCCGATTATCGAGACCTTGTTAGGGGATGTGTCTGCCTACATTCCCACCAACGTCATCTCCATCACGGACGGCCAGATTTTCCTGGAAACAGACCTGTTTAACGCCGGCCAGCGTCCGGCCATCAACGCCGGTTTGTCCGTGTCTCGCGTCGGTAGCGCCGCCCAGAAACGGGCCATGAGTAAGGTGGCGGGCGGCCTCAAGTCTGACCTGTCCCAGTTTCGTGAACTGGCTGCTTTTGCCCAATTTGGGTCCGACCTGGATGCGGCAACGCAACGCCAGTTGTCTCGCGGCGAGCGCTTGATGGAGCTGTTGAAGCAGCCGCAGTTCAATCCGTGGCCGCTGCACCATCAAGTTTACCTGATTTATGCCGGGAGCCGCGGATACCTCGATGAGGTGGATGTGGACAAGATCGACAGGTGGAGCCGGGAATTCGTGCGTTACATGGACACCGCGTATTCGAACATCGAGCAAATGCTGGATGGTGGTAGTGTGTGGAATAGTGAAGTTGAAGAGGCCATCAAGCAGGCCATTGAAGACTTCAACGCCAATTGGACGAATTAGAACCGTATTTCGTAAACCGTAACCCGTAATCCGATGATGGAACGCGGAATGCGGGATACGGTACACGGATTACTGAAAATATGGCTACTGAACGCGAACTCAATAAGCGAATTAAGAGCATCGGCAATATCTCGCAGGTAACGGGGGCGTTGGCGGCCGTTTCTGCCTCCAAGGCCAGCAAGTCTCAACGGCAGGTTGAGGCCACGCGTGATTATGCCGGGAAAGCCTTTGAAATCCTGCATAATCTGGCGGCCCAACCGGGCGTTGGTTCCACCGGGCATCCTCTCTTGACGGTGCGCGAGGAAATCAAGAACGCCTATCTGGTTCTCATCACCAGTGATCGAGGGCTGGCTGGCGCTTATAACGCCAACATCGTCACTCGCGCCGAGCAGTTCATTCGGGTAATGGATGTGCCGGTGCAGGTGATTACTGTCGGCCGCAAAGGGCGCGACCTGATGATCCGTCGGGGCTACAATGTCATCGCTACCTTTGATAACATGCCCGACACGCTGTCTATTCTCGACATCATGCCCATCGCCAACATCGTGACCAACGATTATCTGGATGGGATAGTGGATGAGGTGTTTATTGCGTACACCGATTTCGTCAATCTGGTCACGCGTGTCCCCCGCGTGAAACAATTGTTGCCGCTTAAGCCCCTGGATTTCAAGGGGATGGCTGTGGCTGAATATGTCAGCGGGGTTGATTTGAGCGGGGTTTCGGAACGCGTTTACAGTTATGAACCGGAACCGGCGGCGTTGTTGGATATTGTGGTTCCCCGTTTTACCCAATTGCAGCTTTATCAGGCCATGCTTGAAGCGCAGGCCAGCGAGCACAGCGCGCGCATGGTGGCCATGAATAATGCAACGGATAATGCGGCCGAATTGATTGATGTGTTGACTCTGGAACGTAATAAGGCGCGTCAAACGAGCATTACCAGTGAAATCCTGGATATCGTTGGCGGCGCGGAAGCATTAGGATAAGACGTGGCACTTGTTATGTGGCTCGTGACACTTATTTGGAGGAATTATGGCTACAGGTAAAGTGGTTGCCATTCGCGGCGTTGTCGTTGACGTACAATTCCCGGAAGGGGCAATCCCGGAGATTTACGAGGCGTTAGAGATTTCGCGTCCTGAGGGACGTTTGGTATTGGAGGTGCAGCAGCACCTGGGCGGCGGCCTGGTCAAGACGGTAGCCATGGACTCGACAGATGGCTTGCCGCGCGGCGTTGAAGTGACCGCGACCGGCGCACCAATCAAGGTTCCGGTGGGACCTATCACTTTGGGTCGGATTTTTAACGTGATTGGTGAGGCAGTAGACGGCCGTCCCACGCCCAAATCGGACACTTATTACCCCATCCATCGCCCCGCACCCACCTTCCAGGAACAATCCACCAAAATCGAAACCTTTGAGACCGGCATGAAGGTCATTGACCTGATTGCACCGTTCATCAAGGGCGGTAAAACCGGCATCTACGGCGGCGCCGGTGTGGGGAAGACGGTAACCATTGCTGAACTGATACGGTCCGTCGCCCGCGAGCATGAAGGTGTGTCCATCTTCGCCGGTGTAGGCGAGCGTACCCGTGAAGGCACCGACCTGTACTACGAAATGCAGGAATACGGCGTGCAAGACTCGGTGGCCATGGTTTTCGGCCAGATGAACGAACCGCCCGGCGTGCGTTTGCGTGTGGCCTTGACCGGCCTTTCCATGGCCGAATACTTCCGCGACGAAGGGCGCGACGTGCTGCTGTTCATTGACAATATTTTCCGCTATGTATTGGCCGGCTCTGAGATGTCCGCGCTGCTCGGCCGTATGCCCAGCGCTGTAGGATACCAGCCGACACTGGCGGCCGAGATGGGTGCGCTGCAAGAACGCATCACTTCCACCAAGACAGGGTCCATTACCTCTATGCAGGCCATTTATGTGCCCGCCGACGACTACTCCGATCCGGCTCCGGTGGCCACTTTCGCCCACCTGGACGCGGTGATCACGCTCGACCGCAGCGTCTTTGCCAAAGGGCTGTTCCCGGCGGTAGATCCGCTGGCTTCCAGCAGCCGCGCCCTCCAGGCTGACATCGTAGGCGAAGAACATTACCGCACCGCCAGCGAGGTGAAGCAGGTTTTGCAGAAATACAACGACTTGCAGGACATCATCGCCATTCTGGGTATTGACGAACTAAGCGAGGATGACAAACTGTTGGTCGCCCGCGCCCGTAAGATCGAGCGTTTCCTGGGCCAGCCGATGTTCGTGGCTGAGAAATTCCACGGTTTGCAGGGGCAATACGTGCCGACGAGCGAAACGGTACGCGGCTTCCGCGAAATCCTCGACGGTAAGCATGATGATCTGCCGGAGCAGGCATTCTACATGGTAGGGACGATTGACCAGGCCGTGGAGAAAGCGGAAAAACTGCGGGCGGCCGCATAAATTCGTGCCAACAATTCAAGGATCAAGTATCATGTGTGGCCCACTGGGCGACACGTGATGTCTGGTGCGTGGCTCCATAGGTGACGAAATGGCTGTACAGTGTGACATTGTGACACAAGAAAAAACGGTTTTCAGCGGGCAGGTAGACTCGGTGAGCTTGCCGGGCGCGGAAGGCCGGATGGGGATTCTGCCCAATCATTCGCCGCTGCTGACTACGTTGGCGTTTGGTGAGGTGGTCGTCCGTACCGGCGGCCAGGAAGAGTATTTCGCAATTGGCGGCGGTTTTGCTGAGATTCAGCCGGACAAGATCGTTGTATTGGCGGACTCAGCCGAACGCGCGGACGAGATTGACCTGGAACGAGCCGAACGCGCCCGTGAACAGGCCGAGAAATATATGAGCGAGGGTGTGCCGGAAGACCCGGAGCGATACGCTCAGATTCGCGCTTCTTTGCAGCGTGCTCAGATACGCATAGACGTCGCTCGCCGCCGCCGCCGCCGTCCTACCCTCTCCACATTGAGTGGTATGGAGGAGGAACAATAGCCCGTGGCTATCTTTACGCCATATATCGCCATTGACCTGGGCACAGTGAATGTGCTTGTGCATGACCAGGGCCGCGGCGTCATTCTGCAAGAGCCGTCGGTCGTGGCGATCCGCGAAGATGGCAACAAGACGACGATTGTCGAAGTCGGCCGCGCGGCCAAAGAAATGTACGGCCGCACACCGGCAGAGATTGAAGTCATGCGGCCGCTGCGCGATGGCGTCATCGCCGATTACTTTGTTACCCAGGGGATGTTGGAATATTTCCTGGACAAAGCCACTGGGCGCCTGCGCCTGCGCCGGCCGGTGGTGATGATCAGCGTGCCCTACGGCGTGACCAGCGTAGAACGCCGGGCGGTGCGCGAAGCGGCATTGGCAGCCGGGGCGCGTGAGGTACATCTCATCCCAGAACCTCTGGCTGCGGCCATCGGCGCGGGCCTGCCCATCGGCACGCCCACCGGCAACATGGTTGTGGACCTGGGTGGCGGCTCAACAGAAGCGGCCGTGGTTTCCATGAACGGGATCGTTTGTGCCGAATCCGTTCGTGTGGGCGGCGTTCACCTTGATGAGGCGATCATCACCTACATTCGCAAGAAATACAACCTGGTTGTGGGCGAGCCGACCACGGAAGCGATCAAGATCAAGATCGGCAGCACGCTTGAGTTAGACGAAGAGCTTGAGATGCAAGTGCAAGGGCGAGACCAGATCGCCGGGCTGCCCAAGACGATCACCATCAGCTCAAACGAAGTGGTGGAAGCTATCAGCGAGCCGTTGTACGCTATCATCAACGTGATTCGCGCCGTATTGGCCAGGACGCCCCCCGAATTGTCATCCGACATCATTGACCGGGGTATGGCGCTCACAGGCGGCGGCGCGCTCCTGCGCGAAGTCGACACCCTGCTCACACGCGAAACTGGGGTGCCCGCCTACGTGGCTGACAACCCCCTAGCTTGTACGGTGTTAGGCGCCGGCAAGGCGCTGGCCGAACTCCCAATCTTACAACGGAGCATTCCCGACTTGTAAGGCGGGTAATGTCAAATTACGCAATAATAACCGAAAAGCCCCTGTCATCGCGGCGGGGGCTTTCTAATCTCAACGCTTTTTCACCGTCAACGCTTTTTCACCGTCAAGGGTATTGGATGCTATGGCGTCAAGTAGTAGGTCATTTGCTGCAACTGGACAACCGGGTCGCTGTAGCTGACGCGTATTTCAGGCGGAACTTTTAAGTGTATCGGGGCATAGGAGAGGATGGCTCTAATCCCGGCGCTGACCAGGCAATCTGTGATCTCTTGAGCAACTTCGGCGGGAACGACAACGATGGCGATCTGGATGTTGTTCTGCCTGATTGTTTCAATTAGTTCGCTCACATCCTGAATTGTGATCCCGTTTACCGTCTGGCCGATCTTGGCCGGATTATTGTCAAAAATCCAGCCGATACGGAATCCGCGATGCGTGAAACCATTGTAGTTGGCAATCGCGTGGCCGAGATAGCCGGCGCCGACCAGAGCCACTGACCATTCTTGTGTCAGATTCAGAATATACCGCAGTTGTTCGATCAGGTATTTGACATGGTAACCGGTCCCTTGTTTGCCAAACTCGCCAAAGTGAGAGAGGTCTTTACGAATTTGGGCGGAACTGATGCCCAGGCGTTGGCCAAGCTCCTGGGAGGAAGTTGTGACTTTGCCTTCCTCAGCCTGGCGCATTAACTCGCGCAAGTAAATCGGCAAGCGCCCAATGACAATGTCCGGAACTACGTTCGCCACAATTGATCACCCTAATTCCGACGCTAGTGGAAGTTTTCACAATTGTAGCATGGCACAAGAAGCTGGGCAACCAGGCTCTCGGCCGCTATCTTTGATGTGAGCTTGATTACAGGGCAATCGCCTACTTGCCTATAATACCCTTGGCTGAATGCCACTTTAAATTGCCGTGAACGTATAAGTTGGATGTGGTACATGGCATAGTTTGATTTGCAATGAGTGTTGTTTTGATCAGAGGGAGAGCCTTTCCGGCAACGAGTTTGCTCTTGACGGGGTCTCCTTGCACCGTGTTTGGTAATTAATCACCAGGATTGGAAAATGCGACGAACGATTGTAGTCATCATTGTTGTAGGGTTATTGCTCAGTAGCGGATTTTTGTTCTTGCGCCAGCGACGGCGGGCTGCCCAGGAGACGTCGTTTGAGGTGTTGCGAGAAGCGACTATCGAAAAAGGCCGCATCACTGCCACGGTCAGTGCCACAGGCACCATTGAACCTGAAGCATTGGTCTCGCTCACCTTCGGCATGGCGGGCACTGTGCAGCAGGTCAATGTGGTGCGCGGCGAGCAGGTTGCGGCCGGTGATGTCCTGGCCACATTGGATACGGCCGAACTACAACTGGCGGTGCAGCAGGCGGAGGATGCACTGCGCATTCAGGAATTGACGTTGCAGCAGCGCCTCAACAGCCGCCCAAGCGCAGCAACACTGGCATCGGCACAGGCTGATATTGACGCCGCCGAAGCTAATCTGACGGTTGCGAAGGCGAATCTGGCGGCCGCAGAAGCGGCCGTGCTTCAGGCTGAGGCGCAGAAGGCATTGCTGCTGGCCGGAACCACAGCCGGGCAAATTGCCGCAGCCGAAGCCCAGGTAACTTCAGCCCAACTCCAAAAGCGCGCCGCCGAAGAAGCGCATAATCGAACGCTGGAATGCTTCGACATCACGCTGCCGGACGGCAATACGCAGCAGCAGTGCCCCGGCCTGGGAGCGCCGGAAGAGCAAACACGCGCCAATCTAGAGAACGCCATCGCGGCCTTAAGCGCGGCCGAGGCCAATCTGGCTGACCTGCGCGCCGGCCCGCGCCCGGCCGATATTCAGGCGGCTGACGCCGCTATCGCCAGCGCCCAGGCGGGCGTGCTGGCCGCACAAGGCAATGTCGCCGCGGCCGAGGCAAATGTTGCCCGCGCCCAGGCCGCCTACGACCGGCTGCTGGAGTCTTCCACTGAGGATGAGATCGCCATCCTGGAAGCGCAGGTTGCCAGCGCCCGCACCAATCTGGCCCTGGCCCAATTACGCCTGGATCAGTCCATTATCACCGCGCCTATTGACGGAACGGTGGCCAATGTACTGGTGCATGTGGGCGAGCAGGCAGCACCCGGCTCGCAGGCGATCACGATTGTCAACGAAGGCGCCTTTCACATTAACGTCAATGTGGATGAGATTGACATTGATCAGATCGCGGTGGGACAGGCAGTTGAAATTACGCTGGACGCGCTGCCGGATACGGCCGTTGCCGGAACAATTGCCGAAATCGCACCTACTCCTGCCAGCAGCGGCGGCGTTGTTACCTACCTGGTGACCATCAACATCGAACCGGGCCAGGACGTGACCTTACGGCCGGGCATGAGCGCCAATGCGTCGGTGGTCGTGGAGGAAATCGAGGGCGTTCTACGGGCACCTAACTGGGCCATCCGGCTGGATCGGGAAACGGGGGACGCGTTTGTCAATTTGCAGCACACAGACGGCTCCATCGAGGAAGTTGTCGTAGAGACGGGGCTGCGCAATGAGCAGTTCAGCGAGATACTTAGCGGCTTGCAGGAAGGGGATGTGGTTGTCGTCACCAATGAGCGCGAGCGTTTCAACTTGTTGTTTGGCGGGGGCAACTAGTGGACGAATCAAACAACGGCCGTGAGCCAATCATCCTGATGCGTGACATCGCAAAAATTTACCAGATGGGCGCACACGAGGTGCGCGCGCTCAACGGCGTTTCATTACAAATTTACGAAAGCGAGTTCCTGTCCATCATGGGGCCATCCGGTTCCGGAAAATCAACGTTGATGAATATGCTGGGGGCGCTAGATCAACCCACCAGCGGCACCTATCTTTTAGACGGCGTAGACGTGAGCCAGTTGAGCGACAACGAGCTGGCCGAAATCCGCAACCATAAAATCGGCTTCGTTTTTCAAAACTTCAATCTCCTTTCCCGGACGCCGGCGTTGCAACAGGTGGAGCTGCCGTTGATTTACGCAGGCCGGAAACAACGCCGCGAACGAGCCAAAGCTGCCCTGGAAATGGTCGGTTTGGGTGACCGGCTGCATCACAAGCCCAGCGAGCTGTCGGGCGGACAGCAGCAGCGTGTGGCTATCGCCCGCGCTCTGGTCAACGAACCGGCCATCATCCTGGCAGACGAGCCTACCGGAAATCTGGACAGCAAGTCGGGGATTGAGGTGATGCAAGTTTTCCAGCAATTGAACCGGGAACGGGGGATCACGGTGCTGTTTGTGACCCATGATCCCTGGATCGCCCGGCATACAAACCGGGTGATCCGATTATCGGATGGGGTCGTCGTCGGCGATGAGCAGGTGACACAGCCGCTGGTGGCCGGAGAATCTTCCCGGCCGTCAGATACGATGCTGGTGTAATACATGGTAGGCGAACGACGAGAGCACGCACGATCCATGTTTTGCGACGGATGCTTATGAGTTTGTGGGAAGATTTTCAACTCGCTTTGACCGGGCTGGCGGTGAACAAGCTGCGTTCGCTGCTGACGATGCTGGGCATCATGATTGGGGTGGCGGCCGTGATCACGCTGGTGTCTTTGGGGCGCGGTGTCGAGAATTTCGTCGCTTCTGAATTTCAGGACCTGGGCAATAACCTGTTGTTCGTAATACCGGGCCAGCTTGGCCCGGATCAGCGGCGGCCGCGCCGCGCCGGCGGCTTTGGCCTCACGACCGATGATGTGCAGGCGTTATCCGACCCGCTGGCGGCCCCCGATGTGGTAGCAGTTGTGCCGGAATACGGCCGTTCTGCCACAGTCACACGCGGCCGCCACGAAACACGTACCAGCGTCACCGGAACAACGACTATCTACCCCGAAATCCGCAATTTCCGCCCGGTAGCCGGCAGGTTCTTTAATGAACAGGATGACGCCAGTGCAGCTCGCGTCGCGCTCATCGGCCAGACGGTGTATGAGGAGTTGTTCCCTGACGGGGGTATTCCGGTTGGCGAGGACATCAAGATCAACAATGTGAACTTCCGCATCATCGGCTTGATGGAAGAGAAAGGCGGGTCAGGTTTCAACGACCAGGATGACCTCATCCTCATTCCCCTGCGCACGGCCCAACGACGTCTATTCCCGGCGCGTCGTTCCGATGGAAAACTGCGCGTTGACTTCATCTATGCTCAGGTGATCAGCGAGGAACGGCAGGAGTTTGCCATCAGCCAGATACAAATGGCGCTGAGGGAACAGCACAACATCAGCTTCCGCGATGAGGATGATTTCACGGTGTTGAGCCAGGACGAGATCGCCTCTGCCTTTGGCCAGATTACCAGCGTGCTCACCATTTTTCTGGGGGTTATTGCCGGAATCTCACTGCTGGTGGGCGGCATCGGGATTATGAACATCATGCTGGTTTCGGTGACTGAGCGCACGCGCGAGATTGGCCTGCGCAAGGCGGTGGGGGCCAAACGGCGCGATATTTTGTGGCAGTTCCTGGTAGAGGCAGTCGTCCTGGCGTTGGTGGGCGGCGTGATCGGCTTGTTGATCGGCGTCCTGGGCGTGCGTCTGATCTCCGGGATGTCCGACAGCTTGCAGCCCACGGTAGACTGGCTGGCGGTGACGGGCGCCATCTCTACCTCGGCCGCTGTGGGGTTGGTCTTCGGCGTTTACCCGGCTGCACGCGCCTCAGCCCTCAATCCGATTGACGCGCTGAGGTATGAGTGATGCGCCGCCGAGTGGTATAAGGGGTATTGCATGCAAATCAGCGAGAATTTTCGCATTGCCCTCCGGGCACTAGGCGCAAACAAGACGCGGGCATCGCTAACGATGCTGGGCATCATGATCGGGGTGGCGGCCGTGATTACGCTGTTGGCCATTGGGGACGGGGTGACCCGCTTTGTAGCGGATCAATTCATCGGGCTGGGTACCAATTTGGTGTTTGTGCTGCCCAGCGAGGACCCGGACCGTGTAGGCTCCTCGCTGACGATGGATGATGCGGCCGCGCTCTCGGATTCATCTCGTGTGCCCAATGTCGTTGCCATTGCGCCGCTGGTGTCCCGCAACGATTCATTGCAGTATCAGGGCACGGAGTACCGCACAACCATCCGGGCGACGACGCCGGACTATGTCCCGCTTCGTGGTTATGAGGTGGCGCGGGGTCGATCCATCACTGAGTCGGATTACAATGCGCGCTCACGCGTGGTGGTGCTGGGGCCAGATGTGGTGGAGAATTTGGTCCCGGCTGATGTGGATCCGTTGGGCGTAGATGTGAAGATTCGCGGGCTGAACTTTCGCGTGGTGGGTATTCTGGAGCCAAAGGGGGGCGGCGCGTTTGGCAGCCAGGATGATTTGGTGATCCTGCCGCTGACGACGGCGCAAGAGCGCCTGTACAATCTGCGCAGCCCACGCACCGGCCGTCTCCAGGTGGACATGATCCTGATTCAGACGGTAGACAGCGAGGCAATTGAGGATGTGGTGATTGACGCCACCCACGTCTTACGCCAGACGCACAACATCAATTTCCGCGATGAGGACGACTTCATTTCGCTGACACAACAAGATTTCTTAAGCTCCTTCGGGGCGGTGACTGGGGTGCTGACGCTGTTCCTGGGAGCCATCGCCAGTATCTCATTGCTCGTCGGTGGCATCGGCATCATGAATATCATGTTGGTGTCCGTAACGGAGCGCACCCGCGAGATCGGGCTGCGTAAGGCAGTGGGGGCCAAGCAACGCGACATCCTGGGCCAGTTCCTGACGGAGGCGCTGGTGCTGGCGCTCCTGGGCGGCTTGTTGGGGATTGGGCTGGGATTCTTGGGGGCGACGGCCGTGCACCTGGCCGTTCCTGATCTGGACACCTCGGTCACGCTAAATTCCGTGGCACTGGCGGTGGGCTTTTCGGCCGCGGTAGGTCTCTTCTTTGGCATTTACCCGGCGTCGCGAGCGGCCGCGCTGGCCCCGATTGATGCCTTGCGGTTTGAATGACGGGGAATGGGGGAAACTCCCCGGCCCCCAGAGACGATGAAACGAAACTGGCGCAAGTTCATTGAACAGGCAATCCTGGCAGCGGCCGTGACCTTCTTCATCGCGGTAGCGCCGCTGCCTGTGTGGACGCCGGATTGGTTCCTCTACTGGCAGGTGCCTGCTTCAGTATTCGTCTTTATCGTTTACATGGGTAAGCTCCTCATTGATACCATCCTTTTTCCCAAGAAATAGGGTTTTGAAAAGCAGATTTTTGATGCGTAATCCTCGGCTTGCGCCTAAAATGTGTGCTGCGAGCAAGGGTTTTCTTTGCTCATTATTCGTTGTTCAGTGTTTGGCGGTATATTCTCAAAATAAAATCAGCGGAATAAACCGCCACACCGCGAGGTGTCACAGTTTTCCTTTCTTAAATTATTCTCCGTGACACACTTCATTGGCGGCTTTGCCCCATTTCGTATCGTTATTATAGTTCATGAGTGAATCATGCACCTTGCTCTCAACGCGTACTTTTGGAACCGGCCGAATACCGGTAGCGGCCAGTACACCCGCCAGTTGGTTACCCATTTGAACCAATTGGTTTCCGATCTCACACTGACCCTGATTTTCCCTCAATGGCCGGGAGGCCCGGAGCCGGAGCAGATTCCGCCCGGCGTCCGCGTCGAACGCGTGGCGGCGCGACCGGGACACCTGGGCAAAGTTGTCTTTGAGCAGGTGCAGTTTCCCCGAGCCTGCCGCCAGGTGGGTGCGACCGTGGCCCACGTGCCATACTGGGGCGCGCCGTTGCGCTCACCCGTTCCTCTTGTCGTGACCCTTCACGATCTCACGACCCTGCTTGTACCGGAATACCGTCGCAGCGCCTCAGCCCGGCTGTACAATGCCCTGGTCAGCGCCAGCGCCCGCGGCGCCAACCACGTGATCACCGACTCCTTTGCCAGCAAGCTGGACATCATGGATCACCTGCACATTTTAGAGCAGGATGTGACGGCGATATATCTGGCTGCAAGCGCGCAGTACCGGCCGGAGAGCCATTCGCTGATGGATATAGCCGTCCTGCAAAAATATGATCTGCCTGAGTTCTATGTGTTGTATCTGGGCGGATATGAACTGCACAAAAATGTGGCCACACTTTTACTGGCCTACACATATGTGGCACAGGCGCTCGGCGATCAATACCCCTTGATCCTGGCTGGCCGTAAGCCGGGCAAAGTGACGCCCACCTACCCGGACTACGATAGATACATCAAAAAATTAGGCATTGAGGAAGAAGTGCGCTGGATTGGCTTTGTGGATGAGGAAGACAAACCGGTGCTCTATCGCAATGCGGAAACCTTCATCTTTCCCAGCCGGTATGAGGGATTCGGCCTGCCTGTGCTGGAAGCGATGGCTTGCGGGGTTCCTGTGGTGACGACGATTGGCGGTTCTTTGCCGGAGGTGGTCGGAGACGCCGGTTTTGTTGTCGATCCCGATGATGACCGGGAAATGGCCGGCGCCATCATCTCGACGCTCATCCAGGATGAGATGCGGACGGAACTTCAGCGGAAGGTGACGGAGCAGGCGTCGCGGTTCTCCTGGGAGAAAACCGCGACGGAGACGCTGCTGGTGTATGATCAGGTCGCGGCCGCTGCCTGACCGCACTTTGCCCCTCGGTGCAGGCATGTTAAAATGCCGCCCGAACACGCGCATCTGCGCATCAAGGAACAAATCCATGAGAATGCATCATAGACTGGCGGCCGCTGTGGCTGCTGCCATTGAGCGGGCACAGGCGGCCGGTGATTTGCCTGCCTTCGAGATCCCGGAAATCACCATCGAGCGGCCGCGTGGGGCGTCGTTCGGTGATTATGCGACTCCCACACCCTTGAAGCTGGCGCGCCTGGCGCGCATGGCCCCGCTTAAGATCGCCGAGGCCATCACGACGCACATCCCCTCGGACGCATATTTAGATAAAGCGGTTGTGGCTCCACCGGGGTTCATCAATTTTTATCTGTCAGAGGTGTGGCTGCAACAACTGGTTGAGCAAATCCTGGCCGCCGGGCCGGATTACGGCCGCTTTGACCTGGGTCAGGGGAAGAAGGCGCAGGTTGAATGCGTGAGTGCCAATCCGACCGGCCCCATCACCCTGGGACGAACGCGGGGCGGCGTCATGGGGGACACGCTGGCGCGCGCGCTGAACGCGGCCGGCTACGACGTCACCCTGGAGTATTACTACAACGACGCTGGCCGGCAGGTGACTATCCTGGGCGAGTCAGTCCAGATACGGTACCGGCAGCTTTTGGGCCAGGATGTGCAATTGAGCAGCGAGCATTACCAGGGCGCGTATATCACAGACATCGCCCAGGAACTGGTGGATGCTCACGGGGACAGCCTGCTGCAAGAAAAGGTTTCCTATTTTGCCGAGTGCGCCAAAGCGCGCATCTCAGAGGGGCAGCGGCAAAGCCTGAAACGAATCAACATCGAGTTTGACGTCTACTACCGCGAGCAAAGCTTGTACGAGAGCGGCCGTGTTTGGCAGGCGTTAGAAGCATTACGGGAACGGGGGTATGTTTACGAAAAAGACGGGGCGCAGTGGTTCAAGGCGACCGAGTTCGGCGATGAGAAAGATCGGGTGCTGGTTAAGGCCACCGGCGAGCCGACCTACCGCATGCCCGACATCGCCTACCATTGGCATAAGGCCCAGCGCGGCTTTGATGTAGTCGTGGATATCTTTGGCCCTGACCATCACGCAACCGCGCCGCAAGTGCTTATGGGAGTCCAGGCGCTGGGCTACGATCCCGGCTTTGTGAAGACGGTATTACACCAGATCGTCAGCCTGATCCGGGACGGTAAGCAAGTGAAGATGAGCACCCGCGCCGGCGTCTATGTCACCCTGGACGAGCTGGTCGAAGAGGTGGGAGCGGACCCCATTCGCTACTTTATGATTTCCCGCTCCGGCAACAGCCCGGTTGACTTTGACCTGGACCTGGCGCTTGAACGTTCGGATAAAAACCCGGTGTACTATATCCAGAACGCACACGTGCGTTGTGCCGGCATTTTCCGTAAATGGGTTGAAGCCGGACTGGACCCACATGCAGATGAGGGGGCAGACCTGAGCCTGCTCACGCATGAGAACGAGTTAAAATTCCTGCGTAAGGCGCTGGAACTGCCGGAAGTGCTGGAATTGATGGCGACCACGTATGAGCCGCATCACATTGCTTTCTATGCCTATAACCTGGCGGCCGCGTTCCACCCCACGTATGAAACTTGCCGTGTCCTGCACAGTGATGTACCGGAACCGCTGCGTCGCGCTCGTCTCCGTTTCTATCGCGCTGCCAAGCTGTTATTCGGCCGCGTGTTGGACTTGATGGGCATGAGCGCACCAGAAGTGATGTAATTGGTTACGCAGCAAAGGAAGAATCAATCATGAGCATCAAATCTGATCGCTGGATTCGCCGTATGGCGCTGGAACAAGGCATGATTGAGCCGTTTGTAGACAGGCAGGTGCGCGACGGCGTCATCTCCTACGGGCTGTCCTCCTATGGTTATGACATCCGCGTCAGCGACGAGTTCAAGATATTTACCAATGTGCATTCGGCCGTGGTTGATCCCAAAAACTTTAACCCTAAATCGTTTGTGGATTACAAAGGTGATGTTTGTGTGATACCGCCCAACTCCTTTGTACTCACGCAGACGATCGAGCACTTTCGCATTCCACGTGATGTACTCACTGTTTGCGTGGGCAAATCTACCTATGCCCGCTGCGGTCTTATCGTGAACGTGACCCCCTTCGAGCCTGAATGGGAGGGGTATGTGACGCTGGAGATTTCCAACACGACGCCGCTGCCTGCGCGCGTGTACGCGAATGAAGGGATCGCCCAGGTACTTTTCTTCCAGTCGGATGATGTTTGCGAGATTTCATACGCAGACAGGAAGGGGAAGTACCAAAAGCAGCAGAGTATTATGCTACCGCGGATTTAAGTCGAGGCTGGCGTTTTCTGGGTTGACAGCTATAATTTGGCCTCTACCGGGCGCTTAGCTCAGTTGGTTAGAGCGCTTCGTTTACACCGAAGAGGCCGGGGGTTCGAGTCCCTCAGCGCCCACTATAACGTTTGGCCGGGGTTTGAGACAATTGATGATAACTGGCCGGGCGTTTACGTGGCTCGTAAAATCATTTGTATTACGTACCACGGGAATCTTTGAAGTACCTTCGGATTACGTTATAATTCCCGTTTTGTGACAAGAAGCACAGACATTCAGGTGTTTCCCTACTGAAACACGTCTCTCTGGTGTGTGAGTCTTCGTTGCACAAACCGGATATTAATTCTTGCAGTCAGGAGTATAGCCAAATGGCGAATGTTGCAGTACAGGCAGAGGGAACCGGCGTGGGCATGACCAGGCGCGAGTTCCTGTACTACATCTGGGGTGCGTCTATCGCATTGTACGCTGCCCAGGCGGCCGGCCTTTTGGTCTGGTTTCTTATCCCCAGATTTCGAGAGGGCGAGTTTGGCGGCAATTTTGTTTTGTCTATTGACAAGCTGCCAGGTGTAAATGACGAGCCGTTTAACTTCCCGGACGGCCGTTTCTGGTTTGTGAACGTGGATACAACCGATCCCCAGGGGAGCGAGCGGATGTACCGGGTAGACGACGACCCGCCCGAGATCAAGGGTGTGGCAGCCATTTACAAGGTATGTACCCATCTGGGATGTATTTACAATTGGACGCCAACCAACAATCGGTTTGAGTGCCCCTGTCACGGATCCAAGTACCGGTTGGACGGTCGTCGCATCGAATCACCTGCCCCGCGCACCTTGGATCGCTTCAAGCTGGAACTTCTGGCCGAGGACAAAGAGACCGTCCTGGCCGAGTCAGCGTTGGTAGATGGCTTCTATCAACCGGTTCCTTTGCCCCCCAACGCGGCATTCGTCCGTGTAGATACTGGCAGCAGAAAGAAGGGGCCGTCACAACGGCTGCTTTGCGACTTTACAGGCTCGTGCCCATAGTACCAGAGGGTTTAGGAGTAAGAGATGACTACCTTTGTTGAACAGGTGAGAGAAATGGGCCTGAAGCAGGCCGCCATCAGCAAAGCTGATGAGGTCGTAGAGCGGATCACGGCCGGCATGAACATCAGTGACATCCGCAGCGCATTACGCGGCGATGAGCCGCGTCGGCCCAACCCGCGCCTGCGTCCCCACGCCGATGGCTTTTGGTTCCACATTCGCCCCAGCTTTTACCACACCGAAGTTACCCACATTTACCCCACATTCCGTTTGGGGTGGATATCCACATTCATGTTCGTATGGGAGACCATCACCGGCATCATTTTGATGATCTTCTATACCCCCAGCCCGCTGGCCGCCTACTCCAATATGTGGAATATCATCAGCAACGTGCCATTAGGCCAGCTCATGCGTAACATGCACCGGCTTGGCGCAGAGGTGATGGTCGTTGCGGTGGCGCTCCACATGTTACGCACATTCATTACCGGCAGCTACAAGAAACCGCGCCAATTCACCTGGGCTACCGGCATCATTCTGCTGGTATTGACCCTGCTGTTAAGCTTCAGTGGCTACCTCCTGCCCTGGGACCAGTTGTCATACTGGGCGCTGACCGTCTTCTTGAGCGGCGCTGAAGCCGCCCCGGCCCCGGCCGTCGTGAATCAAAACGTCCTCCTGATCCTTCAAGGCGCGCCTTCCCTGGGGGCGGGCGGGTTGCTTCGCTGGTATCTGTTCCATGTGTTGCTGATGCCGTTGCTGCTGGGGATTTTCTTCTTCGTCCATTACTACAAGGTTGTGCTGCATGGCTTCTCCCTGCCGCCCGGCCGTGAGGAAATTGGTGAAGATACTGCCAAGCGCGTCCCGCGTAACGAGCGCACCTATTTCACGCCCGACATCCTCACCAGCGAGTTGATGTGGACGGCATTGTTGACCTTGCTGCTGACGGCCGGTTCCCTCTGGTTGTGGGATGCTCCGCTGGAACATCACGCTGACCCGATTGTGACCCCGCTGCATGTTGTTGCTCCCTGGTACCTGTCCTGGTCCCAGGGGTGGCTCAAGCTGGCAGACAAGACCATTGTCGTTGGTTTTATCCCCGCACTGTTAGTCTCTTTCATCGTCATGCCTTACTTTGAGGTAGGCAAGAGCCGCCGCTATGCTGATCGGCGTGTGGGCCTGAGCGTCTCCATGTTGTTCGTTGCTTTCATGCTCGTTTCCAACTGGATGGGGACGCCCGAATTCCGTGTGGCAAGTTCACCAGAACTTGAGGTGGTGCAAGAGCTACTGCCGCAGGAAGGCCCCAGCGTTTTACTCGGTGTTCCCTACGATGAACTGGAACCGGGCACCTATCTACCTGGCCAGGAAGTGCCGGGCAAACCGCACTTGACAAAGGCGCTGAAAGAGTACCAGCAAGCGATGCACCGGCACAGTTGTACATTGATAGGGGACCCGACCTGGGACACATGTGAGGATGAGGGCAACAATCAGTACGGCAATTATTTCTCGGATTCGGCCATGCCCGATCCCAAGACAGAATTACGCATCCGCCAGTTGCAGCCCAATTTGCGCGAACTGACGCTTCATTTTGAAGCGGCCGATCCTCAAAACCCCAGCGAAATGCTGGTGGCCCTTGATTGGCCGGCTTACCGTCACGCTTACTCGAACTACGAGGAAGAGTGCCGCTTCGTCAATAAGAACTGCTAGCCAGAAGGATTACTGCTCATGCAAGTAAAAGTTGTTATTGGAACCATTTCGTTCATGCTCACGATGATGATCCTGGGCTTCGCGGCGTTGCGCGAGCCGGCCCGGCTGGAAGAATTCACACTGGCATTTGAAGGCCGCTCCGCAGAAAACGGCGCTCGCATTTACTTTGGTAACTGCGCCACTTGCCATGGCGTTGAGGGACGTGCAGAAAAATGCTTAGATACCGCCGGGAATGAGACCGGCTGCAAGGGACTGCCTCTGAATTATGCGCCCCTTCTCTGTGGGGATAAGTCTCAGCGAATGGAAGCGATGCAATGGGAGGGGTCGAAGAAAGCCTACCTGGAGCAAGCCGTGTCTTCGGGCCGGTTAGGCACGGTAATGCCCACCTGGTCTGTGGAGTTTGGTGGGCCAATGCGCCGCGATCAGATTCAAGATGTTGTTGCTTTCATCATGAACTGGGAAAGCGAAGAATTATGCAGCGAGCCTCTGGTGACGTATGAGTGGCCGCAAAGCATCACTGATTACCAGGCTGAGTTTGGGGAAGGGGATGCGGTGAACGGCGCAAATCTGTACGTGAAATACGGCTGCTTTGGCTGCCATGGCGACCCCGCAGTTGAGGGGACGAACGCTGTTGGCCCATGGCTTGGGCAGATTGCAGATATTGGCGCCACCCGTATCGAGGGTTATACGGCCGCTGATTACATCTACGAGTCTATCCTTGATCCCAATGCGTATATCGTGGACGAATGTCCGACCGGGCCGTGCGCGGATCCGAGTGCGATGGCCGGCCAAAACTTCGGCCTGCGCATGAGCGGCAGCCCTCAGGACATGGCTGATATCCTGGCTTACCTATTAGAGCAGGGAAATTAGCACAGACGCAATGGTGCAGAAGAAAGCCTGATAGCAGTCTGTTCTGCCTGACTCACCTCAGGCAAAACGCATCAACCAATACACAAAAGAGGTTCAACTGATTACAGTTAGTTGAACCTCTTTCTTGTTCCTGGCCCGTGGGTGAGTACCGGGTTCAGGCGATTTGTGTTTAGGTGACAATCACTCGTTCCAGAGACCCCAGCTGCGACAAAACGCGTTTCTCTCCATGTTATTTTTCCCCTGGATGGCGCAGATGGGAGGGGAAGGTGTGGTTATCGTTTCTTGACTGGAACACCGCAGGAACGGCAGAATCGGTCACCCTCTTCCAGCGGCTGGCCACATTCGTGGCAATATTTCACGCCCGCGGCCGCGACTTGTGCCTTACGTCGCACAGGGCGGGGCTTGCGCACCCGGTCAGATGACCGCCGGGTTAGAACTTGCCAGACGAGCGCAATGAGAATCAACACGCCGCCTGCGCCTGCTGCTACAAGCGGCCAATCAATGCTTGAGACAGAAGATGCGGCCTCGGTAGTGGACGGGCTAACTGCTTGCACATCGGCGATTGAGGTGCGCAGATTATCTACAGAAAGCTGCGGGCTTGACATTGTGTAATTGATGCGGATGGATACCTGCTGGCCGGCGGGAGCAGAGAGCGTGGGGAGGGCGTGGTAGGTGAACCCATCATCTCCCTCCGCCACATTGACGGCCGCCGGCTCGGTCACTAGATTTGTCGCCGACGCGGGCTGCTGCACAGTCACATTCAACTGCCCGACATCGAGGTCCGCCAGCCAGGAAAAACTAAAGGCACGCTGATCTCCGTTTGCCTCGTAAGGGACGTAGTATTCAACTCGAAACCTGGTTTCGGGGGTGGTGAATGTCAGGGTGTTACCCTCAGTTGAATACTCGATATCGTCAATCATGGCGTTGTCGGCCGTGATGCGGGCGACCACATTAAAATTGGCGTTGGCCGGCAGCGGAACCGTCACCTGAGCCGGCAGCGACGCGCTGCTGGGCAGTGTCCCGGTGAGCAGAATGAGAACGGCCGCCTGATCGTAGTCTGGCCAGAGGTCAACGCTCAATGATTCAATTGAAGATGCGGGCGTTTGCGCCTGCACAGCGGGAACAGAAACAAGCACTACTACGAAAAGCACGATGCTCCAAAATCGTTTCATCTTAATATCCTCGTTTGCGGGGAATTTAGGTAAGTTGGCTCAGGCATGGCCACGTAACCGAATTCGGCTGGACCGGCAGTGGGGACACTCCAGTTCCGTGTAATCTCGCCCACAGGTCCGGCAGGTTCGTACCGTAACTGGCGCATCATCAGCTAAAGAGCCTAAGACCAGCACCAGCTCTTCACCTTCGTGAGCACTCAACCAGGCAGCCAAGTCACGTGCGCCGATGCGCCACCGGCCGTTTTCGCTGCGAGTCAACGTCCCGTTCATGACTTCAAGGTCCATTTCATAAGCGGCCGATGCCAGCTTCAACACGGCCGCGCGTCTTATGCTTGTCATACGAGACTCCTTCCGCTGGCAACATGGGTTTCCGCCGATGCGCAGCGCCGATTCAAAGGCTCTTTGCCTGAACGCCTGCACTCCCCTATTATACCCCAATGTGAGTCTGATCAATGGAGGTGGGTCTTGCCCAACGGAAAACAAAAGCTGAGGCGCGATCTTGTTGTGCTGGAGGCGATGGCGAGCGAAATGGAAGCATATCTGAAGAGCGAAGTGCTCTTTTGGCCGATGGGCAGCGGAGGGATGCCCAGGCTCACGCTGGGGGGGTACCTGATGCGAGAGCACCGGCTGCTGGCTTTGGAGGAGCTGCTGACGCCGGCCGAAGTGACGCGCCTTCATGCGGCCGTCGATCAATTCAACCAGGCATTGGTGGAGCGAATTGTTCGCTTCGAGCAAAGGGGGCATCAAGAACTTGAAGCGCGGCTGCGGCAGTGGGGCGAAACGCTAAAGGATATCCAGTGGGAGAAAAGCGCAGCGATCGCCAGCTACGGGTCGTCAGTAGAGACGCGTGTCATCATCAGGGACATTGTTAACCGGCTTGAAATGGCCCCGTACAAACTAGAGGGGATTGTGGCGCAGCAATTGACGCTGTTGGATGCGAATTTGCACCTTCGTTGGCAGCCGGGCGAATTTGTCTGGCCCGTGGAATGGAAGCCGGCGTATCCTCAAGCTGAATACTGGTGGTTGTACGGCCGGCCTAAGTAAATGGTCCTCAAGACGACGCCGGTAAGGGTGGGCGGTTGGCCCTTACCGGCCTGCTTTGCCAATACCGTTCATTCAGATCAGGAATCATCCTGATGCTCATTGCTGTTTCCGTTACCGCGGCCACCCTGGTTCCCATTACCTTTTCCCCCATTTCCCTGATTGCTGTTGTTTCCGTTTCCCTGATTACCCTTCTTCTCTTCGCCTGCGCCTTCCTGGCTGTTGCCGTGGTCTTCATCTACTGGCGTTTCGTCAGCGCTTTGTTCCTCCAACTGTTTCCTGATTTGCCCCCAGCCCAGGCCTGAGCGGCGCATAGCAAAGATGTCGGCAACCGGCTTTCCGGTCTCCAGGCTGAGACCATAGCCGCGGTCAATCTCGCCGAACCCCAACCCATCACAGAACCACCCCATGATTTCTTCGGCCGTCACCTGGTAACGTTCCGCCAGGCTGGTGGAGGTCGGGTGCGGATTGACGCCGGTGCAGTCGGTGATCACAGCGCTTGGCGTCGGCGTGACAGTGGGCGTGATCGTTGTGGTGGGGGTGATTGTCCCGGCTGGCGTCACGGTTGCAGTGGGGGTGACGGTTGTGGTCGGCGTCACCGGCGGCGCGGCAGAAGGGGTGGGTGTGGATCCGCATTGGGCGATGATGGTAGCTGTGACTCGCGTGCGGTGGTGCCCAGGGCGGTTCGATTCGGCGGCGATGTAGACGCGGATTTTGACCTCAGCGCCGTCCGGAACACTGTTCCAGCTTTCATTGAGCCGTACGTCAATGGTGAAACCCACTTGCTCACCAGCAGCGATTGTTGCCCAGCCTGCTGGATCGAGCGCCACTTCCTCCACATACTCCGCGCCCTTCATTACTTCGTATCCCAGCTCCACATCAGCGGCCGTATCGCCGGGTGATGACCCCTTATTGAACAGGGTACCGTCCAGCGCGAATTGAGTCCGGCAGCCACTTGCTCTCAGTTCATCAGGCTCAAAGGAGAGGCTGGGCATGGGCGAGTTGTCGCCCAGGGCTTCAATGCGGAGGGCTGCCAGCTCCCCGTATGGCGGAAGCGCGGCCGTCACGCGCACCAGGCTCCCTGCGGTCAGGGAGGAGGCTGTGATGGTCTGGCTGTTCACCTGGACGGCCGTCCCATTCACCAACCAATCCTCGCTGTCTGTTTGCTCGATCATACCGGAGAAGCTGACCGTCTGGCGGGCCTCAGGCGCAGACTCTATCCTGTCTGCCAGCCAGCGACCGTCAGGCAAGACCCGCCCCATCACCCGGACAAAGCTGCCGGGTTGGAGTTGGCCGTCTACGGCTGTCCCATCAGCCGTTGCGATAGTGATACCGCTCACAGTCCAGACCGTTTCAGCGATGCTTGCTGCCTGCCCTGTAAGGGTAAATTGATAGCCGGGCTGGGCCGGCGGCCGGTTTGGTTGAATGACCGTTGCCTGTCCCGCTGTCAGCACCGTTTCTTCGCCGGCGGCCGCGACCGTGACCTGGCCGGAGTCTACGGCCAACCATGTCTGCCCGGACCTGTTCACGACCACATTGAAGTAAGTACCCTGAACGCTGGCGGAACCGGTGGGCGTTTCCACCACATACTCGGCACCGCCATATTCCAACGATACTACTTCGTGCACCGTCTTGCCGGCGTACTGGATTAGCCTGACACTCAGGGGCTTGTTCTTCCCCCCCTTGAGCGAGGCCAGGGCGACGTCCGTCCCCCCTTCCAGGTAAGCACTGCTTCCCTCAAAGAAATCCAGCGTCACGGCCGCATCTGGTGCGGTACGAATACGCTGGCCTGGCCGGAGCCTTTCTCCTTCCACGGCCGTGCGCCACTGACCATCGCTTGCAGCCACTTCCACCCGGCCCACCATCCCGGCGAGAGTGGCCGAACGGGCATAGACCGAGGTCACCGAGAGCGCGCCGGATGAGATCAGACCGGCGACCAGCACGAATATCAGCATGGCGGCTGCCACTCCCCCCGCCAGCCTCAGACGAGACGGCCGCCATTGTGACGGCCGCCATTGTGATGGCCACCATTGTGATGGCCACCGCCAGGTGGGGCTGAACCGGCGCCTGACGGCCGCGGAGCGGCCATCCCGGAAGACTCGCGCCCTCAGCACTTGTTCCCGGGCTGGACTTAACTCCGGATACGGCATGGTGCGTAAGGCGGCCGCCAGCGACAACAATGGTTTCAACTCCGAATCAGCCTCCGGGAGTTTGCTCAACACAGCCTGTAACTGGCTCCCCGTTTCCAGGTCACTCAGGAGTTGGTGCAGATGCTCATCTTTCCCCTTCATAACTGTACCTTCCGTCGCGATAATATCTGGTTTAATGCAGACAGGCCGCGCGCTTGCAATGCTTTGACTGCGTTCTCGCTCTTGCCCAGGGCGCGGGCTACCTGAGCGATTGGCATTTCGGCGATGAAGCGCATAATGATCACATCACATTGGTCCGCGGTGAGACGGCGAAGCGCCTCCTGCAGATGTCTGACGGTCAGGCTGCGATCAGCCAGCAGCTCTAAATCTTCACTGCTGTCCGCCAGCTTCTCGTTTAATCCAACATGATCGCGCACTTTCATGCGGCGATAATGATCCACGGCCAGATTGCGTGCAATCCGAAACACCCAGGCTCGGAAGGACACGCCGCCGGAGGAATACCGGGGCAGCCCTTCAATCACCCTGAGAAATACCTCGGCCGCCAGATCTTCGGCCATCTGCTCACTGCCCACACGATAGAACAGATAGCGGTAAACATCCCGGTGGTAGCTTTCGTAGATGGTAGTGATGGCTGCATGGTCGCCAGCCTGGGCACAGGTGATCAGATTGGTGTTAATGAGTTCAGCCATATGCCTGTCTTTGATTCGCGGCGAATCACTTCTGTTAATCATAACGTATGAGACGGCCGAAAAGAGTCGCGCAGTTTTGTGCTGCGGCGTCGGCCCCCAATTAAAAAGAGCCTCTTACCCGGTGATTGGGCAAAGGCTCTGGAAAGTATGGGGGACGCCCCCATGGATAACTGAATGTGGGCTGTGGATAACGCGTGCTAGGGACGGCCGTCCGGTTCCAGGGAAAGCTGCAGCGGTTCCGTGGGGACATACTCCGGGTCGCGCCAGCGGGTGAAGCGGACGACATGACGGGCGATTTGCCACCCCCACCGCACCAGGCGCGGACTTTTGAGCAGATAAGCAGTGCGCGCCAGCCGCACGCGAATACGAAGCTGAAAGAAGAGGGGGTGAGCGCGCAGGCGCTCGCGGTAAGTGGTGAAGCTGAAATCTTTCCGCTTAAAGGCATCAGCAATGGCGGCGGCGGCTACCTCGCCATATCCTAGAGCGAAGGAAATGCCTTCGCCGAACAGAGGGTCCGCCCCGGCGGCATCGCCCACGAGCAAGACACGGGGCATTGAAAAGCGGCCGTTCTTATCCCACCAGCGGATCGGATGCCCTTTTAGCGGGCACTCATCCAGCGTACGCTCTCGTTGAGCCAGAGCCTTTTCCAAAAGCTGCTTCAGCTTTGCCTTCGGCCGTTCAGGACGGGCGCGACTGTCAAAAACGCCCCGATTCATAAACGGTTTCCCCCCCACATAGCTGGGGAAATCCCAATAATACCCTTGCAGCCCGTCCGTCATGGGCGTGAAGTCAAAGACAGCCACACGATCTCGAAACTCTGGCTGAATATGGGCGTCCTCCGGCGTCAGAACTTCCAGTAAGCGGGCTACACGCGACTCGTCGTCCCATTTCAGCGCCCGGCGCACGAAACTGCGCGATCCGTCGGCCGCGACCAAAACCTGGGCGTGAAAGATTCCCTTTTCGGTGACCACTTCCACATACTCGTCATGAAGCGTCACACGGGTGACTGCTTCTCCCTGCCGCACCTGCACCCCCCGGCTTTCCACCTTCTTCACCAGCCAATGGTCGAATTCATCCCGGCGCACAATGCGGAGCACGGGGTTCCCGTACAGCGAAAAGCGTTTGTCCCGGTATACCAATTGTACTTCGCGCACAGTAAAGTTCTGCGGCTCAAACGGCAGCCCCAGGCGCACTAAGATGTTCTGGCCCAGGTGAGTGATGCCCCCACCACACAACTTTTCCCGCGGATGGACTGCTTTATCTACCACAACAATCCGCTTCGCCCACGCAGGGTTTTGTTGTACCAGGTGGAGAGCGGTGGAAGAACCGGAAGGGCCGGAGCCGACGATTAAAACCTCAACTTGTTCAACCTGCACACTTTCCTCCAACTTATGCTAACGATAAACCATCGGCAACATCATGGCATGGCCCAGAAAAATGGCCTGGTCGGTGCTGCTGTCGGCCGTGGTGTGAGCCGGCTCCACATTCCCGACATTGTCTGTAGCCCGGCTGCGGAACTGGTAGGTTTTTGCCGGGTCAGGGGGGGTAAACCAGGTATTGACGGCCGTGGTCTTGGTCAGGAGATTCACCCATGGGGTGGCGCCTGCCTCGCGGTAATCAATATCATAACTGGCGATCCCCGGCCCGGAATCGCTGCCTTGCCAGGTGAGCAGGTAACGGCCGTCCGGGAGCTTGAACACGCCGCTGATGGTCGAACTGGGCGATGTCGCATCAATGCTGAAATGGGTGGCTGCCGACGTGGACGTACCTCCTTGTACTTTTTCGGCCGTGACCCGCCAATACAGGTCCGGATAATCTGCGCCAAAGTCATAGCTGAAAGAGGTTACGCTGCCGGGAAAAACCTGGGTGAGGACGGTGTTGGTAAAACCGGCATCCGTCGCCACTTCCAGCGTGGTATTGGCCACGACCGTCGGATAATCAAAATTCCAGGTGAAACTGGCCACCGTCTGAGTCAGCCATTCGCCGGCAACCGGCTGCTGGTTCGTGACGACAACATCTGGCAGAGGGCCTAACGGCCGTAAGCGGATGGCGTCAAACCAGATGCCCAGCCCATTATCGGTCGTCGTCAGATCGGTCAGATGCAGGATTATTCGATTACTCCCCGCCCAGAAAGTGTATTCGCCCAACGACATCCACAGCCCCACGTTGGCATTTTGATTGACAACCACCGTGCTGGACCCACCTGTGTGATAGACCGTATAAGCAGCGCCGCTTGTTTCCGCTTTGCCCGTGTTACAGTACGGGGCATACACTTGCAGTTCATAGAGGCCGTCGGCAGGAATCTCCGGCGACCAGTCGCCGTAATTAACTGCCTCTGCCGGGTTCGTGGTGGAGAAGGTGTAATAGGCGTGTGTATTATGGCCGCAGCCGCCGGGCGCGGTATGCCAGTTCGCATTACTCAAGGTGAGGGCGCTGCTCAGTTCATCCACGTAAATGTAGTCAGAGGTCAATCCGATTTGTTCCGCCACCCGCGTTCGCAGTGTCGGCAGCAACCCAAACGCCTGGTCTCCGGGGCAGGTGGTATTGTTGCCCCCATACACATCCCGGTGGCCCATCAGGTTAGGCAGCCCCCAACTGATATTGGGCAGCGCGTTGCTGGCTCCATAGACATCAATCCCTTTCTGGTCAGCTTTCCAGGCGAAGAGATCTACGGCAGAGTTGAGCATGGGGTCCGGTGGGGTGTAGCTGCGGAAGTCACCCAGGAAAGCCAATGCCATGGTGCCTGCGTTAGCGTCAGCGGCGTGCGTGCCGATCACATCATCGCCGCCCAAATGCCCCTCGTAAAGGACGCCATTGGGGTCTACCAGGTAATTATAGCCGATGTCGCCCCACCCCCGTGTAAAGGTGTGAAAGCTCCAGATGGCGCGCACATTGGCAGCCCAATCGCTATTGTTGTTGTTGGAAACCGTGTGGTGCACAATCAGATGCGTGACCGGATGGTAATCATTAACCGGGTCCAGGCTGTAATTGCAGACCGGATCACTGCACCAGACCTGACGGCTGATCACCGTGGGCTTGGGAATTCCCGCGGCCCCAGCGTTGCTGTCCGTCCCATTGGCGGTCGCTTTTGCTTCATCCAACCCCTTTTGCCGGGCGATCATTTCTTCCACCGTTGGCCCGTCTGTGGTGTCAATGAAGGTCAGGCGCAATTCCTGTAAAACGGGTGCAGGGCCGCCCTGGTAACGGGCGAGGCTCACCTCATATTGGATGTATTGATGAGTGACGTCGGCCGCTGGGACTGTCACCATCTCGCCTACCACTTCCTCGTCGCCCGGCAGCATCCAGTCCGGCTGGGGGCGAATGTCGTACCATTCACTCCATTCGCCCGTCGCCCTGGCCGTGCGCAGCCTGATTTCCAGCGTGGCGGAGTCCGGGACGTCCGCAATCCATTGGGGCACCACTGCGTTAAAGGAAATGGGGGCGGCCAGCACCGGTGAAGTATAGACGGCTATGACGTCGCTGTTGGAGAGGGTCAGGCCAAGATGGTTGACGGCCGTGCCCTGCCCGGAGCCGGCGGCGAACCCATTCCCGGCAATCACCACTTCCTCGATGAAGGCAGAACTGCCGGTCAATCCGGACACGGGGATTTGTACGCTCAGCAAGACCAGCATTACCAATCCGGCGAAGGTAAGGGTCTTTAGTTTCATCTAAATGCTCCTCAAATTACATTACAAAACGCACCCGAACGTTGGGGCTAATCGCTTGCCTATCTTAGCAAACTCCATGCACGACGACGGTTTAGAGGCAGTGAATTCAGGCGTTTAGAATGAGTGAATTTTGCCATTAGTGAGGGTAGCAAAGGAACCTTTTAGTTGGAATAGTCAATGATTGCCATTGAGCAGTATAGCCAGGTATGCTATGCTTGCAAGCGCTATGAACAACCTCCCGGCAAAGCGATCCATGTCTATGCAGCCAGTCTCGATCATTATCCCGGCTTACAATGAGGCGGCCGCTATCGGGCCGACTCTGGAACAGGTGCAGCAGGTCATGTCAGACGCGGGTCTGACTTGCGAGATCATCGTCGTCGATGACGGCTCTGCCGACGGAACGGCCGAAGCAGTGGCAGAACATGAGTCAGTTCGGCTTTTCTGCCACCCGCATAACAAGGGATATGGGGCGTCGCTTAAGACGGGAATCCGGCAGGCCAGTCACGACGTGATCGTCATCCTGGATGCGGACGGAACATACCCCTGCGACATGATCCCCCGCCTGGTAGCCGAGATGGATTCCTATGACATGGTCGTCGGCGCACGTACGGGGGAACATGTGCAGGTGCCGTTGGTGCGCCGTCCGGCCAAATGGCTGCTCACCCGCCTCGCCAATTACCTCAGCGGCGTGAAAATCCCTGATCTCAACTCCGGCATGCGCGCCTTTAAGCGCGACATCGTCAAGGATTACTTCCGCCTGTTGCCGGCGGGCTTCTCATTCACCACCTCCATCACGCTGGCGATGTTGACAAACGATTACAATGTGCTGTACGTGCCGATTGACTACTACAAGCGTACAGGACAGTCCAAGATTCGGCCGGTGCGCGATACCATCAACTTTTTTTCGCTGGTGGTGCGGGTTGTGCTCAGCTACCGGCCGTTACGGGTTTTTGTTCCCCTGGCGGCCCTCATCAGCCTTCTCAGCGCTGTCAAGGTGATCTACGACATCAATGTCTACGACTTTCACCTGGCCACATCCACGGTGGTCTTGTTGACGTTGACATTTCAGATCATCGTCCTGGGCCTGATCGCCGACCTGGTCGTATCGCTGCACAAAAGCTGATGGGGATGAGGATGTCGCGGGAAAGACGGGACAAGGCTCTCTTTGACGCCATCGCCACCCGGTATGCCCGGAAGGATACAGTTCCTTCATCAGCCCAGGCCCGGCAATATCAACTGCTGACCGCATTGCGACCGTTGCTGGCACAGAAGGACAACCTGGGTACGGTGGTGGACATCGGCTGCGGCGTTGGCGCGCCGGCCGCTTTTTTGGCGGGGCGTTATCGCCGGTACATTGGCGTGGATCAGTCGGAGGAGATGATCAGGGCAGCGGCGCAGTTCAACCGCCATTTGCCCCATGTCGAGTTCATCGCCGCCAATGTCAAATCCGAGACCATTCCGGACGATATTGCTGATGTGATCCTCTCCGTCGGCGCACTGCACCACATGACCGCATTAGACGATGTGATGCGCAATCTGGTTCGCGTGGCTAAGCCGGGGGCAGCCCTGCTGGTCGTTGAACCGCAGAACGGCAATCCGTTCATTCAGGTGATGCGCCGGTTAAGAGGGTTCCTCGATCAAGGGTACTCCAGGGAGCAGAAGTTCTTTTCGGAAGAACAGCTTCGGGCGCTTTTCGGCCGCCACGGCATCACCCGCCTCACTGTAGATTACCAGGCTTTCCTGACGCCGCCGTTCGCTCAGGTGATTCTCCCCCCCCAGGCTATCACCGCCCCCCTGAGCCGTCTGGCCATCAGAGCTGACCAATGGGTACACGGCCGTTTGCGCGGCCGTTTGCGCCAATTGAGCTTCAATATCGTTTTGCACGGCATCTTCACGAAATAGGGAAACGCCCGATGTCCATTGTCACTTCATCAAATCGGGGAAAGTGGCTGTTTTTGGGAATGTTGCTGCTTCTTTTGTTCGCGGTGGAGAGCGCCGTCACGTACCGGTACGTTTCCAGCCAGGTGCCGGGGGCCAACGACTTCTACTCACGCTGGGCCGGCGCGCGCGCCCTGCTGTTGGAGGGGCGTGATCCTTACGGCCTTGACGTCACGGCCGAAATCCAGCCGGTGATTGCCATTGACCCCAGCGAAGTCGGCCGTGGCGGATTTGCCTACCCGCTCCACGTTCTGTTCCTCTTCTGGCCGCTGGTTTACCTTTCCTATGCGTGGGCGCAGGCGATCTGGCTGGTCGCGCTGCAATGGCTGGCCATCGGCACTGTAGCCGGGCTGCTTGCCTGGAAACGGTGGCAGCCCTCGCCGCTGGGGGCTGTCGGGCTTTTGCTGGCCGCACTGGCATTTTACCCGGTAACTAGAACGGTATTCCTGGGGCAGTTCACGCTCTGGGTTGTTTTCTTTCTGGTGATGGCATTGTGGGCGTTGGATCGCGGACTAGACGGCCGTGCTGGCGTGCTCCTGGCGGCCACGTCCGTGAAACCGCAAATGGTCATCCTCATAGGCCCCTGGCTGGTCCTGTGGGCAGTGTGGCAGCGTCGCTGGCGGTTCCTGGCTGGGCTGCTCAGCGGCGGGATCGCGTTGCTGCTCGCCTCTCTGGCCCTCTTTCCCAGATGGCCTATCAACTTTCTGGAAGATGTACAGCGTTACTCGCGGGTTGCCGGCGGCCGTTACCCGCTGGCGCTGCTTCAGGAGCTTGTCTGGCCCGGCGCGCCGGCCTCGCTTCGCTTTGTGTTGGCCGGGTTGTTGGGCCTGGGCCTGCTGGTGAGCGGGTGGCAGGCGCGGCATGAGAATGGGGCCAGGTTCCGCCAGGCGCTCCATTGGGCGATCGTTGTAACGCTGCTGGTGCCGTTCCAGACGGGCACAACCAACCAGGTGTTGCTGCTCATTCCCTTGTTTGATTGGCTACACCAGGTCGTGGGCCGTTGGGGTGTTCGGCCAGCAGCCATTGGCCTCCCTATTTTCCTGGCCGGATTATGGGGCCTGTTTCTGGCAACCATCAGCGGCAACTATGAGAACCCTATCCTGTTCTTACCCCTGCCGCTGCTGACCCTGGCCATTCTGTTGGCGACGTCGTTCCGGGAATGGCAAGCCGCATTCGGTCAGGCCCGCCATGCTGGTTGATATGAACCGCTGGCTGCGACTCTCCCTTCAACTGTTGAGCCTGGCGCTGTTTAGCCTGCTGCTTTGGTGGGCCGGCCCGGAAGCGTGGCGGCAGGTCGTGGCCGGGGATCGAATGGCGCTGCTGGCCGCGGGCTTGACTTTGGGCGGGGCAACCATGGCGGCCGCGCTTCGCCTGCGCCTGGTCACAACCGCTCTCTGGTCCCGGTCGGTCGCTTCATGGCCCCGCATCTATCTGCTCACGATGACGGCGCGGGCGCTCGGACTCGTCCTTCCGCGAAGCGTCAGCACCATTGGAGGCAAGTCGGCCGGGCTACGCGCGCTGGGTGTGCCGCTGTCTCGCTCGGTCTGGATCGTGGTCGTGGACAACCTGTTTGACCTGCTGCCGCTGGGGGCGATCTTATTGCCGGCAGGATTGTATCTGAATGGCGTGGTTCATGGCGTTGGCCTGGGTTTGCTCCTGGGAGCGATCCTGCTGCTCCTGGCGACCGTCCTCTGGTGGATGACAGGCCGGAATCGGGCAACATTGTTGCTGTGCGCGCTGAAGCGCTTTCCCAGGCTAACGCAGAAGCTGACCGCCTGGGGCGTGACGGCCGATAACTGGATGCCGCCGCCCGGCCGCTCTCTGGTGATCCTGGGTGTGTCCTTCCTCCTCAATAGCCTGCTTGTCCTCAGTTACTACTTCGTGAACCGGGCATTACACCTTTCCATTCCCCTGGCCTTGATCATCGCCAGCTATCCCTTCGTCCAACTCAGCCTGATTGTGGCTGTTGCGCCCGGCGGCCTCGGCCTCTTCGACCTGGGTTGGCTTGGTTTGTTGCTGCTGGGCGGCGTTTCCCAGGGGCAGGCGCGCACCTTCGTCATCGCTCAGCGGGCATACCTCACCATCTTCGTGCTGGTCTGGACGGCCGTCAGCGGGTTGCTCGCTCTGATTGAGAAGCGGGTGTCGGGCCGGCCGGCAACGGCTCCCCTGGCCAGCAGCGTTGAAGGAGAAGCGGCCGAACCATGACCAAGTTACGAGGGCAAAGCGGCCGTCTGATAGCGCTGCTTACCGGCGTCCTTCTCATCTGGTTGTTGTTTGTGATCAGCAGCTATTACGTGGCGCACAAGCCGTTCTCGCCGGCTGGGCCGGACGTGGGGCAGGCGGCGCCCTCTTCGCTGGGGATAGAGGTAGCCGCGATCGGCCGCACGTTCCTCGATCTGGCGGCCGCTTTGTGGCTTGTCATCATCGCTTATGGGCCGGGCCTCTGGTTGTGGCGCCGGCTGGCTCCCCGCCAACACCGCAGCAGCGAGGCCCTGGTCTTTGGACTGGGGATCGGGTTTGGCGTCTTGGGGCTGTTGGTGCTCTTTCTGGGGCTGGCCGGGCTTCTCTCCCCGCCCTTTTTTTACGGCTTAGGGCTGGCATGTTCTCTGGCGGCCGTTCGTCCCCTGGCGCGCCAGGTCGACGGGATGAAATGGAAGGTCCCATCCCGGCCCGTCGCGCTCTACCTGGCGCTGACCCTCAGCCTTGCGCTGGCGCTGGCGCTGTTGCCGCCCACAAATTGGGATGGGCTGTTTTACCATCTCAAAGGGCCTAAGCTGTACCTGCAAGCGGGCCAGATCAGGCCGGGCATTGATATCCCTCATCTGAACTTCCCGTCTCTGTTTGAGATGCTTTTCTTGTTCGCCATGGCCATTCGAGGCGACATTACGGCCCAGCTTGTTCACTTTATCTTTCTCTTTCCGCTGGCCGGCGTAGCCTATCTGACGGCGCGCCGCATCCTGCGCGTTGACAACGGCTGGCCGGCCGTCATCTTTTTGTTGGCGACGCCCATGGTGTTGTTACTGGCGGCCTGGACCTACAATGACTTGGCGCTGGCTTTTTTCAGCACGGCCGCGCTGTACTTTTTCATGCGCTGGCAACCGGCCCGGGACCAGCGCTGGCTCCTCTTGAGCGGCCTCTTTTCTGGACTGGCGATGAGCCTCAAGTACATCAGTTTCGTCACGCCGTTGTTCCTGGGCTGCCTGCTCCTGTGGCAATTTCGCCGCAACCTGAGGGAAGGGGCGCGGTTGTTGCTGCTGTTTGCGCTGCCCGCCTTGCTGGTGGCTTCTCCCTGGTTCTTGAAGAATTGGTGGTTTACGGGCAACCCGGTTTACCCGTTTCTGTTTGGCGGCCGTTTCTGGGACGCGTTCCGCACGGCTTCCTATGGCGATCCGGGCAGCGGCATCGGGCTGGACCTGGTCGCCATTCTCCGCCTCCCTTATGACCTGACGCTGGGCATCGCCGACGCCAGCCAGGACGGGCCGACTGGGCCGTTGTACCTGGCTTTCCTCCCCCTGATGCTGCTCTATGCCCACTCCCATCACGGCCGCCACGCGCCGCCTGCCTTCCGTACCATCTTGCTTTATGCGCTGGCAAACTACGCTTTCTGGGTGCTGGGAGTGATCTCCTCGGCTGGATTGCGGCAGACGCGGTTATTGCTGCCTGCCTTCGCTGCGCTGTGCCCGGCGCTGGCCTGGGTTTTGCAGGACCTGGCTCGATTTGATCGGCCGCAGTTCTCGCTGCAGCGCTTCCTCAACCTGGTCATCGCTTTTGTGCTCTTCCTGGGGATGGTTGACCAATTGGCGGGTTGGGCGCAGGCGCGGCCGTGGCAATATCTGCTTGGGGTCGAGTCCAGAGATCGGTTTCTCACTCGACGCCTGGGAGCACATTACGCGGCGATGCAGGCGATCAATGAGACGCTGCCAGAAGATGCAGTGGTTGTGTTCCTGTGGGAACCACGCAGTTACTACTGCGACCGCGACTGTCGTCCAGACAGCATCCTGGATGCGTTCGACCATCTGGTTTACCTGTACCAGGATGCACCCGGCATCGCCGAGGCGTGGCGGGCCGCAGGAATCACCCATGTCTTGATCTGGCGCACCGGCCTGGAATTTGTCCTCCAGAAAGAATCGCCGACGGCCGAACCATTGCCGGAACCGGCCGTCTTGCGCCGGCTCAGAGCAGATTATCTGGTTCCCACCTGGAACATTGGAGATGCGTACGAACTTCTGGCTTTGCGGGATGGCGGGTGAAGCTACTTGTTCTGGCTCCGTTGCTGACGCATCATCTCACGGAAGCGGGGCGCCAGCACCTGGATGAGCGGCGAAGGTTCAGCCGGCTGCCACGCCTTGTAAGCCTCTTTTTGCGGCACAGGCCAGGTCTCGTCGGAATGAATGATAACGCCGGGCGATTCGACCGTTTCCAGCACTGTCAGCGCCTGCCGCAATACCCGCATTTGTTGATCATTGTTGCCGGGCTGGCCCAGCGTATGGCCGAAGGGAAATTCGACCGCCAGTGTGCGCGGCACACCCACTTTCTCCGCCCAGTAGGGCATCATGGTGACCAATATTGTAGCGAGTCCGGCCGCTTCCAGCGTACGTGCCAGCACGGGCACGTTCATGGCGCAGTCCGGTCAGGCAGGCGTCAGCAAGATGCAGTCCACCCCCTCTGCCTTAAACTTGTCGGCCACTTCAGGGCCATACCGCGCTTGCCAGGCGGCCGTGTCGGCGGGAAAGCCCTGGTATCCCATGAAGGAGTAAGCGTGCCGGGCGAGACGGCCGATGCGTCCCTCGGCCGCCAGTTCCTGGAAACGGTGAATGGGCAGTTGAATGTTGATGTCCTCCTGCACATCCCTTGTGTTGATATGCAGGTGGCTCGCTCCCACTTCCGCCTGGGGAATATCGCTGGGGATGGTGCGGAATGTGGGATCTCCCCAGGTCGGTTCCTGCTTTTCCCGCTCCAGGTCAAACGGCCGTTCCACGCCCCGATGGTAAAGTCCGGCTGAAGTGACCAGCCCGAAGGTGCACTCAGCCAGGGGGCGCGGCAGCGGCGTCCACGGGATAGGGTGCTCAGGTTGGCGGTCGCTCATCCGATAAAACGCGGCGATGAGCCGGGGCAGGTATTTGAAGCTGTCTACCGACATTGTGTCCTCCATCGAAAAAACTCATGCTCGATTCACTCGATTGTTCACGACATTGTCTCGCATCTCATTTGCTTCAATCCGGCTGTCCCTGACGCCCTGCAATTCAATGCCTACGCGGTTCTCCTGGAGCTGATTGCGGCGAATAGTATGGTGGTGAGGCGGCGGGGTGGCTGGGACACCGTCCGGCAGCGGCCGAATACCATGATCCTGGTTAGCGGCAATGCGCACGGCCGTCGAATTGCGCCAGAACGTGTTGTCCTCGATGAGCCAGTTCCGGCTGGTGTCGTTTTGGGGTACCGGGCGAGCGAACCCGGCAACGTATTTGGACCAAAGCAGGATGCCGTGTCCATTGCGGCGGAAATCATTGCCACGGGCTGTCATGCTGTACCCGTTTTCCACGGCAATGCCCGCCTGCCGGTTGTGCCAGATTTGGTTCTCTTCCAGCACGCAGTCGGCCGAAAAGCCCAGCCAGAAGCCGTAATTGCAGTGCATGGCCCGGTTGCCGCGATAGATGTTGCTGCGGCTGAATGTCCCTTCGAAGGCGATGTTGGGACTGTAGGAGCCGTCATTCTGCTCAAAGAGGTTGTCATCGCAGCCCACATGCTCGCCCTGTGGCGTGAGTCCCGCCAGAAAGAAGCCGTCGCCGCCCAGGCGAGCGAAGTTCCGGCGGAAGATATTGCGGCAGGAGCCGTTCACGATGAGAAAACCGGCCGCGTCTGCCCCCATGTGACCCACCCCTTCGCTGCGCGGGTGGTAGCGGCAGCAAAAGTCTGCGTAGTTGTCCGTAAACCGGCTGTCACAGGTTTCATTGAGGTGGAAGCCGAAACCGCTGCAATAGTTGGCGATGTTATCGTGAACGTCCAGCGCCCGGCACTGATACGTCAGCAGCCCGTTCATCTGGTGCTGCAAGTCGTTGCGATGTATTCTGCTTTTTATCACGCGGTGGAGGAAGATGCCGCCGCCGTACGCCTCTTCGGCCGTCTTCCAGATGTCGAGGAAGCGGCTGTTGGGGGGCAGCTCGGCCGACCCCGTGCAATGGCAGTCGGTGATGGTCAGGTTTTCGCAATCGGCCGCATGGATGCCATGAATGTATCCTTGCAGATGCAGGTTCTTGATGGCGACATGCTTCCGTCCCGTGATGGTGACGCCATACCCCTTGCCGGCCCCGCCGATGAGGCGTGCGCCCTGACCATCCAGCGTCACATTGTCAACGTCTATGGACAGGCCGCCGGGCAGCAGGTACACGCCCGGCTGTAGTTGTGTGTCCTGAGTAAGACGCAGGCCGGTGACCGGACGGATTAACGTCACAATGCCCCTTCCTCCAATTGGCTGCGGCCGTTACTTGCCTTGCCAGTTCGCTTTTCGCTTATTGATGAAGGCGTCCATCCCTTCCTTCTGGTCTTCGGTACTGAAAAGCATGTAGAAGAGACGGCGTTCGTGAGCCAGGCCGGACGGCAACGGCATCTCAAAGACGGCATTAATCGCTTCCTTGGCCAGGCGAAGGGCCACTGGCGCTCGTGCAGCGATCTCGGCCGCCAGCCGAATGGCCTCGTCCAAATACACCTCGACCGGCGCGGTCCGGTTTACCAGCCCATGTTTCAGCGCTTCGTCGGCGGTGAGGAAGCGGCCGTTTAACACGATCTCCATCGCCAGCGCCTTGCCCACTGCCAGCGTCATCCGCTGCGTGCCGCCGGCCCCGGGAATGATGCCCAGGTTGATCTCCGGCTGGCCGAAGCGGGCGGTCTCGCTGGCAACGATCATGTCGCAGGCCATCGCCAGTTCACAGCCGCCGCCGAGCGCAAAACCGGACACGGCCGCGATCACCGGTTTGCTAATGTGGCGCAGCCGGTCCCAGTAATCAATAAACGGGTTGTCGAGCATGGTTGTGGGCGTGGCGTTCGCCATCTCTTTGATGTCGGCCCCGGCGGCAAAAGCCCGCTCGTTGCCCGTGATGATCATGCAGCCGATGTCTGCGTCCCCATCGAACTGCTCCAGGGCGTCCATCAATTCGGCCATCAGGCCCCGGTTTAACGCATTCAATGCTTTGGGACGATTGAGTTGCGCGATGCCCACGCGCCCTTCAGTCCGGGTCAAGATGTATTTGTAAGCCATGATTCCTCCACGTGTACCTGTTCGTCCAGAGACCTGGTAGGTTGTCATAAAACTCGACAGGTCTCAACCACTCAAACTCGGTAATCCTTTTCCCGTTTGGGCCATAATCTCCAGATGATGACTAGGTAGGCGACCCCGGCCGCCAGATACAGGGATTGCAATTGGCCCGCGGCCAATTCAGGCTGAGGGGCCATGACGACCCAGGCCGTGAAACTATGGAGCGCCTGAACGACGGCCGTGCCCAGCAGGCTGCCTGTGCGCAGGCGGATGATGCCGTATAGGACGCCCCACAAAATGAAGTACAGGTAGCTGCTTGGGCTGCTGATGAAGGATTCTTGGAACAAGAGGGCGGCGGCCGTGCCGAAAATGATCCCGGACCCGATGGCGGCCGTCATCGGCCCGCGCCAATCTGCCAGGCTGCGAAACAGCAGGCCAAACGTCCACAACTGCACCGCGAGTGCTTCAAACAACAGCAAATAGACAAACGCCTGGCCGGAGCCTGCCGGGCCGAAGCCACGAATCAAGACGAAGGCGAAGCGAAACAAGAGGAAGGCCACCCAGCCAAGAACGGCAAAGCCGATTCCGGCAAAAAACGGCCGGCGGCCGCGCAGCCCCAATCCCGCCAGGCCATACCAGCGCAGCCCCAGGAACCAGCTAATCAGTCCGGTGGCGGCCATCACAGGGGCCAGTGCATACTGCCGGCCGGTTGCATCGGCCAAAAAGCTGCCGATGAACACGCCTACGATGGCTGCGCCCAGCACGGGGAGGAAGAAAGCAAGGAGCGCGCGCGCGCCAAACGGCCACGGCCGAGAATGAGCGGGTTGAGAATTTGTTTCGTTTTGGGACATGCCCTGATTTTAGCACTGAACCGGTCGTCTGGCATTGCACGAGAGAGGATTTGTACGCAGTTCCACTCTCGGTTACACTCACGCCCGTGGTTGATGATCCGAACCGCTCCCGCCTCTCGATCCAACTGGCCGCGCTCACTCTGGCCCGATGGCTGCTCAGCTCTGGTTTGCGCATGGTGTATCCCTTTGCCCCGGCGCTGGCGCGCGGGATGGGTGTTCCGTTGACGGCCGTTTACCGTTTGATCACCATTCGCAACTTCACCGGGTTGTTTAGCCCGCTCTTCGGTCCATTGTCGGAGCGATTCGGCCGCAAGCCGGTTGTGATCGCTGCCATGGGCCTGTTCAGCATCGGCTGCCTCCTGCTCATTCTGCGGCCGGCATACTGGCTGCTGGGCGTAACGCTTTCACTCATCGCCCTGGCCAAAGTCATCTACGACCCGGCCATGCAGGCGTATGTGGGAGATAGTGTGCCCTACGAGAAGCGCGGCTGGGCCATTGCTGTGACCGAGTTCTCCTGGGCCGGCGCGCTGTTGGCCGGCGCACCGTTGATGGGTCTGGTGATCCAGCGGCAGGGGTGGCAGGCTCCTTTCTTTTGGCTGGGGGCGTTAGGCGCAGGCGCGGCCGTTTTACTCTGGCGCATCCTACCCCGTCTCAGGAATCATGGGAGAGAAGCAGCCGGCCTGCGTGAACTGCTGCGCGTGGTGCGCCGGAACCGCGTCGTTTGGGCAGCGGCCGCGTACATGATGCTGTTCATGGGAGCCAACGAGGTATTCTTTCTTATTTACGGCGACTGGATGGAATCCAGTTTTGGCCTGGCGTTAACCAGCCTGGGCCTGGCTTCCAGCGTGGTAGGCGGCGCAGAAATCATGGGTGAGCTTTTCGCCGGATGGTCAGTTGACCGGTTCGGCAAGCGGCCGGTCATCATCGCCACCGGCGCGCTGGCGGCTCTGACTTATGCCGTCATTCCCCGCACCAGCGCCAGCCTGGTTCCGGCGCTCATCACCCTGTTTATGCTCTTCTTGTTTTTCGAGATCACCTTCGTGGGCGGCGTCCCTTTGTTTACAGAGGTCATGCCCAATGCTCGCGGCGTGGTGATGTCCCTGGTGCTGGCCGCCGGTGCTTTGGGACGCGCTCTCGGCGCATTGTTAGGGCCGATGATTTGGGAAAGGTGGGGCTTTATCGGCAACGGGCTGACGGCGGCCGTGATCACTTTGCTGGCAGTCTTGATTCTCAGCTTCTGGATTCGGGAAAACGCGCAGACGCCAGAAGGCACGGCTCAAGCGCTTCCCAGATGATCGTGAGGCGTCATTCGCCGTTCTTACAAGCGCCGAAGAGGATTTGAAATGGAACCTGTTGACTTACTTCTTCATTCAGCTGGCCAGTTGTGCGTCGTGCCCGGCAAAGATGGCCCGCAAAGAGGGCATGCGCTGGGAGAACTGGGCCTGATCGAAGAGGGCGCCGTGGCCGTGAAGGGGGGCGTGATTCTGGATATTGGCCAAACGGCCGATCTGCGGGCCAGATATGACGCAGCCGCCGAAATTGACGCCGGCGGCCGCTGTGTCGTCCCCGGCTTCGTAGACCCGCACACCCACCTTCCCTGGTATGGCGACCGCGCCGGCGAATTTGAGCAGCGCCTGGCCGGGGCAACCTATATGGAGATCATGGCCGGTGGGGGCGGGATTATGTCTACAGTGCGCAGCACACGGCGCGCCAGCGTAGACGAGCTGGTTGCCGACAACCTGCCCCGTTTGGCACGCATGCTGGGCCACGGCACCACCAGCGCAGAGGTCAAAACCGGGTACGGGCTGACCACGGCCGCCGAAATTAAACAACTCGACGCCATCAAGGCGCTCGATCAGCGGCAGCCGGTCGAACTGACGCCGACCTTTCTCCCTGCCCATGCGGTCCCCACCGAGTTTGACGGCCGCACAGATGCTTATGTAGCCCTCATCGTCAATGAGATGCTGCCTGCCGGCGCTGAATGGATGCGGGCACAGGGCCTTCGCCTGTTCTGTGATGTCTTCTGCGAGGGGGGCGTCTTCGACCTGGCCCAAACACGCCGCATTTTGACGGCCGCGGCCGATCTGGGCTACTGGCTCAAGGTTCATGCGGATGAATTTGTGGGATTGGGCGGCACCAAGCTGGCCGTAGAGTTAGGTGCGGTCTCCGCCGATCACCTGGTGAGCACGCCGGAGGAAGACATCGCCGCGTTGGGCCGGGGCAGCACGGTCGCCGTCGGACTGCCGGGCACGCCGTTCGGGTTGGGACATCACGAATACACACCGGCGCGGCAAATCCTGGATGCGGGCGGGGCGCTGGCGTTGGCGACCGATTGCAATCCGGGCACCTGCTGGTGCGAGTCCATGCAGATGGTCATGGCTCTGGCCTGCCGCTACATGGGCCTGACCCAGGCGCAGGCGCTGGCGGCCGCGACTCTGAATGCGGCCCACGCCATCGGCCGCGGGCATGAAGTCGGCAGTCTGGAAAGGGGCAAGCAAGCTGATATACTTGTTCTGGATACAGCCGATTACCGGCAGTTGGGCTACCGTTTCGGCACGAACCTGGTCAAGATGGTCATCAAGCGGGGCGAACTCGTTGTTGATCAGGCTGGTGCATAAACGGTTCGCCGTTGACAAAAGGTGAGGAAGGAAACAAGTCATGGACGCAATATTGAATTCCATCGGGTTGACTTCAGGGGAACTCTCGCAGCTGGTTGTTCTCGGCGTTATCTTGCTGGTCGGGCTGTTCCTGCTGCGCATTGTCTTCAAGCTGACGGCGACGCTGTTTCGGGTGGGCTGCTTTGCTATCCTTTTCATCGTAGCGGCCGTCTTTATACTCAACCTGCTAAATTAAGGAATCGTTCGGAAACTACTTTCCGTGTTTCGTCGCCCGCATTCCGATTACGGGTCACGGCTTACAGAATACGGCCCACGGCTTACGGCACACGGAATACGGGACACGGTCCGTGCTTTGCCTAGCGTGAGGGCGTGTGTATAATGTTGATGACGCGGCTTCAAGACATAATGCAATGAAACGAAAGCACCCGCCAATAACGCGTACAAGCAGGCCCGTCGTCATTTTGTGGATACTCCTGGTCGTTCTGGCTGCTTGCAAGGACAATACGCAGTCTGTTCCAACCAGGGCAATCGCCGGATCGATTCCTACGCCGGTCTCCGGTACCCCGCCGGCCGTAGAGACGCCGGCGCCTACGGTGATTCCGCTTACAGCGACGCCGTCGGAGCCATTGGCCGCGCTCGTCAATGACCAACCGATTTTCCTGGCTGATTACGAGAAGGAACTGGCCCGCTACGAGCAAGCCCGGGCGGAGCTGAGGTTGAATCCCGGCGACGGCGATGTCAATTATCATTCGCTGGTGCTGGATATGTTGGTGGAGCGGTCTTTGATCGCCCAGGCGGCCGAGTCACTGGGTATTCGCATCACGCCGCAGATGGTGGATGAGAAGCTGGCGGAGCTACGCACGGCCGCCGGGGACAGTGGCAATTTCGATGCCTGGTTGGTGACCAATCAATGGACGGAAGACGAATTCCGCCAAGCGCTGGCCGCGGAGATGTTGACGGAGCAGGTTGTGGCCGCGGTGACCGCCGATGTGCCGATGGCTGTGGAACAAGTTCGGGCGCGTTACCTGCAGGTAGATGACCTGGCGCTGATGCAGTCACTGGTGCAGCGCATCGCCAATGGAGAAGCATTCGCCGCGCTGGCAGAACAATATTCACTCGATCGGGCAACGGCCCAAAACGGCGGCGACCTGGGCTATTTCGCTCGCGGCTCGTTGCTGGTACCCGCCCTGGAAGAAGCTGCTTATTCTCTGGAGCCGGGCGAGGTGAGCGACATCATTACCGCTGAAAGCGAAGATGGCACGCACACAACTTACTACCTGGTGAAACTTATCAATCGCGACCCGGAACGCCTGCTAACGGCCGATATGCGGTACGCGATGTTACAGCAAGCATTTGAAGAATGGTTGGACGCGCAGTGGGAACAAGCCACCGTCGTCCGCTTTGTGGACACCGACACTTGAGCACGTCTTGGGCGCAAGCTCAGGAGGGATCTTCGCCAGGGGTTTTAAGATGAGCAATTATCGTAGGAATCAAGGTCGTGAACTCAGTCTGCTCAATATTTTAACGGCGATGATAGTGGCATTTGCGCTGCTTGCCGCGGCCGCGTTCGGTGTTGTGTTCTTCGCCCCCGGACTATTGGCCGATACGCCGCTGGCCTCGCTGGCATTGCCGGACGGTTCCAGCCAGACGCTGCCCACGCCCACGCTGGCGGCCGTCGCCGTCATTCCCAGCATGACGCCCACGCCCACGGCCGCTAAACTGGCGCCAACCTGGACGCCCATCGTAGGATTCCCGGCCGTGACCCCGACCCCCACCAATACGCGCAGCCCGACACTGACCCCGTCCGTCACGCCCATTTTACCGACGAAGACGGCCACCCCCACGCCGACGCCTACTGCCACCAATACACCGACTGAGACGCCCGTCGGGCCGACGCCGACGGCCAGCGCAACCTTTGCTCCGTTCCCGTTCACCAAGAGCGATACCAGCCCCTTCTACCTCCAGAACTACGCCAACAACGCGGGTTGTAACTGGATGGGCGTGGCAGGCGAGGTCCTGGACCTGGACCGTCAGCCCGTATCCAATGGCACCTTCCAGGTACATGTGTGGGGGATGGGGATTGACCAGCGCGTGCCGGTAGGAGGCGCGCCTGCGTACAGCCCCTCCGGTTGGGAACAGTTCCTGGCGAACTCGCCAGTTGTGCGTGATTACAATGTGCAATTGGAGACAGCCAATGGGACGCCCGTCTCCCAGGTGTACACAATTCAGACGCGGGCGAGCTGCAACCAGAATCTGGTGCGCCTGGACTTCGTGCAGAATCACTGAGCTGGCAGCAGGAAGAGGCGCGTGACAATAACGCGCGCGCGTTCGCGTGCGCGACAGCATTTTCCTGCCCCGCGATTTACCGGCTGCGTTGTGCTGTCAGGGTGTAAGCGGCGGCGCTCCCGTAAAATTCTTTGACTACAATCCCCCAACGGCCGTCAGCGGTGATGGTGAATGCCAACTGCGATTCGCCAGCGCCTGCCAGTTCACGGTCTACTTCCAAGACTGGCACACCTTCTGGGTCCTGGAGTATGAAAATGAGGTCGCTGACGCCATCGGCGGGCTGCAAGCTGATATCAATCACATCGCCTATATCGCCGCGGAACTGCCACGCGACCTGTTGTCCGGGAGCCAGCGTCCCCTCCACTGCTTCCCCGTAGCGTAAGAAGCCGGCGTATTCAGGCGTCTGGGCCGGTACGGCCGTGAGACTGATTTCGTATTCTCCGGCGCGGCCGAAAAAATCGCGTACCAGCACCAGGTATTGGCCTAATTTAGGCAGCGCCAACTCAATAGTTTCCTTTTTCCCCTCTCCAAACCGGTCTTCGGCCGCCACCCGCTCAATATCGGGATCGAGCAGCCAGAGGTCCAGATCAAGCGGTTCAGCCAACGTGGACACCACCACGGTCACCTCATCCCCCGGCCTGCCTTGGAAAAACCAGGCATGCGCTTCCCCGGAGCGCAAAGCTTCTCGCCTGACATCGCCGTAGGCCAGGTCGCCCGCATCGAAGAAATTCTCAGTGCGCTCGCCCCCCTCATCCAGGCTCAAAGTGTACATCCCGCCGTTGGCGGCAAAACTGCGGATGCGGATGGTGTATTCACCCGTGACCGGGAGTTCGTACCCGGCGATTACTTCGGCGTCGCCGCTGAAGCCTTCATCCATGGCGGCTAATGAGCTGCCGTCCGGCCCGTAAAGGTCGAGGATGGCATCAAACTGATCGTTGTCCGGTGCGACCACGATGCTGACCAGATGACCGGCAGTCCCATCAAACGTCCAGAAATGCTGGTCGCCTGCCGGCAGTATGCTCTGGATTCCCTGACCGGGTTTGATGACGCGGCGCTGCTCATCAGATGACTCGTCGGCGAGAGCAAGCGTTAACGTATAACGCCCCGGCTTCTGGTAAAACTCGCCGGCCTGGATGACATAGGTGCCGGCCTCTTCCAACAAGAGATCATTGACCACCTCGGCGCTGCCAGCGTAGCCGACGTCCAGATTCGTCACCATCTGGCCGGAAGGGGTGATGACGGACAGGACGACATCTAATTCTGCTTCATCGGGGGTTAGGGTGATGGTGGCGTATTGGGCATGGTCGGAGTGGAATACCCAAACATCGTCAGCGCCGATTTCCAGACCACTGTGAATGGCTTCTGCATCATGGATGATCCCGCGCACTTTGGCGCGCGCATTGGCGCCGCCTTCCCCGATGAGGTAGCCGTTGGTTACGTCAAAGGTGCGGGCTGTGCTAGCCATCTGGGAAAATGTGTCGTCGTGTGCCTGCCATTCTTCCGCCGGTGCGCTGAACAGGAAGTAGAACAGCGCCTCTTCTTCCGCGGCGGCCGTGTCGGGAGCCAAGAGGATAATGCGGGTTCGCAACGCTTCCCCACCGGCGGCAAAAAAGCCGGCCGGGTCTCCATTGACATCCATAAAAGCGCCGGCCTGTCCCGGCAAAGGTTGAGGTGAGCCAATTGGGGAAACAACGTCACCGAGTTGGTTCACGGCGTCCAGCAGGGTTGTCATCGGCGTGTCCGCCTGAGGGGGGAAATTGGCCACCAGACCGGCCATAAAAGCGCCGCTGCCGCTGTCCTTCCCGGCCAGGAGACTGCGCCCAGCGCGGGGGGAATCGGCCGCCAGCAGGGTGATCAGCCCCAGGCGGTTGGTGGCCGAAGCCACATCCAGGTCTCCGGACAGGTTCACCCAGGTGGGGGGGATGGCGATGGCCACGCCTTGGGATTGGCCTCCAATACGCGGCCAGCTTAGCCGCGGGTCAATAGTGGGGGCAGGAGTGGGCTTGGGGGGAGGCGTGTTGGTCGGCGGCGGGGTAGGAGACGCGGCCGGCTGCGAAGGAACGATGGTCGCCGTTGCCGTGGCCGGCATGGGGGTCATGGCCGGCGTGTCGGCCGGTTCTTTCTTGAGGGGTTTGCAGGCTGTTACCGCCGTTGTCACCACACAGAGCAGCAGCCACAACCAACGACGCATGTTCATGAAGCGATTAACGGGAGTCACAAAACTTACTGGTCGGGGACACGCCAATCGTTACCGATGATGACAAGCACATCGTACTCCCCTTCCGGATCGTGGCCGACGGTGATGTTGAGTGGCGGAACGTTCATCAATTGGGTCAGATAGCGGCTGGTATTTTCGAAGTTGTTGCCGTATTGGATGATATGCGTGGTGCGGTAGGCGGCCGAGTCTGCGTTGCCGATCTCCACGACGTTGATGTCGAATCCTTGCAAATACTCCTGTGTGGCGGCGGCCAGCCCGAAGACGGCCGTGCCGTTAAATATGGCCACACGCGCGTCCTCGCGGGCAGCCAGCAGCGGCAGATTCTCAATGACCGGGGTAGGAACGGCCGACGGCCGGAACAGCTTGTCCCGCAGTTCCCGAATCTTCTCCCGATCGGGGACGAGCACCTGGCGGCCGTCGGGCGTCGTTTCGTTGTAGACATACTCATAATTGATGACGGCCGTCTGGATGCTGGACCGAGGGATATCCTGGAGCAGCACAGCCAACCGTAGGGCGTCGTTGAGGGGCATATTCGTGCTCACATTGTCCTGGAAAGCCTGCCATAATCCCGGCGCCTGGGCAATTAATTTGGGGAACCGGTTGGGGTCCATTATGCGGTCACGAACGGCCAGGATCACAGCTTGTTGGCGTCCAGCCCGATCTACATCGCCGCCGAATGTGGCCCGCGTTCGCGCATATTTCAAAGCTGTTTCCCCATCCAATGCGTGCGTTCCGGCCGTGATGTAAAACGGATCATATCCATAGCAGCGGTCAGGGTAAGTCGGGTCTGAGATGTTCTCAGGGACATTGACCTCGATCCCGCCGATGAGGTCAACGACCTCGATAAATGCGTCGAAATTGATGGAGACGTAGTAATCGAGGGTGACGCCTAACGTGGTTTCTACCGTTTCCATGGCCAGCGCCGGGCCGCCGCCGGGATATTCGTATACCTGTCCCAGGTAGTAGGCCTGGTTGATTCGGTTAGGCTCAAAGCCGGGTATCTTAACCCAGAGGTCGCGAGGCAGCGACAGCGCGGCCGCGGACAAGCCCACCGGATCCACCGTCAGAACCATCATGGAATCGGTGTGGGTTGGCCCCTCTTCGTCGCAGCGCTGGTCAATCCCCAGGAGCAGGATGGAAACACGCTCATTGCCCGACCACCGCTCTACCGACTCCGGCGCAATGACTTCTGCTGGGCTGCCGGGCGCGCCGCCCGGACTCTCGCCCACGGTGATTGATGGATTCGGCACGGCCGTTTGAGGTACATCGCCAAAATTAGGGCCGGAGAATTCCCATTGTGCGGCCGTTTCACTGACTGTCTGGTATAACCAGATGGAGCTTGCTGCAACGAGAAGCAAGATGGTGAATGCGATAATCCCCAGTGTCCACACCGATTGGCGGGTCTGAGGGCGGGCACGACGCCGTTGTGAGCTAGTCATGGATGCGTAACCTGAAACTGTTTGCGTCACGGATTATAGCATAATTCGCGTACTTATCAGATGCTCTCTTCGACGTTTGGCGGGGAATCTCTCCTATGCCATAATTGGCGCACAGAACGAGAACGAGGAGGCAGCGTTGGCACGAGCGAAAATGCTCTTCCCGCCGGATTTCCGCTGGGGTACGGCGACTTCCGCTTATCAGGTAGAAGGGAACAATAGAAACAGCGACTGGTGGCTGTGGGAACAAGGGGATGGGCATATCATCCACAACCACAAATCTGCGCTGGCCTGTGACTGGTGGGCGAATGCAGAGGCAGACCTGGATCGGGCGGCCGACATGGGCACCAGTGCCCACCGTCTTTCGTTGGAGTGGAGCCGTATCGAGCCGGAACCCAGCGCCTTCGATGAATCGGCCCTGGACAGGTACCGCCAGATTTTGCAGGCGATGCATGATCGGGATATTGAGCCGATGGTGACGCTTCACCATTTCAGCAATCCATTGTGGTTGGTGGAGAAGGGAGACTTTAACAGCCGGATCGTGGTGGATTACTTCCGCCGGTACGCGGCGAAGGTGGCAGACCGTTTGGGGGATTTGGTGCCCAAATGGATCACCATCAATGAGCCGATGGTTTACATCTTCATGCGTTACCTGGAGGGGCGCTTCCCTGCGCCCCGGCAGGCAGGGTTTGCTGCGGGGATGCAGGCGGTGCGGAATTTTCTGCGCTGCCACGCGGCCGCTTACCATGCGATTAAAGAGCAGTTCCCGGCAGCGCAGGTGGGGGTGGCCAAGAACTGGCCCATGCTGGAGCCGAAACCCGGCAGCGGCCCGTTGAACGGCTGGTGGGCGAAAAGGGCCAACTATTTGTTTAATGATGCCTGGATGGCGTGCATGGCAGACGGCCGGCTGCGACGGCCGTTTGGCCGGGGGCGCATCGAACATCTGGCCAACACCTTTGATTTCGTGGGCATCAATTACTACCGGCGCTTTCATGTCAGGCTGCCGCTGCGCGGGAGCTGGTTGGAAGACGACCTGATGCCGCAGACAATGGACACCCATGATGACGAAAGCCCGATCGACCCCGGCGGATTGTACAAGGCCATCAAAAGCGCACTCCGCTTTGACAAGCCTATTTACATTACAGAGAACGGGGTGACTGATGCGGCCGACCAGCTGCGGCCTTCGTTCCTGCTGGCACACCTGCGCGAGGTGTGGCGCGCCATCAGCTTTTGCTTCCCGGTGATGGGTTACTATCATTGGAGCCTGGTGGATAATTTTGAGTGGCACAACGGCTGGGAAGAGCGCTTTGGCTTGATTGAACTGGACCCGGAAACACAGGAGCGGCGGCTGCGGCCGAGCGGCCGTCTTTACGGCGAAATTTGCCGCGGCCGAGGGGTCAGCAGTGAGATGGCTTCCCGCTACGCGCCGGAACTTATGGAGACGCTGTTCCCTGGCGAGGCTCCGGTTGGCAGGGAATAGCGGCGGGCGCTGTAAGCCGGGCCTGTGTCCGGTACGGCCGTGGGGCCTGTGATATAATGGCGTAACCTGAGACTTGTAAATGCAAGAGAGGCTCTTTCAGAATTTGCGGGAACAAAAATGCCGTAAAATGCGGGGCGTGATTTTGGGGAATCGCCAATGGTAGCATCACGGATGACAAACTGGCCCCGGCGGATTCTGGAGAGCTAAATAGCGACTGGAGAGGGATAGATGTCCGGACATTCTAAGTGGTCCACCATCAAACATAAAAAAGCGGCCACGGATGCCAAGCGGGGCAAAATATTCACTCGTCTGGCAAAAATAATTACCATTGCAGCCCGTGAAGGGGGCGGCGACATCGAAACCAATAATGCATTGCGGCTGGCCGTTGATAAGGCTAGGGCGGCCAATATGCCCAAGGACAACATTGAACGGGCCATCAAGCGGGGAACGGGCGAGTTGGAAGGGGGCGAGCTTTATGAGGTGATGTATGAAGCGTACGCCCCGCATGGTGTTGGTGTGTTGATTGAAACCGTCACCGACAACCGGAATCGGGCCGTGGCCGAAGTGCGGCATGTCGTCAACAAAAATGGCGGCAACATGGCCGAGTCGGGAGCAGTGGCCTGGCAGTTTACCCGCAAAGGATACATCGGCATCACCGACGAAGTGGATGAGGATGAGGTGTTCATGGTGGCGGCCGAAGCAGGCGCGGATGACATCCAGTTCGGGGAGATCATCGAAATCTTCACGGAATTGGACGATTTTCAGTCAGTGAGGACGGCTCTGGAAGAAGTGGGTATCCAGATGCAGGAAGCCAACGTCATTTACGATCCCAACAATCCGGTCACGCTTGACCAACAACAGACGATCCAGGTGATGAATTTCATCGAAAAGCTGGAAGAACTGGACGACGTGCAAAACGTCTACTCCACGTTGGAAATCTCAGACGAAGCCATTGCTGCTCTGGCTGTGTCTTGAGGCTGCTCCCTTTTGATGCGCATTCTAGGGCTTGATCCGGGGACTGCCACCACCGGGTATGGGGTGATTGAGGTGGAGGACGGCCGTCTGTCGGCCGTGGCTTTTGGCGTCATCAGGACTTCGCCCCAGGATAGCGTGGGGCAGCGCTTGCAGCATATCTACCAGGGTGTGAATCAGCTCATCACCGAGTTTCAACCTGATCTGGCCGCTGTGGAAGAACTCTTTTTCGGCCGCAATGTGACGACGGCCATCAGCGTCGGGCAGGCGAGAGGGGTGCTGATGCTTGCCCTGGTAAACGCCGGTATCCCTATTGGCGAGTATTCTCCTCCTGTAATCAAAGGCGCCGTGACCGGGTATGGTAAGGCGGATAAAGCGCAGGTGCAGCTCATGGTACGCACCCTGCTCGATCTGGAGGAAACTCCCCGCCCCGACGATGCCGCCGATGGGCTGGCGGTGGCGATTACCCATTATCATCATCACCGGTTTGAATCGCTTCTTCATGAATAGGTGTCAGGAGGCGATGACTCGACCCTTGCCGTTTGAACGCCGGACACAATCATGATTGCCAGCTTGAGTGGAACCATCCAGCACGTGGGCGACGACACCCTCATTATCGCTGTCGGGGGAGTGGGGTTGCGCGTGTCTGTGCCCAGGCCGGTGCTGGAAAATGTGGGCGGCGCCGGCCGTCTGATTACACTGCACACTCACCTCATCGTCCGGGAGACGGAACTCTCACTTTACGGCTTTGAGACGGCCGACGACCTGGCCCTGTTTCAGGTATTACTCGGCGTCAACGGGGTCGGCCCCAAGGTGGCTCTGGCCATGCTTTCCACCCTCAGCCCGGAACTGCTGAAGAGCGCCATCATGCGGGAGGAAACGGCCGTCTTGCAGCGCGTGCCCGGCATCGGCAAGAAGACGGCCGAGCGCATCATGTTCCACCTGCGGGACAAGCTGGACCTGACGGCCGTGTCGGCGGCCGTGCCCCTGGTCAGCGATGTGGACGCCGATGTGATTGATATCCTGACCGGGTTGGGGTTCAGTATCGTGGAGGCCCAATCCGCGCTGCAAAACCTGCCCCGCGAGGCGCAGAGCATGGATGAGCGCGTGCAGTTGGCCTTGCAGTTCCTCGACCAGGGGTAACGGCGCGATACGTCTTGCCCAACACCCCTCCATTATGGTTATGCAGGCTGTGATGAAGTAATGCTAAGAGATTGGGAGATTAGGAGATTTCTCTCTCCAATCTCTCAATCTCCTGATCTCAGTTGTTTTTGAAGGAGCAGGAATGAACACGACCGAACAGGAAATCTGGGAGTTTTTGCACCGCCATCTGCGCAGCATCTTTACGCGGGATGTGGATACGTACCGGGCGACGACGAGCGAGGCGCTGTCGTTATACGAGTGGTTCGTTACCCCCCACCGGCAGGATGGCCTCGACTTCCATTACTTCATGATTGAGCATAGCTGGGCGGGGGCGGGAACGGGCGCTGATTACCGGTATGATTTGCTGGAACCGCGCCTGCAGCTTGCCGGAGACACGGCCGTCGTCAGCTACACCTTCATGCTCACCATCGCCGACGAGTCAGGAGCCATCAGCCACCGCACCCACAATGAAAGCCGCGTGTTGGTGAAAGGGGAGGACGGCTGGAAAGTGATTCATGTGCATAAATCCCCCGCCTGGCGCGCGCCGCATGAACCCGCCTGAAAGTGCGGCTGCGGGCAATGAGCGAGGAGTCCGGTTTGTGACTGCGCCGATCCCCTTTTACGATTTTGGTGGCCAGGGGCCGTTGCTGCACTTCGCCCACTCCAACGGGTTTACGCCTGCCTGTTTCCGGCAGGTGATGGAGCCGCTGCTGCCTCACTTTCACGTGCTGGCTGTCTGTCACCGGCCGTTGTGGCCCGGATCGCAGCCGGAAGAGATGACCGACTGGAATCTGGTGGCCGATGACATGCTCCGCTTCTTTGACGAGCGCGGGATTGAAGAGGTGATCGGGGTGGGGCATTCGTTGGGGGCGGTAGCGACGATGTATGCGGCTGTGAAACGGCCGTCGCTGTTCCGCAAGCTGGTATTGATCGAACCCATTTTCCTTCCGCCTCCGATTTTGCAGATGATTGAGGCGAACCCCGACTTTATGAATACCTTCCCGTTGGTGCGCAACACGCGCGCCCGGCGCAATTATTGGCCCAGCCGCCAGGCGGCCTTCACCCATTTCCGGGCCAAGAAGGTGTTCACATATTGGTCGGATGAGGCGTTGTGGGACTACGTCAACCACGCCTTGCAGGAGAACAGGAACGGGGAGGTTGTGCTGACGTATACGCGGGAATGGGAGGCGCAGGTGTATATGACCACGCCGAGGGATGTGTGGGAGCACATCCCCAGGCTGTCGCTGCCGACGCTGGGGATTCGCGGTGCGGAGTCGGACTCGCTCTTTCCCGAGGCGTGGCAGTTGTGGCAGCAGATTCAGCCTAAGGTCACGTTCGTGGAGATCGAGCAGGCGGGGCATATGGTGTTGATGGAACGGCCGCGGCGGGTGGCGGCCGTCATGATTGAATTCCTGCGCGACGGCCGTTAACGGTGTAGAGACGTTGCATTGCAACGTCTCTACATACACATTGCAACCTCTCTTTTTGCCGGGCGGTTGTGGTTATGCGGCGACAGCATACACACTCCGACCTGCGCCATAATAATTCTCGTACACGTGAGTGTAGATCCGCTCTACTTTTCGCTGGTATCGGTCAGCGTCATACGCCGAAGGCAACTGATCAAGGTACTCTTCGATCGCTAGCCGCACCGCCGCCCGTGCTTGCTGTCTCTTGCGCCAGTCGAGTACCAGCTTTTCGGCTTTGAGTATCTCTAATAGTTCCCGCGCCACTTCTTTCACCTGTTTGATTTCCGCCTTCGTCAACTCTAGGCGAGGTTTCAGCAGTAGGTCGTAGATAGCCAGTTCTTCCTCATTCAATTCCTCGGCTATCTTACGCTGATCTTCCGCCTGCAACTCCTGGGCAAAGGCTATCAGCCGCTCGAAGAACTCATCCACACCCATGCGTCCCTGATTGTAGGCTTCTACCAGGGCTTCAAACTTCCCGGCCAGGTCGGCGCGGGTCTTGTTCAGCCGCACCATGCGCTGTAGCTTGGCATTGAGCTTGCCCCGCAGCTTCATCGCCTCGGTGCGCTTGCGCCCCTGAGTAAACTGCTTTCGTAACGCTTCAAAATCAATCTGGCTTAGGTCAAATGGTGCTTCCCGCTTTTCCCGCAGGGCAAACCCGGCAATGGAGCGGTCCAGCAAATCTTCCACCTGCGCCATGACGCCGGAAATATCAGGCGGTTCCATCTCGCTGCGAATGGCGTCGTGGATGGCTTTGACGGCCGCGCGGGGAGCCAGATAAGGATTGGCCCGTTCGTCTGGCAGGATGGCTTTAAACAGCCGCTCTACTTGGGCGGCCAGATTTAAAAAGGCGTCGCGGGCGTCGTCGTTGATGAGTAATCCTTCAATGGCGTCATCAATCAGCTTGATGCGCGTGAAGGCGTCGGTGGCGGCGGCGATGGCGTCCAGGTCGCTGCCATGCGCCTGCAGGTATTGCCGGGTTTCTTCCAGCGCCTCTGCCAGTTCTGCCAGCAATGCTTCTTTGGGTTTGATCGGCCGTTCCCCGTCACCCTCCGTCCCTTCTCGCCCCGTACCATAAATCGCCAGCGCCGCCTGCAAGTTACGGAAGACGCCGATGTAATCCACAATGGCGCCGCTGTTTTTGCCTTTGAATACCCGGTTGGCGCGGGCGATGGTTTGCATCAAAGTATGGTTGCGCATCGGCTTGTCGAGGTAGATGGTGGAGCAGGAGGGGACGTCGAAACCGGTCATCCACATGGCGCAGACAAAGACAAGCCGCAAGGGGTGATCGGGGTTCTTGAACATCTCGTCCAGCGGCTCTTTGTTCATCCGCTCCCGGTGCGGATTGATGTCCAACCCTTTGGCGGCAAACTGCTTGATTTCGTTTTGCCCCTGGGAGACCACCAGCGCCATATCTGTTTCCGCCATGAAGGCGATGTCTTGTTCCAATTCCTCACGGCGCAGGGGATCGGTAATGGTTTCCAATTCGGTGCGGAGGGCGGCTAACTGCCGGTCCCAATGGGCGCGGACTTTGGCGACCATGCGCCCGGCGGTGACTTTGTCAATGCTGACCACCATCCCCTTGCCCCGATAGCCGCGATTGACAAAGTGGTTAACGATGTCGGCCGCTACTTTCTCCAGGCGATCATCGCGGGTAATGATGTGATACTCTCGCGCAAACTCCCGCTCCAGCCGCGCTTCCTGGGCGTCGTCCAGTTCAGCCTCTTCCAGAATGCGCTCCAGGTCGCGGTCGAAGTTTTCGTTGATGATTTGTACTTCGGGGATGCGGTTTTCATAGTAGAGCGGCACGGTGGCTTCGTCTTCAATGGACTGCTTGAAGTCGTAGATGCTGACGTAGTCGCCGAAGACTTCGCGGGTTTTTTCTTCGCCGACCATCAGCGGCGTGCCGGTGAAGCCGATGAAGGCGGCGTTGGGCAGGGCGGTGCGCATGTTTTGGGCCAGCACATCGTACTGGCTGCGGTGGGCTTCGTCGGTGATGACGATGATGTCGTCCCGGTCAGAGAGTTTGGGGTAGATATCGCCCGGCTTGACGCCAAATTTTTGGATGAGGGTGAAGACGTAGCGATGGTCTTCCTGTAATAGCTGTCGTAAATGTCGGCCGTTTTGGGCGCGCACCACTTTCTCCGGTTCAGTCACCGCACCGACGGCAGCAAAGGTCTTGTAAATCTGATCGTCTAAATCCAGCCGGTCGGTGACGATGACGAAAGTCCAGTTGCCGGGGACTTTGCGCAGGGTTTTTTGGGAGAAGAAGGCCATGGAGTAGCTCTTGCCGCTGCCCTGGGTGTGCCAGAAGACGCCCAGCCGCCCCTGGTTTTCTTTGATGTGGCGCACGGCCGCCAGCGCGTTGTTGACGCCCAGGTATTGGTGGTTCTTGGCGATGATTTTGGCCGTTTCGCCGCGCCCCTTGTTGAAGAGGGTGAAGTTTTCCACCAGGTCCAGCAGCCGGTCCGGCGTGCAGGCGGCCCGCACCATGGTATCCAGGCTGATGACGCCGGTTTCCCCTTCGCTGTTGACGCGCTTCCAGCGGGCGAAGTGATCCCAGGGGGCGGTGAGGGAGCCGAGGCGGGCGTCTTTGCCGTTGCTGAGAATGATGAGGCTGTTGTACCAGAAGAGTTGGGGGATGGTGTCTTTGTAATCGCTGAGGTTGTCGTCGTAGGCGTGTTTGATATTGACGGCCGCTTTTTTCAGCTCGATGAGCAGCAGGGGCAGGCCATTAACGAAGCCGATCAGGTCGGGGCGGCGGGTGTGGTGGGGGCCGGTGATCCATAGCTGCTGGGCCAGGAAGCAGTCGTTGGCTTCCGGCCGCTTCCAGTTGATGACCTTGACCAGGGCGCGCTGGCGGCCGCCTTCGCCATCCTGGTATTCCACGTGCACGCCTTCCTTGAGGTAGCCGTAGATTTCGGCGTTGGCGCCGACAAGGGTCATAGCGGAACGGTCGCGGGCCAGTTCGAGAACAGCCTGCTCAATGGCTTCGGGGGGTAGGTCAGGGTTGAGGGCGGTCATGGCCGCGTGCAGGCGGGGGTGAAGGATGACCTCATCCCGCGTCTGACGGCCGCTGATGTGGCAGTTATTGGCGGTCTCCTCGTAGCAGTTGGCCCACTCGGACCAACCGATTTCAATCATTCGATGAATAGTGGCGGTTTCCAGGGCGTCTTCAGAATCGGGATTTTGGTTCATATGTTCCCTCGTAGCCGCGGTATCCTTACCGCGTTATGGTAGGGTATGAAACCCCGGCTACATTGGTGTAACGGGCGGGGTATGAAACCCCGGCTACGGTTCGGATGTGTCCAAATCGGTGATCGGGATATGAAACCCCGGCTACGGTTCGGATGTGTCCAAATCGGTGATCGGGGTATGAAACCCCGGCTACGGTTCGGATGTGTCCAAATCGGTGAGGATGTCCGGTTCGGTGTGGCCCCAACCGATTTCGTACCAACCGCGGCGCACATATTCCATGTAACTGGAGTGCGGGTAATCTTCTGGACGAGTCACGTACCCGTGTTTGACGGGATTGTGATGGATGTAATCCAGGTGATTTTTGTAATCGCGTTCGTCGCGGATGACGTGATCCCAAAAACCGGGCTGCCAATGGGTGACACGGCCGTTTATCCCCCGCGCCTTCTTGTAATTCAACGTGTAATTTCGCTTAATCGAATGCATGACCTTGGAAATGTCCGTTGTTTCGCCCACTCGCATTTGCAAATGGGCATGATCGGGCAAAAAGACGTAGCCGTGCATGGTGAAAGGATGCAGGTCCTTGACTTGCCGCATTGTCTCCCGTAGCCGTTCAATTTCCGTGGCGTCGGCGAAGATGGGATAGCGGTTGCGGGTAACGAATGTAATGAAATAAACCCCTTCATCCACGTATACCCGCCGTATTCGCACGCGCACCGGTTTTTTCACCATTCATCCTCCATCATAGTCGCGGTATCCTTACCGCGCGGTGTGCAGGGTAGCAGGGATACCCCGGAAACGTTAATACAGTTCAAAAAACGATTCCTGCCCCAGATGGGGCACGTATTCGCGCACCAGTTTTCCCAATGAATCTGGGCCGCTGATTTGGATCCAGTCGTCAATGGAGCCGAGGAAACAGTAGCGTTCGGCGACGAAGGTGCGTTTTTGCTTGTCAGAGAGGACGAAACGCATCACGGCCGTATAATTGAGGTGGCGTGTTAAGAGCTCCTCGATCTGCTGCCGCGCCACGGCAAACAGGGAAGATAATTGATCGAGGAAGGGATCATCTTGTTCGGCCGTATAGATGACGATGGCGTCCTTCTTTACGTCCAGCAGGCTGTGTTGGACCTGGGTATACGCTTTTATGCCCTGCCGGACGATGGCTAATTCGACGTCGGTGATCAGTTTGGGTGGGATTTTGCGCAGGAAGACCTGGGCGTTGGGGTTCTCGTAGATTTCGTAGCCGTCAGGGATGGTTTCCACGGGGGCGTCCGGTTCTTTTTTGGAGAAGTAATATTTGGGATTCCCTTTTTTCGTGATTCCCTGATGGAGATGATAGGTGTCGCCTTTGCGATTGGTGTAAGTGATGGACATGGTGTTCCTCCATTGTATCCGCGGTATCCTTACCGCGTATTCGTTGTGTGTGGTGAGCGAGGTAAGGATACCTCGGCTACGGGGATGTGGGAGACGTCCAGTTCGCCGGAGATGAGGCGGGGGAGGAGCAGGTCTCGGGTTTGGCGGAGGTTGGCGTTTTTATCAAGTAGATTGCGAATGAGGTCAAATATTGGTTCAACCTTCGTTACAAATTCATTTAGGATGTTTGGTGGAGGTTTTACTATCTCCAATTTGCTGAATGTATCTACAATAATTGTGTCAAAAACAGCCCCGTGAGCGCGTTGCTTTAATTGTTCGACATGATTCATGATTGAAAGAAAAATGTAAAGTTGGTGCACTCCATCACGACCTTGCAAAGCATAGCAAGACTGGTTCATGGCCATATGGACTGATGGCATGATCACTTTGCCCACTGTTCCTCTTGCAGTGATGAAAACTGTATTTGGTGGGTAGAGTTTGCTGTTACATTTATTCAATCCTAGCTTGGTGATATATCTTTCAGTTTGTGAGATAAAAAACGAACCATTATGATCTTTTGGTGAAAAGAAAGGTATTTCACCATTCCAATACTCCGGCACTTTTGTTTTTGGTGTTCCCCCACTTAAGACATCTGCAATTTCTGAAAACGGCCGTATCTCCCACCCCTCTGGCACACGGCCGTTCCCATTCCCATTCCCCCCATCCACCTCCACCATCTCCACCCCCTCATGCCCCGGAAAGC
>JBHHTQ010000025.1:0-57389 GCA_046753445.1 Anaerolineae bacterium | reverse complement strand
AGCGGCAGACGGGATTCGAACCCGTGATAACAGCTTGGAAGGCTGTTGTGTTACCCCTACACCACTGCCGCATATCGATGAGCAATTCCCAATGAATATGACCAGTTGACTAATTGTTCATTGCTCATTATTCAGTCGGGGCGGCCAGATTTGAACTGACGACCTCTCGGACCCAAACCGAGCGCTCTACCAAGCTGAGCTACGCCCCGTTTCCAACCAGTCGGCAAACGGTAGTATACTGAGCCGCGGATGACGCGTCAAACATTGCAAATACTCAGTAAATCATCTCCCCACGCACAAAAGCGGCCGTCTGCTTTCGTTGCGGCCGATTGAAAAATGTCTCCGTATCCGACACCTCCACCAGGCGGCCGGCAAGCAACAGGGCCACACGGTGGGCAATGCGCCGCGCCTGAAAGATGTTGTGGGTGACGATGACCACGGTCGTGCCTTTCTGCCGGTTCGCCTCGGCAGCGATCTGTTCAATCAAGCTGATGTTGTACGGATCGAGATTGGCCGTCGGCTCATCAAGCAGCAGTACCTCAGGCTGCAAGACGAGCGCTCGCGCCAGGGCAACACGCTGGATTTCACCGCCGGAAAGCAGGCGCGCGTTCACGTCGGCTAGTGAGCTTAAGCCCAATTGCTCCACTACAGCGGCGATCCGCTCCTGTCCGTCACCAGCTCCCCGCAAACGCAAACCATATGCGATATTGTCCGTCACCGACCGGTGCAACAGTTCCGGCCGTTGGAACACCATGGTCACCCGCCGCCGCGCCGCCAGTTCAGGCCAGCTTTCCGTGCAGGGGCGTTGAGCATAGTAAACCCGGCCCCGGCTCGGCCTTTCCAGGAACGCCAGCAGACGCAGCAATGTGCTTTTGCCAGCGCCGCTCGGCCCGACGATGGCCAGCACCTCGCCCTGGCGCACCTCTAGCCGGTCAATGTCGAGTACGGTACGGCCGTTGTATTTCTGGGCCACATCTTCCAGCCTAAAAATCGGCGGGACTGGCTGCCGAGCATGTTCACTCATACTTTCCTGATCCTACTCCACCTGAAAGCGAACAGCGATGGCATTGGCGAGGAAGGCTAGCAGCAGCAGGATAATCCCCAATGCCAGGGCCAGGTCGAAGTTCCCCTGCCGCGTCTCCAGGACAATGGCTGTGGTTAAAACCCGGGTGTGCCCTTCGATATTCCCCCCCACCAACATGACGGCGCCCACCTCACTGATAGCCGCGCCGAATCCGGCCATCAGACCGACAATGACGCCCTGGCGCGCCTCAATGAGTATGGTTTGCACCACCTGCCACTCAGTCGCGCCCAGTGCGCGCAGCTGCGGTCGCAATGTGTGACTGACCCCTCTGACGGCCGTCATCGTCACCCCAACGACCAGCGGCAAAGCCAGAATCGTCTGCGCCGCCATCATCGCCTGGGAGGTAAACAGCCATTCCAGGCGGCCCAGCACCCCCTCACGCGATAACAGCAAATAGACAAAAAGGCCCACTACCACCGGCGGGAATCCCATCCCCGTGTAGATGAACGCCGCCAGCCAGCGCTGGCCGGGAAAGTTACGCATGCCCAGCCACGCGCCCAATGGGACGCCAATCACAGCTGAGACAGCCACGGCCGTGCCGCTGACAGCCAACGACAGCAGGATAATCTCCAACAAATCTGGATCGCCGCTAAAAATGAGCCGAATCGCTTCACGCAAGGCCGTTAGAAACATAGCTCCGCCCGCGGCGTCAATCTTGCCGCGCATCCCCATGAAACAACGGCTGCCCCTCTATCCGGTAGGCATCAATCATATCCTGCGCTTCAGCAGACGTGATCCATTGGGCGAACTGGTGCGCCATCGAGGCATTCACTCCCTCGTGCAGCGCCGGATTGACCACAATCACGCCATACGGGTTTCGCAGCCGATTGTCACCCCGCGAGACGATGATCAGTTCCAGGCCCTCAGCACGACGGGCGATATATGTCCCTTCGTCGCTCAACGTGTACGCCTGCTGTTCGGCGGCAAGGGTTAATGTCGGCCCCATTCCCTGCCCCACAGAGCGATACCATGCCCCCTGGGGAGTAACGGCCGCTTCCTCCCACAACGCCTGTTCTCGCAAGTGAGTGCCGGATCCATCACCGCGAGAAACGAAGGGGGATTCCGTGGCCGCGATGCGCGCCAAAGCCCCCACCACATCAGTCATGCCGGCCACGCCCGCCGGATCGCTCTCTGGCCCAACCAGAACAAACTCGTTGCGCATGACATCCCGGCGCTCAATGCCGTATCCGGCAGACATGAAAGCGCCTTCTTTCTCCCGCGCATGGACCAACACGACATCTGCATCGCCTGCTTCGCCAAGCCGCAGCGCTTCTCCCGTCCCAACAGCCACCACGTCTACTTTCACGTCATACTTCTCTTCAAACACAGGCAAAAGCACATCCATCAGACCGGAATCTACTGTGGATGTTGTCGTGGCCAGCACAAGCCTCTCCTGCCGCTGCCCACACCCTGTGAGGAACAGCAATACTCCCACACCCCAAATCAAGGGCGTGCGAAATCTGCCCCAAGCCATGAACTTCCTCTCACAATTCCTGGTCAATTCCATCAGAATCTTGCCGCCGCAAAGTCAGACGCACAACGCGCCGGCCGGCGCCAGTCACCTGCACCCGCTCATCAATGTGATGGCCGACCAGCCAGACGAGATGGGCTTCTGTGGCCACCAGCGGCCACAGCGGTCGTAATCGGGCTGCGATCTTGCGGTTGATCATCACATCCTTCACCTTGGCTGTTTGGCCGCGCATACCCAACGGCCGAAAACGTTCGCCCGGCCGCCTGGACCGCACCACGAGCGCATCGGCCTCTGTTTCCACATACGCCAACCACGGGTCCCGGTTATCCACCACCGCCGCCAGGTCCACATTGTCGGCAACAGCACTTTCCAGGAACCAATGATCTGCCAGAGCCACGACCCCGGGAACGGGCAAGCGGAGCGGCTCGTGTCCGGGGAGCTGAGGCAGGTTAACGGGTTCGGCGTCCGGGTCAGCAGCGACCAGCAGCTCATGGTACTGCACAACTAGCCTGAGGCCACCTGGCAAGACGGCTTGCGCACCCGTTTGGCCGCGCTCTCCCACCTGCCGCGCCTGCTCTAACGGCCGGAAGCCGACATCGCGCAAAAACGGCCGCAGCTCCCTCACCGCCTGCCGCAGGAGGGCGCGGCGTAGGCTCAATGGAACCGCCCGCCACCTTTTACGATCCAGCGCCACCCAGTCTGCCCCGCTCCGAACCACAACTTCACCCCACTTCTCACGGGTTAGGTCCTGGAGAAGTGCATAGTCAGCCGCGGCCAGCGCCGATAGATGCCGCAGCCGCGTTCCGATCTGCGGGCTGTAGTCCGCCAACAAAGGCAGCAGCTCATGCCGCAGCCGGTTGCGAAAGAAGGCCATATCCCGGTTGGAACGGTCTTCAACCGGCCGCAGCTCATGCCGGCGGCAGTATGCCTCGATCTCCGCCCGGCTCACTTCTAAGAACGGCCGAATCAGCATCACGTCCGGGGCATCGGGCAGCCGGCTGATGGGAAGCATGCCTCTCAGCCCGGCCAGTCCGGAACCACGCAAGAGGTGCATCAACACCGTCTCCGCCTGATCATCGGCATTGTGGGCCACAGCCACTACCGGCGCCCCCACTCTATCCGCCACCCAGGCCAAGAAATGGTAGCGCGCCTGCCTGCCCGCTTCTTCTAACGACAATCCCTTGGCCAGGGCCAATGCGGGGACATCCTCTTCCTCAATGACACAGGGAACACCCCAGGCAGCGGCAGTCTCCGCTACAAAGCGCGCATCGGCGCCGGCAGACGGCCGTAAGCCGTGGTTCAAGTGTGCAGCCGCCAATCTGTCCCCGGCAACAGTTCGATGGAACAGGTGCAGCAAGGCCAGGGAATCCGGCCCGCCAGACACGCCAACCACAATCTGAAACGGGGACAACTGCGACGGCAACGCCGCCTCTACCTGCGCGAGCGTGGCCAGCAGTCGTTTCTGCAACGGCATGGATTCAACCCTTCATCCTGCCTGTGCTGCATACACCGGCAGGTCTGCAACAAAAATGGCCCACAAGGGGCCATATTCAAATGTATAGGGCGGGTGGGATTCGAACCCACACGGAGGATTACTCCGGCGGATTTTAAGTCCGCTGCGTCTGCCGTTTCGCCACCGCCCCGGCCTCGCGCCGGGCCTGTCACCTGGAGCGCATTGTTATTGTACCCATGAACAAGGCCGACTACAAGCCGGATGTGAACAGCTGCGGCCGTCACATCACCCGGTTCAAGGCACCCCATACGCCTTTTTTTCACTGCCGGCGGCCGTTATTCAGACGCATCGACCATGACATAAGTAGGTTTGACTCGCTATTTTGCACCATGTATAATGCCCAAACGAACTTCCTAATCGCATGTGTTAACCTCCTGAGAAAATTTAGTATGTGTGGTACACAATGTATGCAGGAAGCAGCAACCTGGAATCGCCTTGATCAAAAGAAATCGCACTAGCGGGGTTCGGCTTACGACCCTTCAGCAGGAACTCTAGCAATGGCCCTCAAAGGGAACCTGCGAGACTTCTCGACAACACAGCTACTGAACCTCGTGAATCTGGCGCGCAAAACGGGGACATTGACGATTCATCGAAACGGTGAAGTCGCCCGCATGTCATTTCGCGAAGGGAAGTTGATCTACGCCCATATGGGGAGTGAGAACGGCAACCACCTGGCCCAAATCCTGCAACATGCAGGCAAACTCACCCCCGAACAAGCCCATATCATCGAAACCAAAGTCAAAGGCAAGAGCGACAAGCAGCTAGGCCATTTGCTCATCCAGGCAGGCTATGTCACGCAAAGCGACATCATCCAAAGCGTGCGCCAGAGCGTGCTGGATGTGGTGTACAAATTATTCACCTGGGCCGAGGGCCTCTTCCGCTTCGACGCCAACGAATTACCATCTCCCAGCCACATCACCATTCCTATTGATCTAGAAAGCGTTATCATGGAAGGGAGCCGCCGGCTGAAAGAGTGGGAGATTCTGCAACGGGAACTACCCGATCTAGACATTTCGCTCAAGTTTACCGACCGCCCCGATGCGCGACTGCGCAATATCAATCTGACGGTTGAAGAATGGCGCGTCGTATCTTTCATCAACCCGCGCAACACCATTCGCCAGATAGCACGCGCCAATAATCTCAGCGATTTTGAAATCCGGCGTATTGTATACGGCATGCTGCAAGCAGGATTAGTAGAAATTGTACAACCCAGAAAGCAGGCCAGGCAGCCAAGCCAGCAAACGCGGTCCCGCCAACGTGCAGGCGTGCCCGCGGTAGAACAACAATCGCCTTCTACCAAGCGTTCTGTGGTGGTGCGTTTGATAGACCGCATTCGCGGCCTGTAAAGTACTCTCGTGATTTTCGCCAGATTTTTCCTGCAAAATTGGTTAGCGCGTGTGAATTATTGATGCTCCTCAGGAAGGGATATTTGTATGCAAGCCGCCAAAATGGTTATCACTGGCCCATTTTCATCGGGCAAGACTGAATTCATTGGGGCCATCAGTGAGATCGATGTCGTCTCCACTGAGAGAAAGATCACCCATCCCTCTGAGCAGATCAAAGATACCACCACTGTAGCGATGGATTTCGGCCGTATTACCGTTGGGGACGACTTGGTCCTTTACTTGTTCGGCACGCCCGGCCAGCGCCGTTTTGATTTCATGTGGGATATTTTATCCCAGGGGATGCTGGGCTTTGTGGTCATGGTGGACAGCACCCGGCCGGAAACCTTCCGCGAGGCGAAGCGCATCCTGGAAACTTTTGAAGGATACGCAGCGACACCGTATGTTGTGGCTGCCAACAAACAAGACCTGGAAGATGCGTGGGAGCCGGAAGATTTGCGCATTATCCTGCGGTTAAGGCCGGACGTAAAAATCCTGTCGTGCGTGGCCACAGATAAAGAGAGTGTCAAGAATGTACTGTTGGAACTGCTGTATTCGATCCTCGAAGAGCTGGATAAGGAAGAATTAGCTAAACATAAGTGATTAACGGCTCATTTACCCCTCCTTAACCTGCTTTTCACAGGGTCTGGCAGGTGCCAATGCTACACTCATAAACAATTCGGAATATCAGCGACGGCAAGCATATCCTGGCAATTCAGGGTATGCTCTTGGGTGTTTATGGTTGTGGGCGCTGCAAATGGCTCAAAAAGGCTGTGTCCGGTTGGCCGCGAATACGTGGATAAGCGGAGAATCCGATAGTTGCGGCCGCTTCTGAGGTTACTGTGAGTTCCATCGTCACCAAGCAAGGGATTCTGCATTACGAATCAATCGGCCGTGGACAGCCGATTATCTTGCTGCACGGGTGGATCAACTCGTGGGACGTATGGCGTGACTCGATGATCGCCCTGGCCAACACCGGCAAATACCGTGTGTATGCCCTGGACTTCTGGGGATTTGGAGAGTCAGCCAAGAACATCCCTTCGTCGGCCGCTTCCTTCAAAGTAGACAGCTATGTGAAGATGGTGCACCAGTTCATGGACAGCCTCGGCATCCAGGCAGCCCCCATCATCGGCCACTCGATGGGCGGTACCGTTGCACTGAAGATCGCCCTGGCTTACCCGGAGCGGACAACAAAAATCGCCGTGGTCGGATCCCCTATCATTGGTTCTTCATTGAATTTCTTCCTCCAGTTGGCCGGCTATGGGACAATTGCCCGCATGGTGTGGCAATATCCTATTCTATTAAATACAATCATGCGCATTCTGTTAGCCGGCGATTCTAAGAAAGTCCGCAGCATGATTTTTCGTGATGTCCAGAGAGCGACGCTCGAATCCTTCTTCCGCAGCATTGGTGACCTGCGGGAGACGGACTTACGCAGCAAATTATCTGCGCTGGAGATGCCCACCCTGGGTATTTTCGGGGTTCGAGACAACATTGTCTCACCAATCAACGCTGAACTGCTGAAAGATGGTGTGCGCTGCGCCCAAATTTCCATGATGCAGCAGTCCCGGCATTTCCCCATGACAGACGAACCAGAGCGGTTCATTTCCGCGTTGAATCGCTTCCTGGCAAACGGCTCCCTAAAGCGGAAAGTCGGCGAATCCAGTGAATGAAACCAGGCAAGAGTCCGTACCGGTTGAAGAGATAACTTATTATTACCCCAACAAAATGGGGCGTATCGTGCTGACGGCCATGGAAGAAATCATGGGCCGTCATGGCGTGAACGCCGTCCTCAATCTGGGTAAATTACGCCATCTGGTCAACAGTTACCCCGCCAACAATTTGGAATTAGGATTTCGATTCAGCGAGTTGAGCACGATCCTGCAGACGCTGGACGACATGTATGGCGTTCGCGGCGGCCGTGGTCTGGCAATGCGTGCCGGCCGTGAAACATGGAAATACGCGCTCAAGGAATTCGCACCTGTCCTGGGCATCGCCGACCTGGCATTCCGCACCCTCCCCCTAGGCATCAAACTAAAGATTGGGTTGGACGTTTTCGCCCAAACCTTCAACCGTTTCAGCGATCAACGGGTGCGGATCGCCGAAGACACGCGCGTTTACCTCTGGATTATTGAGCGTTGTCCGGTATGCTGGCAACGAACATCACCAACGCCCTGCTGTCACCTGGCTGTAGGATTACTGGAACAAAGCCTAGACTGGGTCAGCCGCGGCCGTCGTTTTCTGGTCAAAGAAGAAACCTGTATCGCTGCTGGGGACGAAACCTGTACGATTTCGATTTCCAAGAAGCCCATATCCTGATCCCCTAAACTATGCGCCGAGTTATCCTCAAAGAAACGACCCATATCTCACCTTTCAATGAACCTGCACGCGAGTTACGGTTGCAGAATAAACCGCTCTGGCTCCTGCAACGCGATCTACTCGCCCCGTATACTACTGAAGAACGAGAGTACGATGATTGGCAAAGCGCTCATAAATCGGAAACGGAACCGGTGGAGTCGCTGGTACACCGGGACAACCTTTACTTTAATCAGGAATTAATTGACGAATTCATTCACCGTGCGCGGGCTGGCCGCCGCCCGGTGCAGTTGGCTTTCCGGGCAGACGACCCGGCCATTGCCATGCACGCACGGCCGTTGACACACTCCTTTTCCCAACAAGGAGAACTGCTGCTAACCGAAATGTGGTACTTGCCGGAAGGAGTCGCCCAGAGTGTGAAAGCCAAACCGCTGGTGATCGACACCGATTCCCGTGAGCGTGGCTACTATCATATCCCGCCCTACATGGCCACTGAGGTAGGAGACCTGACATACCAGTTGCCGCGCAAAGCGTTCGTCTTGGTCGAGAATTGGGTTCACGTTTTCATTGCCGATATTCTATTTGGCGTATTTACGCGTGGGGCCAATGTGGAAGACCGTATCAATGCGGATTGGACATACAAACTAAAAGTGCTATTTCGATCCATCGTGGAGCAAAAACAGGTCCTGAGTGGCTCTGAACTGGTGCGGATCGGGCAGAACGTGAACATTGATCCATCGGCCGTCATCCACGGCCCAACCACAATTGGGGATAATGTCACTATTGGCGCGGGAGCAGTCATTGACAACTGCATAATCGGCAACAACGTTAATATCTCCCAGGGATGCCACCTGCTCCTGAGCGTTGTGGGGGACGGGTGCTTCCTCCCCTTCAGAGCGGCCTTGTTCATGACAACCATGATGGAAAACACCATGGTTTCCCAAAATACCTGCCTGCAACTGTGCGTGATTGGGCGCGATTCGTTTATCGGCGCCGGCACCACATTTACCGATTTCAACGTTTTATCTGGACCGCTCAGGACATTGAGCCGGAATAAAGTCTTAGAGGAAACGAACTTGTTGATTCTTGGTGGATGCATCGGCCACCATTGCCGCCTGAGTTCGGGGTTGATTATTTATCCGGCGCGCATGATTGAGTCAGATGTTGTCTTGCTTGCTTCGTCGGAACGACAACATATCACTAAAAACGTCACCTACGAAGAGAGCGACCATCATGCTCATAGCCACAAGTATATGTACCCACGTCTCTACCCACGTCCTGGCGAGTTGGTGACTGAGTGAACGGGCGTGGGGACAGATATACTATTGAGGCTGCGCCCGTCTCAGCTACACTCGACAGTATGCCGCAAAACACATTCGCTTTTATTATTCATCCTATCAATCCCAAACGGGACGTCAGCCGTAAGTATCCCCTGTTGGGCCGGCTGCCCGCCTGGCTTATTGACTACTTATCCCTTTTCTTTCCTCCTGTCTACATCTCTGAAATTAACGGCATTACATCGGCCGCTAATGGGCGCAAACTTAAGGGTTGGTTTGTGGCCTGCCCGCTGACTCCCGCACGTATGATGAGCCTGCCCGCGCCGGTCGTCTACAGGAAGGTCATCCAGACGGGACGGCTGGCTGAACGGTTGGGCGCACGGATACTCGGCCTGGGCGCGTTCACTTCCGTTGTCGGCGACGGCGGGATCACCATCGCCCAAAACCTGAATATCCCGGTGACGACGGGGGACAGCTACACGATCGCGGTAGCAGTACGGGCCATTCGGGAAGCGGCCGCGCGCATGGAAATCCCGCTAGCGATGGCCACGGCGGCCGTTGTCGGCGCAAGCGGCACCATCGGGGCGGTGTGCGCCGAACTGTTAGCCGGCGAGGTGGGACAAATGCTGCTCATCGGCCGCAATGTGGATAAACTAAGACCGGTGGCCGAAAAAGTACGAGCCGCCGGGTGCGAGCGCGTCCTCATGACGGCCGACATGCACCAATTAGCTCGCGCCAACATCGTTATCGCAGTCACCAGCGCCATTGATACAATCATTGAACCGGAGCATTTGCGCCCAGGCGCGGTAGTTTGCGACGTTGCCCGCCCCCGCGACGTTTCGCGCCAGGTTGCCGAACAAAGGCCCGATGTGCTTGTGATTGAGGGAGGGATGGTTGCTGTGCCTGGACCGGTCAAATTTGGGTTCGACTTCGGGTTCCCTCCCGGCATGGCGTATGCCTGCATGGCGGAAACAATGGCCCTGGCGCTGGAACAACAGCACGAATCCTTCACCCTGGGTAAACGGATAGAATTGGCGCAAGTATCAACAATTGATAAAATCGCCTCGACACATGGCTTTAAGTTGGGCGGCTTTAGAAGCTTTGAACGAGCCGTCACGGATGCCGACATTGCTTACATCAAGGCACATGCAATGGCCAGCCGATTTACAATTGACGATCCAAAAGACAGGGAAAGCCAACCACTCGTTGGCCAGGCCCCGCTTGGAGTACACGAAGGAACAAGCCCATGAGTAACGGCCGTATTCTCATTGTCGAAGACGACTTTGACATCTCCAACATGCTCCGCATCTTCTTCACCGGGCAAGGATACCAGGTGGACGTCGCCGCGCGGGGAAATGATGCACTGGAACAGTGCCGCGCCAAGCTGCCGGATCTCATTGTGCTGGACATCATGCTGCCGGACATGGACGGCTACGCCGTGTGCCAAGCGTTGCGCACCACCACACGCACCAGTCATATCCCCATCATTTTCCTGACACAAAAGGACGAGCGCAGCGATCGCATCGCGGGCCTTGAATTAGGGGCGGATGACTATATCACCAAGCCGTTTGACATCGAGGAATTAAAGCTTCGCGTGGGAACAGCCATTCGCACTCACCAGCGCCTGAATATGACCGATCCCCGCACAGGCATGCCCAGCGCCCGGCTGATTGAAGAGCAGCTTCGTAACCTGATGCGCACCGAAGGCTGGACCCTGTTGCTGATCGGGGTAGACCATATGGCCCCGTTCAACGAAGCATACGGATTCGTGGCCGGGGACGAGGTATTGCGCTTCACGGCGCTGCTGCTGAACGAGGTGATTGGCGAATACGGGACACTGGATGACTTCATCGGCCACGCCAGCAATGATACATTTATCCTCATCACACGGGCGGAAGATGCAAACGTCATGGTGGAGCAGATTCGCAAGCGGTTCAACGAAACGATTTTGGCGCATTACAACTTCATAGACCGGGAACAAGGAGGCATTAAAATGGCGGACGGCGCCCTGGCCCCACTCATGACCATTTCAATCGGGGTGGTGTCTGATAAAACGCAGCCTTTCTCCGATATCCGCGAAATCACAGAGACGGCCGCCGAACTGCGCCGCCTGGATCAAGAACGAGCGCGTTAACCAACATCGGCCGTGATCCGATCCTCTTTGCCCGGAACTGCTGGGCTTCGCAATGATAACTGTCCGAGCACACTTCTTAACGGAATGTAATGAGGGTAATGGCAGTGCGCAAGGTATAGAATGATGGAAAAGGAATTGCCCTCGACAATAGCCTGGACCTTCCTCGACAAGTTGACCGAGGGAGTCATTCTGGCTGAGTCTAGCGGGTCCGTTCTATACGTCAATCAGGCGACCAGGCTGCTGTTGGGCCTGGAGCAAGACCCCTTTACACTGTCCGCGATTGGAGCCACGACCACTCCGCCTGGCGCATGGCAAACCATTCTGGCCGCCCCAGCCAATGTCCGCGTAACCACCGTGAACGGCCGCTCCCTCACGCTCCATTCCAGCAACTGCTCCACCCCGGATTCCTCCCTCATTCAGATTTTAATTTCGCCCGGCGTCGAGCCGGAGGAACAGCAAGCCGCCGGACTCCCGTTTTCTGAAACCCTTCACACCGACTCAGAAGCGCTCGCCCGCGGCCGTGAAGCCAGAATTTTGTTTGAGGCCAGCCGCGCCATCTCCGGCACGTTGGATAAGGATGAGATCCTGAGCCTCATGGGCGAACATATGCTGCGGGCATCCCGCGCCGACGGGTATACCATCTACCGGTGGAAGCCACAAGATAATACCCTGTCTGTCCTCAAAGATTACTGTGTGAATTTATCACAAGAAACAGCCCCGCCCGGCACGTCGGTACCGTTGGAAGAGTTTGCTCCGGTCCACGAGGTGCTGACTACATTAAAACTATTCGTTATCCAATCCGAAGCCATTCTGGCGACTACCTGGCGGCCGCCGTGGCTGGCAGAGGGGCTGTCTTACATCTCCTCCTTCCTCCCCATCGTGGTCGCGGAAGAGCCGTTCGGCGTCGTGGAAGTCATCTCGCAAACAAACGCCTCCTCCCTGGCGCCGGCAGAATTACAACTGCTCAATGCCTTATCCAATCAGGCCAGCACTGCCCTGGAAACTGCCTTCATTTTCGAAGAAACTTACGAGAGGGAACGATTCTACAGCGCACTCGGCCGCGTCAGCCTGGCGATGAACTATGCGCTGGACCGCAAAGCCGTTCTCGACCTCATCGCCAGAGAGAGCCTGCCCATTTTTAATGTGGATGGGGTGTACATCTGGCTGAAGGAAGGCGATGAGTTTGTCGGCCATGTAGCCAAAGGGCGCGGCGAGGCAGCCTTTCCCGGAACGCGCATCGCCGCGGCTGATAACGCGGCGTTTGTCGCATCGGTAGCAAATCGGGGCGAGGCAATTTATGTCAACCATATACAACAAAACCGCAGCGTGACCCTTCACCTGCCCCAGGCTTCCTCTGTGGGGGCAGTCCTGGGCGTGCCTCTGGCACAGGAAGGGAACATCTTGGGATGCCTGGTATTAGCCGACACCAGAAACTCGGAGCGCTTCCGGGAAAAGGATGTGACGCAGGCAACGACATTTGCCGTTCAGGTCGCCATTGCCCTGCGAAACGCCAGCCTGTTTGAGGAACTACGCCGGTTCAATGAGGAACTGGACCAACGGGTGGCTGAACGGACTCAGGCGCTGCACGAAGAAAGCAACCGGGTCAAGGTTCTGTTACGCATCACCTCGGAATTGTCGGCCAGTCTGGATCAGGACCGTGTTTTGAGCCAGGGGCTGAAGCTGGTAAACGAGGTCGTTGGCGCAACCGAGGGCCAGATTCTGCTGATTGACCAGGAGACCAACGAATTGCTGTTCCGGGCGGCCGTCGGAGCAGAAATGAAATTGCCGCCTAAAGGCATTCCCAGCGGGCTGATGCGCGATGAGGGTTTGCCGGGCTGGATGATTAAGAATCGCTCGGCCGTCATCGTCCATGACACACGTGACGATCCGCGCTGGCGCGATCACCTGACGTATGGGGACCACCGCTCCGTACTCGGCGTCCCGTTGATTACGAACGAAGAGGTCATCGGGGTACTGATGCTCTTCCACCCGGAGCCATCCGCCTTTACCATGCAGGAACTAGACCTGGTGGAAGCGGCCGCCATCCAGGTAGCCAATGCGGTGAACAACGCCAGCCTGTATCTGCTGATCCGGGATCAGGCGGAACGACTGGGCAGCATGCTCCGCGCCGAACAAATCGAGGCCGCCAAGAATCAGTCCATCCTGGAAAGTATCGCCGATGGCGTGTTGGTCGCCGATGACCACAGCCGCATCATCCTGGCCAACATGCCCGCCAGCTCCATTTTAGATATCCCCCGCCAGCAGCTCATCGGCAAGTCCATCAACGAGTTGCTCGGTCTTTACGGCCAGCCGGGCGAGTCATGGCTCAATACCATCCGGGATTGGGCCGAGAATGCCGACCGCATCCAGCCCGGCAGTTATCTATCCGATCAGTTGACGATTGAAGACAAGGTGGTGAGCGTGAGTCTCTCTCCGGTGCTCGCCGGCCGCCAATTCTTTGGCACCGTGTCCATTTTCCGCGACATCACCAAGGAAGTGGAAGTAGACCAACTGAAGAGCGAGTTTGTGTCTACCGTCTCCCATGAGTTACGCACACCCATGACCTCTATCAAAGGGTACGCCGACCTGATGCTGATGGGCGCGGCCGGGCCGATGAGCGACCCGCAGATTCGCTATCTGAATGTCATCAAAAACAACGCTGACCGGTTACATTTGCTGGTGAACGATCTGCTCGATATTTCCCGCATTGAAACAGGGAAGACGACGTTGGATTTACGGCCGTTGGATGTGGGCCAGTTGGTAGAACAGGTAGTGGATGGGCATCTGCGCGGCCGTATTCAGCACGCCAACAAGGAAATCCAGGTGCGGGTAGATATCACCCCGACGCTGCCGTTGGTGAATGCCGATCACGCACGCGTCACCCAGATTTTGACCAATTTAATCGATAATGCGCTCAACTACACCCCAGGGAACGGCCGCATTCAGGTTCGCGCCTGGGGTGACAACCAGTTCGTCCACATCAGCATTCAGGATACGGGCATCGGCATCTCCGAAGAAAACTTGAATAAGATTTTCGACCGCTTCTTCCGCGCTGAAAGTGCCATTGTACAAAAAGTGCCCGGTACCGGACTGGGCCTGGCAATTGTGCGCAGCCTGATTGAAATGCATGGCGGCGAGTTGAAAGTGGAGAGCAAACTAGGCGAGGGGAGCACCTTTACCTTTAATTTGCCAGTCGTTGTCGAGGACAGCGATCCGGCTTGACCCATGCCTGCCTGCGGTGAAGGCGCCTATTCACGAGTCAAGACGACCGCATGAGAGAAACGGAGAGGTTATGCCCAAAATTCTCGTAGCCGAAGATGATCAAGACATTCGGGAGCTGATTGTTTTGACGCTGAAGTTCAACGGATTTGATGTCGAGAGTGTTGAAGATGGGGCCGCGGCCGTCGAAGCCGCTCAAACACACCAGTTCGACCTAATCCTGATGGATGTCCGCATGCCCATGATGACAGGTTACGAAGCTTGCCGGCGACTGAAAAATGACCAGAGTACAAGCGGTATACCCATCGTCTTTTTATCCGCGAAAGGGCAAGAAGCAGAGATTCAAACCGGCCTGGAGGCAGGGGCGGAACAATACATTCTGAAACCATTTGCCCCCGATATCCTGATCAGCACAATCACCCGGGTTTTAGGCAGCAACTCAGTTTAGCGTAGATGCAGGAGCGCACCACCAGTAATCAGTCATGAGCATCGCAACCGTTGGCAGCTACCTGATCCATTATGAAGTCTTAGGCCGGGGCCGGCCTTTGATCTTTATTCATGGCTGGCTGGGTTCCTGGCGTTACTGGTGGCCTTCGATGCAGGCGTTGTCAGCCCGGCACCGCTCGTTTGCTTTTGACCTGTGGGGCTTCGGCGATTCCAGCAAGTCGGAGGAGATGTATTCTCTCTCTGCCTACACGGACATGATTGACCAGTTCATTGATCAATTAGGGATCGCCACGCCGGTGACGCTCATCGGTCATTCCCTGGGTGCGGCCGTCGCGTTACGATATGCAGTTCGCGAACCGGACAAAGTTGCCAAACTGGTAGCCGTTTCCCTCCCCATTCAGGGCGAGTACATCCACACACACCTTTCACACGCAAAACCGGATGCGATCATCGCCAAAGTCGTGGGCAAGTCCAATAGCTACATGGAGATTGATTCGGAGATTCGCAAAACTGACCCCAAAGCGGTCAATCTTCTCGCCCGCGAGTTGAGCGATCACAATTTTGCGGCCGATCTGGTCGAGTGTACGCGCCCCGTCCTCATGGTCTTCGGCGGTCAGGACCCGGTCATCCAGCCCCCATCAGGTGAGTACCGGCATTTGCAGAGAAAGGGCAACAACCGGTACTATGTGGCGCTCGATGATTGTCGTCATTTCCCCATGCTTCAGCAGAAAGCCAAATTCAACCGGTTGATCCTGGATTTCATCCACGCCGATGAATCCCTCACTGAACTGGCGCCAAAGGAATACTGGCAGCGAAGGGTACGCTGACTAGGCGATTCCGCAGCGCCTTGGGAGGAGCGCTGCCCCCCTTATGCTTGTGCGGCCGCGCCAGTTGTTCTAGAATTCGCACCATCCACAATGCAAGGAGATGACGATGCAGCCAGTTTATCCACGGTCGTTGATCAGGCATTGCTTTCTGCTCATGGCGCTACTGATCCTAGCAGCCTGCCAATCAGAAACGGCCGCCCCGCCTGCGGCCAGCGAGAGCGGAGGCGACAGCGCCTCCGCCGCCCCCACGGCCGACAGTAGTGGGGCCGTGCCCCCCGCGCCGCCAACCCCCACCGCGGCTCCGCCCCCGGTCGTTGTTGTGACCGAGGCAGCGAGCGAGCCTTCGCCGCCGGAAGCCCCGCCTACTGAAGCGGCACAGCCGGTTTTCACCCCGACCGCAGCAGGGGTTATCGGCCCGGATAATTTTCCCGACAACGTCAACCCACTGACCGGGGAGACGGTGAGCGATCCGGCCGTACTGGCGCGGCGGCCGCTCGCCATCAAAATTTCGAACGCGCCGGCCATCGTGCGGCCGCAATCCGGCCTTAACAATGCCGACCTCATCATTGAACATTACGCCGAGGGAGGACTAACCCGGTTTACGGCCGTCTTTTATGGCAAAGACGCGGACCCGATCGGCTCCATCCGCAGCGGCCGCCTGATTGATCTCGAAATTCCCAAGATGTACGACGCCGCCTTTGCCTACTCCGGCTCCTCCGGACCGGTACGCCAGATGCTGCGCAACAGTCCGTTCTTCGAACGCATCATCTCGCCCGATTTCGGCCACGGCGGTTTCTTCCGCATCCAAGACCCTAACAAAGCGTTCGAACATACCCTGTTCACCAGCACCTACAACCTGCGCGCCATCCTCGATGAACGAGGGCTGAACACGCCGCCCAACCTGCAAAGTCATATGGCCTTCAGCGAGACGCCGCTGATCCCAGGCGACCCAGCCAGCAAACTAGAGATTCGCTACGACGCCATTAACGCCACCTGGGTTTACAATCCGGGCATTGACCGGTATACGCGCTGGACGGACGGCGAACCTCACCTGGACGCCAACACCGGCGCACAGCTATCCTTCAAGAACGTGGTGGTGATCGCGGCCCATCACCAGGATACCGACATCCTGGAAGACCATGTGGCTGGCGGACATTACTCAATTCAGATACAGATTTGGGGTGAGGGGCCTGTCTCCGTGTTTCGGAACGGGCAGCGCATCGACGGCCGCTGGCGGCGCGCAGACCCCAATGACATGCTCACTTTCTACGATCTGGGAGGCAACATCCTGCCTCTGGCCCCAGGTAACACCTTCTTCCAGTTGGTACCGCTTGGTTTCGACCGTCTGATTGTCACGCCTTGAGTGGCGTGAAGGAGGTTCGCATGAGCAGCTTCAAGTTCGAGGTCTGGCCGACCGAATACCGCACAATCAACCAATATTTCGGGGCGAATCCCCAAAACTACGCCCGGTTTGGGCTGCCGGGGCATGAAGGCATCGACATCATGGCCCCGACCGGTAGCAAAATATTCGCCGTCGCCCCCGGCCGGGTTGTCAAGGTGCACAAAACGGCCACCGGGCATAACTACGGCATTCACGTGCGCGTGGCGCATGTTGACGGCTATCAGACCACTTACGCCCATTTTCAGCAGACATTGGTGGAAGTAAACGACGAGGTGCAGGCCGGGGCGCTTCTCGGCCTCGCCGATGACACCGGCAACAGCTTCGGCTCACACCTGCACCTGACGCTCAAGAAGGAAGGAGCGCATTTCGAGAACTGGCCCTACAACATCATTGACCCAACCCCATTTTTGCTGCCGCTGATGGGATGGAAAGAGCCAGCCGGGCCTTACACCGAAGGATGGGTATATACCGCCGGCACCACCATCATCGGGAATCTGGCGCAGGCGAACAGCGGCGGCGTCAATCTGCGCCAGGCGGCCAGCGTGTATGGCACGTTGATCGATCTGGTACCGGGCGGAACTATCATGATCGTCCGGGGAGAGGCGCGAGGGCAGTACACGCCGGTCAAAGTGCCTACGGCCGCACTGAGCAACAGCAAACCCGCCCCGCCGCCTGAGCCGGGTCCGCCCCCGCCGCCAACAGTAGCCACCATCAACGGCTGGGGATGGCGCAACTATCTCACGGTCACCGGCAACCAGGCAGTGGTGGGCCAGTACGGCATCAATCTACGGGCACAGCCGGATAAAAACAGCGCCAATTACGGGCTGGTCAAAGGCGGCGGTACGGTGACCGTGCTGGCCAGCGCACACGGCGACTACCTGCCTATTCAGGTGCGCCGCAGCGACTTCCAGGGGCCGGTCAACCTGCCCAAAGAACCGCCCAAATTGGACCCGAACACGGGTCTCCCCCCTCCCGGCAGTTATGTCGGGTGGGCGTGGACAAACTATCTAACCATCACGGCCCGCCAGGCAGTGGTCGGCCCGCTGGGCATCAATCTGCGCCGGGGGCCAACAACCACAGCCCAAAATATCGGCCTTCTCAAAGGGGGGGCGACCGTCAATGTCATCGGCTTATCGCGCGGCGAGTATACGCCGGTGCTGGCTTATGACGAAGACGTGCTGAACCGGATCACGCCCCCGCCCGATATTGAACCGTACGATCCGTTTCCAGGCCCCGGCCACCCCATCACTCCCCCGGAACAACCTCCGCAAGACACAACGCCCGGCTGGGCGTTTACGGAGGGGATCGCCATCTCCGGCGATACGGCCGTGGTCGGTACGTACGGCATTAACCTGCGCGACGCCCCGCGACGCAATGCAACCAATCTCGGTTTCGTGCCCGCTGATACCCGCCTTATCGTAACTGGTGCAGCACAAGGGGAATACACTCCCGTGCGCGTGGACGATAACTTGCTGAAACCGCCGGTGGGCGTCCCATCTTCCACGGAAACAACCACGCCGCCGGAGACCCCTGATCCGGACCCGCCGATGCTCGGTCGCGCCCGCATCGGGCTGCACGCCTCGGCCGATCCCGTCATCTCAGACGCTGAAATCAAAGAGTTCGCCACCATGCGGCCGGGCATGATCAAACTGCTCTCCTTCCACGATCCGGCCGCCATTCAAAAATTGGTAGCGGCCCATCCGGACGTAAGCTGGGTGGTTCGCGCCTTCCTGGACTTCGGCGGCCGCGATCTCAGCCCTGCTCAATTCCTGCAATTCACGATCAATGACGTAAAGCGGACGCTCAACCTCTTGCAGGGGAAAGATGTGGTGGTGGAACTTCACAATGAACCTAATATCGTGCCTGAGGGTCTGGGATCCTCCTGGAGCAACGGCGCTGATTTCGCCCAATGGTGGTTGGAATTGTTGGATCGATATCGTCAGTCCTTGCCCGATACGCGCTTCATCTACCCGGGATTATCGCCTGGCCCTTCGGTGACCGGCATTAAGCATGATCACATTCAATTTATGGAGGCCAGCCGCGAGGCAGTGGAGGCGGCCGACGGCCTAGGTGTCCATATTTACTGGTCGAATGTCTATCCGATGGAGCGAGGGTTGGATGTGTTGGATGATTACATCAGCCGCTTCCGCTACAATCCCATCTGGATCACTGAGGCCAGCAATAACAAGGATGGCACTTCCACGTACATGAAAGGACGCCAATACCTCAAATTCTGGCAAGAACTGCAAAGCCGGCCCATCGTTCAGGGCGTCACCTACTTCGTGGCCTCCGCCAGCAACCCGGATTTCGCGTCAGAAGTATGGGTTGGCCGGGGCATCGCTCGCATTGTCGGCCGTCGCTGAATCAGCAAACTGAGCAAGGAAGGCGCTATTTTGAAACTGGCAACCTATGAACAGAACGGGATGATTGGGATTGGCGCAGTGGTTGAAGACCATATCGTTGATCTATCGGACATTGCGCCCGACATGCTGAGCCTGATTGAATTGGGCCAGGAAGGGCTGGACAGGGCGCGAACGGCCGTGACCGTCGCCGCGCGCACTTTGCCAGCCGACAGCGTCACGCTGCTGGCGCCGATCCCCTCACCCCGGCGCAATGTAATGTGTCTGGGGCTGAACTACGCTGAACACATCCAGGAAGCCAACATCGCCCGCGGCCGCGATACAGACCTGCCCCAATACCCGGTCATCTTCAACAAGGCGACGACGGCCGTCAACGCCCCTTTCGCCGACATCCCCTTCGAGGCGGCCGTCTCAGAGCAAATTGATTGGGAAGCGGAGCTGGGGGTCGTTATCGGCCGGGCAGGCAAGAACATCCCGCGCGAGCAGGCGATGAGGCACGTGTTCGGCTATTTAGTCATCAATGACGTCAGCGCACGCGACCTTCAATGGCGGCACAAGCAGTTCTTCAAAGGCAAAAGCCTGGACGGCTGTTGCCCCACCGGCCCGTGGATTGTGACGGCCGACGCCGTACCCAACCCGCATGCGTTGCGTATCACCTGCCGCGTAAACGAGGTGGTCAAACAGGACAGCACTACGGCTCACATGATCTTCAACATTCCGGACACGATCTACCATCTCTCCCAGGGCATGACGCTGCTGCCGGGCGACATCATCGCCACCGGCACGCCCAGCGGGGTAGGATTTGCCCGCACGCCGCCGGAGTTCTTACGCCCCGGGGACGTGGTTGAGTGCGAAATCGAAGGCATCGGCCTGATACGGAATCGGGTCACGGCCGTCTAGCCCGCGACCGTTCACTGCGCTAACTGCACATCCACAAAAGCGGTCATGCCCCAACGAATGGGCAGCTCCGGGTAATCCTCCAGACGAACGGTGACAGCGTAGGTCACATCTCCCCGCGTCAATCCTGAGACGTGGGCGATTTCAGAGACCGTGCCTTGCAGGATGGTATCGGGAATGGCGTCCACGCGCACAGAAACAGGGAAGCCCACAGCCACCGATACGATATCCAGTTCGGTCAGGTCCGTTGTTTCTACCAGCCAGGCGCTAAAGTCTGCCAGGACAGCGACCGGCGCGCCCGGGGCCACGACTTCGCCTTCTTCAATGGGCAGGGAAGCCACCACGCCATCGAATGGTGCCGTCAGCGTCATTTTGTCCAGGGCAGCCTGGGCCGCATCCCTAGCGGCCTCTGCCTGGCCCACGGTCGCTTCGGCCTGGGCCACGCCCGCTTCCGCCTGGACCACGGCCGCTTCCGCCTGGGTCACGGCCGCTTCCGCCTGAGCGACGCCCGCTTCAGCCACGGCGATCTGCTCTTCCTTCGCCCCCGCCAGCAGCAGTTCCAATTGGGCCTGGGCCGCATCCCGCTGGGCCGTGGCCACGCTCACGGCCGCCTCAGCGACCCGCCGCTGTTCAGGGGGCGCGCCCGCGTTCAGTTCGTCCAGGGCCGCCTGGGCCGCGATCAGGTTGGCCTCGGCCGCGCGCAGGGCAAACCGGGCCTGCTCCTCCTGCGTGCCCAGGACATCATTGTTAACCAGCGCGTCGTATTGATCCTGGCGCACCCGCTCCTCAGCCGCTGCGGCCGCCACGCGCGCCTCGGCCGCCCGTCGTTGGGCGGCCGTCGCCGGCGCCAGCGTCAGCTCCCGATTAGCAACCGCCTGCTCAATGCCGGACTCGGCCACAGCCACCTGGGCTTCGCTGGCAACGATCTCTTCCGGCGAGGGGCCTGCCTTCACCAACGCCAATTGCGCCTGCGCCGATGTGATGCCGGCCTGGGCAGACGCCAACCCGGCCTGGGCCGCCGCCAACTGCGCCTGGGCCGCCTGCACGCCGGCTTCCGCCTGGGCCACGGCCGCGTCTGCCTGACTCAATGCAATTTCCAGCTCAGTCGCTTCCAGCCGCGCCAACGGATCCCCCGCCTCAACCGCGTCTCCGGCGGAAACCAACAACTTTGCCACCCGCCCCCCGGTCTGGAACGACAGAGAGGCATGGCGCAAAGGTGTGATCTTCCCTTCGGCCGATACCGTATCGGTACTGGCGGGCGCCACTACCTGTTGCGTAGGCGCGGCGACAACCGCCGGCTCAGAGGTCGGGGCCAGAAATTGCAGGTAAGCCCAGTACCCCCCGCTCACCAGAATAACAATGAGAATCAGACCAATGCCAAGACGCTTCACGTTCATTTCCATACTTGCCACTTCTCCAGCTATTCATGCTTGATCGCTTCAATGATGTTCACTTTGCTGGCGCGCACCGCCGGGTACCAGGCTGAGAGCATCGCCACAATGAGGGAAACGAAGAAGCCATTGATCATACCCTGATAGGGTACCTGCGAACTGAGCACGAAACTGCCCATCGCTTCCAATCCGACGACGAACACGTCAGACAGCACCGCGCCAAAACTGACGCCGAACAGCGCGCCAATGACGCCGATGGTGGTCGCCTCAGCCAGGATCATGCGCTGGACCTGGGTTCGGGTCATGCCCAGGCTCCGCAGCCCGCCCAGCTCTCGGGTCCGCTCCAACACGTTCATCAACATGGTGTTAATCACGCCCAAAGCGGCCACGATCAGCCCGATGAGGCCCAGGACGTCAAACAGGGTGAATGCTTCCGCACTCAATGACAGCACCTTCTCCTCAAATTCCTGCCGGGTCTCCACAGACAAGTTCAGCCCGCGGCCGATGCCGTTCTCAATTTTATCGGTGACCACCGGCAGCGATGCGCCCGGTTTCAACTTGACGGCGATAGTGCTGATGTCGTTGATGCCGAAGTAACGGCGCAAATCGTTCCAGGAGCCGGTCACGGCCGTGGTTTCTCCGGCGGCAAAATCAATGGTGACGGCCGCGACACGGAAGTCCCGCCGGCCGCGCCGCGTTTCTAGCGTGACCCAGTCGCCCACGTCTAGATTATGCTTGTTGGCCACATCTGTGCTGACCAGGATGGCGCTGCCTCCGGCCAACTGGCGCATCACTTCCTCTTGATCCGGCCCCTCCTGCATGCGGAGACTGCGCACGGAGGGAAATGTTTCCGGATCAATGGCCACAAACAATGTGAACTCATCTTCTCCTGAAGGTAGCAGCAAGCGCGACGCAACGAAGCGGGACTTGGTAGCGGCCGCGACCTCATCCAGGGCCAGCAATCGAGCTTCCACATCAGCGGGCATTTGCAGCGGCGAACGTACAAACAGGTCGCCGCCCACCGCGCTGTTGATCCAGGTTTCGATGTCCTTCTCAAAGCTGGTGGTCAGCCCGTTAATGCCCACGACCATGCTGATCCCCACCATCAAGGCAGCAACCGTCAACGTGGTGCGGCCGCTGGCCCGGTTGACATTGCCGCTGCCCAACCGCCCCTCGTTGCCAAAACCGAGAATGATCAGCGGCCGGATCAGGCGCTCAATCGGCCCCGTCAACAGCGGGACACACAGCGTCGCCCCAATCAGGAGGAGGAATATCGCGTTGGTCCCCACCAGGTAAGCCACCTCCTGGCGCAGGGGGACGTAATAAATCACCAGCAGGGAAGCGACGATGGTCATCGGCCCAAATTTCAAACCGAGAATCTGCCACCGCCCCTCGTCCACATTACCCTGCACCCGCAGCGCCTTCAGCGGAGAAGTGCGCGACGCCTGGAAGGCGGGCAGCCAGGCGGAAGCAAGGGTCACAGTGACGCCCACCATGATGGCGGTCAGCACGCTGTCCGGCGTTGCCGATACCTGTTCGATGGTCTGCCCCGTGAATCCGGACACAGAAACAACCAGGCCGCGGGCCAACAACACGCCAAACAAGACGCCGAGTACCGATCCGATCACGCCCAGCAACAGGGCTTCGCCCAACACCATCCCCATGATCTGGCCCCGCGTCGTCCCTACAGCCCGCAGCATCCCGATCTCGCGTGTGCGCTCCACCACCGTCATGGCGAAGGCGTTGTAGATCAAGAAGGAACCCACAAATAAGCTAACCACACTGAAAAAGTTAAGGCCTTGCTGGTAGCTTTGCAGGGTGTCGGCCACCAGTTCCCCCCGGGCCGCCGGGTACTTCACATCATAGTCTGGGCCGAGGCGAGCCTCAATCTCTTTTCGCAGTTCGGTCAAAGCGTCCGGATCAGCGGCAACATCGGGAGCAATGACCAGTTCAATCTGGTCTAGCTGACCCGAACGGCCGAACAATTCCTGCACCACGTTAAGCGGGACAATGCCGATCACCCCGTCATTGGTGATTCCGATCCCTTCTTTGGCGATCAGACCAACCAGGCGCAATTTCACGGCCCCGTTTTCAGGCGTCATGACGGCGAAGTCTTCGCCCAGCTCAACCCCCTTTTCCTCAGCGTACTCGTCTACCAGGACCAGGCTGTAAGATGTCTCTCCCGGCTCCAGCAGACGGCCGTCCACGAGTGTGTAATCATGAACCTGGGCATCGGCGACGGGATCGCGGCCCAGGAGCCAAAAGTTAGTGCCGGGCACGATGGCTCCGCCGGCGCCGTACTGCAAATCCCAGTCGGATGCCTCGTCCGCAGGGATCGTCACGGCGACAAGGCCGGGCGCGGCCGCTGCGACGGCGCGGAAACGGCGCACAACGTCTAACGCCCCTTCGTCGAAGCTCTCCCCGGATGCGGCCGATTCCACCAGCAGGTCGCTGCGGCCGGACGCCTCGTCGAAGAAGCGATTGATGGAGCGAATGGTGCTGCTGTTGGTAGCGTTCACGGCCACCATGGCCGCCACGCCGACGACGATCCCCAGAACGGTCAGCAGGGTCCGCACCCAGCGCGTGCTCAGATTGCGCAGGACAAGAATGAGCAGGGAGTTGAGCCGTAAGAAGCCGACGCGAAACATCATGGTCTGGCCCAGGCAGGGTTGCGGCCGATCATAGTTCCAGCTCGCGCATGACGCGCATGATGGCGCGGATATCTTCCGGGTTGCCGTCCCTATGAAGGATAGCCAGCGTTTGTACGATACGGCCGTCCTTGAGGAAAACGACGCGGTCGGCGTAGCTGGCTGCCCGCGGATCATGGGTGACCATCACAATGGTTTGCTGCATCTCCACGCAGGAGCGGCGTAGCAACTCCAGGATGGCCGTCCCTGATTTCGAGTCCAGGTTCCCGGTCGGCTCATCCGCCAGCACGATTTCCGGATCATTGACAAAAGCGCGGGCGATGGCGACGCGCTGCTGCTGGCCGCCGCTTAGCTGGTCCGGCTTGTGCCGGCCCCGGTCTTCCAGGCCCACCATTTGCAGCAGCTTTTCTATTTTCTCACGGTGCTGTTCCAATTTCTGGCCATCAATAAGTAAGGGGAGGGCGACATTTTCTTCGGCGGTCAACGTGGGTACCAGGTTGTAAAACTGGAAAATAAAGCCCACTTTGCGCCGCCGGATGATGGTAACTTCGTCGTCCGTTAATTGGGAAATCGGTTGGCCGGTGAGCCTGATTTCGCCCAACGACGGTTCATCCAGGCCGCCCAGCAGGTGCAGCAATGTGCTCTTGCCGGAGCCAGATGGCCCCATCACGGCCACGAATTCCCCCTTTTCCACAGAGAACGCGACCTCACTGAGCGCATTGACCGCCACCTCGCCCATCTGATATTGTTTTGTCACACCAATTGCTTCTAGTACCTGCATCATTCTCTCCAGCTTCAGGGTAACGAAACGGCCGTTGACCAGCCAGTGATGGGAGTCACCAGCCTTTATGACGCCAGTCATCACCTATGATCATACCTGCTACAAGAGATTATGCACAGAACAAACTCCCACGATTACTGGCGATTGACACGGCCGTTCCCCCTGGTTATAGTAGGTGACCGTCGCAAATCGGCAATAATTGACAATGCACCACTGTCTAGCTATAATTTTCACGCTGAGTTAATAATTGGGAAGTCGCTTTAAAATTGTATACGTGTAGTGTATATAATAAAATGTCAACTGGAGTGTGGGCACCGTAATGTTTGGGCTCCTGGACCTTGTTTGGGTCAGATCACTCAAGCTGGCTTTGACAGTTGAGGGTAACACTTTAGAACAGCGATTTACAACGGCAGCAAATAGAGTCAAAAGCGCACGAACTCGGCCGTCTCCCAACCTATTCGAGCAACGGCCGAGTTTTTTGCTTGCAAGATAAACCACCTCATTAAAGAGACCGAAGATCATGTCCGACGAGAATACAACCTCTTTGCAGGAACTACTTGATCAACATGATTACAGTTTGCCTAAAGTAGGTGACATCCGCAAAGGGATCATTGTCGCCATCAATGCGCAAGACATCATCGTTGATTTAGGACTGAAACGTGACGGCCTTGTTCCCGCAAACGATCTGAACAAGCTCGATCCTGCGGAACGGGAATCCCTCAAGATCAATGATGAGGTTTCCGTTTACATCGTCAGCACCTCAGAGCCGGACAGCCTTCACGTTTCCATTAACCTGGCGCGGCTCAACGAAGATTGGATTCAGGCAGAAGCGTTGATGGAGAGCGGCGAGATCATCGAAGGGGAAGTGATCGGCTACAACAAAGGTGGCGCCATCGTGCCCTTCGGCCGTCTGCGCGGTTTTGTTCCGGCGTCTCATCTGACCGATCTGACGCCCGGCATGGGGGATCGAAAGCGGCAGCAACGCCTGGCAAAACTGCGCGGGCAAAAGTTGCCACTCAAGATCATCGAGGTGGATCGGCGTCGACGGCGGTTGGTTTTCTCCCAACGAGATGCGCAAAAAGAGTGGGAAGAGATCCGCAAGCGAGAATTGTTGGAGACATTGCATGAAGGGGATGTCGTGAAGGGACGTATCAGCGGCCTGCGCGATTTCGGCATCTTCGTAAACCTGGGCGGTGCAGACGGCCTGGTGCACATCTCCGAGCTGGCATGGTACCGTATTGAGCACCCCCGCGAAGTCGTGAAAGTAGGCGACGAGATTGAAGTGTACGTGCTCCGGCTGGATCGGGAAGGGCAACGCATCAGCCTCAGCCGCAAGCAACTGCTGCCCAATCCCTGGGATACCGTTGAAGAACGGTACCATGTAAACCAACTGGTAGAAGGAACTATTACCCGGATCGTCAGCTATGGCGCCTTTGCCGAATTAGAACCAGGCATCGAGGGCTTGCTTCATCTGTCGCAAATTTCGCGCAGCATGGTTGAAGATGCCCATGAAGTGCTCAATGAAGGTGAAACGCACCTCCTGCGGGTTGTCAGCATTGACTCGAACAGACAGCGCATCGGCCTCAGTTTGAAGGCTGTCACTGCCAGCGAGCAAATCGAATGGATGGCTCAACACAAGGTAGATGACCAGGAAGAGGCCGTCGAGGAAGCCGCAGCCGAGGAAGCTGCAGCCGAGGCTGTTGATGCTGAAGTTATGGCCGAAGTTGAAGCGGCCGTTTCAGACGAAGGCGCAGCCGGAACCGGCGAAGAAGAATAATTACGCAATTAACAAGACTGACTAAACAACGAGACTGACTAAACTAGGAAGGGGGTGATTACACTGCCACAGGTACAATTGATGCCCAACGAGTCCGATGAGAGTTTGCTCAAACGCTTCCGCAAAAAAGTAGCGAAAGCGGGTACAATGAGCATCGTGCGACGGAAGCGTTGGCACGTATCCAAAAGCGAACTACGTCGCATTCAGAAAAAGAAGGCGATTCGTCGCTTACGGCGCCGGCAATACAATCGCCGCCGCTAAAACAAGGTTAGAATGGCTAAGAAAGAGAAGTTGGAAGTAGAAGGGACGGTCGTTGAGCTGCTGCCCAATACCCAGTTCACGGTAGAATTAGACAATGGACATCGGGTACTGGCCTACCTGTCTGGCCGGATGCGCAAGTATTACATTCGCATTCTGTTGGGCGATCGTGTGCGTCTGGAAATGACGCCGTATGATTTGTCACGCGGCCGTATTACTTACCGGTATCGGCGAAACCGCGCCAATTCCCCGCGCAGGTAGCGATTGCCGGTGATACTCGTCGGCGTCCGCCGACCACCCGACAACCTTCTTGAGCCTTGAACGCTGCAACGAATTGTTGCAGCGTTTTTGTTTATACGGCCCCCGCCTCATGTTGGGCAACGAAAGCGAGCCAATCCCCGGATGTGAGCGTCCGGACGATGCGACCGCCGTTGGCCTCCATGGCCGTGATGACGGTTGCCGCCTGTTCGTTAATGATGCCGCTCAAAATCAGGAATCCGTCTTGAGCCACATAACGGAATAACTCCCCCTTGCCCAACAGGGGCACAATCACCCGGGCCAGGATATTCACCACCACAATATCCCACCCCGTCTCAGTCACGATCTCCAATGTGCCCGGCCGGATTTCGACTCGATCCTCAACCCCGTTCAAGGCCACATTCGCCCGCGCCGTTTTCGTCGCCATGTCATCGTTGTCAATGCCCAGGAGTTGTCCGGCCCCCAGTTTGGCGGCCGCGATGGTGAGAATAGCCGACCCCGTCCCCACATCCAGCACGCGCATTCCCGGCTGCACCAATTGTTCCAACGCCTGCAAGCACATTTGCGTTGTGGGGTGCAGGCCGGTGCCAAAGGCCATGCCCGGGTCCAGGGTGAGCACCACATCTCCCGGCTCACTGGCGGCCGTCTCGCGCGAACCTGAAGCATGGTCCGCCTGAATCCAGCTCGGCTTAATCCAGATACGCTCGCCTACGCGAAAGGGATAATAGTGGGCTTTCCAGGCATTGGCCCAATCCTCTTCCTGCAATATGCGGAAGGTAGGCGCGGGAATGGGGTAAAGACGGCCGAGATGGTACAGCACCTCTTCCAAACGGCGGCGGAGAGCGGGAGTGTCTTGGTCACCGGGGAGATAAATCTTGACCGCTACTGCCGCTTCCAGCGCGTCCGGGTCCGGGTTCGCACGGTCGCCAAGCTGCTCCAGCACCACCCCATCGTTATAAGCATACGGCCGCAAGGCCTCAGCAACTGCTTCAGCTCCTTCCCCATCGGTGCGAACGCTCACTTCCAGCCAATACTCGCTGTCGCCGCTGTCCGCATCCTGCTGCTGACTCAATGAATTGCGCAATGTTTATACGCCAAACACATCGCCCAGCGCATCTTTCAACTGGCTGAGAATGCCCTTGTCGCGCTGGGGAACGACTTCTTTGCCCAGGGTGCGCGCCAGTTTTTGGAACAACTGCCGCTGCTCATCAGTGAGGTTTTTAGGTGTAGCCACCTGAATGACAACGTGTTGGTCGCCACGGCCGATATGCGTGCCCCGGCCGCTGCGATCCAGGCGGGGTACACCGCGGCCGCGCAGGTGATACACTTTGCCTGACTCCGTGCCGGGCGCAATGATCAGTTTCTCTTCGCCGTCAATGGTGGGCACGGTCACTTCGTCGCCCAGGGCCGCCTGGGCCATGTTGATCTTCAAGTCCAGCCAGATATCATCCCCCCGCCGCCGGAAGAACTCATGCTTTTTGATCGTGAGGACGACGAAGAGATTGCCGGGGGGGCCGCCGTTTGAGCCGGGCGCGCCTTCCCCGGTCAGGCGGATCTGCGTGTCGCTGTCCACACCGGCCGGAATTTTGACTTTAATCTTGCGCGTGTTCCGCACCTGCTTACGGCCGTGGCAGGTATGGCACAGGTTGGGGATAAGCTCGCCGGTTCCGTGACAGGTGGGGCAGGTGGATACGTTGACGAAATTACCGAGGAACGACTGTTGCACCCGGCGCACCTCCCCACTGCCGTTGCAGGTGGTACAGGTGATCGGCTGCGAACCTGGCTCTGCGCCCGAACCGCGGCAGGCAGGGCAGATCTCCGGGCGCGCCACTTCGATTTCTTTTTCCACGCCGAAAATGGCTTCCTCAAACGAGATTGTCAGGTCATGGCGGAGGTCCGCGCCGCGACGAGGGCCACGCCGCTGGCGACGGCCGAAGCCCCCGCCAAAGAACTCCTCAAAGATGTCGGCCACGCTACCGAACCCGGACTCAAACCCGGAGAAACCGGCTCCGCCTCCGTTCTGCACGCCCGCATGTCCGAACCGGTCATAAGTCGCGCGCATCTGGTCATCGGACAGGACTTCATACGCCTCGCTGATCTCTTTGAACCGATCCGTGGCGTCAGCCTCTTTGTTGATGTCCGGGTGATATTTGCGCGCCAGCCGCCGGTACGCCTTCTTCATCTCTTCTTTGGAGGCGTTCCGCGGGACACCCAAAACTTCGTAATAATCTCGTTTATTGGCCATTATTCTAGAAAACAGTAAACAGCGAGCAGCCGGCCATCACGGCCGTTTGTCCCCAGCTTACTGAACTAGGCGTCGCTGAACTCGCCTTCGATCACATCTTCATCTGACTTGGACGAGTCTGCGCCGCCGTTGGCTGAAGCGCTGTCGCCGCTGGCTTGCTGCTGCTGGTACATGGCAGCGCCGGCTTCTTGCAGGACGGTCTGCAATTGAGCGGCCGCCGACTGCATGGCGGCCACATCGCCGCTCTCAATGGCGGATTTGGTAGCATCAATTTGAGTTTGAACGGCCTCTTTTTGCGCGTCGGGCAAATTGTCGCTATTTTCGTTCAGGAACTTCTCCGCGCCGTAAACGGCCGAGTCGGCGATGTTCTGTGCCTCCACCGCTTCCTTGCGTTTGGCGTCTTCAGAGGCGAATCGTTCCGCATCTTTCACCATGCGCTCGATTTCGCTGTCACCCAACCCGCTGGACGGCATAATCTGCATCGCCTGTTCGCGGCCGGTCGCCTTGTCTTTGGCCGTCACATTCAAGATGCCGTCCGCATTGATGTCGAAGCTTACTTCAATCTGGGGCACACCGCGCGGGGCTGGGGGGATGCCGTCCAAGATGAAGCGGCCCAGGCTCTTATTGTCGGCGGCCATCGGCCTTTCCCCTTGCACCACGTGAATCTCAACCTGTGTCTGTCCATCAGCGGCCGTAGAGAAAACCTGGCTCTTGTTCGTGGGAATGGTCGTGTTTCGCTCAATCAACGCCGTCGCCACGCCGCCCAACGTCTCAATGCTCAATGTCAGCGGGGTCACGTCCAACAGGAGCACGTCCTTCACGTCGCCGCCAAGCACGCCGGCCTGGATAGCCGCGCCGATGCCCACGACCTCATCAGGATTCACGCCCTTGTGCGGCTCGCGGCCGAAGAATTTCTTCACCGCCTCCTGAATCGCCGGCATGCGGGTCATGCCGCCGACCAGCACCACCTGCGTGATGTCGGAAGTACTCAGACGCGCATCTTTGAGTGCCTGCCGGCACGGCTCAATGCTGCGCTGGATCAACTCGTCGGTCAGTTGTTCAAACTTGGCCCGTGTCAGCGTCAGGTTAAGGTGCTTCGGGCCGGATGCATCGGCCGTAATGTAGGGCAGATTCAGCTCCGTCTGCATCGTAGTGGAAAGCTCAATCTTCGCTTTTTCCGACGCCTCCCGCAGCCGCTGGAGCGCCTGGGGGTCATTACGCAAGTCAATCCCCTGCTCCATCTTGAACTGCTCGGCCGCCCAGTCAATGATCTTCATATCAAAGTCGTCACCCCCCAGGAACGTGTCCCCGTTGGTTGACTTAACTTCAAACACACCCTCGCCCACTTCCAGGATAGAAATATCGAACGTGCCGCCGCCCAGGTCGTAAACAGCGATCAATTCATCCTTGTCGTTGCCCAGGCCATATGCCAGAGCAGACGCCGTCGGCTCATTGACGATACGCATAACTTCCAGGCCGGCGATTTTGCCAGCATCTTTCGTCGCCTGCCGCTGGCTGTCATTGAAATAGGCCGGCACGGTGATCACAGCCTGAGTTACCGGCTGGCCGAGGTATGCCTCGGCGTCAGTCTTGATTTTCTGCAGGATCATGGCGGAAATTTCGGGCGGCGAATATTCCCGATCGTTCATCGCCACGCGAACATCCCCATTAGGCGCTTTCCGAACCTCATAGGGGACATACCCTTTCGCGCGGGCGACCTCCGGATCATCATACTTCCGCCCCATGAACCGCTTCACTGAAAAAACCGTGTTGCTGGAATTCACGACCGCCTGCCGCTTCGCCACCAACCCCACCAGGCGTTCACCGGTCTTGGGATTCACGGCTACAACCGAAGGGAAAAGGCGATTTCCTTCTGCGCTGGGGATCACGACCGGCTCGCCGCCTTCCATCACAGCAACGACGGAGTTTGTTGTTCCTAAATCAATTCCGATTATTTTGCCCATCTTGTTTCATCCTTCAAAAATTAGTAAGCCACAGTTCAAACTTAATGAACCGGGATAATCGTCGTGCCTTACTTCACAATGAGAAAAGTTCCGTTCGTCTCTTTCTTTTTAAGTGAGTCACGGTTTATCATTTAAGAAAGGAAACTCGTGACACCGCGAGGTTTGGCGGTTTATTCCGCTGATTTTATTTTTTTGAGAATAAACCGCCAAACACATAACCAGGAACATTTCTCCGCTAAATTTGGAAAGGCGAGTTTTATTCTGCGATATTCACCAGCGACGGCCGAATCACGCGGTCGCCCAACTGGTACCCTTTTTGCAGCTCTTTCGTTACCACACCACTCTCGAATTCGTCGGAAGCTTCTTGCATAATCGCTTCATGTAGGTTGGGATCAAACGGCTGGCCCACTGCCTCGATTGGCGTCACATTGAGTCCGTCAAGAATGGCCTCGAGTTTCCGCTTGACCAGCGTCATGCCTTCAAACCAGCTGTGTTTGGCGATTTCATCCGGCACACTGTTTAATGCCCGCTCGAAGTCATCAAGGACGGGCAGCAGTTTCGCCACCATGTCCACTTTGGCGTTGAGGTAGGTCTCGGCGCGTTGTCTTTCGAACCGTTTGCGCGCGTTCGCCAGATCCGCCTGGGCGCGCTGCCATCCTTCCAAATTACGGGCTGCTTCTGCCCGGGTTTCTTCCAGTTGTTCTTCTAAAGATATTTCTTGCTCAGCCTCCCCCTCGGCCGTTTCTGGTGCGGCCGTTTCCGGTTCCGCAACCGGTTCCCCTACTTCCTCGCTCAATTTGTCTTTTTCTTCCGCAATGGTCTTCTCACTCACTTGCATTCACCTTACCGTCTTGAAGCCCCTGGAGTTCATTCTGGGGAAGTTCCATGAAATATTCGTACACGAAGCCGCTCATCAAATCAGCCACGTAGCGTACGACGGCCACGTTACGGCCATACGCCATGCGCGTCGGGCCAATCACAGCCACGGCTCCGCTGAACTGTTCTACAACGCCATAGCGGGACAGGATCATCGTGCAATCACGCAGTTCCTCCCAGCGGCCGTCGCCGCCGATCACAACCTGCACGTCGCCAACCTCCGGCGCAAGCGTCTGCGACAACACATTGGCCAACAAGGTGCGTTCCTCAAGCACCCGCACAGCATGGCGCGTGCTCTCATCTTCCACCAGGTTGACAAGCCCATCCCGGAAAATATCCCGGATCGCCCGCGAATCAGCCCGATCCAACGCCTCTGCAATCAACTTGGCAACGTCTTGCTCCAGCGCGTCTAGCTGGTTCATACGCGCCTCAATATCCCGGCATGTCGCATCGGCGAATAAGGCGTTGAGCCGATCGGCCGCGGCGCTCAACGTGGTCTGTGAAAGCGGCTCAGATAATGCCAGCATCTGCTGGTTCACTTCACCACCAAACAGCACCAGGATCATCAACACCAGCCGCCCCTGCGTTGAAATCAACTGCACATGTTTAAAGCGGTTGGGGTGCGGTTGGGGGGCGGTGACAAAACTCGCCCCATGCGAAGTGCGGGCCAGAATCGCCACTGCCAAGCGCATCCACTGGTTGAGGTCCAGCCGCGCCTGATGAAACTGATGCTGGATCATCTGGCGTTCATGCACCGGCAGGCGAAACTCGCCCAGGAGTTTTTGTACAAAGTACCGGTAGCCCAGTTCAGTCGGGATGCGGCCGGCCGATGTGTGCAACTGTGCCAGATAGCCTAATTCACCCAGCGCCGCCAACTCATTGCGCACGGTCGCAGAGCTGATCTCCAGGCCATACCGTTTAACCAGGCTCTCTGAGCCGACAGGCATGCCCGTCTCAATGTAACTGCGAACGACCATGCCCAAGATTTGCTGCTGGCGTTCAGTAAGCGGTGTAAACATCGTGACTCGACCATAGATTAGAGACTAGAAGCTGACACGGCCGTCAACTCTAGTCTCTGTGTTAATCAGCTTTCTATTTCCTCAAGCACCCCATCATTTAGCAGTCTAGCTTCGAGAGTGCTAAATGTATGTTCTACGTATCATAGCATGGGCCAAAATACGCGTCAAATAAGAATCGTGTTAGATGGAAGCCTGTTAGCGCAAGGCTGACTCGAGGAAACAAAAGGGATTTGAACGGCCGTAAAAGGGTAACTGGCAAGATGCCATGTCAAACTTACCGTTCTTGTTTGGCAGCCAATACTTCGGACGGGCGAATGTCACGACCCGATCGCTCATGATTCTCGCGCTCAAATATCTGCCATACAGTGCGCAATAATATCTTTATGTCGAGCAAAATAGACCAATTCTCCGAATACCAGAGATCGTACTTGGTCCGTTCAGTGATGGAGGTGTCTCCGCGCAAGCCGTTGACCTGGGCCCATCCGGTCATTCCCCCTTTCTCACGATGCCTGTCCATATAGCGGGGGACGATCTTACGGAACTGCTCCACGTAATGCGCCTGCTCCGGGCGCGGGCCAACCAGGCTCATCTCCCCGATCAGCACATTGATCAAGTTCGGCAGCTCATCCACCTCAATCTTACGCAAGAAACTGCCCAGTTTCGTCTGCCGTGGGTCATTTTCCGTGGTCCAGCCCGGGCCGTCCTTCTCAGCATCCCGGCGCATCGAGCGAAACTTGAGCATCATAAACGGCTTGCCGTCCAGGCCCATTCGCTGCTGAACGAAAAAGACAGGCCCCGGCGATTCGAGCCTGATGGCTACGGCCACCAGCAGCATCAACGGCGAGAGGAAAATCAAGCCCACGGCCGCGCCGATGATGTCCATCAGCCGCTTGAAGATGAGCATGTAGCCGCGCATAGCAAAATCACGCACGGACAACAAAGGCAATCCCCCCAGCTCATCAATACTCGCCTGGGAAGTGACAAATTGGAAGACGTCGGGGAATATCTTAATGGAGACACGGCCGCGCTCACAGTAGGACATCACGCGCACGCTCTCCCGGTGCCCCTGCTCCGGTATAGCGATAATCACCTCGTCAATCTGATGCTGCTTGATGAGATCCGGCAAATCCTCCGGCTTTCCCAACACCGGAACACCCATGATTTCGTCAGGGCCGGAGTCGCCATTCACGATGCCGATCAGATCATACCCCAGGTAGGGCGACCAGAGGATGCGCTGGAGGATGATACGAGCCATATCCCCCGTGCCCACCAGGATCAGCCGATCCTTACCCCATCCTCTCTCCCGCAGCCAGGATCTCACCAGTTGGTGCAGCACACGGCCAATCACAATCAAGATGATGGTAAGCAACCAGGCGTAAATGATCATTACCCTGGGGTAGTCAAGGATTACTTCATTCCCTTTGAAAATGAAGGTGGAGATGGCCACCGCCATCAGCGTACCGATGGATACGCCGGCAAAGACGTAATAGAACTGGTCAACGCGAGAAACGGCGCGAGGAATATAATAGAGGCGGTAGAAGAACAGCGCGGTGAGGGTGGTGATCACCTGCACCACGAGCAAACCAGCATAGTTGTTCAAGGCCACCGGCTTGGCTAACGGCTCCGGCCACGGGATGTTGACCCGAAGCTGGTATGCCAGGACAAAAGCAACGCAAACAAGCAGGGCATCGAGGAAAACCAACGAAATGGAGTATATGGTACGAATTCTTTGCGTTGTCATATTGCTATGAGTAGACCAACATGAAATGATATTGGCAATTGTAGCATAGGGACTACTGCGCTTCCAATCGCATAAGGTGCGTCTTGCCTATGTTCAGCAATCACTCAGCCCATGCCAATGCGGTTCTAATCAACATAATGTAATCAGTATACTCCCAAAACGCGCTATGTGCTTTGAACTGCATCTTCATTCGATTTCGGAATGCACAGCAAAAAGGGATTCACGACCATGATGGAAAGGAATGAACTTATGAAACCACGCCTGTCAGCCAACTTCTTCGTCATTCTGCTTACGCTGATCGGCTTCAGCAGCGGCTATATTCTAGGACAGTCACCCTGGGCGCCTGTGGCCGCCTTCGGCGCCTCCACCTCCATGCCCCCATCCGCCCGAGAAACGTTTGCCCCCTTCTGGGAGACGTGGAACCTGGTTCACGCGCGCTACTTCGACCAGCCAGTAGACGACAATGCGCTGGCTGAGGGGGCAATCAGCGGCATGCTGGCCGCGCTGGGCGATCCCAATACCCGATACCTGCCGCCGGATGCGGAAGCGGCCGCGCGTACGGCCTTCGATGGTGAAATTGAAGGGATCGGCGCAACGGTGGAGAGCGTGGATGGGAACATCACTATTGTGGCTCCTATGGACGGGTCGCCGGCCCAGGCTGCCGGGCTGCTGCCGGGCGACATCTTGCGCCAGGCCAACGGCGTTGATTTGACTGGTTTGGACGCCCTGGACGCTGCCCTGCTGGTGCGCGGCCCGGCGGGAACGCCGGTGACGCTGTTGGTCGAGCGGGACGGCCGCCAGTTTGAGGTGGTGATCACCCGTGAGGTCATCAAGCTGGACAGCGTACGCAGTAAACTTTTGAACGATCGGATCGGCTACATCCGCATCAGCCGCTTTGGCACACGCACCGGGGAAGAGGTAGCCGATGCTTTACGCACCCTTTTGAGCAAACAACCGGTTGGTTTGATCATTGACCTGCGCAGCAATCCGGGAGGCGCGCTCTCCACCGCCATTGAGGTGGCCGATCAATTTCTGCCGGAAGGCCCTATCCTCATCGAACGGTTCGGCGACGGCCGCGAGCGCGTCCACAACGCCTCCGGGCGAGGACTTGCCCAGGAGCTGCCGCTGGCAGTGCTGATTGATGAGGGGAGCGCCAGCGCATCCGAGGTGCTGGCCGGAGCCATCCGCGATCGGGAACGAGGTGTGCTTATCGGCCAGACTTCTTTCGGCAAGGGTACTGTGCAAACCTGGCACACGCTAAGCAACCACGGAGGAGTCCGCATCACCATCGCCCGCTGGCTGACGCCGGACGACGTCTGGGTGCATGGCAGGGGATTGCAGCCGGATTACTTCATTCCTCAGCCGGAGGGCCGCCCCCAATCTCCATCCGAGGATGCCCAGTTGCAGGCGGCCGTTGATTTCCTGCTCGGCCGCGAGATCATCAGTTTTCCCCCTTCAGGGGAGAATTCCAGCGGGTGATTGATCACCGCGCTGTTGCCAGCTGTTTCTTGACGGCCGTCGCCTGGCGCAGGATAGATTCAGCGCCGCCCACTGCATACGCGTCCTCTGTGCCCAGCATCGCCGCCAGTTCATCAATCCGTCCCACCATATCAAGGGGGCGTACGATGGTTGTGGTGCGGCCGTCGGCCACCTGCTTTCTGACCTGGAAGTGAAGGTCAGCATACCCTGCAAGCTGCGGCAAGTGGGTGACGACGATAACCTGATGCCGGGACGTGGCCGTCAGGTCCCACAATTTGCGGCCGACCACATCGCCGACGCGTCCCCCAATCCCCTGGTCAATCTCATCAAAAATGAGCGTGGGAGTGGCGTCCGCCTGCATCAATGCGCTCTTCAAGGCCAGCATCAAGCGCGCCGTCTCCCCGCCGCTGGCAATCCGGGCCATTGGTTTTAACGGTTCACCCGGATTGGTGGAGATGAGGAACGACACGCGATCGATGCCCGTCTTGCCAAAAGCCAGCCGCTGCTCCCCGACATACGCGCCATCAGCCGCAGGCACACACTCAAACTGGACGCTGAAGCGTGTCCCTCCCATGCTCAACTCTTCCAACTGCTGCTCAACGACGGCCGAAAGTTTTTCTGCGGCCGCGCGCCGTTTCTGTGACAACTCGCCCGCCAACCGGCCAATCTGACGCAGCCGGTGTTCACATTCCGCTTCCAACTGCTCGACGCGTTCATCGCTTTGGTCCAGACGTTCCAGTTCAGCGCGGGCCTCCGCGGCTACAGCCAGGATCGCTAGAATATCATCCCCGTACTTACGCTTCAGGCTGCCGATTAACTCCAGGCGCTCCTCCACGTAGTTGAGCCGGCCTGGATTGAATTCCAACCCGTCTAGGTACTGCTGCACTTCGGCCGCCAGCTCGCTGAACTGGAAAGCCAACCCCTGCCATTGTTCTAATAAAGCCCCCTGACTCTCATCAAAGCGCGCCAACTGACCCAATGCCCGCTCTACCAGACTCATCTGGTCTATGATGGGCGGCGTTTCAGCATCGACCTCGCCCGTCATCAAGGCAGTCGCTTCCGCGGCAGCGCGCATCAACTGCTCGGCGTTGGCCAGTCGGGTTCGCTCGGCGCGCAGTTCTTCCTCCTCGCCCGGCTGCAAACCGGCGGCGCTGATTTCCTGAATCTGGAATTGGAGCATATCCATGCGCTGGGCGCGGGTGCGCTCATCCTGCCGCAGTTCGTCCAACTCCCGCCGCACGGCCTGGAATTCGCTCACGGCACGGGCCACGGCCGCGCACTCGGCTGCCAGCCCGGCGTACGCATCCAACAGGGGAAGATGGGAACGGGGTTGCAGGAGCGACAGGTGATCCCCCTGGCCATGGATGTCAATCAGCGGTCCAGCGATCTGGCGCAGTAAGCTCAAACTGACGGTCCGGCCATTCACGCGGGCGATGCTGCGGCCGTTGGCCCGCACTTCCCGCGCCAGCAGCAGGTAATCGCCGCCGGACTCATCCTCCAGCCCTTCCTTTGCTAGGAGCGGGGCAAGCAGCGCCCGGATAGACGCTTTGGGCAGGAAAGCGGCCTCCACGTAAGCCGTATCCGCGCCGGCGCGCACCACGCTCGTATCGGCACGGCCGCCCAACACCAGCATCACGGCGTCAATGATAATTGACTTGCCCGCTCCCGTCTCGCCGGTCAGCACGTTGAAGCCGGCATCAAACTGCAAGCGCAAGTCCTCAATGATGGCAAAGTTTTGGATGAACAGTTCAGTCAGCATATTCGCGAATCAACCGTCTCACTTCATCTGGTAATAAGCAGCGCTGGCCGCTACAAAAAGATAAATGCCCGGAGCAAGCAGCGCCGCCAGCGCGCCGAGATTACCCAGGAAGACATACAGCAAAATAGGGGCCGCCCACACCAACACGCCAATAATCACGGTCGCCGAGACCAGGTGAGGCAGGTAACGGCCGCGCCGGCGGCCGACGGCCCGTTTGGCGATGCGCCCAATCAATCCCCCTGCTGCGCCGCCGATAAAAAAGATGATGAGGAACATGAACAACCCGCCGCCAAGCCGAAGCGCCAAAAAGCCGGCGAGCAGGCTCAACGGTAGGGCCGCCAGCGGGGCAATAACGTAGTCGAGTGGCTTGGCATTGAAGAATACATCCTCAGCCTCACGAATGCAGGTAGGGCAACGGTAACCGACCGGCGTTTTGACAGCGCACTGGCTGCAAATGGGACGGCCGCAGGTGTAGCAACGAAGCGCCGTCTCGCGACCGGGGTGGCGATAGCAAACCAATTCCTGCTCATCAGCGGCTATCTCGTCACCATGTTCATGGCGTCCATGCTCATGGACGCCATGCTCGTGGTCGTGATGATCAGCACGATCGTGCTCACTGGGGTGTTCGGGCGGCGGCTGGGCGGCGGCCGGCTCTGCCGATGCTGTTGCGAGGGCTGATTCGCGGCCGTTGTTGGCGTGCGCCTCATCCGGTGGAGCGGCCGTTTCCGGCACGGGTTCGCCGCGGAGGCGGGCCTGCGCGGCCTGGGCCGCCCGGCCGTCTGGTGACAACGCTACCACGCGCTCGTAAGCCTGCTTCTTTTCCTGTGGATCCGTCAGCAACTCCGCCAGGCCCAGCCACGCTTCATCTGAGTCCGGCGCTTCTTCAATGATTTGACGGTACAATTTGACGGCCGCGGCTCGCTTGCCGGAGTCGGCCACCTTTTTTGCCTGCCGCAACAAAGAACGCAATCGTGGTTCGCTAATCGTCATGGTCTCATCCCATTCCAGGGTAAAGTGAAAATCATCTCTTCTGCAAGTTCACGATTTAGATCGGCTGTAGCCCAGCCGCCGCATGAGACGGCGGTAAAAATAGCCTGGGTTTTCTACACGGGCGAAGCATCCATAGCATTGGTGCTTCTTGACGATCACCTCATCTTTGTCAAAGATGGGAACAGCGTCTTGGCCATCGGCCGTCAGCATGGCTTCGTGATCCATGTGCATGAGAACAGAAATGACCGCTTCCTCATGCAAGACCAGCGCCCGGGCCAGCGTCAAATGGGCGGCCACAGGCACAACAACAAAGTTCTGCAACTGGGGTGGCAGCAACGGGCCTCCGGCAGCCATAGAGTAAGCGGTCGAGCCGGTGGGTGTGGCCACGATCAGGGCATCGGCCGTGTACCGCGTCACCAGATCGCCGTCCACGCGCAGGTCCATACGGACGACGCGCGCCTGGGTCCCCCGGCCAACCACCACATCGTTCAGCGCGCTAAATGCGCCAATCGTTTCTCCATCCCGAATCAGGGCCGCATGCAGCATCAGACGCTGTTCCAACCAAAAATCGCCTTGCAGCACCCGGCCCAGCCGCTCGCGCCAGTTATCAGGCTGCGCCTCGCTGAGAAACCCTACTTTGCCCAGATTGATACCAAAAATGGGCACATCGTGAGGCAAAGCCAGACGTGCCGCATGCAAGGTAGAGCCGTCGCCGCCCAAAACCACCAGCACGGAAGAGCGCGCCATGTTGCTCTTCACATTGCCCTCATCCCAGGTAGAGCTGGCCCAGGATTCCAATCCTTGCCCAGCCACCCATTGGCTGATTTCGGCCGCCAATGGCTCTGCTTCTGGGATTTTCGGCTGGTGGAGGATGCCGACACAACTCATAGCCGCTGCCCCAGCCAGGTGACCAGGTCGTCCAACGGGACACGCTCTTGTTCCCCGCCGTCCAACGGCCGCACAGCGGCAGCGTCTTCCGCCAATTCCGAGTCGCCCAAAATGAGCACAAAGCGGGCCTCACGCCGGTTCGCTTCCCGCATCTGGCTCTTCAGGCCGCGACGGTGGCGGGCAAAGGCAAGCCGCGTGCCGATGCCGGCATCTCGCAACCGGAAAGTCAGCTCCACGGCCGCTGTCTTGGTTTCGCCACCAAAATGGGCCACCAGCACAGGAGGTGGCTGAGGAGCCGGCGCTTCAATCCCCTGCTCCTTCAACCCCAGCACAATGCGCTCGATGCCGCTGCCAAAGCCGACGCCCGGCGTGGACGGGCCGCCGATTGCTTCAGCCAGGCCATCGTAACGGCCGCCGCCGCAGACGGCCGCCTGCGCCCCGATTCCTTCCGCCCATACCTCAAACACGGTCTTGGTGTAATAATCAATGCCCCGGACCAGCCTAAAATTGATCGTGTATGCCTGATTCAGCGCATCCAACAAACTCCGCAGTTCGGCGAAATGGGAGTCACAATCTTCGCACAAGTAATCCACAATATGCGGCGCCCCAGCCAACAAGGCATCCATGCCCGCTTCTTTGCTGTCGAGCACGCGCAGCGCGTTTCGCTCCAATCGCTGCAGGTCAATCGGGGTCAGTTTATCCAAATGCGCCGATAAATATTCCTTGAGAGCCGCCACATACACGGGCTTGCATTCAGGACAGCCGGTGCTGTTCAGTTGAAAGGCCAGCCCTTTGTACCCCAGGGTGCGGTACAAGTTCATGGCCAGCATCATCACCTCGATATCGGCCGCCGGGTCAGTCTCGCCTAAAATCTCCACGTCAAACTGGCTGTGCTGCCGGTAACGCCCCGCCTGCGGCCGTTCCCGGCGGAAAATCGGGCCAATGGTGAACAGTTTAACCGGTTGGGGCCAGCTCCCTATGCCATTCTGGATGTAGGCGCGCACGAAACCGGCGGTGAACTCCGGCCGCAAGGTAATGCTGCTGCCATCCGGCTCTTCGATGGTGTACATTTCCTTTTGCACGAAGAAGTCAGAGGCTGTGCCCACGCCCCGGGCAAACAGTTCCGTATATTCGATGATGGGCAGGTCCATGCGCTGAAACCCGTAGCGGTGGGCCAGTTCAATGGCTGTGGAGATCACCAGGTCCCAGTAACGACGGTCCGCCGGCTGGATATCCTGCATCCCCTTCGCCCGCTGTATTCTCTTCAAGTTCGCCTCCCTGGTTAGAGCTTGGGGCACGGCCGTGAGGGTCCGACGGCCGCAACCGCCGCATATTATAGCCGGAACCCGTCACATGCAGTAGACAAACAGGCAACAAAAAAGCCCCGCCGGTGCGAGGCTCTGCAATGACGCCCCGGTTCACGCACTCCGCTCACCCCAATCTTTGCTCGCAAGCACTGCGCACGCCGCACCGGGCGCAACGCTGCCACTCATTGTGATCGCGGTCCAGTTCTTCGTCAAATCTTGCATTGCGCATCTCCGACAGCACTTGAAGCAGCGCCGCTTCCATCTCCTCAGTGTAATCTACCGCAAATGCCTTGTCCCGGTATTGGAGGATGCCATAAGACGGCCGACGGCCGTAATTCTCGTCCACCAGCAGGCAGTACGCAGCCAGTTGCAGCAAGTGCCCTTCCCATGGTTCTTCCGGCGCGCGGCCTGATTTCACCTCAACCGGAATGATAGCCCCATCCGTTGCCTCCACCAGGTAATCCGGCTTCCCCACCAGGCGCAAATCGGTGATGTGGAGCGATTCGTTGTTCCGGTACCAGATTCCCGTGTCAGTATAAATGACCTCCCCATCTGGCAGTCCGGTTTGTTCCCGCAAGCGGCGCGAGCTGAACCACAGCCAGCCGGCGGCGGCCAGCAATACCAGAACCAGACCCAGAGATACACCGCCCCATACCATGATGCTTACATCCCCGACAAAATCTGAAAAGTGACGATGGCCACCACGATGAACAGCAGGAAGTAAGCAGCGTACTGTGCCCATACTGACCGGTGCAACAAATGGCCGTGTTCCTGGTGGAAGCGTTGTCCCGCCTCCAACTCACGCACATTCTCGCTGCTCACGCGGCGAAAGCGGCGCAGCCACCAAGCTCGCTGGCAGTAGGCGTAGTTGTTGATTTCGCTCACTCGAATCCATCGATAGCTCATATGTTCTATTTTACCTGCCATTAAAGCAGTGTCAAGAGCTAAATTTTTTGGGGGATACCTTCCACAGTTGAAAACTGCACCAGCATCTGCCAAGTCGGCCTGCGCCGACTAAATCCAGACCGCGAAGGCGGTCTTCGCAATCATAGCCGCGATTTTAATCGCCAAAAAGAATTATATCAATCTGAGTCTCGGTTGTGTCCGTGATTAGAACCCCATTCCCAGAGATAAGCGATGGATCGCGGCTACGGCCGCAGCAACACCTTGCGCACGCCCGGCTGGGCCGCATGCTGGAAAGCAACCAGCCCATCGTGAAGCGCATACCGGGCGTCAATCAGACTGGCTACGTCAACGGCGTTCGCGGCCAGCAGGCGCAGCGCCGGCGCGAACGGTCCGCAGCGGGAACCAACCACTTTGATTTCGGCGACGACGAGTTTGGTGAGATCGAGCGTGGCCCGGCTGTGAAAGGTGCTCTTCAGCACCAGCGTGCCGCGAGGCCTGACCAGGCGGATCGCCTGGGCAAATCCGGCCTCGTTGCCGGTTGTCTCCACAACCAGGTCAAAGGCATCATCATCCAGGTCTGCCACCAGGCCGGTGGCCAGACCCAGACGCGCCGGCAGTTCCAATGTTTGGGGACGACGGCCGAGCATGCGCACTTCGGTTCCTGCCAGGGCCAGCACCTGCCCCACAAGCATCCCCAGCCGGCCCGGCCCAATGACGGCCGTCTTCGCCGAGGGGGTGATGTTCACTTGCTCGCGGATTCGCAGCGCAGCCGCCAGCGGTTCCGTGAAGACGGCCGCCTCATCCGGCACCTCGTCCGGCACCTGGTGCAGGTTCGTCACAGGCATTGTCAATGCTTCAGCAAAAGCGCCATCCCTGTCGTGAATGCCCGGCACCACCCGCGTCGGGCAATGCTCCGGCCCATCACTGAGGCACACCTGGCAGCGGCCGCAGCCGATGTTGATGGAGGCGACGACGCGGCGGCCGATCCAGGCAGCATCCTCCGGTGACCCCACAGCTTCCACCTCCCCCACAAACTCATGTCCCAAAACACCCCGGAAACCGCCCGCATACCCTTTGACCAGCTCCAGGTCCGTGGCGCAAATGCCGGCCAGACTAACTCGAATCAACGCCTCGCTGGCCGCCGGCTGCGGTTGGAGGTAATCCCGGCGCAGCGTTAATCGGCCATCCTGTAAGAATAATGCCTGCATCAAAGTTACCTCAAGACTTATTGCGGCGTTTCAACCGCGCGAAAACTCCAGGTGTAGTTGTTGCCGCTCACATCAATGCTGACCGTGTACGTTTCGCCGACCTGCATCGGCGAAGCGGGCAGGATAATCACGGCGTCTCGCTGGTCGAGGATGGCTCGACCGTTCTGCTGCTGGTAACCATCCGGCCCCACGTAACGGGTCTCATCAATCACACAATGGGGTACCGGTGTGTTTCCCTGAAGCAAAGTGGTGCTGTCCACCCGGGGAGTCAAATCGCCGCTGCCTAACTGTAAAATGATAGGCGCGCCGACCGGTCTTTGCAAGCCGGGGCAGCTCGATAACGGGTCGGGGAACTCCGGCAGCGCGTATTTTAATACCCAGGTTTCGCCGCCGTCCTTAGGAAAGAAAATGGGGAAGCTGACTGAATCCGGCAGATCACCAAGACCGCTCTTAATGTCCATCGTTGCCGCCATCTTAAAACTGCTGCTCTCATCCCGGTAGAAACTAAAGCCCACTGCACTCAGGTGTGGATCAAGCATGGGAAGCGCATGGAAGGGAGCCGACATCCAGTAATCAATCGGCCAGAGTTCAGATGCACCGCTCCAGCCGCTGATGGCGATGTTGCCATTCACGCCAGCCGTGTTGCCGGCCGCAGTGTACCAGGGGCTGTTCGGATCTTCCTGGTGGGCAACTGAGCCGGTATTGATCATGTAGATGCTGTGCAGACGGCTCCCCTCAGTCCAGGCGGGGTTCTCTAAGAGTTGGGGCAAACCAGCCTGGGTTCGGAAATGATTGACATAACGAAGCCAGTCCGGTCCTGGCACACCGGTTGGCACAGGTGCGGGAGAAGGAGTCGGGGTTGATGCGGGAAGGGGAGTTGCTGTCGGCGACGCAACAACTGTGGCTGTGGCTGAAGGCTCGGCCATCGCCGCTTTAGTGGGAGATGGGTTGATCTCGATGGGGTTGTTCGTGGGAAGCGGGAGCGGTGTATCCGAAGGGAGTGGAGCGGGCGTCTGGGTCCAGGTCGCGCTTGGTTGGACGGCCGCAACCGGCACGGCCGTCGGCTGTGGCTGCCTCTGCTTTGTTATTTGCAGCACCAGGACGGCAAAAAGAATCAAATTTAGAATAAGGGAAGCTGCCAAAACCAGCCGTTCTCGTGTTCGCATATCTCTCCTCCAACATGGTGATGGGCTAAACACCAAACAGGCAAGCCCTATTGCCCCTCCTTAAGTAAACAGCAGCCAGCTTAAGATGATTGTTACAATCAAGGGGTAGGGGTCGGCGCAGCCTTCGAAGCGGCCGTCGCCGGTGGGGTCAGCGTTGCTAAAGGAGCCGGCAGCAGCGCATCCAGTAGCGCATTCAGCGCAGAAAAATCAGGGATGTCCTCCCACTGGCCATCGTATACGCCGTCCGGGCCGCGCAGCAGCAGCAGGGATCGCGACGACGGCGGCGATGTGCCGCCGCGGAAGATACCCAACCCCAGGCTCAATTCGCCGGAGTCCAGCAAGCCGCCAACCAGATCGTCCATCTGGGAAAGGGGAACGGTGCTGGTGTAGACCTCGGCCGTCGGAGCAACGGTCACGGCCGTCCCGTCCAGGTACAGCGTCAGGCGCGCGCCGTCCGCCCGTTTGTAATCCAGCATCGCCGCCAGCGGAAACGCGGCCGCGGGGCGAGGCAGGGAAACGGGCGCAATCGTGGGAGCCAGCAACTCGTCAAGCGCCAGGTAAAGGGGCAGCAGGGTCGAAGGGAGCGCGAATTCCGGGCAGACGACAAAGATCTGCTTTTGCTCGCCGGACGGATTCAGCCACAAGGTTTCCGCCGGGGCGCCGGGACAATGGGCGACGTAGTTCTCATTGAGGTCGCTCAACGGGACCCCGGCCAACAGCGCCTCCGCTGGCGGGGCCACCTGATCCGGAGCCAGCGGCTCGCCGATTTCAGCATCCGTCGCCAGCCATCGCCACAACCGACCGTCGGCCGTCAGGGCCAGGGTATGGGCGGGCGCGTAGGGGGAGGCGCTGCGGCGCAAACCCAACGCCGTCTCCGGCGGGAAATACGGGCCGAGGGCAACGGTCATGAAATTCTCAAAACTGGCCAGCAAAACAGAATCTTGCAACCACCCCGCCCCGCCGGCGTCAACGAGCGGCAGATCGTATTCGATGGCCACGCAGCGATCACATCCTTCGGGTACCGGCTCCAGGTCAAGCGGCCGCAAGACCTGCCGCATCTCCAGCAAGACCCCGCCCTGATTTTCACGCGTCACCGTCACCCCGCTGGCCTCGTCACTTACCCCAATCTGACCGGCGACGTTGCCTTCCAGCCGCCGCTCTAACCCCAGCGCGGGAATGGCATAGCGTAAGGAAACAACCACTTCATCAAAAGGAATGGGCGTCTCGGTGGGAGATGGGGGTCGGGTCGGCCGCGGCGTTGCCGTCGGTCCCGGGGTCAGGGTCGGCCGGGGCGTGAAGGTAGGAACCAGGGTGGGAAGTTTCTGGGCTGTCGGAGAGGGTGCGAATTCGGCTTCGGCCGCGGCAATCCCTGTGGGTGCAGGAGAGAAAGATAAGGCAGGTGTTGGCGACGCCGGGCGGGCACACCCCATCACGGTCACGAGCAACGTCAACAGGCAAGATTGGATAGATCGCACGTCAGGCGCTGCCTTTCCGAACGCACGCTCGCGGTGACCTAGGTTTTTTGGAAGTTAAATGATCCCAGTTCTTGCTGAAAAAACCTCTGGCGATTTCTCGAAACATCCATCAGTCTGGGCCATTATTGCTTGGAAATCGCCCTATGCTTTCAACAACGGGATTTCATTTTGCTCCCAGGCCACAAGCAAGGGCACGGCCGTAAAAATGGAACTGTAAGTACCGCTTAACATCCCGACGAGAAGTACAGCAATAAACGGTTTGATGGACACGCCGCCGAAGAGGAGAATGGCTACCATGATGAACATGGCATTGAGCTGTGTTGCCAGCGAGCGGTGAATGGTTTCTAAGATGGAGCGATTGACGATGGTCTCGTACCGTTCTAACGGCCGCCGGGCGATATTCTCACGAATGCGGTCAAAGACGACGATAGTATCCTGCAATGAGAAGCCGGCAACGGTAAGCACGGCCGTCAGAAACAGCGCGTCTACTTCCCACCCCAACAACATGCCGGTAATGGCCGCAAACCCAAAAATGACCATCAAGTCATGGAGCATCGCCGTCACAGCACAGGCCCCATAACGGAACGGGTTCGGCACCTGGCGGAAAGTGAACATAATATAAACCAGGATGACAACAGCCGCCACCAACACCGCCACGAACGCGGCTCGCGTCACCTCGGCGCCGACAGCCGGGCTGACGCTCTGCACCAGCGTGGTGTCCGGAACCAATGGGCCTAATTCCTCTTCCAGGGCGGCGACGATAGCCTGCGCCTTTTCTGTGCTCACAAACTCGGTGCGGACCTGCCACGCGTTTTCCAACCCTTCCCCACGCAAGGCAATGACGGCCGGATGGCTGATGCCGAAGCGGGAAAACAGTTGGTGTATCTCCGTTTCGGAGACAGGCTGCACAAACTGGACTTCGAAGCGCGTCCCGCTGCGAAAATCAACGCCCAGTCGAAAAGGAGCACCGGTGACGATGGTGGAGTAAATCATGGCCGCGATACCTAACCCGATAATCACGGCCGAGAGCATGAAGTAAACTTTGCGACGTTGGACTAAGTTAAACATTTTAGACGCCTAAGAGCCATTTTTTCTTGCGCAACCAGGTTGCCGAACGCCCCATGACAATTCGCACCAGCGTGCGCGTGACGATGATGGCCGTAAACAGGCTGACAAAAACCCCGATGGCCAGCGTCAGGGCAAATCCCTGCACTACACTGGCGCCAAAGTTGCGGCCAAAGATCCAAAGAATAAAGCAAATAACGAGCGTAGCCACGTTGGAATCGCGTATAGACGACCATGCCCGGTCAAATCCGGAGAGGATCGCCTCGCGCAGTGTGCTCCCTTTGCGCAACTCCTCCTTGATCCGTTCAAACACCAGGATATTGGCGTCAACCGCCATCCCGGTCGAAAGGAGGAATCCGGTGATCGCCGGAAGCGTCAACGTAACCGGGATGGCTTCGAACACGGCGACGTTGATCATGGCATAGCCGATCAGCGCCAGATCGGCCAACAAACCCGGCAGCCGGTAGTAAATGAGCATGAACAGCAGCACGATGGCAACGCCCACCGTGCCGGCGCGAATACTAGCATCAATGGATAATTCGCCCAACGTCGCCCCTACCTGGCGGGTGCTTTCGATGCGCAGCGGAATGGGCAGGCTGCCAAAGCGTAATTGCAGGGCCAGCTTACGCGCCTCATCCAGCGTGAAATTGCCGGTAATCGTGCCCGCACCCTGATCAATCACAGAGCTGATGCGCGGGCTGGAGATCACCTGCTTATCCAGGACAATGGTCAAGAACTGGCCCTGGTGGCTGCGGGTGTAGTCGGCAAAGAACTGAGCCTCATCCGGCTGCAAAACAAAGGTGACAAATGGGGAGCCGAAGGAGTCGGTTCGGGTGCCAGCGTCGCGAAGCGCTGCTCCGGTCAGCACCGTCTCGTATGTCTGCGCCCGCACGGGTAAGGTGGTGGTCAATGCCTGGCCGGGAGCGAACTCGCAGCGGGATGGCCCCTTGTTGAGGGAGGTGCGCACGCAGGTCCCTTCCGGCAGCGGCTGGCTGCCGGTGTCGATAAACTCAAGCAGCGCCGTTTCCTGGATGAGCGCAATCGCGTCTTCCGGATTGTCAATGCCTGGGAGTTCGACCAGGATGCGCCGATCCCCTTCTACCTGAATCAGGGGTTCTGCAACGCCGAGGGCGTTCACGCGCTGGTCTATGATCTGGCGTGCTGTGTTCATCTGGTCGGCCGTCACCGGTTCATCAGGGGGTAAATCCGCTTCCAGAAGTACCTGCAGGCCGCCCTGCAAGTCCAGACCACGCCGTATGGGGTAATTAGGGCTTTCTATTATCCAGGCGGCGGCAAACACCACCAGGACAATCAAACCTAACCAAAAAAAATCCGTCCTATTCATGTACTCAGCCTCGATGGTTCGGCGCTAACGGGCGCCGGGCGGGAGGGATTATAACAGTGGTGGGATGATGGTCAACCGATTGATGAAGCAGACGCCAACTTGGCGAAAATTAAGGTGTCTCGCAGTTCCCCGGTGATATGGTTGCGCGAGTTGTGGCGCAGCGTGGCCTCGTGTGTGAAGCCCAGCCGGCGGGGCACGGCCGCGCTCCGTTCGTTCAGAGCGTCACAGCGGATTTCAACCCGCGCTGCCCCCAGCGTATTGAAGGCAAAGTCGGTAATGGCGGCCGCCGCCTCGGTGATGAATCCTTGCCGGGCGAAGCGGGTGCGCACCCAATAGCCGATCTCGAAGCGGGGCACGCTCCAATCAATCCGGTGCAGGCCGCTGCAACCGACGACCGTGTCACTTCCCTTCAACAGCAGAATCATCCACAGATCTTCGCGGGAGAGGAACTTCAGCTGCCCTTGCCGCACCCGCACTTCGTATTCCTCTTCGGAGGGGATATTGACCGCCCACGGCATCCATGGCTTCAATTGCGCCTGCGACTCAATGACGGCCGCCCGGATTGCAACCCCATCTCCCGGCAGCGGCCCGCGAATGATCAGCCGCTCTGACTTAAAACTGTATGGAAACTCGCGCAGTACCGGTTTCATGGTCAAGATACTCCTTCTGCTTCCGCCCGGCTAACGGTTGATCAGCGGCAGGTATGCTTCGGGAGCCACCGGGAACGTCATGGTCACGGCCGTGTCCGCGGCGGCATTGCCTGCGCCGTCCTGGGCGGATAAGGTGAACCTGTAAATATGACCCGCCTGTCCGGGGTAGACAGCTGTCGAGGCAGCGCTTACACCGGTCAGCCAGGGCACGTCCGGTCCGCCGTCCACCGACACAGTGATGTCAATGGGGGCCAGACCGCTTCCCTTTTCGCTGACGCTCCAGGTCACCGTCACGGCGTCGGTCGCTGTAACCGGCGCGCTTACCGTCAATTCCGGCGGCATATCGTCTGTCTCGATGAGCAGATACGGCCGTCCGCCGATGGCGTAAGGGGATGAGTCGGGGCTGCATGTGCTGTTCTGGTTGGTCGCCCCAGGCAAGGAAATGGCATAGGTTCCGTTGACGGCCGTCACCGTCTGTGTCACGCCGTCCGAAGCCACGAGCAAAGCGGTACCGCTGCTGTTCGTCGGGGTGACCACGGCCGTCTCGGCGTTGCCCACTCTCGTCCACAGGCCGAGTACCCGCTGGCCTGTATCTGCGCGGTAGAAGGCGATCCACTCTTGCGGCCCATTATACGGATCACTGCTGCCCGGACGAGAGCGCCAGATCGGTTCCACGTTACGGAAGTACGTTGTCAGCACCTGGTATGCGGCCAGCGACGGTCGTGCTGATTCCGGCTGCGGGTGCTGGGTGAAGCAGGTAGCATCCGTCGGGTTGCGAAACAATCCATTGGCATCCCCGGCACAGGGAAACGAGGGGTTGGAGATGAGATTCCCGTCGGCGTTGCACAACTCCCCATTGTGCGGAGGAAAGTCCGTCCCTGCCGGCTGGTTGCCACAGCCATCATAAAGCTGAAATTGGAAGATCGCATCCGCGCCGGCGTAGGTGGCGTACAGCGCGCTTTGAATGACAAAGTGGGACTGTTCATCAACAGTGGCGCGAAGGAAGCTGTTGGGGTCCCACACCGGCCCCGGATAATCATCCCAGGCAGGCACGCCGTTCTCATTCAACCAGATGGGCTTGTCCAGGCCATAGCTGGTCATGGCGCCGCCTGCGCGCCACACATGGTACCAGGAACGCCAGGCGCAGGAGTAGTTGTGCGTGGCCACGATGTCGTGGAAGTAACCGTTGTCCGCGGCTTCCTGCGGATCTTGGCTCTTAAACGTGGCGAGCACATCGCTGTAATATGAGAGGTGAGCGAAGTTGTTGGCTAACCCGGCAAACAAAACCTGGGCCTGGGGATCGGCGTGTTTGGCTGCCAGATAGCCCACCTTCAGCAGGCGGGCATAATCGGCCAGGCTGCTGTCCCAAAAGATGGTGAGGTCGGGTTCGTTCCACATCTCCCAATGGGTGACACCGACGCCGGCGGGCCAGCCGTGGGTTTGGGCGAGGACGCCACCGGGCTTATACCGGTTGACGGCCGTGTACACAAACTGCGCCCATTTATTATCCGGGTTGATCTGCTTGCCCGGGCCGGGCACATCGGTGCCATCGGTGAAAACTGAATTGTCAAGCCCTTGCGGCGCGGCCGCCTGCACGCGCTGCATCTCGAATCCGCCCCGGCGCATGGGGGCCAGGCTCAATTTACCAGCGGAGGCGGTCGTGTAAAACGGAGGCGTGCCCAGCAAGATGGCGTCCGTCTGCAAGCCATGCGCCACATCAGAGAGGACGGCCGTGTCCTGCGTAGACCAGTCAAATTTGCCCGCACTCGTTTCGACGTTGTACCAGTAGATGGGCCACCGATCCCAGCCAGCGCCGGTGGACAGCCCATTTTGATACTGCTGCTCATCGGCCGGGTCTTCGGCCGAGGTGATGAAGTTGACGCCGTAGGTAGGGACGCCGCTGGTGACTGCCGGCGCGGCCGCGGCCGGCGATCGTCGCCATTGGCTCAGCAGCAAACTCAGAAAAAGAAAGGGCAGCAACAGCAGCAACGGCCGTGCCAGTTGCCGTCTACCCATGCGCCACCGCTTATCCAGCATGTCCATAACTTCCTTCTCCAATACGTAGGGCGGCGATGCAAGCGATGAGGAGTAGAGAAATACCACAGGGCGGCCGCTAATGTTTGCGCAAACCCGCCACAAGTCGGCGCAGGCCGGCGCTGATGCGCGCAGGGGAAAAGCCGCGCACTTCTCGCTGAAAGCGAAAGATGCTGCTGTTCAAAGGAGCAAGAAGGGCGTCGGCTGTGTAGGAAATATCCACCCCGGGTTCTAACTCTCCCCCGGCGTCGGCCGCCTGCAACAACCCGCTCACCGTCATGTGCAGCCAGAAATGAGGACGCTGCAACTCAGCAGCCGCGTGTTCCTGGAGCAACCCTTCTCGCTGCACTTCGCACAATAACGGCAGGTGAGTGTCAGTGAAATAGACAAGCCTGTCGAGGAACTGGCCCAGCTGCTGCAACCTGGGCACGCCATTCATGGTCATCTGCCGCATTTGTTCCAACGTTTCATTCTGAAATTCAGCCAGATGTGCATCCATGAGCGCCAGGCACAATTCCGCCTTGTTGGCAAAATTGCGGTACAGGGTCCCTTTGCCTACCCCAGCCGCCTGGGCAATATCGGCCATGTTAACCGTCTCCACGCCCCGCTCGGCGAAAAGCTGTTCGGCCGTGGCCAGGATCCGCGCCCGATTTTCGGCCGCATCCCGCCGCTCGCTTCGAATCTGATTACCTTCTTCTACTGTACCTAACGGGATCGCTTCATTCATCCTGACCTGAGCCCTGCCACCTCTGCCTCATAGAACAGTCGTGGACATTGTGCTTGATTCCGAGAGCAGGATACGGGTAAGCCTTCTCGCCGTGCCTGAACTCCCGCATTATAACATCTCAATTTGACAAACGGACTCAAGTCCGTTATTATCTCGCCTATATTCGGACTGTAGTCCGCTTTTTGTAAGCCCGTTTACCTATCTTGTGAAAGGAGATTATAACAGATGAGTTGGCAAATTGATCCTGCACACACTCGTATTTACTTTACTGGTCGGCATATGATGATCACCAAAGTTCGCGGCCGCTTCGAGAAGTTCGACGGTGTCATTGAGTTCGATGAGGATAATCCGGTCAACACGCGCGTTGAATTTGACATTGACGTAGCCAGCGTCAACACGGAAGAACAGCAGCGAGATGACCATCTGCGCTCGGCCGACTTCTTTGACGCGGAACATTACCCCACCATGCACTTCAAAAGCAAGCGGGTAGAGCAAATTGATGAGTCTCACGGCCATCTCATAGGAGACTTAACCATTCGTGACGTCACCAAAGAGGTCGCTCTGGATGTCGAATACACCGGCATTGCCAAAAGCCCCTGGGGGACGCAGGTGGCTGCGTTTTCCGCATCCACAACCATCAACCGCAAAGATTGGGGACTCACCTGGAATGTACCGTTGGAAACGGGCGGGTTCCTGGTCAGCGAACAGATCGCCATCGGCATTGATCTGGAGTTGGTAAAACAGCCGGAAACGGTACCAGCATAGCAACGCCCGATTCCGACGCAAAAACGCTGTGAACGTCAACGCCCCTAAATGACGGGCAGCCATATCCGCCGGCTCTTTCCGGCAGTATCAGCCTGCAGACAGAACGGCCGTTACACAATAAGCGGCCGTTCTGTTATGATTAGGCAAGATGATGACCAACCTCTTTGACAGCGTCATAACCCGGCTGGACTTGCCAACTGGTCTGCGCTTCTATGAAGCCGCCACCTTCCCCACCATTCACCCCGTTCACTGGCTCACCTCCCACTTTGCCGTGGGCGGCTTCAGCCCCCTGCAACGGCTCAGCGGCATGCTTACCGCGCACATGACCCAGATCAAGCCGCACAACGGCTTCCGCTGGCACCCCCACCGCGGCCTGGAAATTTACACCTACGTCATTGACGGCGAGCTGTACCACGAGGACACCACCGGCAGTAAGGGCACGATTCAGGCTGGTGAAGTGCAGCGCATGTTCTCCGGCTATTTCATCCAGCACCAGGAACTGAATCTGAGCGATGCATATACGCGCGTGATTCAAATCTGGTTCGTCACTGACACGAAGTATATGGGGCTGGAGCCTCATTACGAGCAGGTGCGGCTGACGGATATGCCCGCGCGTGCCGTCGGCGATGGCATGGTGCGAGAAATCATCGGCCCCAACGGCGCAACGGACGCGCACGTAGATGCCCGCCTGACGAGCATGGTCGTTCCACCCGGCGGCCAGGCAACAGTAGAACTCCCTCAGCCGGGCGAAGACCTGTTCCTGTACTTTGTGAAGGGGAACGGCCGAGTCCAGGCCCCTGGCCTGGACCACCCCATCAGACTCTACGATGTGATACTGGCCACACCTCAAGCGGACGCGGCCGTCATCACCGCCGGTGACCAACCGCTCAATTACCTCTCGTTTTATCTCCGTTCCTTCCTGCCCGCGAACGGCATTCGGTGACTCACTTTGCGCATCGGATGACGGATTACCGACAGCCGCCGCGCGATCGCGGATAATCAACAAACATATTGCCGGACGCAGGAGCGCGCATGACGCCAACCAAGATTATTCGCAACTACTTCATCATCGCCGGGCTGTACACCCTATCTGCCTCACTCATCTGGGGCGTCAACACACTGTTTTTGCTCAATGCCGGGCTGAACATCGCCGGCGTCTTCCTCGCCAATTCTGCCTTCTCCATCAGCATGGCCGTTTTTGAAATTCCAACGGGCATCCTGGCAGATACCAGCGGCCGCCGCGTATCTTTTCTGTTCAGCGTGGCTGTTTTGACGGTGGGCACGCTTGGATACGCCGGTATTGCGGCCGCAGGCGGGGGGCTGCCGCTGTTTGTGCTGGCCTCCGTTGTGCTTGGCCTGGGCTACACTTTCTATTCCGGCGCGGTGGAGGCATGGCTGGTGGACGGTCTGAACGCCGCCGGGTACGACGGCAAACTGGATCAGGTGTTTGCCCGCGGCTCGCTCGTGACCGGGGCGGCCATGTTGGTCGGCTCCGTCGGCGGCGGTTTCCTGGGCGACCTTGATTTGGCACTGCCGTTTCTGCTGCGCGCCGCCTTCCTGGCCATCCTGTTTGTGATCGCCTACTTCACGATGCATGACACCGGTTACACCCGGCGGCCGCTCACCATTTCCGCCATCCCTGTTGAAGTCAATGCTGTGCTGCGGGCCAGCGTGAAATACGGCTGGCAGCAGCGGCCAGTTCGCCTGCTGATGGGGGTTTCCTTCATCCAGGCCATCTTCACTGCCTGGGGATTCCACGCCTCCCAGCCATATTTGCTGGCTTTGCTGGGGCAGGATACCGTCTGGGTGGTGGGGATCATTTCGGCGCTGGTGGCCCTCTCGACGATGGCCGGGAACAGCCTGGTGGAGTGGTTCACGCGTTACTGCGGCAAGCGCACCACCTTGCTGCTGTGGGCGGCCGTCATTCAAGCAGTAGCGGCCGTCGGCATGGGTCTGGCCGGATCGTTCTGGCTGGCCGTGCCCTCATTCCTGGTCATGATGGTCGGCACCGGCATCACAAGCCCGGTATACCAGGCCATGCTCCACCGCTTGATCCCCTCCAAGCAACGCGCTACCATTGTTTCTTTTAACTCGATGATCGCCAGCGGGGGCAGCACGCTGGGCCAATCAAGCCTGGGGTCGCTGGCCCAAGCCCGGTCTATCGGTAGCGGCTATGTCGCCGGCGGCCTGGCAACATTGCTCGCCGTGCCGATCCTGGGCCGGCTTCGTCGCCTGGGCGATCCGGCCGATGTCATTGTGGGCACGGCGGGCAAGCGGGGTGCATGTGCGGCTCAGGGCTTGCCGGAAATCACGGCCGTAGACACCCATGTCGCTACGGCCGCGTAAGGGATATTTTTTTGACCTGTGCGAGGATAAAGAAATGCCGGTAACCATTCACCCCAACAGTTCCATGGGCACGGTGCATCTGACCGTGGCTGATCTTGGCCGTTCGCTCGACTACTACCAGCACGGCATCGGCCTGGCGTTGCACCGGCAAGAGGGCAACATCGCCGCTCTAGACGCGGGCGGGCCGGATTTGCTCATCCTCACAGAACAGCCGGGCGCACGGCCGGCACGGGGCGTCACCGGCCTTTATCACTTCGCCCTGCTCCTCCCCTCCCGGCTGGAGCTAGCCCGCACCCTGAAGCATCTATTAGACAGCCACACGCCCATCGGTGGCGCTTCCGACCACGCCGTCAGCGAGGCGCTTTACCTGACGGATCTCGACGGGAACGGCATTGAGATCTACCGGGACCGGCGGCGGGACGAGTGGCAGCGCGTGAACGGCCAGATTCAAATAGTCACCCGGCCGCTTGACCTGGGCGGCGTGCTGGGCGAATTGGATAGTCAGGACGCGTCATGGCAAGGGCTTCACCCCCAGACCCGCATGGGACATGTTCATTTGCACGTGTCTGACCTGCAACAAGCTGTTGATTTCTATACCCAAACCCTGGGCTTTGATTTCATTGCCTACTATGGCGATTCTGCCGGATTTGTATCGGCCGGCGGCTACCATTACCATCTCGGCCTCAACACCTGGGCCGGGGTAGGCGCTCCTCCGCCGTCGCCTGACGCGGCCCGTTTGCTCTGGTATACGATCCAATCACCCAACGCCACCGCGTTGGCTCAACTCGTTCAACATATCCGGGCAACCGGATACCCCGTCGAGGAACACGGCAATGACTCCTTTCTACATGATCCGGCAGAAAATGGCATCAGATTAACCGTTCAGACCTGAACCTACCCCCTGACGCGAGACCTGAAAACGATGACCGACCAACGACTACTTGGCTGCTTTGCTCATCCTGACGACGAAATACTCGGTCCCGGCGGCACGCTGGCCCATTACGCGGCCAACGGCACGCATGTGGAGCTGGTTTGTGCCACGCGCGGCGAGGCGGGTGAGATTGCTGACCCTGCCCTGGCCACCCCGGACACGCTGGCCCAGGTACGAGAACAGGAGCTGTTGTGTTCAGCCCGAACGTTAGGCGTGAAGCAGGTAACGTTCCTCGATTACCGGGACTCGGGCATGGCGGGGACGGAAGAAAACCAACACCCGAATGCGTTCATGCACGCCCCAGCTGAAGCGGTTGTCCCCCGGTTGGTGGCGGTCATCCGCCGGCTGCGGCCGCAAGTGATGATGACGTTTGAACCGTGGGGCGGATACGGCCACCCCGACCATCTCGCCATCCACCGGCACACGCACGCTGCTCTGGAAGCGGCCGCTGATGCCGCTTACCGGCCTGACCTGGGCGATCCCTGGCAGGTGCGCCGTCTGTTTTACGAATTGCTGCCGGTCCGTCATTTTGACGAGATGAAACGGCGGATGGAAGCGCGCGGCCTGGATGTCAGTTGGCACGAGCGAATGACTGAGCGGCGGAAAAAGGGATGGCCGGACGATCAAGTGCATTGCATCATGGATGTGTCGGCCACGATTGAGGCGAAGTGGGCGGCCTTCAACTGCCACCGCACCCAGTTCGGCGACGGCAACCTGTTCCGCAGGCTCCCGGCCGCAGATATGAAAGAGATTTTGAGCCAGGAGTATTTTGCCCTGGCCGTGCCGGAGCCGCCGCCGGGGCTGCGTCTCCGCGATTTATTTGACGGCCTGGTTTGATTTGGGAGAGAGCGCGAAGGCTGCTGGCCAACAGATGTTCGATGACGGCCCGGGCCACGCCCTGTCCGCGTCAGGCTGGGGCCACGACAATGAAAGCCAGCTCCCATGAGCCGTCGCGGTGGGGCTTGATCTGACCGCATCCAACCACATCGTCGCGATCGTCTTACACGACGACGAAGCGACGCCAGTCCAGGCCCAATGGATTGATACGCGCTGCCCGAATG
>JBHHTQ010000024.1:0-65935 GCA_046753445.1 Anaerolineae bacterium | reverse complement strand
ACGGCCGTAATGGGGGAATTGGGGGCACGGTGCACCATGCCCCTACGATGTTACAATTGCGCCTGTATGAAACGCCAACAAACAACCATCCAGGCGGGAAAGCCGGCTCCCGACGCCACGCTGACGGCCGCTGACGGCGCGCCGGCGCCCCTTTCTGACTGGTGGAGTCACGGCCGTCACGCCCTGATCGTTTTCCTGCGCCATCTGGGGTGAATCCCCTGCCGCGAACACGTCGTCCAGTTGGGGCGGCGTCAGGCTGAGTTGACCAGCCTCAACACCAATGTCGTCCTGATTTCATTTGGGACGCCCTATTGGGCGCAGGTCTGGCGGGAAGAAACCGGCTCCCCTTTCCCCTTGCTGCTTGACCAGGAACGGGCTGCCTACCGCGCCTATGGCCTGGCGCGGCGAAAAGGATCGGGGGGCAACGGCAGCTCTCATTCGCAGCATCCAATCTGTTTCCCTCGCCGTCCATTCTGATCCCGACCAACTGCGGGGCGCGCCGTTCAAGGCGGATAGCTTTTCTTTGCATCCCGGCACGCTGCAAGGCAAGTTTACCCAATGGCAGGAAAGAAATGAGGCCATTGACCCTGAGTGGGGCGACGGCCGTCTTGATTGGCTGGTTTGTAAATTGGTGGAGGACGTGGACAATGAGGAAGATATCCAGGGGAATCGTCCTATTCGCTACGGGTTTAAGAAAGCGGTGTCCAGGCATGATTTGAACGCGCCCTTACTCGTGGTCAACCCGGCCCTGGTGGGCTATTCGCCGGAATTGGGGCTGACGTTGTATCCCGGCAAGAAGTATGACTGTGATGTGCCGCAAACGGCCATCCGCCAACAAAACAAAGCCTTCAGCTACAAACTGGAACGCTATTTTCGTCACATCGAACTGGTACACCAGGCATTTGTAGACGAGTCGTTGGCGTCGTTCAGCGCGAGGGCGGGGCGGCTGGAGAAGGCATACGGCTGGCGCGAGGGCATCATCACGGAAATGGCGCATCTGGTGATGGCAGTTCATGATGTGGGGAAATTGAGTCAGGGCTGGCAAGGGTGGGCGCAAAAATGGCAGAAAGCGATTGGTAAGGGCGTTTTGGCTTTTCCCGTCGCGCATACGGATTACGATCCAGAGAATCCCCGGTACAAAATCAAGGTAGAGAAACGCCCGTCCCACGCCGTAGAAAGCGCGTTAGCCTCCCTCCCCATCATGCAAAAGCTTTTTATTTCCGATATGGACAAGTACAGGCCATTGCTGCGGGCGGCGTTTACGGCCGTTGCTCGCCATCACGCTCCTTTTTCCTCTCAACCAAGCAGCTACCAACTCATCCCCGATCACATGCAGGAAATCGAAACCACGCTACAACTATTGCCCAAGAATGTAAAGCAGTTGTGCAAAAACGTTGCAGCATACGCGAAAGTAAATGCCAACAAAGATATGCCGCCCGATTTTATTGAGCAAAACTTGCTAATCAACCCGCGCAATGAGAGAGACGTATGCTGCTACATGCTGCTCGTTCGCGCCCTGCGTATCGCCGATCAAAAAGGCACAAAAATGGGCAGTCAGCCGTAAAACGATTTGGCAAATCGTTCTCTCTACAACAAAATGGAAGGACGCTAACCATGACCAATTATTTTTATGTAGACAAAACAACCGGAACCTTCACCGATGAACTGTTGACGGCCGGATTCATCCGCCTGTTAGAAAACCTGTTTCACCGGCAAGGGGAGGTGGGCTTTGAAATTATGCAAACTGATTTTGGGCATTATTACCAGATTCAGGTCACGCCCGCTTTGGATATGGAGCGGCTGGGAGTGGGAATACCTTCGTTCCCTCTTGCGCCCATCCTGCGCACGAAGAAAAACAGTAAAACCCTGCCCGATTTGCCCGACGATCCCTTTTACGTGGTGGATTATGAGGCGGAAAAGGAGAAAGGGGCTGCGTTTTTCGCCGCCTACAAGGAGTTGGAAGGGACGCTCAAACGCGCCTATGCCATTGGCGATGACGACAATTTCCCCTTTGCCTCCATGCCGCTCCCGCCGCATGACCGCTGGAATGTGTTTACGCTGCTCAATGCGCCGCCCATGCCCATCAACGGCTACAACAAGTTAATGACTCAATGGCTGGCTGTCGGCGAGGCGGGAGAAATGGGCGCGGTTTGTCGTCTGCTGTGCGATTTGTTCAGCCAGACGCCGAATGATTTGGACGCGGCCGTTAAAACCTGGAAACCATTAGCTAAACCGTATAAATGGACAGAAAAGGCCAGCGCCAGCCAATTTTTCAACCCATCGCAAGGCAAGGGGATTAATAAAGCGCTGCCCAACGGTGCCGGGCTGGGCAATATGAAAAATTTCTGGCTGCTGGAATGGTTGAAGGCGATTGGGTTTTACCACATGGCCTTTACAGGGCGGGTGAAAGGGACGGATGATCGCAAAACATATGTCCCGGCGGCCGGGCGGTCGAGTTTTGCAGCGCGGCAAGCGGTTCAGAAACAATTCAGGAAGAAGATGCGTTTTGGAGAAACGGCCGTGCGCGCCGACATCCTCACCATCATTCGTTATGTGCAATCGTTTATTGAGCGGGTAGAGGCGGCGCAATCGGAAACGGCCAGCGAAACGGAAAGGGTGTTTTTGGCGATGATAGAGAAGGTGAAACGGCCGTCCGACTTCCTGCGCGGCTTTCATGCCGTCTACTACAAAAGTCTGGGCACTGCCGCCGCCACCATGAACATCTCCTTCCTCAACCTGCCCGGCTGGGTAGAAATACGCCAGCCGGAAGATGTCGCCCTGTTTAGGGATATTCTAGAAGAGCAAGACCGCATCGTGCGCCAGTTCGCCGAAAATAAGGGAGAGGAAATAGACCTCTTACAGCAGTTCCGCGACTTCATCGTCGCCGATAACCTTGATCCACTTTTTGAGTTCACCACTGCTTACAGCAGTTGGCTTATCAGTCAGGGGGAAAAACCCGGCTTTCCCCCACGAAAATTTACAACCGACAACTTAAGGAGGTTAATTGTGAGCAACCAAGGCAATCTCAGCGAAATCCTGGACTCGCCTGGATTCATCAACATCGCCTACGCTATCCGGCAAAGCACCGTTACCGCTCAATATCGCAAGGCGCAGGGCGACCGCCGCTACAATGTGCGCTATGGTCTGGGACGAGACCTGGTGCGCCAATCCCAATATCCCGCCGAATTTATCGCTGCTTTGAGTGATTTCTTATACAAATACAATGCCGAAAACGCGCAAGTCCTGGAAAATCGTCCCGGTCCCTATCGACGCAGTATTCAAACCGGCGATATTAAAGAAATCACCCGTTTAATTGATGAGCATGGTTCTAATGTCATCGCCAAATTACTCGTCGCTTTTGGCTACGCCCGTGTGCCGCGCCAGATAAACGAAGAAGAAAAATATTAAGTTTCCAGATTGGTTCAATCTTCAAGGCTTGTTTTGAGGGTAGCCGAAAAATGGAACCAATCTAATAGGAGGATTCAAGTGAACACAATCTACTCTTTATCCTTATCCGCTGAATTAACTTTAGACATGCATTCCCTCAATAATGAAGGAGGCGAAGGCAACCAGATTCAAACGCGCATGGTCAATATCGTAGATGGCAACGGCGACTTGAAAAACGTCAACGCCATTTCCGGCGATATGATCAAACATATTTTAACCGAGCATCTGCATAAAATCGGCGTTGCCAGCCAATTGCCGCTTTGTTTCGCTTGCCGCACCTTCAACGCCAACCGCATCAGCGCCGATGCCGATTACATTGCGAAGGTAGAAAAACTGAGCGATGCTGAAGCGTTAACGCTCATGCTGCAAACCTGCGCCGTAGACGACATGCTGGGCAATCTCATTACGGCCGGATCAAAATCGCTACCGCGTAAATCGGTTGTGGAATTTGGCTGGGTTGTGGGGCAACCCGAAAGAACGCGCTCCGACAGCTATTTTCATGTCAAATACGCCAGCGAACGCAGCGACAAAAAACGGGAAGCGGACAGCGCCGAAGGCGCGCGAAAATCAAATCTGGGACAGGCCATCTTCCATCGACCGGCGAACAGTGGCGTTTATGCGCTCATCGCCACGATTGAAGCGGCGCGAATCGGCTTTAACGACATCACTCAGGAATACGTCATCAGCGACGAGGATCGGCAAGCGCGATTCAAGGCGTTGGTAGAAGCGCTGCTGTACACGTTGGTAGAACCGGCCGGGGCGATGCGAAACACGCAAGCCCCCCACATTCTGGACGTGCGTGGTGTGGTTGCCATCAGCAAAGACGTTGTGCCCGCTCCCACCCTCAGTCCGTTAAAAGAGGGGTATCGGGAAGAAATCAGCAGCTTGTGTGACACACTAAACGGCATTCGCTCCGATGCGCTGGCTGCCCATTCATTTGACTCACTTAATGAATATGCTCAACAGTTAAGCGACGTCATCGCCAATGGGATGCCGTATCGTTTAAGCTACGCGGGATAATTCAAGAATGGCTCCTGTTCCCCCGAAGAAAAATATTTTCGGGGAAACGCTGGACTGGTTATGAACTGGTTACAAGCGATTTATCAACCGACAACTTTATTCAGTCTCAAGCCGTCGTGGGCAACCTCGTCTGGCGGGAAAAGCTTGTTAGTTCCTTCTCCTTATGCGCTTAAAATGGCGTTACTAGATGTTGCCATACGCGTGGATGGATGGACGCAGGCGGAAGAGGCGTGGTTGTGGCTGCGCCAACTGGAAATAGGCGTCCAATTACCGGAACGAATTGTGGTGACGAATTTGTTTGCTAAAATTCTGAAGATTCGGCGCAATCTAGCGCGGGAGGGGTCGGCCGACGCAGGGCCTTTTCAGAAAACAATTGCCTACCGCGAATATGTATTCTTTTCCGGTGACGTTCATCTGGCGTTAGGCGTTTCCGTCGAACATTTTCCTTTGCTGACGAAGTGGCTGCTTAATCTCAATTATTGGGGGAAGCGGGGCGGTTTTGTGCAGTTGATGGGGCTGCCCACGGTCGTTTCAGACATTGGCGATTACACGTTGCTAACACGGGAGATGACGGCTTTCCCTGTTCGCGGCTTGATGCAGCGCATAGATGATTGCGATCCCAAGATGAAGCTGGATAACGCCAACATCTACACCAAAAGCCGCCCGAAACGCATTACGCGGGATGTGGCGCTGCCGTACCAGCTAAAAAAGTCTAGCCGATCTTATTCGCTGTACGAACGGGTGGGGGGATGAAAACGGTTGCTGGCCGCTGTGAGTGAACCAGCTATCAGCCATCGGAAACCATGTCAATAGCAAGTGATCGTTTATAATGGAGCGCAGCAATAGGACAATCCAATGGGCACAGCAGATAAATGGCACAGATTCCGGGAACTCCCGGCCGACATCCAGACCCGGTTACAGCAATTGCCGGCCCTCTTCGCCCGCGAAGGTGTTCTGCTCACCTACCTCTTTGGCTCCCTGGCCCGTGCCGAAACCGGACAAGACGTAGACTTGGCTCTGCTCATGCCCGAAGAGAAACGGCCATACCGCCTGCACCAGCCCATTGCCGACACCCTGGGCATTGAACGGCTGGACATCATAGACCTGCGCCGCGCCTCCCCCGTTCTCCGATATGAGATTATCAGCACCGGCCTATGCATCTACGCGGCCGATGACGACATCCAACTCGATTGCGAACTAAAATGGCTGCGGGAGTATAGAGACACAGCGTGGCTGCGTCGCCGACAAGACGGATTGTTGGCGGAAAGGATGAAACAATGGTCCTCAGACGCGACAGCGTCACTGCGCGAATAAAGGAATTAGACGCCATTCTCCAGGAATTGAGCCGGTACACAGCCCTGACCGAAGATGATTTGGCCGGCGATTTGAGTCAACGCTGGATTATTGAGCGCGGGTTAATAGCGGCCGCTACACTCATTTTGGATGTGGCTGACCACATCCTTGTGGGCGAGTTTGGATTGCATCCTACCACGTATGAGAGCAGCCTCGCTGGCTTATGGGAGAAAGGGGTCATCACAGAGCCGCTTTACCAACAGCTAAAAGGGTTGGGGAGCTTTCGCAACGTGTTGGTGCATTTGTACCAGGACGTTGATCCGCGCCAGGTATGGGAAAACTACCGAAAAGGGATGGTTGTTTTCCCGCTGTTTGCGCAAGCAATGTTGGCATGGCTGGGCCAGGAATGACAACTCCTCTCACCCTCACCCACCTCCGCTTTGACTGTGTTGCGCTGACCCCCGTCAAATTGGCGCGCCACTATGCCGGCAACAACCTGCGCAACGCCCTCGCCTCCGTTATGCTTCGCGCTACCTGCTCAGAAACCAACCGCCGCGCCAAACCCACCTCGGAACACGCAGCCGCTTGTCCCGCCTGCTGGCTGCTGTCGGCCGAAATAAACCCCGGCAGCGTTGTGCGCGCCTACGCTCTCGTCCCTCCCCTCCCCCTGCGCGATGTGGTGCAGCCGGGGGAGTGCTTTTCCTTTGCTCTCACCCTCTTCGGCGACGGCTCCCATTTTTTCCCCTACTTCGTCCTGGCCATGAACGAAGTGGGACGTCTTGGCGTTGGCCCCGGCCGGGGCACGTTTGCGCTGGAAGAAATCTACGCTATCGACCCGGTTCGGGAACGGCAAGAACCGGTGCTGGCCGCTGGAGACAGCCTGGTGCGCGTGCCGCATGTTCAGGTAGACAGCACGGCCGCCCTGGCGTTGGCAGGTGATTGGCTGTTCGGCTTAGCCCCAGACAACGAGTTGACCATTCGTTTCCATACGCCACTGCGGCTAGTAGAAAAACACGGAGGAAAGGAACGGCCGTACCGTACCCCAGACTTTTCCGTGTTCTTTCGCCGTTTACTGTACCGCATTGATGATCTGACCCGCCAGTTTGCCGGAGGAGAGCGGCGCGCCATGATAGAGAGAGTACCTCTGTACCGTTTGGCAGACCAGGTGCGATTAGTGGAAAGCCGTACCCATTGGCATGAGTTTTGGAGCCGATCTGGACGCAAAAACAGCAAAACTCCATTGAGCGGATTGGTGGGAACAGCTACATATTGGGCTGCGGATTGGACAGCATTGCTGCCTTGGTTGCTTTTAGGGCAGGCAACACAGGCGGGTAAATCCACAGCAAAGGGGAATGGAGTATATGAACTCGTCAGGCCGGGAGAGACGGGATACTGGCACTGGCTCACCCATCCGGCCGATCTTTCACAAATTTGAAACAGTGCTGTAAAATCCCCTTCCCATGAAACGCCAACAAACAACCATCCAGGCGGGAAAGCCGGCTCCCGACGCCACGCTGACGGCCGCTGACGGCGCGCCGGCGCCCCTTTCTGACTGGTGGAGTCACGGCCGTCACGCCCTGATCGTTTTCCTGCGCCATCTGGGGTGAATCCCCTGCCGCGAACACGTCGTCCAGTTGGGGCGGCGTCAGGCTGAGTTGACCAGCCTCAACACCAATGTCGTCCTGATTTCATTTGGGACGCCCTATTGGGCGCAGGTCTGGCGGGAAGAAACCGGCTCCCCTTTCCCCTTGCTGCTTGACCAGGAACGGGCTGCCTACCGCGCCTATGGCCTGGCGCGGTCTGTGTGGCGCTCGTGGGGATGGAACAACATGCGTTACTACGCGCGGGCTTTATGGCGCGGGGAAAAGCTCCGCCTCAACCGGGGAGATACCAACCAGTTGGGCGGAGATTTCATTATGGATGCTCAAGGAATCATTCGCTTTGCTTATCCCAGCCATGATCCCACCGATCGGCCGTCGCTGGAACAGATCGCGGCCGTTCTGCAAACGTTGCAGGAATAGACGAGAAATCATTATCGGCTGGCGGCGAGGGTTGCTTGTAATCCTTGAATCAGTTGTTGTTTTTCTGCGCGGGTCAAAATCGCTTCCGGGTTCGCCGGCAGGTAGAAAATCGGCGGCATTTCCCCTTCCAAGACGGTCTCCTCTATCTCTCCTGCACGCTCCCCTTCCTTGCGGCCGCCCTGCCATTCAGAGAAGTTCAGTTTTTGACGCCCGACCTCAACGTCACGCTGGGCCAGCCAGGAGAATGGCGCGACATTGGTATACCAGGGCCATGTCGTTTCGTTGCTGTGGCAGTCAAAGCATGCCCGCTGCGCCAGTTCACGGGTTTGGGGCGAGTCCCAATTGGGTTCTTGAATAACGGGCGGGTTGGTATGATGACGGCCGTAAGGCACAAGTTGAATGAGAAGAAAAACAACAATGAGCGATAGTAATCCTGTTTTGATCCAATATGCGAGTGGTTTTGACATAGTTCACCTCATGAACATCGCTTTTGTGGTAGTTTATAATGGTGCGCAGCGGTGACAATAGCGCAGATTTCCCACCGGGTGTGAAGGTAGCCTTAAATTGGGTTAAATCCATCTTAAATCCGTGAGATCGCCTTGCTAGTGTTATTTGGCTGTGGAACAATGCAGTATTGGAGCAACGGGCTAGGGGACTATGACGAAGATACTTCTTGTAGACGATGACAGATTGATCACTGGGCCGCTTGCGCGCAGTCTGCGTGTGGCCGGCTACCAGGTAAGTGTGGCCCATAACGGCAGCGAGGGCTTAAACATGGTGTTGGCCCAGGAACCGGACCTGGTCGTGCTGGATGTGATGATGCCGCAGATGGATGGCTGGGAAGTTTGCAAGGCGTTGCGCCAGAAAAGCACCGTGCCGGTGCTCATGCTCACCGCCCTTGGCGATGAGGTGGACCGCGTCCTGGGTCTAGAGCTGGGCGCTGACGACTATTTGACCAAGCCGTTTAGCACGCGCGAGTTGAAGGCGCGCATTCGCGCCTTGCTGCGCCGGGTCGAATTCGATCGGGCGGCGCACAGCCCGGCTGGCATTTTGACGGCAGGCGCCATCCGGTTAGACCTGGACACACGCCAGGTATTTAAAGGCGATCAGGAACTACGGCTGCGCTACAAGGAATTTGAACTGTTGAGCCTGCTCATGAGCCGGGTGGGCGAGGTCGTCACGCGGGCAGAGCTATTCGATCTGGTTTGGGGAACTGATTGGCTGGGAGATACGCGCACATTGGATGTACATATTCGTTGGCTGCGCGAAAAGATTGAAGACAACCCCAGCCAGCCCCGCTACATCCAGACGGTGAGAGGGGTCGGCTACCGCTTTGTTGTGCCGGAGGAGCAGGTGTGAGCCGCGTCAGACGGCTACGCAGCCTCCGTGTCCGGCTGATGCTGGCCTATGCGGGCCTGATCGTCGTCGGCTTTGCCGGGCTGTCGCTGCTGGCCGGCCGCCAGATTTCGCAAGGGGCCATTGAAGACCACGAGCGGAACCTGGAAACACAGGCGTCGTTGGTGGCGCGGGGTCTCTCTGAAGCGGTGGATCATTACCAGGAAGGGGAGTTGGCGCTGTCAGCATTGGTGACGGCGATGGAGGGGTATGCGAGCCAGCTTGACGCCCATTTGACGCTGCTTGACGCTAACGGCCGTGCCTGGCTGGATAGCGACGGCTCTCCCCCGTCCGGTAACCTGAGCGAACACCCGGAGATCGCGGCCGCGCTGAACGGGCGCGTGGTGTATGATGTGCGCGCGAACGAACGGGGCGAGACGACCGTCTACGCGGCCGCGCCCATCGGAGACGACGAAAAGATACGGGGCATCATTCGTCTCTCCACCCCCTTTGCCGCTGCTCAGGCCACAGTGCTCCAACGATGGCTGACGTTGGGAGCGGGGGTGGCGCTGTTGACATTGGCGGCCCTGGGAGCCAGCTTGTGGCTTTCCGCTTCCCTCACCCGGCCGTTGAAGCGGGTGCGCGTCACCGCGCTCAAGCTGGCCGGCGGCGACCTGTCCCAGCGCCTGCCGGAGGATCGCGCCGACGAAATTGGGGAACTGGCGGCCGCTTTCAACCACATGGCCCGCCAGGTAGAGGCGATGCTGGAAGAGCAGCGCGCTTTCGCCTCCAATGCCTCGCACGAGCTGCGCACCCCCCTGACCACCATTCGCCTGCGCAGCGAGGCGCTGCGCGAAGGGACGCTGGACCCGGCTACGGCGGAGCAGTATATCGCCGAGATTGACGACGAGGTGACTCGTCTTGGTGTTTTGGTGAATGACCTCATCCTCCTCTCCCGCTTTGACGCCGGCCGGGCTGAACCGGGCCGCGAACGGGTGCAACCTACTCGCCTGGCGCGTGGGCTGGTGAGTGAACTGGAGAAACAGGCGGCCGCGCGCAACATTTGCCTCGAACTGGATACGCCCGACTCCCTGCCCACGATGGAAGCCAGCATCAATCATCTGCGGGTCGTGTTTCGTAATTTGTTGGACAACAGCATCAAGTACACGCCGGATGGTGGCCGGGTGACCTGGAAACTGCGGGCTGATAATGGGTATCTGCATGCGGTGATTGAAGACACCGGCCAGGGGATTGCGCCGGAGGATTTGCCCCATCTTTTCGAACGATTTTACCGCGCCGATAAAGCCCGCACGCGCACAGTGCAGGGCGTGGGGTTGGGGTTGCCGCTCATCCAGTCTATCGTCCATTTTTACAACGGCCGGGTGACCATCACCAGCCCTGGTTTGGGCCAGGGGTGTAAGGCAGAGGTGTGGTGGCCGCTGTCTGACTCGCAGGAAGAGGCGTGACCCACGGGTATTTGCGCTAACCCACCATACTGCCCGCTCTTCAACACGACCCGGCGTATCCGGATGTGCCCGGTATGTAAAGGCTGCTACGTTGTCCCGGTGTCAGGCGTGATACCATCGTGGACGATCCCCTGACCCGAGGAGATGAGGGTATGCCACAATTGCAGACGGCCGAACACAAACGCCTGGCGGCACATCGCGCGCGGCGGGCTAACTGGAGAAAGTGGGGGCCGTATCTGAGCGAACGCGCCTGGGGCACGGTGCGCGAGGATTACAGCCCGCACGGGGCCGCCTGGGATTACTTCCCTCACGACCACGCCCGCAGCCGCGCCTACCGCTGGAATGAAGACGGCCTGGCCGGTATCAGCGACCGGCACCAGTACATCTGCTTTGCCCTGGCACTGTGGAACGGCCGTGATCCCATCCTCAAGGAGCGGCTGTTTGGACTGGCCGGCCCGGAAGGGAATCATGGCGAGGATGTCAAGGAAGCGTATTTTTACCTGGACAACACCCCCACTCACAGCTACATGCGCATGCTTTATAAGTATCCCCAGACGGCGTTCCCCTACGCTGAACTGGTTGCCGAAAACGGCCGCCGCGGCCGTGAGTTGCCGGAATATGAGCTGCTGGACACGGGCGTCTTCGCCGGGAACCGGTACTTTGATGTGACGGCCGAATACGCCAAGGCCGGGCAGGACGATTTGCTCATCCGCATCACCATCGCCAACCGGGGCCAGGAAGACACCGTCTGTCACCTGCTGCCCACGCTCTGGTTTCGCAACACCTGGAGTTGGGGCTACCCCGCCGGGCCAATGGGTGATGTTCCCGCCAAACCCCGCCTCTGGCAATGTCAGGGGCCTGATGGGGCGGCCGCTGTGCAGCTTCGCCATGCGGCCGCGGGCAGGTACCATTTTTATGCCGAGGGCGAGCCGAAGCTGCTCTTCACCGAGAATGAGACCAACCACCAGCGCCTGTTTGGGATCCCCAGCGCTTCGCCCTACAGTAAGGATGCCTTCCACCGCGTGGTCGTAGACGGAGAGCGCCAGGCGGTGAATCCGAAACAGGAAGGGACAAAGACGGCCGCCTGGTATTGTGACGCCATCCCCGCCGGCGGGTCTGTTTCCTACCGCCTCCGCCTCTCACACACGCCCCATGACGCCCCTTTCGCCCGGTTCGACGAATGCTTTGCCCGCCGCCGCGCCGAGGCCGATGAATTCTATGCCGCCATTCAGCCGGCGCAGTTGACGGCCGAAGCGCGGGCTGTGCAGCGCCAGGCGTTTGCCGGCATGCTGTGGACGAAGCAGCTTTACTATTACGATGTGCCGCAATGGCTGCGTGGGGATCCGGAACAGCCGACCCCGCCGCCCGGCCACCGCCACGGCCGTAACGCCGACTGGGAACACCTGCACAACTTCGATGTCATCTCCATGCCCGACAAGTGGGAATATCCCTGGTACGCGGCCTGGGACCTTGCCTTTCACACGCTGCCCCTGGCCCTGATAGACCCCGACTTCGCCAAGCGGCAGCTGACTTTGATGACGCGGGAGTGGTACATTCACCCCAATGGCCAGCTTCCCGCGTACGAGTGGGCGTTGGGTGATGTCAATCCCCCCGTGCACGCCTGGGCGGCCTGGCGCGTTTACCAGATTGATGCCCGGCAGCGGGGGAAGCCGGATTGCGACTTCCTGGAAGGCATCTTTCACAAGCTGTTGCTGAATTTCACCTGGTGGGTCAACCGCAAGGACGCCGACGGCAACAACCTCTTCCAGGGGGGCTTCCTCGGCCTGGACAATATCGGCGTCTTCGACCGCAGCGCAGCGCTCCCGATCGAGGGGCACATTGACCAGGCAGATGGCACTGCCTGGATGGGGTTTTACTGCCTCATCATGTTGGAGATTGCCCTGGAACTGGCGAAGGAGAACCCGGTTTATCAGGATTCGGCGACGAAGTTCTTTGAGCATTTCCTGCGCATTGCCCACGCGATGGCCAGCTGCGGTGACCAGGAGCACGGTCTGTGGAATGAGGAGGACGGCTTTTTTTATGATGCACTGCACACGGCCGACGGCCGTGTCATCCCCATGAAACTGCGCTCCCTGGTAGGCTTGCTGCCGCTCTTCGCTGTGTCGATCTTGGAACCGGATTACCTGGAGCAGATGCCCGTCTTTCGCCGCCGCATGGACTGGTTCGTCAAAAACCGGCCCGAACTCAGCGGCAATATGGCCAGTGTGGATGAGCCGGGTGCAGGCAAACGCCGCTTGTTAGCCATTCTCACGCAGGAGCGGCTGGTGCGCGTTCTGCGCCGCATGCTGGACGAGACGGAGTTTCTGTCGCCGTATGGCATACGCTCTCTTTCCCGGTACCATCTGGCGCATCCGTACACGTTTAAAGCGGGTAGTGTGTCCCATACGGTCAGCTACCAGCCGGCCGAGTCGAAAACGGGGCTGTTTGGCGGTAACTCAAACTGGCGCGGGCCGATCTGGTTCCCCATGAATTACCTCATCATCGAATCACTGCGTAAATTCCAGCAGTATTATGGCGATTCCTTGCAGGTGGAATGTCCGGGCGGTTCCGGCCGGATGATGACCCTGGCTGGTGTGGCTGATGAGCTGTCCCGGCGCTTGCAGCGCCTGTTCCTGCCCGATGGAGACGGCCGTCGCCCCGCGCATGGCGATCAGGCGCTGTTCCGGGAAGACCCCGCCTGGCGGAACCTGATCTTGTTTTACGAATATTTCCACGGCGACAACGGGACGGGCCTGGGGGCCAGCCACCAAACCGGCTGGACGGCGTTGGTCGCCAACCTGATCCAGGACGGCCCAGGCGGGGAGTAAGCGATTGTTGGCTGTATGACAGACGGCATGGACGGGCCTGGCTACACTCGACAGTCACGCACCCGCAAATTTTGACAAAACGTGCTGATCTCCGCGGTTTGACGACTGCCTGGCCATTGTAGATCGGCGCCAAAAGGATCATCCCATGCCTGAAATAGATTTCGCCCGGCTGGCCCAGGTGGCTTCCGAACCGCTCCCGGATAACGGCGAAACGGCCGATGCGCCCTCCTTTGATGTGGCCGCGATGACCCGTTTGCTGGACGGCGAATACGCCGAGCTGCGCCGCCGTCTGCGCCTGCTGCTGTCTGATCCTGCTTTCACCTACTACCCCGGCACGGACAAAGAAGAGCACCGGGAACAGGTGCTGGCCTGGGCCAAAATCCTGGCCCGGCAGGGCATCGGCGCGCTCTCCTATCCGGAGGCGTATGGCGGCAAGGGGGACATGGCCCAATTCGTAGCGGCGATGGAAATGCTCAGCCATCATGACCTGAGCCTGGTGATTAAATTTGGCGTGCAGTTTGGCCTGTTTGGCGGCAGTATTCTCATGCTGGGGACAAAACGCCACCACGAGAAGTACCTGAAGGACGTGGGCACATTGGCATTGCCCGGCTGTTTCGGGATGACGGAGTTGGGGCATGGCTCCAATGTGCGCGACATCGAGACGCAGGCAATTTATGACCGGGAAGGGCAGGAGTTTATTATCCACACGCCCTCGGAATCGGCGCGAAAGGAATTTATCGGCAATGCGGCGCGGCACGGCCGTCTGGCGACCGTCTTCGCCCAGCTTGAGATTGACGGTGAGCGGTACGGTGTGAATGCGTTCCTGGTTCCCATCCGGGACAAGAAGGGCAAGCCGCTGCCGGGTGTACGCATCGAGGACAATGGCCTGAAACTGGGGCTGAACGGGGTGGATAACGGCCGTCTCTGGTTTGAGCATGTGCGCATTCCCCGCGAAAACATGCTCAACCGCTTCGCCGATGTCACCCCGGACGGCGAGTATACCAGTTCCATCCCCGGCGAGTCCCGCCGTTTCTTCACTATGCTCAGCACCCTCATCGGCGGCCGCGTGGGCATCAGCCTCTCATCGTTGAGCGCAGCCAAATCCGCCTTGGCCATCGCCATCCGCTACGGAGCCAGGCGGCGGCAGTTTGGTAAGCCCGGCCGGCCGGAGACGCGCCTGCTCGATTATCCCACTCACCAGCGCCGCCTGTTCCCCCTGCTGGCTAATGTGTTCGCGCTCGATTTCGCACTCAAGTATTTGCTGCAACGGTACAACGGCCGCACCGAGAACGACGCCCGCGAGGTGGAAGCCTTAGCCGCCGGGCTGAAAGCGTTCGGCACCTGGAACAGTACACGCACTGTGCAGGAATGCCGCGAGGCGTGCGGGGGGCAAGGGTATATGGCCGCCAACCGCTTCGCCGCCCTCAAGGCAGACACCGAGGTGTTCACGACCTTCGAGGGGGACAACACGGTGTTGATGCAGTTGGTGGCCAAGGGCTGCCTCTCGGAATTCCGGCAGCAGTTTCACGACATGAACCTATTTACGCTGGTGAGCTACATTGGCCGCCGCGCTTCGCTGGCCCTGGCTGACCTGAACCCGGTGATCAGGCGGCAGACAGACGAGGCCCACCTGCGCGACAGCAACTTCCACCTGGACGCCTTCCGTCACCGGGAGCAGGAGTTGCTCATTTCCGTTGCCGGCCGGTTGAAGAAGCGGATTGACCGGGGCATGGACGCCTACGACGCGTTCATTGAATGCCAGACGCATCTGATGGCAGTTGCACATGCGTTCGTGGAGCGGGTGGTCCTGGAGCAGTTCATTGTCGGGATCAATGCTGTGGAAGATAATGAACTTAAGCCGGTCTTGAAACGATTGTGCGATTTATTCGCCCTGTCAACGATTGAGAAAAATAAAGGGTGGTATCTGGAGCATGGCTACATGGAAGGGGCGAAGACGAAGGCCGTTCGCCGTCAGGTGGATCGCCTCTGCGCAGAATTACGCCCGGACGCGCTGGGGCTGGTCGATGCGTTTGCCATCCCTGACCAATGTCTGGCTGCGCCCATAGCTTTGTAAATTAAGGAATAACATGACGAAACTACACAAACTGGCCCGGCTGGGCCAATCTGTCTGGTATGACAACATTCGCCGGGCACTGCTGGATTCCGGCGATCTGGAACGGTTGATTGATGACGGTGTGATGGGCGTGACATCCAACCCATCCATTTTTGAGAAAGCAATCGCCGGCAGCGCGGATTATGACGATGCGATCCGGAAGCTGGTAGCTGGGGGCAAGCGTGCTGAGGCGATCTACGAATCGCTGGCGTTGGAAGACATTGGCCGCGCGGCCGACTTACTGCGGCCGATTTATGACGAGACCGAGGGCGTGGACGGCTATGTCAGCCTGGAGGTCAGCCCGGCGCTGGCCCATGATACCGAGGGTACGCTGGCTGAAGCGCGCCGCCTATTCGCTGCGCTGGGTCGTCCCAATGTGATGATCAAGGTGCCGGCGACGGCCGCCGGGATTCCCGCCATCCGCACGCTTATCGGCGAAGGGATCAATGTCAACGTGACGCTTATTTTCTCTCTGGCTACTTACGAAGCGGTGGCTGAGGCGTTCATTGCCGGGCTGGAAGATTTTTACGAGAGCGGGAACGGTGCGCGCACCGTTCCCGCATCCGTGGCCTCGTTCTTCGTCAGCCGGGTGGATGTGGCCGTGGATCGGGCGCTGTCCGGGAAAATAGCGGCCGGGGCGCAGCAAGCCGCTTCCTTACAAGGCAAGATTGCCATCGCCAACGCCAAAGTGGCTTACGGCCGTTTCCGCGAGATTTTCAGCGGCGCCCGGTGGGGGGCGTTGGCCGCCAAAGGAGCGCGGGTGCAACGGCCGTTGTGGGCCAGCACCAGCACCAAGAACCCGACCTATCCCGACACCCTGTATGTGGACAATCTCATCGGCGCGGATACGGTTAACACCGTTCCTCCGGCCACGCTGACTGCTTTTCGCGATCACGGCACGGCCGCCCTCACGTTGGGGCAGGGGTTGGATGAGGCGAAGGTGCAACTGGCACAGCTGGCGGATCTGGAGGTTGATCTCGACGCCATCACCCGGAAATTGCAGGACGACGGCGTGGCCGCGTTTGCCAAATCGTTTGAATCCCTCCTCGCCAGTGTGGCCGAGAAACGGGATCGGCTGCAGGCTCAATGGCGGCCGATGGAAGCGAAGTTGGGTGCGTATCAGGGCGCAGTTGATGAGGCATTGCAAGAGATACGGCGTGAGGCCATCCTGAAACGCATCTGGGCGCATGACCACACCGTCTGGAAGCCGGACCCGGACGAAATCAGTAACCGGTTGGGCTGGCTCCACATCGCCGGCGTCATGGAAGCGCAGATCGGCCGTTTGCAAGCATTTGCCGATACAGTCAGAGGTGATGGGTACACCGACGTGCTCCTGTTGGGGATGGGCGGCTCCAGTCTGGCTCCAGAGGTGTTCGCCAGGACCTTCGGCGCAGAGAGTGACGGCCTGGACTTTCAGGTGCTGGACAGCACCGACGCCGACGCGGTGCAGGCACAGGCAGAACGATTGGAACCGGCCAAAACATTGTTCATTGTTGCCACCAAATCAGGCGGCACGGTGGAGACGCTCTCCTTTTTCAAGTACTTCTATAACCGCGTGGCTGATGCTGTGGGCACGGCCGCGGCGGGGGCGCATTTCGCGGCCATCACTGACCCCGGCAGTAAGCTGGAAGCGATTGGTGCGTTGTACAATTTCCGCGAGATTTTCCTCAACGATCCCAACATCGGCGGTCGGTACTCCGCCCTGTCGTACTTTGGCCTGGTTCCCGCCGCATTGGTGGGTGTAGACCTGGCTGCGCTATTGGCGCGGGCGCAAACGGCCGCTTGCAATGCGGATGGCTGCAACTGCCCGGTGGAAGGAGACAATCTCAGCGGCCGTCTGGGCGCGATCATGGGCGAGTTGGCGAAAGCGGGGCGGGACAAAGTGACCATCATTGCCTCGCCGAAACTGGCCAGCTTCGGCGATTGGGTGGAACAGTTGATTGCTGAAAGCACGGGCAAGGACGGCAAAGGTATCCTGCCGGTAGTGGGCGAACCTGTCGGTTCGGAGGAAGATTATGGCGACGACCGCCTCTTTGTGTACTTGCGCCTGGCCGGCGACAGCACACACGATGACGGAATCCATGACCTGGCGGCTGCCGGCCACCCCGTCATCACCTTGCATTTGCGGGATGCGTATGATCTGGGCGGGCAGTTCTTCCTCTGGGAGATGGCCACGGCTGTCGCCGGTTACCGCCTGGGCATCCAGCCATTTGATCAGCCCAATGTGGAAGCGGCGAAAGTGCTGGCGCGCCAGATGGTGGCCGAGTACATGGAAAAGGGAGAGCTTCCGGTGGGTGAATCAGCTCCGGTGACGGCCGAATCCCTGCGAGACTTCCTCGCCCAGGCCCGGCCCGGCGACTACATCGCTCTGCAAGCGTATGTGCAGCCAACCCCGGAAACCGACGCCGCCTTGCTCAAGCTGCGTACCGTGCTGCGCGACGCCCACAAGCTGGCGACGACCGTTGGATACGGGCCTCGCTTTCTCCATTCCACCGGCCAGCTGCACAAAGGTGACCGCGGCAACGGCCTGTTCATCCAGTTCACTTCCGATCCGGCGGCAACGGTACCCATTCCTGATGAAGCGGGACAGGCCGGGTCTACCATGACGTTTAACGTCCTCAAGCTGGCCCAGGCTCTCGGCGACGCTCAGGCGCTACGCCAGGCCAACCGCCGCGTCATTCGCTTCCATTTAGGGCGGGACGTCGTCGGCGGGCTGCGTAAATTGGTAATCCGTGATCCGTAATCCGTAATCCGAAACAACGAGTATGATTACGACGATGATTTTTGACCTGGACGGGACCCTCGTCCAGACTGAGCGGCTGAAGGCGATCTCGTATGCGCGCGCGGCCGTTGCCCTGCGCCCGGAATTGGCCGAAAATGAAGTGATTGAAGCGTTCAAAGATGTGGTGGGTCTTTCCCGAAGGGAGGTGGCCACGGCGCTGGTAGAACGGTTTTCTCTGGCAGAAACGGCCGCTGCGCGCATGGCTGATCTCGGCGTAGCCACCCCCTGGCAGGCTTACGTGCAAATTCGCCTGCAAATCTACAACGAGATGTTGTCTGACCCGGAAGTGATCCGCAGCAATCAATGGCCGCACAATGTGACCCTGCTGCGCGAAGCCCGGCGTGTTTGCCGCCATACCGGTCTGGCGACAATGTCCTACTGCCCTCAAGTGCAGCGTGTGCTCGCCGTCCTCAATTTGCGCGACCAGTTTGACTTTGTGGCCTCGCGCGATGATGTAGAACACGGGAAACCAGACCCGGAGATATACTTGTTGGTGGCTCACGAATTGGGTGTGCCCCCGCAAGAATGCCTGGTGATCGAAGATTCCCCCGCCGGGGTTAAGGCGGCGCTGGCGGCCGGCATGGCTGTCGTTGCCGTGGGTACACCTTTCACCAGGAAGCGGCTGCGGGAAAGCGGCCTGCTGCCACCAGGTTTCCTGGTTGATGACCCGGCGCAACTGACGGCCGTCGTCGCCGGCATCGTTGCCGGTGGCAGGTGACGGAATACGAGAAACGAGGAACCTCATGAGCGAGACAACCCAGACAACGATTGTGATTTTCGGCGCTTCCGGTGACCTGACTCAGCGCAAGTTGATTCCAGCATTGTTCAGTTCATATTGCAAGGGACGCCTGCCCAACCAGGTCAACATCGTCGGCTTTGCCCGGCGGCCGTGGGATGATGAAAAGTTCCATGAAGTCTTGCGCGGGGGGATGGCCCGTTTCGCCAGCCGTTTGTTTGACGCCGTTCGCTGGGAGGCGTTTATTCCCAAGGCGCGCTATTTTCAGGGGGATCTGGGCAACGCGGCTGATTTTGAAGGGCTGCGGAAGTTCCTCGATCAATTGGAGGACGGCTCGGCTAACCGCCTATATTACATGGCTACCGCTCCCCGCTTTTTTGCCCCCATCGTCGGGCATCTAGGCGCGGCCGGGATGGCGGTTGAGGGGGAAGGATGGCGGCGCGTGGTGGTGGAGAAGCCGTTCGGCCGCGATCTCGCTTCCGCCCACGCATTAAACGACGCAATTCACACTGTCTTCCAGGAACATCAAGTGTATCGCATCGATCATTACCTGGGGAAGGAAACTGCACAGAATATCCTCTACTTCCGCTTTGCCAACGCCATCTTTGAGCCGGTGTGGAATCGGAACTATATTGACAATGTGCAAATTACGGTGACTGAGAGCGTGGATGTGGGGCACAGGGCCGGCTATTACGATCAGGCCGGGGTCCTGCGTGACATGTTCCAGAACCATCTGCTGCAATTGCTCTCGCTGGTAGCCATTGAACCACCTGCGTCGTTTGACGCGGATGCTGTTCGCAACGAGAAGGTGAAGCTGCTGCGCTCCATTCGGCCGATTGCGTTGCAGGATACCGTCCGTGCCCAATACGAAGGATACTGCGAGGCGGAGGGGGTCGCGCCGGATTCACAAACACCCACCTACGTGGCCCTGAAATTATATGCGGACAACTGGCGTTGGAAAGGAGTCCCCTTCTATTTGCGGTCGGGTAAGGCGCTGGCCCGGAAAAACACGGAGATCATGATTGAGTTTCAACGGCCGCCCCACGTGATGTTCGACTTTGCCGATGAGGCCAGCTTTGAGCCTAATATCCTCTCTTTGTGCATTCAGCCGGACGAGGGGATCCATCTTAAGTTTGAGGCAAAGGTGCCCGATTCCCGCGAAATGCGGGCGATGGACCTGGAATTTCACTACCAATCTTCTTTTGAGGGGAATACGCTACCCGATGCCTACGAGCGGTTGCTGCTGGATGCTATCCAGGGAGATGCCTCGCTCTTCACGCGCAGTGACAGCATTGAGGCTGCCTGGGGGTTGATTGATCCGGTGCTGCAAGGGTGGGAGACGGCCGATGCCCCGCCGTTAGGGCTGTACCGGCGGGGAAGCTGGGGGCCGATTGAAGCAGAGAATCTCCTGGCAAGAGACGGCCGTGTGTGGCGGTTCGGTTGCGGCGATCATTAAAAAGATTGAGTCATCACGCGAAGCAGGGTGTTTCGATGGAGATATTCTTTGTCTTTTTTGCCCTTGGGCCGGCGGCTTTTTTTTACTCACTTGCGTATTTTCTCAAACGGCCGTTTGAGTGGCAAGGCCCAGCCATCCTCCTTCCTATCAGCGTGCTGGTCACGGCATTCACGCAGATGGCGGGGTTCAAGTGGCAAAGAAGGAGGAGCGACCAAACTGGTCGCACGGTCGTCATCGTCTCTCAGGTAGGCGGGATCGTCATGGGAGTGGCGGTGGGGCTTCTCACTTATTTCGTTTTGCTTGAGTGAGGGAAACAATAAACAGAATTGGGAAACTTGTTGCGGGCAAAGGGTGGGGGCAGTGAAGGTAAAAATGGTGACGCCGGGCCTGTTACCAGCCACTTGTGGCCGCTCCGGAAAGGGGGGGAAGGAGGATACAATACATGCGCGGCGTCACACTTAATACAGTATCACCTCTCTGTTACAAACCGCCTTACAATGGTTCAGAGCGCCGGATTGCCGCCTAGGACGTCCAAAATCCTTCCGGATCGAACCGGCGCAGCATATCCAGTTCGGCCGTTGTTGGGGGCGGCGTCTCAGTGACCCCGTTGAGAACGCACAAGGGCCATCCCGTATTTGCCTTCACTTCTTCCACCGTCACGCCGGGATGGGTAGATGCCAGCACCATTTCCCGCGTATCGGGCGCAAATCTGAGCACACCTAACGTGGTGATCACCGTGGAAGGGCCGCCGCGGGGCAGGCCGACACGCTCGCGCCAGCCCGGGCCATCCCCGTATCCTGGCGAGGTGATGTAATCCACCCGAGGGACAAAGCGGCGCTTCTCATGGGACATGATGATAATGTGTCGCCGGGCTAGGCTGGCCAGGTCGCAGGCGCCGCCGCTTCCGGGGAGACGGGTCGTCGGCCGCCGCACATCGCCGATGTAGCTGGTGTTCAGGTTGCCAAAACGATCTACCTGTGCCCCGCCAATGAAACTCACGTCCACCAACCCTCGCTGCAACAGGCCCATCAAGTCAATCGTGTCCGCCAGCCAGGATGAATGGTACAGGTTGGGCAGGTCGCCCATCGTCAAGATGGGGGCTGGAGCAGCCGCGTCCCGCACGATGCCCAATTCATAGACGCCCAACGCGTCAGGCGCATGCGTTTGCTTGGCCAGTTGGAAACCGAGCAGGGGCAGGCGCATGCCCACAAATACCGTTTCCCCATTGGCGATCTCACGGGCGGCCGCGGCGACCATCAACTCTGCTTTGGTGTAGCCGTCACTTCCTGCTGCTCTAGTACCCATAGTCCACCGCCTCGGAAGGCGCTTTCACGGTTGGCTGCAATGCCGCCAGCCGGGATTCTCCGATTCGCTGCAGATACCCTTCCCAATTGCCGGCCTCGTCCACCCAGGCGGCCAACCAGGTGGCAAATGCCGCTTCCGTCTTGCTGTCCCCGCGATACGCCAGAAAACTCTCGTGGTCCCGATTGTAGTAACCGGGTACCGGCGAGGGATGCGCCCCCCAGGGGACATGGGCCACGGCGCAGACGCGGAAGCCGGGCGTCACGACCCGGTTCGGGTCGCTGCGAATTACTTCCGGGGGCACAATCTCTTCGGCCGTGAGCAAAACGCGATCGACCGCCAGACAGGCTTCCCGCGTCATGCCCATGTTGCCCCAGGCGTGAGCGTTACCGAATTCATCTGCCCGCTGCACGTGCACAATGGCCAGATCGGGGTTGATTGCCGCCACGGCCGTCAGCGGCCGTCCGGTGAATGGGCATTCCACCCGCTTCAGGCGCGTGTTGGTCTGGAATAAGTCACTGCCCAGAGCTGTGGAGGTGGGTAAGAAACTCACGCCCAATGCCCCGGCGCGCAAGGCCATCGCCAACGTAAAATTGGAATGATCTTCCATCTCAATGCGCCCTGATTCGACGGCCCGGCGGAAATTATACGAAGAGCCGGTGATAACATTCCCCACCCAGGCGGCCTCTACGCGTTTCACACAGCCGGCGCCAATCATCTGGTCGAACAGGATGTCGGAGATAGGCCCGATCAGCGTCAGGTCCTGTTTTCGTTGGCGCATGATCTCGTGGGCTGCGGCGAACGGGATCATCGTCTCCTGCGCCAGGCCCAGGGCCATAGAACTTCCGTCCGGCACGAACCGGGCAATGGCGTCGGCTAACGGCATCAGTTTGGAATCATTCATTTGCCTCATCCTCTTTGGGCACATACCGTACCTGCAACCTGGCCATTATGCAACCCGGGCAGAGAGCGAGAACTTTGGCCGTTTCACTGATTCAATGTGGTTTGCTGAGGGGAATCACGGCCGAATTCAGGGTCAATTTGCCCGCTGATATTCTTTGCTATTTCTGTTGACACGGAGAAAAAGCGATGTATACTAAATATGTCTCGCTTTTATGACGGAACTTAATAAAACGGAGCATATTTTATGGAAGTACGCGTTTTTGATAAATGGCTGGACAAGCCCCTCGATGATGTGCTCTACGAATGCAGGGAACTGCTGGAAGATATGGATTTCCCCACGGTGCGGCGCTGGCGCGAAGCCGGGGGGAAAGTGGTCGGTCACTTTCAAGTGTACTTCCCCGAAGAGATCGTCCACGCGGCCGGGATGTTGCCGTTTAAGGTAAGTGGTGCGCCCTTGGAGCCGGTGCAGGCAGATTCCCGATTTGGCTCCTACCTCTGTTCCATCCTCAAGACCTCACTGGAATTGGCATTGAGTCACCGCGTCGAGCTGGATATGTTCGTCACGCACCCAATTTGTGACGCGGCCCGCAACCTTGCGGCCGTGTGGGGGCGTAATCACGACTATCCCTGCCAAATTCTTTACCTGCCTCAAAATGCCAACTCCTCCCATTCGGCGCTGTATCTCCGAGGGGAGTACGATCGCCTGAAGCGGGAATTGGAGAAGATTGCCGGGCGGACGATCACCGACGAAGATCTGCGCCGTTCCCTGGCGGTGTACAACGAGAATCGGGCGCTGCTGTGCGAATTGTATGCTATCAAACGGGAGACTCCCTGGCTGCTGTCAGCCTATGAGGCGTATACCTTGATGGCTGTAGGACGCATGATCCCGCGCGAGGAACACAACGACATGCTGCGGGCCGTGTTGCCCATGGTCCGGAAGCGGGAAGCCAAGCAGCAGGACAAGATACGGGTGGTGTTTGAAGGTGGTTTTTGCGAGCAGCCGCCCCTGGACCTCCTCCGCATGATTTCCCAATCTTGTTATGTGGTGGATGACGATTTGCTCATCGGCCTGCGCTGGATCACCGAAGACGTGCCCGCGGAGGGAGACCCGCTCTTCAATCTGGCAGAAGCCTACCTGGAGCACTCTTCTTACAGCCCGGTGCAGCATGACCTGCGTAAGCCGAAGGAAAAGATGCTGATGCAGCGTATCGCTTCCTCGCGTGCAGAGGCGGCCATCGTCACGGCCGCCAAGATGTGTGAGCCGGGGCTGGAGGAGCAGGTGGCTTATACCCATGCGTTGGATCAGGATGGCATCCCCTATTTCATCAGTGAGTTTGAAGAGAATATGACCAGCTTCGACCATCTGGAAATCCAGTTGGAGACGTTCGTGGAAAATCTGCTCTTCGCCTAAGGGAAGGACGAACTTATGAGTGTCACACAAGCATCTGAGATCGTTGGCCGGGGGAATCGGGACGGAGCACAATTGTTCCGCCAATGGTTCCAGGAACTAAACCAGGTGGCTGCCGCCGGCGGGCAGTCTGCTTACGTATTCGTGATGGGGAGCATCGCCGAAGTGTTGCGCGCGTTTGACTTGCCCATGGTATTCCCGGAGATCAACTCTTTGCAGACGGCCGTGCGCCGGGTTGCCCATGAGTACCTGAATGAGGCGGAGGATTACGGTTACTCTCCCGACATCTGCGGCTATGTCAAGGCTGATGTCGCCGTCCAATTCCGTAATGGGGAGCATCCCATGGGACGCATTCCCAAGCCTTCGCTGGCTGTGCTCACCAATGCCTGCAATACCTATATCAAGTGGGCTGAAATCTGGGAGCGCATGTACGACATCCCGGTATTTACCCTTGATGTGCCCGGCACACGGGAAGCGGGCGGGCAGACCTGGCCCGGCGACATTGATTATGAGAATGACCGCCGGTACGTGGCGGCTCAGTTGAAAGAGCTTATCGCTTTGTGTGAAGAAGTGACCGGCCGCAAGTTCGACATCGATCGTTTCCGCGAGGTGCTGGGTTATGCCAATGATATGAACTGGGGTTGGAAGCGGGTGTTGGAGCTGAATCGGAGCCACCCATCTGTGTTTAATGCCTTGACTGATGGAACGGTCTACTTGGGCGTGGCCAACGGCTTCCGCGGAACCATAGAAGGGAGCGAATACTTCAAGAATTTGGTGGCCGAGATGGAATATAAGGTGGCCCACGGCATCGGTACGCTCACGGACGAGAAGTACCGGCTCATTTTTGTCGGCGTGCCCTGCTACCCCATTTTCCGCCGCTTCAACGAATTGTTCACAGAGTGGGGGGGCACATTCCTGAATTCAACCTACCTCTGGTTTGCCTCAGGCGGGACGAGCCGAGGATTTGAATATGATCTAGCCAATCCGATAGAAAGCCTAGCCGAAGGCATTCTGATCAGCGTGCGTGATGCCATGGACAGCATGTTCTACCAGGATCAGGTGTTGGTGGACATGGTTGAATCATACGACATTGACGGCATCGTCTACCACCCCATTAAGAGCTGCCGCACCGTGTCAACCGGGCTGGCCGATAACCGGCGGGCGGTAATGGCCAGCCGGGATATTGCCACGCTGTTTATCGAGTCGGACATGATGGATCGGCGGGTTGTTTCCGAGGCCCAGCTCAAGAATCGAATTGACGCTTTCTTTGAGGGGCTGGCTTCGCGCAAGCAGAAGTTGGTTGCTGTTTAGTGAGGCTCTCGCCTGTTTACTTATTCTCCCGGAAGCCGCTTACGTGGCGCCACCTCTGGAGGGGGCTTTCGGGAGAACCTTTTTGAACGATGTGCGAGACCCATTGGGTGTGATTTGGAGAGAAGAGTAATGGCATATGCAGCCGGAGTGGATGTGGGGTCAACCCAAACTAAGGCGGTCATCATCAACGAGGATAGGGAAATAATTGGCCGCGCTTTGATAGACACAGGAGCCAATGTAGTGCAGGCGGCCGAGAACGCGTATGTGAAGGCGCTCAAGGATGGCGGCATTCGCGAGGAAGAGGTTGAGTATGTCATCGGCACGGGCTACGGTCGCTACCGGGTGACATTCGGCAACACGCAGGTGACGGAGATCAGCTGCCATGCGCGCGGCGCGGTGCAGATGTTCCCCGGCACACGCACGGTGGTGGACATGGGCGGGCAGGATACGAAGGCAATTCGGATCAGCCCGACGGGCGAGATTGTTGATTTCTGCATGAACGATAAATGCGCAGCAGGAACCGGGCGTTTCCTGGGCGCAGCTTCGGCCGCGCTGGAAATCCCGTTGGGCGAGCTTGGCCCCACCGCATTAGAGGCGGAACGGCCGGTGCGTATCAGCACTACCTGCACCGTTTTTGCCGAATCAGAAGTGCTCTCCTGGTTAGGCAAGGGTAAGAAGATTGAAGATATCTTGATGGGCGTGCACCAATCCATCGCCTCCCGTTCCGTGGGGCTGATGCGCCGCGTGGGCATTGAGGAGGAAGTCACCTTCACGGGTGGGGTGACCAGAAATATCGGCATGGTACATGCCCTGGAAGAAAACCTGGGCTTGAAGCTGAACGTGAGCGAGGACTCGCACTACATGGGCGCATTGGGCGCGGCCCTATTTGCCCTTGATCACATTCTGGCCAGCCGCGTGCCGGCCGAACAAAGAGAGGAGGCAGCATGACGTACGTTGCCGGAATTGATGTTGGTTCAACCTACACGAAGGCGCTTATTCTGGACAGTGAACACCAGATTGTTGGGCGCGCCATAACCAATACCGGGTTTAAGCTGGAAAAGGCCGCGCGCAGGGCGTTGGACGCGGCATTGGAAAAGGCAGGGTTGGATCAGGAGGCGGTGGGCTACATCGTGGCGACAGGATTCGGCCGTCACCAGGTGACCTTCCGGGATGTGAACGTCACGGATCTGACGGCCAGCGCCAGGGGTGCAACTTACTTCTTCCCCAATACGCGCACCATCCTGGACGTTGGCGGGCAGACGATGAAGGCGATCCGTCTGGACGGGCAGATGAAGGTGAAGTCCTTCCGCCTGAATGACAAGTGCGCGGCTGGGACCGGCGCTTTTCTGGAGAAAACAGCCCGCTACATGGGGTATGGGACAGAGGAAATTGGCCCACTGGCGGCCACCGCTAAAGAATCAGTGCCTATCTCCGGCGTGTGCGCTGTATTTGCTGAGTCTGAGGTCATTAACCATCTCTCGCAGGGGGCAGCCCCGGCCGACATCATGTATGGCTCTATTGTTTCGCTGGTCGGCCGTTCGGTGCAGTTAATGAGGCGGGTGCGAATGGAACCGGAGTTCACGCTCATCGGCGGTATTTTACGCTTCGAGAGCATGGCGGAAGTCGTGCGAGAGCAGTTGGCTACTGAAGTGAACGTACCGGAAGGGGACTTGGTCCAATTCACATCCGCATTGGGCGCGGCTATTTTGGGGCACCGGCGTCTGGTCAAGATACGCAAAGAGGATGCCCAAGCGGCGCGCACCCGATCTGCCGTAGCCCAGGCGTGAGACGATGGCTGACCAGGACAAAGACCCCCTCCTGTTGACTGATGCGGATGACTGCCCCCCTGGCGCGGGGCAGCCTCAGGCCGGTCCCGAGGGGATGTTCTCCCTACCTGATCTTGACTTTGAACCAGACCCCGAGCTGGTTGCTCAGGGGTGGGAACGGCGGTTCATGGCGGATCCGATTCGGGCCAGGGAAGCCATTCACCTGTACACCGAACTGGGGTATGAGGTGTGTACCAGAACCATCAAGCCGGAAGAGTTGAGTACGGTGTGCGGTAACTGCCGGCTGGCGGTCTGCCGTGCTTATGTGACGCTCTATACGCGTAAACGCCTCTGATTAGGGAACCGGGTGAGGAAACAGATGAACGTAAGGACACTGGAATCCGACCTGGCCACACCAAGCACGACTGAATATCTGCCTGTCCGTACGCAGTTCCTGATTTTCACCCTGTTTGGCGATTATGTGCTGCAGCGGGGGGGCAAAATCTGGACCAGCAGTTTGCTGCATTTGCTGGAGCTGCTGGGTGTGAGTGAGCGCGCCATGCGTTCAGCCCTATCGCGCATGAAGCGCCGGGGCTGGATCGCCTCGCAGAAGTACGGCCGTCGCAGCCAATATTACTTGACCCCTCGCGGGCAAGCGCTGCTGGAGCGGGGGCAGGAGCGTATCTTCGAACCGACTTTTACCGATTGGGATGGACAGTGGCATGTGGTCGTGTACTCGCTCCCGGAGAGGAAGCGGCGGCGGCGGCATGCGCTGCGGAAAGAACTGTTGTGGCTGGGATTCGGCCGTCTGGCGCCGGGTACCTGGTTTTCCCCTCATGACAGGCGGGACGAGTTAAATGAGTTTTTTGTCGAGCTGGGCGTTGAGGGTTACGTTGACATGTTTAGCGGCATCTACCAGGGACCGGCCTCGGCACATGATCTCGTCCACCGGTGTTGGGACCTGGAGGGGATCGCTGCCCAATATCATCAATTCTACAATCGCTTCCGATCGGAATATCAGGAATGCCAGACGTGGCAGATTGACGGGAAAATGCCCGACCTCGAAGCTTGCTTTGTGCGCCGCTTCTGGCTGACTCACGAGTACCAATCCTTCCCGTTTAAGGACCCGAATCTCCCTACTTCGCTATTACCCCCAGATTGGATCGGGCTGGTGGCCCGCGATCTTTTCGACAACTATCACCGCTTGTTGGGAACATATGCTAACCAATATGTAGACGCCGTCATGAACGACGGCGAGCCTGAGGCGTAAGACGTCTCAAATTGAGACTGGAGATCAGGGAGTGGAGATTGGGCTAATCTCCACTCTTCAATCTCTCGCAAGTTATTTAGCCCTTGATCCTTAGTTAAGTGTTTGGCGGTATATTCTCAAAATTAAATCAGCGGAATAAATCGCCAAACCTCACGGTATCACGGTTTTCCTTTCTACAAAAATAAGCCGTGACACACTTAAAGGAGCTTGACAGAATGGATGTTTTGACTGAACAAAAGACGGATTTTGAGGAAATCTTTTACGAAAAGAAGGATTGGGTGGCCACGATCACCATCAATCGCCCCTACAATTACAACGCGTACAGCACAAACTGTCTGGAGGAATTGGCGGCCGCATTCCGCCAGGCGAGTTTTGACGACGAAGTGGCGGTCATCGTTTACACCGGGACAGGAACCCGGGCATTTTGCACCGGGGGAGATGTCAAAGAGTACCAATCACGTTACACGCGGTCACCGCATGATTATTGGAAATACATGAAGCTCTTTGGCGCGTATATCGAGAGCATCGTCAATACGGGCAAACCGGTGATCGCCCGCCTGAACGGCATGGCGGTCGGCGGCGGCAACGAGTCTCAGATGGCGTGTGATCTGGCGATCATCGCGGAGCACGCCTGGATTGGCCAGGTAGGCAGCGGCGTGGGCAGCGTGGCCGCTGGAGGCGCGACGCAGTGGCTGCCCATCACAGTCGGCGACCGGCGCGCCCGATATATCTTGATGACCAACCGGCGCATTCCTCCTTACCAGGCTTTGGAATGGGGCCTGGTGAATGAGGTCGTACCTTCAGTCAAGCAGAATGGGGAATTCATCGAGCGCGCGACGCCGGAGCAGATTTCCCTGGCCCAAAAAGGAAAGGACGGGTACAGCATTGACCTTTCTAAACTGGATGAAGCGGTGAATGCCCTGGCGCAGGAATTGGTGGATAAGTTCCCTGAATGTATCCGTTACACCAAGGAACAGACGAACTTCTGGAAGAACCTGGCGTGGCACCAGACAATCGGCCATGCACGCGATTGGTTGTCGGTTCACTATACTTCGTGGGAGCCGATGGAGGGGATGACCGCTTTCGTGGAGAAACGGCCGCCCGATTACCGCAAGCTGCGCCAGCGTGCGGCCGAAGGCAAGAGCAGCGAGTTCATCTGGGGACCCTACACCCAGACCTGCGCTTCCTGCGGTGCCAAAGCGATTCCGGAGGAGTTCGACTACTGCGGCGCATGCGGTGCTGCCTTGAACGGGGCGGGCTAGAGCGATGGACACGGAAACAGAGTTTACCCACTTCGGGGTGCGGGACGGCGTTGGACGCCTGACCCTCAATCGGCCGCCGGTAAATGTGCTGCACATTCCCATGCTGCGGGAAATGGAGGCGGCGTTGAGGGCGTTGGCTCAGGATGGGTCGCTGCGGGTGTTACTGCTGCGGGCGGAGGGGAAGCTGTTTTCCGCCGGTGTAGATGTGGCCGACCACACGGCCGACAAGGTGGGGGAGATGATCCCGCTTTTCGATCGCGTCTGCTGTGCGCTGGCTGATTTCCCGGTTCCTACGATTGCGGCCGTGCATGGGCATGCCCTGGGCGGCGGCTGTGAACTGGTGTTGTGCTGTGACCTGGCAGTGATGGCGGAGAAGGCCAAGATCGGCCAACCGGAGATTCAGTTAGCGGCAATAGCGCCGGTGGCCGCCATGCGCCTGCCGTATCTGGCGGGCTATCGGGCGGCGGCCGACCTGATGTTTACCGGTCGTAACCTGACTGCAACCGAGGCGATGAACATCGGTCTGGTGAATGCGGCCGTCCCTGCCGATCAAGTGGCGACTTGGGCGGAGGAGAAGGCCGCCAGGATAGCAGGGTTGAGCCGCGCCGCGCTGGCTGCGGCCAAGCAGGCCCTCCGCATGGGCTACGGCAATTGGGCCAAAGCCCAGCCGGAGATGGAGACGCTGTACCTGGAAGAGTTGATGAAAACGGCCGACGCCGGGGAAGGACTGGCTGCCTTCATGGAAAAGCGGCCGCCGGTATGGAAGCACGCGTAAGGCGGCCCGGTAACTGAATATAGAGAACGGATAACGGGAGACGAAAAGAAGGAGGAGCTGTGGGAAACACACGCGGATTGACATTCGACGAATTTGAAATTGGCGATTGCTACAAGTCCCAGGGGCGTACGGTGACGGAGGCCGATGTGGTGACATTTGCCGGCCTCTCCGGTGACTTTAACCCGCTGCACACCAATGCTGAGTTCGGCAAGGCAACCCCTTTTGGCGAGCGCATTGCTCACGGCATGCTGATCATGGCGATGGCCACCGGCATGGCGAACTGGACCGGCATTTTTGAAGGAACCACGCTGGCATTGATGGAGCAGGTGATCCGTTACAAAGGTGCGGTCAAATTTGGCGACACTGTTCATTTGGAGTTGGAGGTGCTGGAGAAGAAGCCTACCTCGAAACCCGGACGAGGCGTGGTGCGTTTCGCTGCCCGCGTGCGTAATCAGCGCGACGAAGTGGTGGTGGATGGCGAGTGGACGCTGTTGATGAAGCGGAATTGATAATTTACCAGTTGCGGAGGAAGAAAGATGTTGCTTGCTGATAAGGTTGCTTTGGTCACTGGGGCCGGCGGGGGAATCGGCCGCGCCACGGCCGTCCGTTTTGCCCGTGACGGAGCGAAAGTCGTCATCTCGGATTTGGACCAGGATGGGTTGGAAGCCACCCGCCAGGAAATTACTGCTGCCGGCGGCGAGGCCGTCGCCGTGGTGGGCAGTGTCACTAGTCGGGAGGATGTGCAAAAGATGGTGAATGCGGCCGTGGAACAGTTCGGCCGTCTGGACATCCTGATCAACAACGCCGGTATCACCCGTGACGCGCTCACCACGCGCGTCAAAGACGGCGAAGTGAAGTTCATGTCGGATGAGAAGTGGGACGCCGTGATCGAGGTGAACCTGAAGGGTACCTGGCTTTGTTCCCAGATCGCGGCCGTGCAGATGATCAAGCAGAAGTCAGGGCGCATCGTCAACACAGCATCGGTGGCGGCGTTGGGCAATATCGGCCAGGCAAACTATTCTGCTTCCAAGGCGGGCGTCATTGGGCTGACGAAGACCTTTGCCCTGGAATGGGCGCGATACGGCATTAGCGTCAATTGTGTGGCTCCGGGCGGGGTGAAGACGCAAATGACGGCCGCCATCCCGGAGAAAATTATGGCCGGCCTGTTGCAGCACATCCCCTTCCGCCGCATGGCAGAACCGGAAGAGATCGCGGCCGTGCATGCCTTCCTTTCTTCAGACGAAGCATCCTATATCACCGGACAGGTCATTTTTGTGGATGGCGGCCTGACGGCGGGCGCATAGTTAATTGTGGATGGTGAATTGTGAAGGTTGAATTGTGGGTGAGGGCCTCACTCACAGGCCGCAATTCATCGTTCTCTGGAGAGCATGATGGCATTTGAAAAGACCTATATTCCTTACGGGGCATATTGGAGTACACCGTTCGTGAAGTGGCAGGGCCACTTCGCCACTTTGCACCCCGCCAAATTCGCCGCTGAGGTGGCGCGGCGGGCGCTCGCCGAACGGGACATCGCGCCGGAGACGTTCACCGCCCTTTACCTGGGGATGACCGTTCCCGCCAAGCACGCTTTTTACGGCGCGCCCTGGGTGGCGGGGATGATTGGCGCGGAGGGCATCACCGGGCCTATGTTCTCGCAGGCGTGCGCCACGTCCGCCCGCGTGATCGGCAGCGCCGCCTATGAGATTGAAGCCGGCAACGGAGAATCGCCCACCATCCTTTGCCTGACGGCCGATCGCACGTCCAATGGGCCTCACCTGCTGTATCCCAATCCGGCGGCGCCCGGCGGCCGTGGCGAATCTGAGGATTGGGTGTGGGATAACTTCAACCGCGATCCCTTCGCCCGCAACAGCATGTTGCAGACGGCCGAAAACGTGGCCCGCGAATACGATATTTCTACCGAGGAGCAGCACGCAGTGGTGCAGATGCGCTACGCTCAATATCAGGAAGCTCTGGCTGATGACGCTGCCTTTCACAGGCGATACATGGTCACCCCTATCGAAGTGAACCCGTCCGGGCGCAAAGTTGTCGCCACTGTGACGGACGACGAAGGGGTTTTCCCCACCACGGCCGAAGGGCTGGCGCGGCTAAAACCGGTCATGCCGGACGGCACCGTCACCTTCGGCGGCCAGACATACCCGGCTGACGGCAACGCAGGCATGATCCTCACCACCCGGGAGCGAGCGCGGGAACTCAGCCGCGATCCGGGCATCGAGGTGCAGTTACTGGCGTTTGCTCAGGGGCGGGCGGAAAAGGGATACATGCCCAAAGCCAATGCGCCGGCTGTGCACCGTGTCCTGGATGCGGCCGGCGTCGCCCTGAAGGATGTGAAAGCGATCAAAACTCACAACCCATTTGCAGTAAACGATTGCTTTCTCAACCGGGAGTTGGGTATCCCGCTGGAAGGGATGAATAACTACGGCTCATCACTTATCTGGGGGCACCCCCAGGGGCCGACCGGGATGCGGCTGATTGAGGAACTGATTGAGGAACTGGTGCTGCTGGGCGGCGGGGTTGGCCTCTTCACCGGCTGCGCCGCCGGCGACACGGCCGCAGCCGTGGTGTTGGAAGTGAAGAGCAGTTAGCAGCAGTTGGCAATGAGCAATGAGTGATATCTGTGACTGAGCCTTACAAGTTTTACTCGACGCTGCGGGTGCGATTTAACGAAACAGACCTGCAAGGCCACGTTAACTTCGCCTGGTATCTCAATTATTTTGATGTTGCCTTGACCGGCTATCTGCGCGAGCTGGGCTACAGCTACCAGCAGATGCGGGCAGAAAACCTGGACATGTTCTACGTAGATGCTCACGCCACATTCCATTCGTCGAGCCACTTTGACGAGGTGTTGCGGATTCATTGCCGGTTGGGACGCATTGGCAACAGTAGTTTACGCTTTGATTTTCAGGTTTTTGCCGAGCAGGATGAGCGATTGGTGGCCACGGGCGAGATCACGGCCGTGACGGCCGCGCCCGATACCCGGGAAAAGATCCGCGTTCCTGACAGGCTGCGACGGGCGGTGGAGATGTATGAGGGGAGCGAAGCAGTGACCGGTAACCGGTAATCAATTACCAATCACCAAATTACTAATTACCAATTACCGGTTCACTGAAAATCGGAGGAGAGACGATATGAAAGCTGCTGTTTTCTATGCGGCCAATGAGCCGTTGCGAATTGAAGAAATGCCTACCCCTGAGCCGGGGCCGGGAGAAGTCTTGGTCAAGGTGGCTGCCTGTGGGTTGTGCCACACCGATCTTCACTACCTTGATCATGGGGTGCCTACATTCAAGAAACCGCCGCTGATTCTAGGCCATGAAGTATCGGGCACCATCGCGGCGCTGGGGCAGGGAGCCGGCGAATGGAAGGACGGAGACCGGGTGCTGCTTCCCGCCGTCTACGGCTGCGGCGAGTGTGATATGTGCCGCAAGGGGCGGGAGAATGTATGCGAGCGCATGGTGATGTTCGGCAACAATGTGGACGGCGGCTACGCGGAGTACATGCTAGCCCCGGCCAAGGATGCGCTGGCCCTGCCCGAGGAAATCCCGCTGGTGGAGGGGGCCATCATCGCCGATGCCACCACGACCCCATTCCATGCCGTCGTCAACCGGGGGCGGGTCAAGCCGGGCGATCAGGTGGTGGTCTTCGGCTGCGGGGGCATTGGGCTGAACGTGGTGCAGGTCGCGGCCGCCGTGGGCGCCCAGGTGATCGCCGTAGATATTGTTGACGAAAAGCTGGAATGGGCGAAACGCTTTGGCGCGCAGGCGACCATTAACGCCAGCCAGGTGGAACGGATAGACAAAGAAGTGCGCAAGCTGACCGGGGGTGGAGCCGACGTGGGCTTTGAGGCCATCGGTAATCCGGCAGTCCAGGCCCAGACCTTCAACTCGCTGCGCACCGGCGGCCGTTTCGTCGTGGTCGGGTTTGCCAGCAAGCCGATGACCCTGAACACGGGCAAGGTCATGTACCGTGAGATGGAAATCATCGGATCGTTGGGTTGCCGGGCCGTGGATTACCCCCGCGTCATTGAGCTGGCGCGCCAGGGCAAGATCAAAGTGAAGGAAATGGTGACCGCCCATTTCCCGCTGGATGATATTAACGCGGGCCTGGATGCGCTGCGCGAGGGCAAGGGCATTCGCTCGGTGGTGGTGCCGTGATCATTGACTTTCACTTCCATCTCAGCCGGCCTGAACATGAACAACCCTGGGTCATGGAGTGGATACGAGCCAATTTCCCCGGCGATGTTGATGCGTACATGGAAGAGGTTTTGACGCCGGTTAACCTGCGCAGGCACCTGCAAGAAAATGGGATTGATTGGGCAGTGGGGCTGGCGGAAGTGACGCCGATCACTACCGGCTGGGCCAGCAACGAATATGTAGGCGAGTTTTGCGCAGAAGCGAATGCGTTGCCCGATCCGCCTTCAGGGCCGCGCGGCCGTGTGCTCCCGTTCGCCAGCATCAATCCCTATATTGTCAATGACCTGGCGGCCGAATTGGAGCGCCTGGTGCAGGCGTATAAGTTCCGGGGCATCAAGGTGTACCCGGTGTACCAGCATCACTTTCCCAATGATCCACGCATGTACCCCCTGTACAGCAAAGCGCAGGAGCTTGGATTGCCGGTGTTAGTACACACCGGCAGTTCTGTCTTTAGGGGGGCGCGCATCAAATACGGCGACCCGCTCCTGCTGGACGACGTGGCTATTGACTTTCCCGACCTGACGATTCTGCTGGCCCATTCGGGACGGCCGTTTTGGTATGAGCAAGCCTTTTGGATGGCAAGGCGGCATGAGAACGTGTACATGGAAGTCTCCGGCCTGCCGGCCAAGAAGTTGCTCGATTATTTTCCGCGCCTGGAACGGTTGGCGCACAAGGTTGTGTACGGTTCCGACTGGCCGGGAAACCCCGACCTGAGACGGAATGTGGAGGCGATTCACGCGCTGCCCATCTCGGCCGAGGCCCGGCAGGCTATTTTGTACGACAACGCAGCGCGGATTTTGGGCGTCGGGTGACACCCGCCGCAGATAAGAGGGGAAAGAGTATGCGTGAATTACTGTTGGGGAACCAGGCCATTGCTCGCGGGGCGTGGGAAGCAGGGGTGACGTTTGCCGCCGGGTATCCGGGCACGCCCAGCACGGAAATCATCGAGACGCTGGCGACACGCTACCCGGACACCCATCCCCGCTGGTCGGCCAACGAGAAGGTGGCCTTTGAAGAAGGGATGGGCGCGGCCGTCGGCGGGTTGCGCGTGCTGGTGACTATGAAACATGTGGGCCTCAATGTCGCCGCCGATGCCTTCATGGTTTTTCCCTATGCCGGGACGAACGGGGGATTTGTCTTCATTTCGGCCGACGACCCCGGCATGCACTCCTCCCAGAACGAGCAGGACAACCGCTACCTGGCCCGCATGGCCAAAGTGCCTGTGCTGGAGCCAAGCGATGCTCAAGAGTGCCGTGATTTCGTTATTGCCGGCTTTGATCTCTCCGAGCAGTTCGGCACGCCGGTGATGCTGCGCACCACCACCCGTCTGGCTCATCACAAAGGATTGGTGCAGGTGGGCGAGCGTAAAGAAGTACCGCAGCGGGAGTTCGTCCCTGATCCCAAGCGCTTCTCCGTTCCCATCTACCGCCGTCTGCACCGTCCCAAAGTGGAAGAGCGGTTGGACGCGCTGCGCGAGTATGCGGAAACATGTGTTTTTAACCGCGTGGAGCATGCGGACGGCGCTACCGGCGTGGTGACGTCAGGTATTTCCTACCAGTATGTGAAGGAAGTGATGCCGGAAGCGGCCGTGCTGCGATTGGGGATGACCTTTCCCCTGCCGCCGCAGTTGTTGCGCGACTTTTGCGGCCGTTACGAGACGGTCTACGTTGTTGAAGAAGGGGAGCCGTTCATCGAAGAGTACATGCTCAGCCTGGGCATCCGCAACGTGAAGGGGAAGGCATTATTCGGGGTGATCGGGGAATATTCGCCCGGCCGGCTGCGGGAAGCTCTGGGCATGGGCAAGGCGCCGGCTCCATATACTGAAGACATCACTCTGTTGGCCCGCCCGCCGATGTTCTGCGTTGGCTGCGGCCACCGGACGGTCTTCGCGGCTTTGCGCCAGCTCAAAGTGACGGTTTCCGGGGATATTGGCTGCTACACCATGGGCGCGCTGCCTCCCTTTGAGGCGGAGCACACGACCTTCTGCATGGGGGCCAGCATCGGCACGGCCGTTGGCCTGGAGCAGGCGGGGCACGAACGCGTCGTAGCCATCATTGGCGATTCTACCTTCGTCCACGCCGGCATCCCGCCCCTGATTGACGCCGTGTACAACGGCAGCCGCCTCACCCTAGTCATCCTGGACAATTCGGCCACCGGCATGACCGGCTCCCAGCCGCATCCGGCGTCGGGTAAAAATGTGCTGGGCCAGGAAGCGCCCAAGCTGGACCTGGTGGGCATTTGCAAAGCGTCGGGTGTGGAGCATGTGGCGGTGGTGGACACCTGGCAGCGCAAGGAGGTGACGAGAGCGCTGCGTAAGGCGTTGGCTCACAAAGGCCCGGCGGTCGTCATTGCCCGAGGCCCATGCATGCAGTTGCCGGAAATGAAGCGGCGAGATGTGCCGCCGTACATCGTGGAGGAATCGTTGTGTACGAAGTGCGATGCCTGCTTCAAGGTGTGGTGTCCGGCTATCAAGCGCACCGAAACGGGTTATCCCGTGATCACGGCCGTGGAGTGTACGTCTTGTACCGTCTGCGCCCAGGTTTGCCCCACGGATGCGATTCATCTGGCGGAAACGGCCGTTGCTGCTTGAGCTGTGACTGGTGATTAGTAACTGGTGACTGGTCATTCGTAATCAGCCATTGTCGTTTTATACCAGTTACCCAACGACGAATCAGAGGGAGTGATGAGTAAAGTGTTTAGTCTAATGTTTGCCGGAGTAGGAGGGCAAGGTTCGCTGCTGATTGCCGAGCTGACGTCAATCGCGGCCGCTCATGCTGGTTACGACGTGAAGCAGACGGAAGTACACGGCGTTTCCCAGCGCGGCGGCAGCGTGGAGACGCACGTGCGTTTCGGCGAGAAGGTGTATTCCCCGGTGGTGACGCCGGGTGAAGCGGATGTAGTTATTGGCCTGGAGAAGCTGGAAGCGCTGCGCTTCGCTCACTTCGTCCGCCCGGAAACGGGCGTGATCCTGGCCAATGAATTCGAAATCATCCCCGGTTCTGTCACCGGCGCGGACCTGCTTTATCCTTACGAGGCAATTGAATATTTGCGTGAGAAGGGCTTGACTGTGATCACTCTTCCCGCATCGGAGATGGCGCGTGACCTGGGGGACGGCCGTATGGCCAATGTGGTCCTGCTGGGGGCGCTGTCTACCATGATGCCCATCCCGGAATCATCCTGGCAAAAGGCGCTGCGTGTTCGGCTGCCGTCGCGTTACCTGGACGGCAACCTGAAAGCGTTTGCCGCTGGGAAGCAGGCGGTGGAAGCGGCGCAAGAAGCGGCGCAAGAAGCGGCGCAGGTGCACAGTTAGGTTGTTCTTTCTCGGGCAAGGGGGATAGAACGATGTCTGACAAGCGAAATGGCAGCCATGAGTTAATTTATGACTGGAACCTGGTTGAGGAACTCCCTCAACCGAAGTGGCCTGTCCTGGTCACCGACGAAACACTGCGCGACGGCCTCCAGTCCCCGTCTGTGACTCACCCGGACATCCAGGACAAGGTGTATCTGCTGTACCTGATGCGCGATCTGGGGGTAGATGCAGCCGATCTGGGACTGTGCTGCGCCGGTGAAAAGTTCAAATATCATGTGTGCGTGTTGGCGCGCGAAATCGCCAACCAAAATATGCCTATCCAACCGCAGAGCGCAGCCCGCACCATGATCTCCGACATTGCCCCGATCGTGGACGCCTCCGAGGAAGCCGGCATTCCCATTGAGGCGTGCATCTTCCTCGGAACCAGCCCCATCCGGCAGTATGCCGAAGGGTGGGATGTGGATTTCCTGCTGCGTCAGGCGGAGGAATCGGTTAGTTTTGCCGTTAAACACGGGCTGCCGGTCATGTTCGTGACCGAAGATACCATTCGCGCCCATCCGGACACGCTGCGCCGGGTGTATGAGACCGCTATTCGGGCTGGTGCACAGCGCATCTGCGCTGCCGATACCGTGGGACATGTCACCCCAGAAGGCGTGCACGCGCTGATCACCTTCCTGCGTGAGATGGTGGATGAGATCAACCCGGAGGTCGGCATTGACTGGCATGGGCATAGAGATCGCGGCCTGAGCATCGCCAATACATTGGAAGCCATCCGGGCGGGGGCGGATCGAGTTCATGCCTGCGGCCTGGGCATCGGGGAGCGCAGCGGCAACACGCCCATGGAATGGTTGCTGGTGAACCTCAATCTCCTGGGATGGTCCGATCGGGACCTGACTCACCTGCCAGAATACTGCCAGGTCATTTCCGAGAAGTGCGATGTTCCCATTCCCTTTAACTATCCGATCGTGGGCGCGGACTCTTTCCGCACGTCGACCGGCGTCCATGCAGCGGCCGTGGTAAAAGCGCTCGAATCCGGCGACCAGTGGTTGTCCGATCGCGTCTATTGCGGCGTGCCGGCGAGCATGGTCGGCCGCAAACAGGGCATTGAGATTGGCCCCATGTCCGGCGAGCATAACGTGCGCTTTTATCTACAGGAACGGGACATTCAACCCCATCCGGTCTTTATGGCCAAAATTCTGGAAGCTGCCAAACGCTCCAACCGTATTCTGGCTGAAGAGGATGTCATGCGCATGGTCAAGGTGCTGCGCCAGCGCATCATCGCCGGGCAAGAGATCGAAGACAATGACCTGGAGTTGACAATGAGCATATGACGCGTACGCAAAGCGCGTGTGTTAACCCCTGGCGCTGTGGCTTATCAGTGCGGAGAGTCGGGGAAGGGAGGCGGCGTATCATTCAAGATAACGGAATGTCAGCAGGCTTGGGGAATTGGTAGAAAGCTTTTGGAGAAAAATTTCTACCAATTCCTTGAGTAAACGGCCAAAAAGTCTTACCAAAACTTTTTGCCGTTTACCTGAATCAGGTTTGGCAAGGTGCGGTTCCGACTAAGAGAACCGCGTTGCTGGAAAGGAGGAGGAAGATGTCCCATAAATTGCTCAAAATCCTGACCCTGTTGTCTGTTTTACTGTTGATCCTGAGTGCGTGCTCCTCTGGTGGGAAGACGGAAACTCCTACAGAGGCCCCGGCCGCGGCCGCGACAGAAGCCCCGGCCGAACCTAAGCCCACCAATACCCCGCTCCCGGCTGAAGAAGTCGGCGAGCCATACAAGATTGGGGTGTTCTTCTCCGTGACTGGCCCTGCGTCCTCGTTGGGCGTCCCGGAAAGGGACACCGCCCTGATGGTTGCGGAACAGGTGAATGCCGCCGGGGGCATTGAAGGCCCCGACGGGTTGATGCACCCTCTGGAACTGATTCTTGAAGACGATCAGACGAGCACCGATGAAGCGCTGCTGATTGTCAAGCGGTTTATCGAACAGGAAAATGTGCCCATCATCGTAGGCGGCACGGCCAGCGGCATCAGCTTGGCGGTGATTGACACCGTGACCGAGGCGCAAGTTCCCTTTATTTCCAACGCGTCTTCCAGCGCGATCATCCAGCCGGTAGAAGAGCGGCATTGGATCTTCAAGACGCCGCAGACGAATCTGCCGGTGGCCCAGGTGCAGGGAGACTGGATGGTGGCCAATGGTATCACCAAGATCGCCTCGTTTGGGGTGAACAACGGCTTTGGCGTAGACTCGATGGGGGCGTTGCAAACGGTAGCGGCCGATCTGGGTATCGAAATCGTGTGGGAAGGGACGTTTGAGCCGGGCGACACTGACTTCACTGCCCAGTTGACGCAGATAGCGGGTTCCGGGGCGGAGGCATTGATTGTGCATGCCACGCCGGGCGAAGGCGCACCGCTGACGGTTCAGTTCCGCGATCTGGCGCTGGATATGCCAATCCTTCATAATCACGGCATCGGCAACCAGGCGTTCATTGATCTGGCCGGTGATGCGGCCGAAGGGGTGCTCTTCCCCATCGGTAAGCTGCTGGTAGCGGATGGTCTGCCCGACACCGACCCGCAGAAGGCGACGTTGCTGCAATATGTGGCTGACTACACCGAGTTCACCGGCGGGGCGACGCCCAGCACCTTTGGCGGCCATGCCTGGGATTCGATGCAAATGGCGATTATGGCTTTGAGCGCAGTCGGCCCGGACCCCACTGCCATTCGCGACTACCTGGAAGGGATTCATAACTTCGCTGGTATTTCCGGCGTGTTCAACCTTTCCGATCAGGACCACAACGGCATCGGTAAGGAAACATTGGTGCTGGTGGAGATCAAGAACGGTACGTGGGAATATGTGCCGCCGGCGTTGTATGCTGAAGCGCCCACCGTCGGACTGCGCGAAACAGGTGAGCCGTATAAGATTGGAGTGTTCTTCTCTGTGACCGGCCCTGCATCCTCGTTGGGTGTCCCGGAGAGGGACACGGCGCTGATGCTGGTGGATCAGGTGAATACCAAAGGCGGGCTGCTTGGCCCGGATGGGAAACTGCATCCGGTGGAGGCTATCATCGAGGATGATCAGACGAGCACCGATGAAGCGCTGCTGATTGTCAAGCGGTTTATCGAACAGGAAAATGTGCCCATCATCGTAGGCGGCACGGCCAGCGGCATCAGCTTGGCGGTGATTGACACCGTGACCGAGGCGCAAGTTCCCTTTATTTCCAACGCGTCTTCCAGCGCGATCATCCAGCCGGTAGAAGAGCGGCATTGGATCTTCAAGACGCCGCAGACGAATCTGCCGGTGGCCCAGGTGCAGGGAGACTGGATGGTGGCCAATGGTATCACCAAGATCGCCTCGTTTGGGGTGAACAACGGCTTTGGCGTAGACTCGATGGGGGCGTTGCAAACGGTAGCGGCCGATCTGGGTATCGAAATCGTGTGGGAAGGGACGTTTGAGCCGGGCGACACTGACTTCACTGCCCAGTTGACGCAGATAGCGGGTTCCGGGGCGGAGGCATTGATTGTGCATGCCACGCCGGGCGAAGGCGCACCGCTGACGGTTCAGTTCCGCGATCTGGCGCTGGATATGCCAATCCTTCATAATCACGGCATCGGCAACCAGGCGTTCATTGATCTGGCCGGTGATGCGGCCGAAGGGGTGCTCTTCCCCATCGGTAAGCTGCTGGTAGCGGATGGTCTGCCCGACACCGACCCGCAGAAGGCGACGTTGCTGCAATATGTGGCTGACTACACCGAGTTCACCGGCGGGGCGACGCCCAGCACCTTTGGCGGCCATGCCTGGGATTCGATGCAGATGGCGTTCTCCGCGCTGCAAGCAGTCGGCCCGGACCCCACTGCCATCCGCGACTACCTGGAAGGGATTCATAACTTCGCTGGTATTTCCGGCATCTTCAACCTTTCCGATCAAGATCACAACGGCATCGGCAAAGAATCGCTGGTGCTGGTCGAGATCAAGGGCGGTACCTGGGTGTATGTGCCGCCTGAGATGTACACAGAAGTGCCGTAGTTCATATTCTGTTTCCCGTAATCCGTATTCCGTAATCCGTGTTGTTTCGCGGGTCACGGTTTACGGATTACGGGTCACGGTTTACGGGCATTGGAGGCCGGCGTGAGTTTGCAGGATCAATTGCTCCAATTCTTGCTTTCGGGCATTACCATCGGCAGCATCTACGCGCTGATTGCGCTTGGGTTTGTCACTATCTACAATGTGACCGGCATCATTAACTTTGCCCAGGGCGAGTTTGCTGTTTACGGGGCGTTTATCGCCATCACCGTGTTTCAGGATAGCCGGTTGTTGAGCGGAAACGTTCACCTGGCGCTGGCTTGGCCGCTCCCTCTGGCGGCGCTCTTCGGCGTAGCCGTGACGACCCTCTTGGGGTTGCTTCTCTATCGCGCAGGCATCCAGCCGGCGCGGAATGCGTCTGTGCTCAGCATGATCATCATCACGATTGGCGCGGCCTTCTCGATGCGGGGAATGGCGTTGTTGGTGTGGGGAACGGACCCGTTTCGGCTGCCAGTATTTTCTAAAGGTGCACCGTTGAAGATAGGTGGGGCCATCCTGACGCGCCAGAGTGTGTGGGTGATCGCGGTGACGGCCGTGTTGCTGCTGCTGCTCTACCTGTTCTTCAACCGCACGTTGATCGGCAAAGCGTTGCGCGCCAGCGCCGCCAACCCCGGCGCGGCGCGGCTGATGGGGATCAACACCCGGCGCATGGCCATGCTCTCCTTCGGCCTAAGCGCGGCCGTCACCGCCATCGCCGGTATCGTCATCGTTCCTTCAACCTTCATGACCTACGACCGGGGGCTGACTTTGTCGCTCAAAGGGTTTGTGGCTGCCACCATGGGCGGGATGTCCAGCACGACCGGCGCAGTGATTGGCGGCCTTTTCCTGGGAATCCTGGAAGCGTTTGGCGCGGGGCTGCTGTCATCCGGTTACAAGGATGCCATCTCGTTCATCGTGCTGTTCGTCGTTCTGGCGGCGCGGCTGGGCGGGCTGCTGCGCGGCCGGGCCACCATGGTGGAACAGGCGGGACTGTGAGGGCGTCATGTTGAACTGGATTCGCCGCTACCCCAACTTGCTGGCCATGACCGCGTCCGCTGTGGCGCTGGCGCTGGTTCCGCTGACCATCCAAAATAACTACATCTTGACGATCCTGATTCTGGTGGGGCAGTTCACCATGATCACCGTCGGCCTCTCGCTACTAATGGGATACGCCGGGCAGATTTCGCTGGGACAGGCCACTTTTTTTGGCATTGGCGCATACACCACGGCCATTTTGAGCACCCGTTTCAGCATCTCACCCTGGTTATCCTTACTGGGCGGGGTGTTGCTGTCGGCGGGTGTCGCTTACCTGATTGGCATGCTCATTTTTCGCCTGCGCGGCCATTACCTGGCGATGGCAACGCTGGGTATGAATGTGATCCTTTTTCTGATTTTGACGCAGGAAGTGGACTGGACCGGCGGGCCGTCCGGGTTTCGCGGCGTGCCTGACCTGAATATCGGTTCGTTTGTGCTGTCCAGTGACGTTCACTATTACTATGTGATGTGGGCCTTTACCCTGATCGTCATTGGGCTTTCGCTCAACATCGTCAACTCTCGTATCGGCCGCGCCATGCGCGCACTGCATGCCAGCGAGATAGCAGCCGAGGCAGTGGGCGTGGATACCAACAGCTTCAAATTAAAGGTGTTCGCCCTCAGCGCCGCTTATGGCGGGCTGGCCGGCGGACTGCATGCAGCCTATCTGGGATTTATGAGTCCTGGTTCCGTCAGCATCAGCGTTTCTATTGAATTGGTGGTGATGGCGGTGGTAGGGGGGCTGGCCAGTGTGTGGGGCGCGCTCTTCGGCGCGGGCACGGTGTTATGGGTGGAGCAGTACCTGCGCACCGCGATCAAAGCGCTGATCCCCAAGGCGTCGGGTGAACATGAGATCATCGCCTTTGGCTTTATCTTGATCTTGATCATGATTTTTATGCCGGAAGGTTTATTTGCCGGTCTGGTCGCGGCCATACGCCGCCGAACCGTAGCCCGTAACCCTTAATTGAGATACGGAACACGAAACACGGAATACGAAAATGCACCAACCAGAACTCGAATCCATCTCCCGCGATCAACTGGTCGCACTGCAACTGGAACGCCTGCAAGCCACACTGCGCCATATCCACGCCAGCAACCCCCAGTATGCTGAATACTTGGGCGGGTTTGGCGCGGATGACGTGCGCGAGCTAGACGATATCCGACACTTCTCCTTCATGACAAAGGCCCACTTGCGCGAGGCGTACCCCTTTGGCCTAGCCTGCGCGCCGCAGTCTGAGTTCATGCGCATGCACATGAGTTCAGGGACAACGGGCACGCCCATCATCTGCCCCCATACGCCCAACGACGTACGGCAGTGGGGAGAAATCATGGCCCGCTGCCTGACGGCCGCCGGGGTGGGGCGGGAGGATGTGATACAAATCACACCCTCCTTCGGTCTGTTCAACGGCGGGTTTGGCTTTCATTACGGGGCCAGCGCCCTGGAGACGATGATTATCCCCATCGGGGCCGGCCGTACTTCGCTCCAGCTGCAGTTTATGCGTGACCTGGGCACGACGGCCATTGCCGCCATCGCTTCTTATCCCCTGCGTCTCATAGAGGTGGCGGCTGAACAGGGCTTCGACTTCCGCCGCGACACAAAGCTGCGCGTCGGCATTTTCGGCGCGGAGATTTGGAGCGACGAGATGCGCCAGCGCATTGAAGACGTGATGGGCATCAAAGCATTTGACATCATCGGCATGACCGAAACAGGCGGCGTGGGGCTGGGTATTGATTGTGACGACCGCTGCGGCATTCATGTGTGGGAAGACCATTACCTGATTGAGTTCGTTGACCCTGATACCGGCGAGCCGGTTGAAGATGGCGAGTGGGGCGAGATGGTTGTCACCACCCTCACCCGTGAGGCGCTGCCTTTGATCCGCTTTCGTACCCGTGACATCAGTCGGGTGCTCAGCCGGGAACCTTGCGGCTGCGGCCGTACGTCGCTGCGCGTGGAACGAATCGCTTGCCGTAACGATGACATGCTCAAGGTAAAGGGCGTCAACTTCTTCCCCAAGCAGATAGAGAGCCTTCTGCTTTCCTACCCGGAGGTGGGGAATGATTACTTGATTGAGATTGACCGGGTGAAGGGTGCAGATCAATTGACCCTGCATGTGGAGACGGAGCAAAGCGACAACAAGGCGTTGGCCCGCAAAATAGACGAGAGGGTGTATGATTTGTTAGGATTGCACGCTGACGTCGTTTTGGTCCCCCTGGGCGGCTTGCCGCGCCTCCCCGGCAAGGCGGTGCGGGTGAAAGACAAGAGGAATCATGGCGGCTGACGTATTGCTTGAGGCGAAAGGGCTGCACAAGAGCTTTGGCGGCGTGGTCGCCGTCAACCACGTGGATCTGCACGTCCAACGCGGTGAAATCTTGGCCCTCATCGGGCCGAACGGCGCAGGAAAGACGACCATCTTTAACCTGATTTCCGGCACTCACCGCCTGGATCATGGCGACGTTTATTTTGAGGGGCAGAAGATTTCCGGCCTGCGTCCCAGCAAAGTAGCCGCGCTGGGCGTGGTGCGCACCTTTCAAAACTTGCAAATCTTTGGCAATATGACCGCGTTGGAAAACGTGATGGTCGGCTGCCATTTGCAGGGGAAGGCGGGGTTCCTGGCGACTGCCTTGCGCTGGCCGGGCACGGCCGCTGAAGAAGCGCGGCTGCGGGAACAGGCGATGGGTTATCTGGCCATGGTTGGCCTGGAAGCCCAGGCAGACATCCCCGCTGCCTCGCTTCCTTTTGGCCGGCAGCGCCTGGTTGAACTGGCGCGTACCCTGGCCGTCAGGCCGAAGTTGCTCTTGCTGGATGAGCCGGCAGCTGGTCTGACTCGCGTGGAAGCGGAGGCATTGGATAAACTCATCGGCCGTATTCGGGATAGCGGCATTACGGTTTTGTTGGTCGAACATGATATGAACCTGGTGATGGGTATTGCTGATCGGGTGATTGTGCTGCATTACGGGACGATTATCGCTGAGGGAACACCGGCGGCCGTGCAGGCTAACCCGGCCGTGATTCAAGCCTATCTGGGCGCGGACTGGCAGCGCGACCACGGGATGGAACCTGCGCTCAGCCGGGTAGGCGACACCGCTGAGGGTGACGATGTTGCAAGTTAAGAACATCTCCACTTACTACGGACACATTCGAGCACTCGATGATGTTTCGTTGGAAGTCAACGCCGGCGAGATCGTTTCACTGGTAGGGGCGAATGGCGCGGGCAAGACCACGCTGCTCAACAGCATCTCCGGCGTTGTGCCGCCGCAGCACGGGCACATTCTATTAGACGGCCGAGACATTGCGCGCCTGCCGGCGGAGGCTATTGTGGGACTGGGCATCAGCCAGGTGCCGGAACGCCGCCAGGTATTCGGCAGCCTGACGGTGAGCGACAATTTGCTGCTGGGCGCTTATTTACGCCTGCGGCGGGGGGAGGGCGGTGAGGTGCGGCAGGACATGGCGCGCATGGTCGAGATGTTTCCCATACTGAAAGAGCGGCAAGACCAGATGGCGGGCACGCTTTCTGGTGGAGAACAGCAGATGTTGGCGATTGCCAGAGGATTGATGGCGCGGCCGAAGGTGCTGCTCCTGGATGAACCTTCGCTGGGGTTGGCCCCCCTCCTGGTACAAGAGATTTTCCAGGTGCTGCGCACCTTGCGCGAGACCGGGACGACGATTCTCCTGGTGGAACAGAACGCGCGCGCTGCGCTGGAGATTTCCGATCGCGGTTATGTCCTGGAAACGGGACGTGTTGTGCTGGCCGCCGCGGCCGGGGAACTCATCGCCAATGAAGCGGTGCAGAAGGCATATTTAGGTCGGGTGAATCATAAAAAAGTGGAGAGTTGAGGCTGGAGACAGGAGATTCAAACTCCAATCTCCAATCCCCATCTCCGACATCTGGAGGATGAGATGGAAAGAGCATTGATGAGTGGAAACGAGGCTATTGCCCGGGGTGCATGGGAAGCCGGGGTTGAAATCGCTTCGGCCTATCCCGGCACGCCCAGCACGGAAATCTTGCAAAACGTTGCCTTGTATGACGATATTTACTCTGAGTGGGCGGCGAATGAAAAGGTGGCGCTGGACACGGCCATTGGCGCTGCATATGCCGGCCGTCGCGCCATGGCGGTGATGAAGCATGTGGGGTTGAATGTCGCTTCGGAATCGCTTTTTTACTCGTCGTACACGGGATTGAATGCAGGGCTGGTGATCATCACGGCCGATGACCCCGGAATGCATTCCTCGCAGAATGAGCAGGATAACCGGCATTATGCCCGGTTCGCCAAAGTGCCCATGCTGGAACCTTCTGATAGCCAGGAAGCGAAGGATTTTGTGCGGCTGGCGCTGGAATTAAGTGAGCAGTACGATACGCCCATCCTGCTGCGGACGACGACGCGCACCTCGCACGCCAAGTCAATCGTGATGTTGAAGGGGCGCGAGGCGGTGGAGAAGCGGCCGTATGTCAAGAACCCGCCCAAGTTTGTGATGATTCCCGCCTATGCCCGGCGGCGGCACCCCCTCATCGAAGAACGTACTAAGCAGTTCCGCCAGTGGGCTGAAGAAACGGCGATTAATTTCATCGAGTGGCGCTCCCGCTCGTTGGGTATCATCACCTCCGGCGTTGCTTACCAATATGCCCGCGAGGTCTTCCCCAACGCCTCTATCCTGAAGCTGGGTATGTCCTGGCCCATGCCGGAGCAGAAAATCCGGGCGTTCGCGGCCGAAGTGTCGCGGCTGGTGGTGGTGGAAGAATTGGATCCTTTCATCGAGGAATATGTGCGTTTGTTGGGGTTGGAAGTGGAAGGGAAAAGCATCTTCCCGGCGATTGGCGAATTCACTCCGGAGCGGGTGAGGTCCGCGGCCGTGCAGGCCGGCCTGCTGGCGTCAAACGGAAACGGGCACAAACCGGACATCGGCGCTTTGCCGATACGGCCGCCGGTGTTATGCGCCGGTTGCGGCCACCGGGATGTATTTTGGGCCTTGCGCCGCCTCAAGGTGGCAGTCAATTCCGATATCGGGTGCTACGCTCTGGGCGTGCTGCCGCCGCTGGAGGCCACGGACACCATCGGCGCGATGGGGGCCAGTATTGGTGTGGCTATGGGCATGCGCCATGCCGGCCTGGAAAAGGGGAATGTGGCCGTCATTGGGGATAGCACTTTCTTCCACGCCGGGCTACCCGCGCTGGCAACGGCCGTGTATAACCAGACCCCGGTGGTCATCATGGTGGTGGACAACCGCACCACTGGTATGACAGGGCACCAGGGCAATCCCGGCTCCGGTGAAACCCTGCGCGGCGAAGAAGGGCATCGCATTGACATCGCCGCTGTCGCCAGAGCCATGGGCGTCAGGCACGTCTTTGAGCTGGAAGCTCGCGAACTAAAGCACATGCAGAACACTATTAAAGAGGCACAAAAGCTGGGCGAGCCGACCGTCATCGTGGCGCGTACCGTTTGCGTCTTCGAGACCAGCCACAATCGGGAACCCTATATCGTTCATAACGACGATTGCAACGGCTGTACTCTTTGCTTCCGCATCGGCTGTCCAGCCATCTTCAAGAGCGATGAATTGGACGAGAAGAGCGGCCGCCCCAAAGCGTGGATCGATCCCGTTCAATGCGTGGGCTGCGGCCTCTGCTACGATGTATGTGCCCGACAGGCGATTGAGCCGGGCGCGGAAAAGGTCACGGTGATCGCCTGAACTGATTGCCTGAATAGCCGGTGCCCGTACCCTGCGAGCAGGAATCTCTGCACAGAAAGGAGAGACGGGTTACCGATGACTTTAGCGAAGGAGTAAATAATGAGAACAGAGTCTGTTAATTTCCTGCTGGCCGGCGTGGGCGGGCAGGGCACGCTGCTGGCCAGTGACGTTGTGGCTGAAGTGGGTATTCGCTCGGGCCTGGATGTGAAGAAGTCAGAGGTACACGGTATGTCCCAGCGCGGCGGTGCAGTGACCAGCCACGTGAGATGGGGCAGGCGGGTCGCCTCTCCGCTGTGCGAGATGGGCACGGTGGACTTCTTCGTCGGACAGGAGATGCTGGAAGCGGTGCGCTGGCTGGAATATTTGCGGCCGGGCGGCACACTTATCCTCAGCCGCCAACAACTGCCGCCGACGGGCACGGTCTTCGGCGAGGCGGTGTACCCTGACGAGGCGAACGTCCTGTCTGCGGCCGGGCAAGTCGCGGGTAAAACACTGTTGCTGGACGCGGTTTCGTTAGCCATGGAACTGGGCAACCCGCGGACAGCCAACAGCGTGCTCCTGGGCGCACTCTCGTCCCAGTTAGACATGGACCCGAACCTGTGGATGGAGGTGATTATGACGAAGGTGCCGCAGCGGCACAAGGAAGTAAATCGCAAGGCATTCCTCGCCGGCCGCGAGGGACAATGGGAACTGGAAGCAACCAGCAATAAATCATAAGTGATGAGCGATAATTGTCAGTGGAGGAAGACGAGATGCCAATCTGGAACCCCGAATATGAAAGTATGCCTCGTGATGACCTGGAGAAGCTTCAGGGGCAGCGATTGAGTCAAATTGCGGAATACGTCTACCATAGAATCCCCATCTACCGGCAAAAGTTCGATGAACTGGGCGTCACCCCGGAGGACATCAAAGGGTTGGATGATTTAAAGCGGCTCCCCTTTACCACCAAACAAGACCTGCGTGATGCATATCCGTTCAGCAACTTCGCAGTTCCCCTGGAAGAAGTCGCCCGGATTCACGCTTCCAGCGGCACGACCGGCAAGCCGACGGTGGGCGGCTATTCCAAGAAGGATCTGGCGCTGTGGGCGGAGGTGATGGCGCGTACGGTGACTTCTTGTGGGGTGACCGCTAAAGATATTGCCCACAACGCGTACGGCTATGGTTTGTTTACCGGAGGTTTGGGCTTTCATCTGGGCTTCGAAACGGTAGGCGCGACCGTGGTGCCTGTATCCGGCGGGATGACGCGCCGGCAAATTATGCTGTTGGAAGATTTTGGAGCTACGGTGATGACCGCCACACCATCTTACTCGCTCATTCTCGCCGAAGAAGCGGCCGATATGGGGATTGATTTCAAGAGCCGGATGAAGGTGCGTGTGGGCATCTTTGGCGCAGAGCCGTGGACGGAGGAAATGCGCCAGGAAATCCAAGAGCGCCTCGGTTTGGAAGCGTACGATATTTATGGCCTGACGGAGATCATCGGCCCCGGCGTCTCAGTAGAGTGCGAATGCCATAACGGCCTACACATCAACGAGGATCATTTCCTGCCGGAGATCATTGATCCGGACAGCGGCGAGCAGTTACCTTACGGTGAGGAGGGAGAACTGGTCTTCACGACATTGACCAAAGAAGCGATGCCGGTTATCCGCTACCGCACCCGAGACCTGACCGTGTTACATGCGGAGAAATGTGATTGCGGCCGTACCGTTGTACGCATGGAGAAAGTACGCGGCCGCTCCGATGATATGCTCATCGTACGCGGCGTCAATGTTTTCCCCTCCCTCATCGAGAAGACGATCCTGACCGTGGAAGGGCTGGAACCCCAATATCAGATCGTCCTGGATCGCCCCAAGGACAGATTGGACGAACTGGAGGTGTGGGTCGAGGCAAACAGCAAGTACTTTGAACCGATTGATACGAGCGCCCTGGATCACCTCCGCCAGGTGACCGAGAGCGAACTGGCGCAAACGCTGGGTGTGAGGGCCAAAGTGAAGTTGATGGGGCCTAACTCAATTGAACGGTCGTTGGGCAAAGCCAGGCGCGTCGTCGACAAGCGTGAACTGTACAAAGAGTGATACGCGCTTGCTGCACCCAGCCAGGTAAACAAAGCGCGCATTCACAATACCGGGAGCGCAACCTGCAATTTCCCCGGCGCGACAGCGTAACCCTGGAAGTAATCTGAATATGCATCCACCACCCGTGATGAGAGTTGGGAGATTGGGAGACAAAAGAAAACCATCTCCCAACCCCCATCCTTCTTGACCTCAATTTTAGTGACAGGAGTGATATTGATGAAGTATGCTGCCCAAAGAATGCAGGCAATCAATGAATCGTTCATCCGCGAAATGACCCGGCTGGCGATTACCCATCAGGCCATCAACCTCTCGCAAGGCTTCCCTGATTTCGGCCCGCCGCCCGAAGTGTTGGAGGCGGCGCACAAGGCGTTGGACGCCGGTGTGAACCAGTACACGATTACCTGGGGCGCAGCCGGATTGCGTCAGGCTATTGCGGCTAAGATGAGCCGATTGTATGGGTTGGATTATGAGCCGGACAGGCATATTACGGTGACCTGCGGCGTGACGGAAGCGCTGGCAGCAACGCTGACGGGCATTGTCAATCCCGGAGATGAAGTGGTTATCATTGAGCCGTTCCATGAGGGGTATGTGCCGGCGGTGGTTTTCCCCGGCGGGCGGCCTCGTTTCGTTTCGCTCGAGCCTCCCGACTACGCCCTGGACCTGGACCAATTGCAGGCCGCCTTTTCCGAGAAAACCAAAGCGATCATCGTCAATACGCCCCACAATCCAACCGGGCGGGTCTTTACTCGGAATGAGTTGGAGGGGATTGCAGCCCTATGCCAGAAATTCGATGTGGTGGCCATCACTGACGAGATTTACGAGCATATCACCTATGACGGCCGGCAACACATCCCGCTGGCGACTCTGCCCGGGATGCTGGAACGCACCGTGACCATTGGCGGCTTCGGCAAGACGTATGCAGTTACCGGCTGGCGGCTGGGGTATGCCTGTGCCCTGGATTCCCTCAGCGCTGCGCTGCGCGCAGTCCACGACTTCACCACCATTTGCGCGCCGGCACCCCTGCAAGCGGCCTGCGAAGCCGCGCTTGAATTACCGGAGTCCTTTTACCGGCTGTTGAAGCAGGATTACGCTGCCCGCCGGACCGTCATGATGAGCATTCTGGAGGATATTGGGCTGGCGGCGCAGGCTCCTGAAGGGGCGTACTATGTGATGGCCGACTTCAGCGGGTGGGAGTTCGAGGGAGATGACTTTGCTTGTGCCCGCTGGCTGCCGGGGCATCTGGGTGTGGCCGTTGTCCCTGGGTCTAGCTTCTTCGGCACACCGGGCAAGGGCACGAATCTGATTCGCTTTGCCTTCGCCAAGAAGCTGGAGACGCTGCGGGCGGCGGGCGAGCGATTACGCCAGAAAGAGATTGAGTGATTGAGAGAGCGAATCTCCTTATCCCCCAATCTCCATTTTCAGGGCAGAAAAGATTCTGGTTCTTTGGGAATTCAAGGGGTACACCCATATATGGTGATGAGGTAGATTGGGTGCTTTTACAAATGGAGTAAGAACAATGCCCATATCTACACCGGCCACAATCAGTTTTCCCTTGGATATTCCTCAAGTTGATGTGCTTGCGACTAAGCAAACACGAGACAATAAATTCATCATTACAATTGAAAGTCGCCGCGAAACAACCTCCTGCGGCATTTGCAAAAAAGAAATCGCCTGCACCTACGGTCATGGGCAAGCAGTGCGCTTGCGCCATTTGCCCATATTGGGGCAAGAAACCTACATTATCATTCAGCCACGTCGGGCACAATGTCCGACGTGCCGGAATAAACCAACGACAACACAAACATTGAAATGGTACGATCAACGCAGCCCACACACCAAAGCCTATGACCGATATTTGATGAAGTTGCTCATTAGCAGCACGGTGGCCGATGTCAGTCTCAAAGAAAACCTGGGTTACGACGCCGTCCTTGGCGCTCTGGAACGACAAGTTGATAAGGAAATCAACTGGGATGCAGTCCAGAATCTGGGCACGATTGGCATTGACGAAGTGGCCCACAAGAAAGGGCATAAAAGCTACCGGGCTGTTGTCACCGCGCGTCAGGATGATGGGACGATTCTCATCTTGACGGTGTTGAATGACCGGAAAAAAACGGTAAGTGATTTTCTTATGTCGATTCCCAAGCGGTTACACTCGACCATTCACACCTTCTGTTTCGATATGTGGGACGGTTACCTGGGCGCGATTGCCGCTTTCATGACCGCTCATCCTGATATCAAAGCCAAACTCGTCATTGACCGCTTTCATGTCGCTAAAACCTATCGCGATGACTTTGATACGCTACGAAAAAAGGAGATGCGCCGCTTGCGTCAAGAACTGCCTGAAGCCACCTACAAGGAAGTTGTCCACGGCATGCACTGGGTGTTGCGCCATAACTATGACCATCTCAATGATGATGATAAGGTGCGTTTGCGCTCGCTTTTCCAATATTCGCCTCTCTTGCACCAGGCTTATACCTTGCGTGAAGAGCTAACAGCCATCTTCAATATGGACCTGGGTTTAACCGAAGGACGGCGTCGTTTGGAAAAGTGGAGCGCTAAGGTGGAACGCAGCACGCTCACCTGTTTTAACAAATTTCTCAAAACCCTTCGTAACCATTTGGACGAAATTGCCAACTATTTTGACAAACGAGCCAGTAGTGGATTCGTCGAAGGGATCAACAATAAACTGAAAACGATTGCGAGACGCTCTTATGGTCTCAAGCGGGTTGATAGCCTGTTTCGCCGCCTGTGGCTTGATCTAAATGGGTATCGGTATTTCATTGCCTAACCCCATATATGCTGTCAACCCCATGAGATCCCAAAGAGCCAAGAAATATGGATGTTAGTGTCTATTTTGTGAAGTATGGGCACTTTATTGTACACATTTTAGCCGGGTAAGATGTACTCCCGCTACCAGTAGAATTCCCGCACAAGCTCCAGCAGTACCAGGTAGCCAGCCAAGTGCGAAGTGTGGTCGTTCACGATTGTAGATAATGCCCGCACGTCACCCCTCTGTTCATCGCTCTCCTGTGGTTCAAGCCAGACTCGCGGCCGGGCGCTGTGCGCTGATTTGAATCCTTTTTCTCCCCCGTCCGTTATTTCTCTTAGGGAACCCGTTATCAGCCGGGCCGGAAAGGACAGTACGTGCTCGATTTAAGCGACGCGGAATTGGTAAAGCGTGCTCAAGGCGGCGATGTCAATGCAGTCGGGGCACTATACGATCGATACCAGGCGCGTATCTTCAGATATGTGCAGTCTCGAGTGTTCGACGGCCGCCTTGCGGAGGACCTGACTGGTGAAATCTTTATGCGCATGGTGATCAACCTGCCCAGCTATCGGGCGACCGGCGCGCCATTTGCGAGCTGGCTTTATCGCATCGCCCGCAATCTCGTCGTCGATCACCACCGCAAGGAAGGGAACTTCATGTCACTTCCCATCGAATATGTGGCCAATATGCATGACGGACGGCAGCATAATCCCGCGCCCGTCGTCGAGCGCCAATTGGAGATGGAACGAATACAACTGGCGCTGGAACGGATTGATGAAATGCAGCGGGAAGTCATCCGGCTGCGGTTCCTGGTTGGTCTCTCGTTACAAGAAGTGGCCGAGACGTTAGACAAAACAGTAGCGGCCGTTAAATCATTGCAGCATCGCGGGCTTCTGGCCTTGCGTGTGGCGCTGAAGCTTCAATAGCCCAGGGAGCGTACCATGAGAGAGCTAGAAGATTTATTCCAAGAGAGATTGGAGCGGCTGGAAGCGGGGGAACCGCTCGAACTTTGCCTTAAGGGCCTGCCGGAACAAGAGGCAGGCCTGCTGAAATTCGCGGCCATGCTGCGCCAGGCTCCATACCCGGAGCGAGACCCCGCTCGCGCGACATCCCAGCGCAGCAGCCTGCTCGACTTTGCCGCCCGGCAGGCGTCCCCCCACATCGAAATACCGGAACTGTATCAAGAAGGATGGGAGCCGGCCTGGCTGTCCTGGCTGCGGGAGCGGTTAGACTGGCTATTGTCACGCAAAGCATTCGCCGGCAGTCTGGCTGTCCTGGTGGTGTTCTCCTTGCTCTTTTTCGCCTCGCTTTGGCTTGGGGCTTCCCGGCTGCCGCTCCGCGACACAAGCTGGGTCCGCTCCCAGGAAGCGCCCGCCATTGCTGAAGCGCCGCTGGCTGAAGTTGACCGTCCGGTCCCGGGCCTGCCCGCCGCTGGCGGCACAGGCGCAGACAGCGTGGCCGACGGCCGCCGCCCCCTAGTTAATGCGGCAGAGACGAATGCGCCGGCCCAGGCGGCCGCCAAGCCGGGCTTCACCGCCTTCATCCCGGTCGTCTCCCTCCCGCTGAACCTCAACCCGCAGACGGCCGCCATCCAGGACATCCAAGGCATTGTCGAAGTACAGACCAGCGACGGGAAATGGGCGGCCGTCAACAGGGTGGGTACGGTCAAGGCGGGGCAGCGGGTGCGCACAGCCAAGCTGTCCAGCGCGACCCTCACCTTCTTCGACGGCAGCACCGCTCATCTCGGCCCCGATTCTGAGATCTCCGTTGATAAGCTAGATGCCCAGTTGCCCCAGGACGGATTTAGAACCATTGTCTTGACGCAATGGGTGGGGGAGAGCGAGCATCATATTGAATTCAGAAATGACCGCGGCTCCCTCTATGAAGTCAACACCCCCGCAGGATCAGGCGTAGCCCGCGGCACCACCTTCCGGGTGCTTGTCACCCCCGACCTGCGCGCTCGCTTCACCGTCATCGAGGGCAAAGTAGACGTCACCAACCTCCAGAGCACCGTTTCTGTGGTGGCCGGGCAAATGACCACGGCCATGGCCGGCCGCGCCCCCAACGCCCCCCACTTCCGGGTTTCAGGCGAGGGGGAAGTCTCCCAGATAGGTGACATCTGGATCATCGCCGGACAAGAGTTCCAGACGGATGAGAACACGGTCATTATCGGCAACCCGCAGGTGGGCGACCTGGTGCGGGTGGAGGGGCATTTAGGGTCAAACGGCGAGCGCATCGCCGACGTAATCATCCTGCTCCATCACGCGGTCAACAACCGCTTCACCCTGACCGGCGAAGTGACCGACATGGGCGCATCCACCTGGATCGTGGCCGGGAAAACCATCTCTATTTCCACAGACGCCGTGATTGACGACACCATCGTCTTAGGCAGCCTGGTACGCGTGGACGGCGTCATCGCGGCTGACGGGGCGCTGGTGGCGGAAAGCATTGCGCTGGCTGAACAAGCGCCGGGTCTGCCCTTCAACTTCACCGGGGTGGTGCAAATCATCGACGCCGGCGCCTGGACCATCTCTGACAAGATCATTGAGATCGTCACGGATACGGTCACGACAGACGGCATTATGGAAGGCGATCTGGTTGAAGTCCGCGGCTGGATCATGGATGACGGCTCGTGGCAGGCAAGCGAAATCAAGCTTGTTCACGAGGACGAGCAGGAATTCACGTTCATCGGCGAAGTGGAGACCATGGATCCCTGGCTGGTGGCGGGCATCGAGTTTGAAACCCGCGATTGGACGGTGATAGAACCGGACATCAAGGTGGGCGATCTGGTGCGGGTGACGGGAAGTGTTCTGCCCGACGGTACCTGGGTGGCGGCCACCATTGACTTGATTGATGGGGACAGCGATCTCATCATCGTGCTGGTGGGCATTGTAGAGAGCATGGACCCGTGGACGATCAACGGCATTACCATTGTCGTGGATGAGAATACGACGTTCAGCGGCGACATCTCGGAAGGGGACCTGGTCTGGGTAGAGATTCAGCTTTCGCCTGACGGTACCTGGGTGGCGACCAGCATCCGGGCCATCAACGAGGAGTTTGGCCAGGGGTGTCTGTGGGTGAGTGCGGTCGTTGTGGGTGTGAGCGGAGATCAGATTCTGCTCAAGAATTGGCCCCCCATTCACCTTGATGATGACATCAAAGTCGAGGGTGAGATCAAGGAAGACAGTGTGATCACCTTCCAGATCTGCATTCTCTTTGATGGTACAATCATCGTTGGCGATATCATCGTCATTTTCCAGCCCGTGATCATCATTGTCCCAGCCCCACCGGCTCCGCCACCGCCTCCTCCGGGCAGCAACAGTAACGGCAATGATAATGACAACCGGAATCACAACGGGTAACAGCATCTCTCAGCCGTTTTTCCGGGTGGTGAAAAATCGATGAGCCGCCTGGATGAGGTTGTGGAGTTACCGGGCCAGCCGTCGGAAATCCGCGTGAAGCGGCCGGCGGCTGGCTCAACTTCTCTGCCGGGGATGAGCCGCGGTTTGCGGGCGCGCGCCGCGGGCAAAGCGGATGCCTTGGGCGAGTGGCTTACCGGCAACTGGACAGACAAGGCGTTCTATCTCCTCATCGCGGCCGATATTTTGTTCATTGCCCTCCATCTGTTACTTCGTGACACTAACCTGGTTTCAGACCCGCGCTTTTCGCTGGGGCGGGATCAGGGATATGCGGAGCTTTTTCAATACCTGAAACTGCTCGCCATTGTGCCGGTATTGGCCGCCGCGGCCGTGCGCCGGCGCTCCCCCGTTTACTTCCACTGGGTTCTGCTATTTTCTTATCTGGTGCTGGACGACGCCTTCCAGATCCATGAGCTGCTGGGCAAATGGGTGTCGGACGAGCTTGGCCTGCCGGCGCTGCTCAATTTACGGCCGCGGGACCTGGGGGAACTGGCGGTTGCCGCCGGTGCGGGTCTGTTCTTCCTCACAACCCTCTCAGTGACGTATCAACGGAGCGGCCGTCGGGCCAGAGCCACATCGCAGAACCTGGTCCTCCTGCTGGCCGCCCTTGTTTTTTGTGGGGTTATTGCCGACATGGCCCACACCATGGCCCGGAGCGGGGTTTGGCGCACAATCCTGGGCGTCGTGGAAGATGGGGGAGAGAACCTCGTCATGAGCGTGATCGCCTGGTACGTCCTGGCGCACGTCACGCCCCAGGGTGCGGCCGCCAGGGTGCGTTTGAAAAGACAAGCGCTCGCGTGGGCGCGCGTTGCCGTCGAGGGCGCTGTCCTCGGTGCGATCTTCATCGCGCTGTTGGGCGTGGTGCAGTTTGGTTCGTCCGCTCTGGCTGGTAACGACGGGTATTACCACGCCAAGATGGGACTGCTTATTCGCCAGCAGGGATTGAAAACTGATCCACCTCAGCTTCCCCTGACCATCCTGAATGAAGCCGACTTCTATGACCACCATCTGCTTTATCATGTCTACCTGTCGTTATTTGCTGCCGTAGACCCGGCGGAGGATGGGGGCGTTGCCCTCACGCAGCGGGTCAAGTTCGCCAGCATCTTGCTGCCGGCGGCCGCGTTTATGGCGGTCTGGTGGCTGATGCGCCGAAATGGCGTGCGCTGGGCGTTTTTGTGGTCACTGGGGCTGCTGGCGGTCTCGGAAGCGTTTTTGTACCGTATGAGTATGCCCCGCGCTCAGGCCGCTTCCCTGCTGGTGCTTGTGCTGGGCCTGCACTGGCTGCTGCAAGCACGGTATCGCTGGCTGCTGCCGCTCGGCTTTGCTTATGTGTGGCTGTACAACGCATTTCCCTTGTTGTTCCTGCTGGCTGGCGCTTATTTCGCGGCCGTGGCGTTGAAGGAACGGCGATGGGTCTGGCCCGCTTTAGGGTACCCGGCCGCAGGCATCGCGCTGGGATTGGTCGTGAATCTCTATTTCCCCCAAGACGTGACCTTCATCATCCAGCATTGGGCGCCTAAGGTGTTAGGCTCAACCACGCAGGTAGGCAACGAGTGGTATCCCTATGAAATCGGGACGCTGCTGTGGAATTCGGGTTTTGCGGTGGGGGTGTTTCTGTTGGGGGTACTGGCTCTGGGCCGGCAGCGGGGACGGATAAGTACGGCCGCCTTGACGACGCTTTTGGTGACAGCAGTGTTCGGGTTGATGCTGCTCAGGTCTCGTCGGTTTGTAGAATACTTCCCCCCGTTTGCCCTGCTTTTTACCGCATTTACCACCGCTCCCTTGTTGGACGCATGGCTGCAAAAACGGCCGCGGCTGTGCCTCTGGCTGCCGGCGGGCCTCGCGCTGCTGCTGGCCGGCCCCCTGGTCATCACCGTGAACGCGGCCCGGGACTCGATGGCCCGTTCGGCCCCAGCCAACCAGTATGCGGCGGCGGCATTGTGGTTGAAAGTTTACAGCGATCCCGGGAGCGTCGTGTTCCAGACGGATTGGGATGATTTCACCCGCCTCTTTTTCTATGACAGCGACAAAGTGTACACGGTGGGACTGGACCCGACCTACCTGGAACTGCGTGACCCCGGCTTGTACGCGGAGTGGGTGCAGATTACGCGCGGCGAAGTAGCCCGGCCGAGCACCCCCATTCGGGACCGCTTTGGCGGGGAGTACGTCTTCACGGATGTGAGTCACGAGTCGTTTTTACAGCAAGCGGCCGAGGATCCCGGCCTGCGGGAGATTTACCACGATGCAGGCGCTGTGATCTTCAAGGTCGTCGGGACTCCCGACGACTAGCACTATTTTCCAGCACTCCCAGACGCAAACGTCGCCAGTAACGGGAAGTGGTCGGACGCTTTAAACACGGCCGCCACATCATCCACCACGCGGCACGTTTGCAGCAACGGGGCCATGGCAGCGTCAGCCAGGATGTAATCGTACCGGGTAGTCGGATTGATCGTCCACCAGGTAAACCCATCTTCGTGGGGATGGAGGCGGCGGAAGCAGTCCACGTACCTGGCCCGCAGCAGCCGCGGCAGCGCCAGGCGGAAGATGAGGCGCAGCTGTAAGGCCATCACTCGCTTCATGCGCGGCGGGTTGTTTCGCTGCAAGACGCGATCCCCCGGTCCAATGGCGTTCAGATCCCCCACGATGAGATGCGGGCCGGGCTGCCTGGTTTGAATGACCGCCAATAATTTACCGACGGCCTGCCAGCGCCGGATTTCAAAGGGGAGCAGTAAGTAAGGCAAGAAGTGGGTGTTGTAAATGGTGATGGGGAGGGATGGGGCGTCCAATCGTGTTTCCAACACGGCCTGGGTGAGCGGCGGCTGGTTGTAGATGTGCCAGTCAAGAATGGGGAAGCGGGACAGCGTAGCGATGTGCCGGTCCCCGCTGCCTTCAGCCCAGATGTGATTCACGCCTAGCCGTTGGGCCAAAACGGCGACGACGTCTGGGTCATCGGCCTCAGTCAGCGCCACCACATCAGCGTTGACGTGGGCCAGCACGGTATGGATGGCTTCCAGTTGTGCCCGCCCGCCAAATTCCAGATTGTAGGTGAGCACACGCAACTCACGCATCTTCGACCCCCATCTCTTGATGCCAGAGCTGGGTGGTGAGGATGCCCATGAGGGTGCGGCTGTGATCGGCACGGCCGTTTCTGTGTTCCTCTCGCAATCTTCCCGCCACGGCCGGATTGAAATAGCCCGTCTCTACCAGCGCCGACGGGTGTAGACATTCCTCCACCCAGGCGGGGAGTTGCTCCCGCCGCCACCAGGCAGCGTGAGGGCTGGCTAACCCTTGTTTGGGCCGGCGACGCACGGCCGTGGGCAGTAAGTCCGCCATCCCCTGGCGCAATACGGCCTTGTTCATCGCCCGCGTCAGCTTCAGATCGGGCGGCAGCCGGGCGCAAAACTCCCACAAACGGTGATCCAGGAATGGGGGCCGAGCTTCCACTGAGTTCGCCATGCTCATCCGATCCACCTCGAAATTGATGAAATCCACCATCCGCGTCTGAGATTCCAGGAGTAGAAACTGGTCGAAGGGATGACGGCCGTGCCCATGAGGGAGGAGCATCTGGAGAGCGTCCGCCTCCCCAATTCCTAGAAGTTGGTCAATCATCTCCGGCGGGGCCACCTGCTGCCACAGCGCATACCGCTGCCGCGGGTCACGGGTTCCCTGGGCAAGGACGCGCCGGCCGGCCCGGCTCACGTTCAGAGGCAATCGGGCCAGTTGGCGGCGGAGGGGGCGGGGCAGCAACAGAAACGGCCGTACCCGCCGGTCGCCGTCAAACCAGTGATACCCGCCCAGCAGTTCATCCGCCCCTTCGCCCGTTAGAATCACCTTGAACCCGGCCTCCCGGCATGCTTTGTACAGCAGGTAAATGGGGACGCTGGTGGCCGAACATTGCGGCTCCTCAAGGTGGCGAACGACCTGCGGTAATAAATCAAAGGCCGACGCAGTGAAGGGGAGGGTATGGTGGCGGCTGCCGATGGCTTCGGCCGTCATCTGAGCGAACGCTGACTCATCATACGATGAGGCCTCATCATGTGATGAGGCAGTGGCAAAGCTGATATGAAAGGTGTGAATGGAGCCGCTGATTTCCGTCAACAGCGCGGCCAGGGCCGCGGAATCAACGCCGCCGCTGAGTAGAGACCCGACCGGTACATCGCTCAACCGCCAGGCAGCGACCGCGTCCCGCAGGCGGGTCATGAACTGCGCCGCCGCCTCGTCCGGGCTGAGACGTAGATGGCCGCCGTCGTGCGGGATTGAAAGTTCCCAGTACGGCCGTATCTCGATTCCGGCGGCGTCTTCCCTCTCAGCGATCACCAGCGTGTGCGCGGCGGGCAGCTTGTAGATGTCCTGAATCGCTGTCTGCGGTGTTGGCATAAACCCGACGGCGAATAAATGGCGTAATGCGCGCAGGTTGGCCCGGCGGGGCAGGGCGGGGAGGGCAGCCAACAGCGGCCGGATTTCAGAGGCGAAGGCAAAACGGGAGCCTGTCTGAGCGTAATACAACGGCTTGATACCCAGCCGATCACGAGCCAGCAGCAGACGGCGGCGGTTCCCGTCCCACAAGCCGAAGGCAAACATCCCCCGCAGACGCGTAACGGCCGCATCTCCCCATTGTTCGTACGCATGGACAATCACCTCGGTGTCGGCCCGGGTGCGGAAGCGGTGGCCGGCGGCCTGTAACTCAGCCCGCAGGTCGGGGGCGTTCACCACTTCGCCGTTATAGGCGATCCAGATAGCGCCGTCTTCATTGCTCAACGGCTGATGGCCGCCGGCGAGGTCAATGATGCTGAGACGGCTCGCCGCCAGACCGATGCCGTCGCCCACGAAATAGCCGGTATCGTCAGGCCCCCGGTGACGCAGCCATTGAGTGCATCGTGCCAGTTGGGATCGGGTTACATCGGGGGTTAGCAAGCCAGCAATGCCGCACATGAGTGGCAATGGTATACAATACGGCCGTTATGAGCAATGAGGGATTCATCGCAGAGGGCGCAGCGGGAAAACAAGCAGGCAGTCTCCCCGGTGCAAGGATCCTCCTCCTGGCAGCGGTGGGGTTTACCGCCGCCTATCTCCGGATTGCCCTGGCCCGTGTGTTTTATCCGTACGCGCTGGATTTGGTGGAAGAGGGGATGCTCATGCAGGCGTGGCGCGTGGCCGCTCGCCAGCCGGTTTTTGTGCCGCCCAATGCCGATTTTGTGCCCCAGGTTTACATGCCGCTTTACACTCGGCTGGGCGGCCTTTTGCTGCGGATAACCGGCCCCGATTTCTGGCCGCTGCGCCTGTTGTCGCTGGCCGCAACACTGGTGACGGCCGTTCTCATTTATTGCATCGGCGTCCGGGAAGCGAAGGACAAGCTGGTGGCGCTGGCCAGCGCGGCCTTGTTCCTGGCCGGGTACCGGCTGGTGGGCGGCTGGTATGACCTGGCGCGGGTGGATGCGCTGTTTGTGGCCTTGACGCTGGCGGGCATGGCGGCGGCCGTTTACGGGCATCGTTCCAACCGGGGGTTGGCATTGGCCGGATGGCTCATGGGCCTGTCGCTGTTGACCAAGCAAAACGGGCTGTTTCTGGCGGCGGTTGTGGGTGGATATGTGCTGCTGGCGGCGGGGCGGCGGTTGTGGGTGTATGCGGCCGCCTTTTTGCTGACGACAGCTGTTCCCCTGCTTTCGCTGGAATGGGCCAGCGGGGGTTGGTTCTCGTATTACGTGATAGACATTGCCTATGCCAGCCCGCTGACCCCGGGGCGTGTCTGGCACACGTTGAGCCGGGAGTTTGCCGGCGGAATGGGGTTTCTGGTGCTGGGGAGCGTGGGCACGGCCGTGCTGAGTTGGCGGCATGGTTGGCGGTGGTTTCTTAATCCCCCTTGGCTGCTGTTCATCGGCGCGGCCGCTTTTGTCTCCGTCGCCGGGCGGGCTTCAGCGGGCGGCAATTTCAACAACCTGATCCCCGGTTACGCCTTGCTCTGTCTGACGCCGTCGCTGCTGGCGGGGCAGCTGCGCCGCCAGCCATTCCCCCGGCCGCGCCGCGTGTATGGGCTGATCGTAGCCGGTATCCTGGGGCAGTTTCTGCTCACCATCTTCAATCCCATCCCGTACAAGCCGGCGCGGTTTATACCCACGGCCGCCATGCGGGCCAGCGGAGATTGGTTGGTGCGGGAATTAACAGCCGTGGATGGGGATGTGCTGGTGCTGATGCATCCCAGCTATGCCCTCAAAGCGGGGAAAGAGACGGCCGTCCATATCCAAACCTTGTGGCACGCCCGCCGCCGGGGACAAGACCCCTTGCCAGAGGATTTCGTTCGCCGGATTGAGCGGCAGCACTATACGCTGATTCTCTCTGATGAGAGCGATTATTTTGAGAAGGATCCGGCATTGATAGTGTTGTTGGCGGCTCATTACCGGCAGACGCGGATTTTGGAGGAGGGGGAATCGCCGCCGACGCTTAGCGGCCCGGTGGTACGGCCGTTGGTCGTGTACGCGCCAATTGGGTCTGGATATTGAGTCGAAATTTACAACGCAAATGCACCGGTAACAGTTTGTTTTCGACTATGTTATAATGCCTTTTGCATGAAACAAGGACCTCTTTATGTCTTTTTCCCAGACATCATTACTTTTTTACCTCAAAATGAGGTGGCGGATGTTGGGGGAACTTATTTTGAGCGGCTAACGGCCGTTCTCTCCAAGACCTCGGCTTTCACGGCCAGGACAGCGCTTACGCCTCCCACAATTTCCATTCATTTCCGGCCAAATACCCACCCCAACTGCCCCGTGTATTCATTCAAGTGCTCACTCACCCCGGCGAAACCGTCCTCGATCCCATGGCTGGCTCCGGTACGACCACCCTGGAAGCGTATCTAACCGGACGACAAGCCATCGCTTTTGACATTGACCCCTTAGCCCTGCTACTCAATCGAGTCAAGGTCTCTCGGCTGGACAAACGAACAGTTGGCAAAATTGGTTACCACATTGTGACCCAGGCCAGGGAAGCCGTACAAAGCCAGGCAAGCCATCTCCGCCAACAGCTAAAACGGCGATGGGATGACGCCAGCCGCCAATTCATCAACTACTGGTTCGCTCCGCAAACGCAAGTGGAGCTAATGGCCCTGGTAACAGCCATTGAAACCATCCCAGATGAGACGCTCAAAGGGTTCTTCCGGCTTACCTTTTCTGCCACTATCATCACCAAAACTGGCGGGGTTTCTCTGGCGCTTGACCTGGCGCATACCCGGCCACACCGCGCCAAAATCGTTTATAACGAACAGGGGGAGATTATCATTGGGCGGGAATTTTTAGACCCGACCAATCCCCGCCAACGGTATATTTCCAAAACAGTGCGTCCCGCTATCAACGAATTTGAGAAACGGTTGCAGAAAAATATCAAAGGCATTTATCAACCGCCAAAAAACGGCATTCCGCCCCGAATTGAGCAGGGAAACGCACAACGGCTGCCTCTGGCGGATGATTCGATTGACTTGATTGTGACGTCGCCTTTACGCCAGCAGTATCAAAAAGAGGTTTGTCGTCAGGTTTTGTATTGGAAACCGGGCAACAAGCCGAGCATTGCCGATGTCAGCAGCAATCTCAGCGCAGAACTGGCGCGAGGAATTGTGGCGCGGATTAGTCAGCCGCTAGGGGACACAACCGTAAGCGGACAAACGGCCGGTAAAGGTTTTGAGTCTATCACCAAAGATTTTCTGGAATCTGCGTTTCAGACATTGAGTCACCTTCGCCCTGGCAGGTGGCAGTTTTCAGTCCAGGGCAACATCATTCGCAACCGGAAAGGACATACGCCGCATATTGTCATTGTCACTGCTGAACCGATGCCCACTCACATTTCCTCGCTGGCATTGGGCACTGGCGACATTGATTGTGTGTATCACTTCGCGCTGAATGAATTGAGGGAAACGGCCATTGCTACCCAAAACGAAGCGCTCATCGAGTCGCTCATGGTCATGATAGATGGCAACCGCCTCCGCGATATCGCTGATTTACCGTTCGATTTGGCTACTTGAGGGCTCCGGCCAGCTGATCATGACTGTGAAGTCGCGCCAGTTTTCCTCGTCCTCAAAATAGGGACGGCCGTCAAGGGTGAGCCAGGCGTGGCCGGTAATGTCTTTTTCCTCATTTCCCGGCCTGTGTTTCGGCCCGTGTTTAGGCCCGTGTTTCGGCCCGTGTTTCGGCACGAACTTGGCGCCAAACCGAACCACCACCGGTACGTTGAGACGGCGCAGGTAATGGTAGCGCACCAGAGAGCGGCGCAGGCACAGTCCCAGCGGCGACCGCCGCTCCAGCAAGGCCGCCAGGTCGGCCAATTTACGGACAATCTGCGGGTTGGATGGCGGGCCAGCCGTCTGGGGGGGAGGGGTGAGCCGGGCCATCGCTTGCGGGATGGGTTGTTGGAGCAGATGCGGCAGGTCGCGGCAAAGCGCGCGCATCTCGGCCAGCAGCATGCGCCGGCGGCGGCTGGTGATCAGGCCGGGGAGGCAGGTGAGGGCGAGCCTCAGATGGCGCAGACGGGTAATCATAGGTGTGCTAATTTCGTAATCTGTGTTCCGTAATCCGTGATCCGTAATCCGTGACCGTGACCGTGACCCGTGGTCGGCTTGCTGATTCCGGGCCGCAGATTACGGTATGCGGACAACCAGTTGTTCCGCCTCCAACTCCGCAGCCAGCTCTAATAAATCGGCCATGACCATCTCTGCCGTCACCCTGAATTCCTCAGCCAGCGCCGCTGCATGATTCTCTGCGGCCGTGCCTGACAGGTGCGGCAGCTGCTCGACGATAAACGAGGCGTTGACGTCATATTCCTCAGCTAATTGTTGGGCGCGCTGGGCCACGTCACCATCGCCGGCTGCCAGTTGGCGCAGTTGGGCGATAAAGTCAGCCGTTTT
>JBHHTQ010000023.1:0-67859 GCA_046753445.1 Anaerolineae bacterium | reverse complement strand
CCAGCCCCAAAGGGGTGGTCGCTATCAACAGGAGTGTGAGTCGGCGCATGGCAATCCCCCTGAGCCCGGCCGTCGGCAGCGGGTGGGTTTACTGCCCAGCAGCCTGTTTGGCGGCCAGTTTCTCCAGCTTCGTCTTTGTTTCCCGCCAGGTGATCTTAGAGAGACCCAGCTTCTGGCGAATCTCGTCAGGCTCCACTTTGGCCCGCCAATCCCGAAGCGCGGACGCCCAGCGCAGGTTTTCAAAGGAGAGCAGGCCCGGTTCCAGACCGGCCGCATCCCCCACGTCCCGGAGCACATATTCCAGGTTGCGCGCCGTGCAGGTGAATAACGTGCCGGGAGGCTGGTATTGCGCCAGATATTCATCCAGCACTGCCAGCCACTCCGGAGCCAGTCCGATCTTGCGTTCCTTGTATCGCAGGCGCGGGTTGGCGTAGCGGATGAACAACACCGGTTCCTCCGGATTTCCCCGGTCAATATGGTTGGGCACAATGGCCATCGCTTCCCCTTTCTTGATGCCTGTTTGCAGCAGCAGGGTGAGCAGCAGGTGGGGGCGCGCGTCCGGTTTCTCTCTGCTCCGAATGGCCTCGGTGACGGCAAGCGCCCGTTCTATTTGGGACTCGCCGGGAACGGTGGGGAGGGGGCTTTTGGCGGAGAGCTGAATTACGGCCGCGGCCGGGTTGGCCAGCAGCACGCCTGACTCATACAACCAGCCGAAAAACACCTTCAGCGTGGTCACACGGCGGGCATATGATTTGTTGCTGCAAGGGACGCCCCGCTCATACCGGAGCCAATGCAGGAAATCATTCAGATTCTTGGTGCCGATGTCGCCCACTGCTTGACCGATGCCCAGATATTTGCCCAACAGCCGGACATCGCTGGCAAATGCTTTGACCGTGTTGAGGGCGAACCCCTGCTCTTGCATGTGCTGCTCGAATAAGCCTAACGCGGCCTGAATGGAGGCGTTGGGGGAAAGGGGCGGCCGCTGCTCCCCGGCAGCCGGACCAAGTTCTTCCTCAGGTAGTAAAGGGGCCTGTGTGCTGTTACTCATGGGCCAACTCCTATATCCTTCGCATAGATATGGAGATGGTAGAACATTTGAACGGATTTGTCAAGTCAAGGGCCTGTCATAAATACTTTCAATCCAGATGGTGACTGGCCAGGTGACAGTCACTTTTTCTAGAGACCCCGGCTGCAACAAAGTGTGTTTTAAGTGCCTGTCACCTCTGGGGCTGTAGGTACTCCGATGAATGGTTGAGAAACCAAACTCTCCAGCAAACACTTTGGAGTAGCGCCCAACGTGGGCGTAAGCTGCCCGTCAACTCTGGCAATTTCGTGATTATTTTTCCAACACTCGCCTTTACTTAAATCGCGCCGCCTTACCGTCCGCCGAAAGGCGGGTCAGCTTAACGCGGGGTTAGTTTGCATCTTACCTTCCGCCTTGCTGGTATCGGTTTTATGATTGCCCATTTATCAGAAATTGCTCCAAAAGGATGCTTTTTATTGCATCCGACAAATATCCGCTAAGTTCTGAGCGGGACATATTCACCAAAGGATGTTCAAAATCCATTCGCATGGCTAATATGCGAGCGACATCTTACGGCCAATAGGCCATGCTCATTTGCACAATATCACCATTGATTTTTTGAGCCAATTCGCGAATGGTTGAAGTGGCGGCGCTGCTTGGCCCGTTGATGGTGATGAACATGATGCGCGAGGTGCGCCCGGACATGGCCCCGCCCCCGTTGGATTTGGCGGCACATGTGGATGGGTTTGTAAACGGCCGTTTGGCCGGTGATCGTTAATCGGTAAGCAGTAAACAGTCATCCGATAACCGTTTACTGCTCACTGCTTATCCGCTTACCGAATATCTTGACACCCCCAACAAAACCAAATAAAATGTGACCGGGTAGTCACATGACCGGGTGGTCACTGTTGAAAAGGGTATCATGCCGAAAGAGACATTTTTTAACTTGCCGCAGGAAAAGCGGGATGCGATTTGCGAAACGGCCGTTGCCGAATTCGCCGCCCACCCCTACAAACAAGCCAGCATCAACCGCATCGTCACCAAGGCGGGCATTGCCAAAGGCAGCTTTTACCAATACTTTGACAACAAAAAAGATTTGTTCCTTTACCTGCTGCAGCTCATAGGCGAAGCCAAGCTCAGCTACTTGACTCCGGCGCTGCAAAATCCGGCGCAGCACGACTTCTTCACCCTGCTGCGCGACACATACCGCGCCGGCATCCAATTCGCCATTGACTACCCGCTGTACGCCGAAATTGGCAAAAAACTGCTGGCCAGTAAAGATGACCCCATTTTGGCCGACGTCATCGAAACCAACATGCCCGCCGCCCAAAACTTTTTTGCGCCGCTGCTGCAGCAGGCCATTGACCGGGGTGAAGTGCGGGCAGATATTGATGTAGACATGTTTGCTTATATGATCGCTGCCATGCACACCCACGTCGTCGAATACCACATCGAACACGTTGATGCCACTTATGATGAAACCATGATGGCCACGCTGGATCAATTCATTGATTTTCTTCAGCACGGCATTGGTGTTAAGTGTGAGACGTAATCCGTGAACCGTGAGCCAAATACGGAACACGGAACACGTTTCACTAAAGTAATTTTAGAACTCGAGAAGAAGAGAAAGGAGTGCGCCATGAGCGTCATTGAAGTCAATAATCTCACCAAGTATTACGGCAAAGCCCGGGGCATCGTAGATGTCTCATTCAAAGTCGAAGAAGGGGAAATATTCGGCTTTATCGGGCCAAACGGGGCCGGAAAATCCACCACCATTCGGCTGCTGCTCTCGCTGATTTACCCCACCAGCGGCAGCGCGGCCGTATTCGGCAAGGATGTGGCCAAGTTTGGGCCGGTAATCCGCAAGGACATCGGCTACCTGCCGTCTGAGGTCTTTTACTACGAGCGCATGAAGGTGATTGACCTGCTCAAATATTCGGCCAGCTTTTACGAAGGCGACCACACAGAACGGATGCACAAATTGTCCGAGTACATGGAGCTGGATTTAACGCGGCGCATTGATGACCTTTCCTACGGCAACAAGAAGAAAGTAGGCATTGTGCAGGGGCTTTTGCACGCGCCCAAGCTGCTCTTCCTGGACGAACCGACCAGTGGTCTGGACCCACTCATGCAGCGCAAATTTTTCGACCTGATTCGTGAGGAAAATGCGAATGGGGTGACGGTCTTTTTCTCATCGCACATTTTGGGCGAGGTGCAGCGGCTGTGTGACCGGGTAGGCATCATCCGCGAGGGCAGCATGGTGGAGATTTCGGACATCCAGACGTTGCAAAAGGACAATTACAAGAAGATTCGCGTGATGGCCGACGGAGTAGAACCGGCCATGTTTGACCTGTCCGGCGTGACTAATTTGGAAAAAAATAATGGAGCGGTGCGCTTTTTCTACAAGGGCGACATCAACGCCATGATGCAGAAAATTGCCAGTGTGCAGGTTTCTGATGTGACGATTGAGGAGCCGACGCTGGAAGAGATTTTCATGCACTACTACGAGTAAGGAGCGGGCGATGAACAGCAACATTTTTAAGCATGAGTTCAAGATGCGCTTGCGATCGGTGATTATCTGGTCGCTGTCGGCTGTGGGCGTGTCGCTGCTGTATCTGCCCATTTTTCCGTCGTTTGCCAAGGATATGGCGTTGATCCAACAAACGATGGATGCTTTTCCGCCAGAGTTTTTGGCGGCGTTTGGCATGGTGGACATTGATTTTGCGTCCATCATGGGATTTTTCACCTTTGTCTATCTGTTTGTGCAGATTTTGCTGGCAATCCAGGCGGCCAATTATGGCGTGGGGCTGGTTTCGATTGAGGAGCGGGAGCTAACGGCCGATTTTCTGATGACGAAGCCGGTTGCCCGTGTGCAGATTATGAACACCAAGCTGGCGGCGGCGCTGGCCGGTCTGGCGTTGACGCAGGCGGTGGTGTGGATCAGCTCGTTTGTGTTGGTGAATCTGTTTCACGGGGACAGCCCGGTGGACAACGGCAAGCTGCTGCTGATGTTGGCGGGGTTGATTGTCTTCCAGTTGTTTTTCCTGTTTGTGGGGCTGGCCATTTCGCTGTTGGTGCGGCGGGTGCGCAGTGTGACGCCGTATGGCATGGGGCTGGGCTTTGGCCTGTATGCGTTGAGCGCGTTTGGCGACATGCTGGGCGAGAGCAAACTGGAATTGCTGACGCCGTTTAAGCATTTTAGCGGGAATTATGTGGTGCAGAACGGCCGTTTCGACACCCTACTCGTCCTCATCAGCGTCGTCATCATTGTCGTGGCGGCAGCTGCCAGCTATTGGCTTTACCTGCGGCGAGATATTCCGTCAGTAACGTAAGTAGTTACCGGTAAACCGTAATCGGTAACCGGATTACCGTTTACCGATTACCGAAAACCGAGAGGTATGAAAATGAACATCTATCTAAGAGAACTAAAGGCAAACTTCAAATCCCTGATTATCTGGGTGGTAATTGTGCTCTTTTTATCGGTGACCGGCTTCACCAAATTCCAGGCGTATGCCGAAAACCCGGAACTGCTGGCAATTTTGGACAGCATGCCCAAGGCGCTGCTGGATGCGTTTAATATGCAAGCGTTTAATTTGACCACGATCAGCGGCTTTTTTGGCGTGATGTACACCTACTACGCGCTGATGGCCGGCATTGCAGCGGCCATGTGGGGCAGCGACATCATCTCCAAAGAAGAGCGGGACAAGACGGTGGAGTTTTCGCTGGTACTGCCGGTGACGCGCAGCCGGGTGGTCACTGCCAAGGCGCTGGCGGCGCTGACAAACTGTGTCCTGCTGCTGGTAATGATGTGGGGCATTGTGTACGTCAACGCTCAATCGTACCAGCCAGACAGTGAGTTTTATGCCTTTTTGACCCGTTCAATGGGTGGGCTGTTCCTGCTGCAACTGATTTTTCTGTCCATTGGGCTTCTGTTGGGGTGCGCCATGAAGCAGTATAAACGATCAGGGGCAGCGGCCGTTGCTGTTATTTTGATCACTTACTATTTCTCTGTGATGACGGGCTTGCATGAAAAGTTAGACTTCCTCAAATATCTGACGCCGTTCAAATATGTGGATGCGGCGATGATCTGGCGCGAGTCGAAAATTGAGCCGGTCTACCTGGCGCTGTCGGCGGCCATTATCGTGGTCTCTGTTGTGGGCGCATACATTACCTATTCACGACGGGATTTGTACATTTAGCTGTATTCCGTGTTCCGCATGCCGATTACGGATTACGGTATACGAATTACGAAAACATGAGCCTGCAAGCCCGAATTATCAAGCTGCTGCTGCCCATCCAGTTTCGCGGCTGGGGGCAGTTGAGCATTACCGGGATGCGCGCCCGGCAGCAAAATGGGAGTCGTTTGGTGCGGCTGTCCGCCGGAATTGTCACAGAGCCAATGAACCGCCGCCAGTGCATCTGGCCGCCGCTGGCTTGGTGGCCATTCTCTGTAACTATACAGGACTGAGACCTGAGGTTATCGTTCATCGCCCATAAGCCTGTCACTATTGCCAATAGCCGTTCTCCAATTAGCAACGAGCCATCGCATTGGATAAACGGCAGGTGCATAATTTACCTCCCTTGCAGATCGTGGTCACGGAACATCAAGCAGAAACACTATGTTGTCCGCATTGCCGCCAACTTAGTCAGGGGGAATTCCCCCAAGGGGTCGTGGCTCCGGTGCAATACGGGCCAGGCATCCAGCAATTGGCTGTTTAGCTCAAGTGTGAGCAGTACATTTCCTATGACCGGAGCCGACAATTCTTTGCGGACTTGTTTGGCCTCAACCTCTCGCCGGGGACGTTACAAAACATCGTTGCCCGAACCGCCAAGCGGCTGTGTCCGATTACAAGCCAGATCAAAACGGCCTTAATAGCTGGTCACATTCTCCATTGTGATGAAAGTGGGTTTTACATTGGCGGCCGGCGGTACTGGTTACATGTCGCTGCTACCCAAACGTTGACCTGCTACTTTCCACACTCACGACGAGGAAGCAAAGCCACCGAGGCTATGGGAATCCTGCCTGTTTTTCGCGGGACAGCCGTTCATGATTTTTGGTCAGCGTATCGCCAATATCCAGCATGTCGTCATAGCTTGTGCAACGTTCACCACTTGCGTGAGTTAACGGCTGTGGCTGAAAACGATAACCAAGGTTGGGCAACCCGCTTCAAATGGTTTCTGCTGGGCGCCAAGCAGATTGTTGACCAGACGCGACAGAGTGGTGCCACCACAATACCGATACTGAAAGTCAACCAAATTGAACGCATTTATAACCAACTGATAGTTTATAACCAACTGATAGCCGCAGCGCTGCAAGCGAATCCGCCGCCGTCTGGGGGGTGGCCCAGAGGAAAACGAGGTCGTGTCAAAAAGATGAAACCGCGCAATCTGGCTGAACGTCTTGACAAGCACCGCCATGAGGTCTTAGCTTTTGTCTACGATTTAAAGGTGCTGTTTGATAACAATCTGGCTGAACGAGACATTCGCATGCTCAAGGTTCAGCAGAAGATATCCGGTTGTTTTCGCAGTCAAACAGGGGCTAAAGATTTTTGTACAATCCGGAGTTACCTCTCGACTATTCGCAAGCAGGGGATCAGTGTTTGGACTGCTTTAGGTTCTGTCTGGTCTGACAACCTTCTCGTGCCAGACCTAACCCCTGTATAGTTACAGCGTTTTTTTGTAACTCAAGGCGTGGCCAGGTTAAGGAGGAAGGGGGGAACCCAAAAATCACCATAGCCGCGCAAATTGAGAATAGTGGAAACGACAAGAAGGCTGACGCTGAAGATGATGAGCACATAATCGAGCCGGGTGTATTTCAGATGCTCGAACCAGGTGCGAGGGCGTGTGCCGAAGGCGCGCAGGTCCATGGCGTCAATGATCTCTTCGCTACGGATGATGGAGCCGACGATGAGAGGAATGAGCAAGGGGGCCATGTTGCGAATCTGTTGGATCACCCCACCGCCAATGCGCTCTAATTCGTACCCACGAGCGCGTTGGGCGTCCAGCGTCATCTGGAAATCCTTGCCCAGGGAGGGGATGAAGCGAAAAGCCAGGTCCGTGGCAAAGGCGAATTTGTCGGGCAGGCCAAGGCGGCGGAAGGCGATGCCGTAACGCGCCGGGTGGATGGTGAATGGGATAGGCACAGCCAGGGCGGCAAAGGTGAAAAAGCGGATGATCTGGGTGATGAGAAAGGAGAATCGTTCCACGCCGAGGACCGGGTGGACGGCCGTGCCGAAGAGGGTGAATTCGGCTTCCCACAAAGGATAGGGGTGGGTTTCGGTGTAGATGTTGATCCCGCCGCGGCCCGTCAGCGCGGTGGCCAGAGACAAAATGGTGATGATCAACAGGATGACCAGCCAAAAGCGCCGGGTGTCCCGCCAGCTGAGCCGCGCCAGCGCCATCTGCCCTATCGCCAGCACGAAAAAGAACAGCACATAGCGCAAATCCCAAAACTGGATCAAGGAAAAGAACGCGCAGAGCATAAAGATGATCCGCGCCCGGGGATCAAGACGTTGAATAATGGTGTTGCGCTCACGATAGCGCCAGCTTACCAGCATGAGATAACCTGCATGATTAAAGTACGCCGCCAATTAGGAGGCTGGAGCCTGGAGACTGCCGCTCTCCAGGCTCTAAGCTCCAATGTCCCAAAGTCAAACCCGTGTTCGGGCGAACTCAAATCTGCTGCAGGGGCTTTCATTCACCCCTGCAGCAGGCATAAACGAAACGAACCCAGTTAACGGCCGCTCTGAGACTGCGCTTCTTTCCATGCGCCGTAAAGCAAGGGCGTTAGCAAAATGGCAAACAAGATATTCGGCCCGGCAGCAGGGATGAACTCGCCAATGAAGGCCACGAAAAATGTGTAGCCGTTGATGAAAATATCCGCAAAGGCGGCAAAGCCAATGCCCAGGATCACTCCGAGCGTGCCCCATACAACGATGCTCTTCGTGTCCTCATCTGACAAAGCGGCTTCGATATCCTTGCCTCGCCGGAAGACGTAATAAGCCAGCAAACCAAGGAGAACGGCCCAGACCAGCAAGATGACCACGCCGGAGCTAAATCCCTCGCTGCTGATGCTCATCACCGCCCGAACCACGACGCCAACCCCCAGAAGCCCCATCAACCAGGGCCAAAGGCGGGGCGCAAAGTTGGTGACCAGGACAAGGACGATGCCCAGGGCCGGTACCCACCACCAGCCGCCGTAATTGGCCGGTTCCCCGCTGAAGGGATCACTGATATTAGGCCGAACGATAGGCAAGATGGCGGCGATCCCCAGCAGGGCGACGGTGATCCAGACCAGGACGTCAATAGACCGGGATTTGTTCTTGAAGACGATGACCAATCCCGGAATCAATCCCATCAGCCCGTTGGCCACATCCCAGGCAGGAAAGACGCCCCAGCCGGTTAAAGCGTCGCCGAGGATGTTGCCCATAAAGCCGGTAAAGAAACCGACGACGGGGCCAAAGGCAAACCCAAAGAAGATAGGGATGACCACCGTGGGGCGCAGGGAAATCAGACTGACAGAGGGCACAGGCACGGTGTTGAACACCCATGACAAGACGCCGTAAAGCGCCGCGCCCAGGGCCATGTACACCACTTCACGTGTGCCCACGGACCAGATGGGTTGATCAACCGCCCAAACATAGATGCCGTAGACGACGACTGCGGCGACGATGAGCCAGGTGACCCAGCCGCCGATGCCAAACTCAGCCTGAGGGGCTAGGCCGAAGGCTTCGTCGCTGGTCGCCCCGGCGATAAACTCCCCCACATACAACAGGATGACAGACACCACCAACCCTCCAATGATGTAGGGCAGCGGCTTCAAGTACCGGTTCTCAGTCGACATTTCCACACTCCTTATTATGTATTTGGCGGTTTATTCTCATAAATAAATCGCCAAACCTCGCGGTGTCACAGTTTTCTCTTCTTAAATGATAAACCGTGACACACTTAAACAAACAACTCAACCTGATAAAAGAACCAACAAACCATATCGTGCCAGCTACAAATTACTGTTTCCTTCCGGCGATGTGCGGGGTTGGAGAAATGCAGCCAGCGATTCGGCGCGCATAAAGCGGCCGGTCTCAGACAAATGGACTAGATTCAGTTCTAATAAGGATGTCGGCGTCAGACGGCAGTCGGTCAATAATTGCCGGTCTGCCAATACTTCTTCAGGGGGGCCATCGGCCGCAATACGGCCGTCGCGTAGGAGGATGACTCGATTAGCATACCCGATGGCCAGGTCCAGGTCGTGGGTGATGAACATAACCGCTTCAAAGGCAGAACGCCAGGGGCTTCCTTCTTCGGGGCTGAGAATGCCGTCCATGAAGGCGGTGTAATGGCGAAAATCTTGTCCGGCCGTGGGTTCATCCATCACCAGGATACGGGAGTTCATGGCGACGACAGCGGCAATGGTAACCCGCTTCTGCTGGCCAAAGCTGAGGGACAATGGCGGATGATCGGCGTATTCTGCCAGGTCAACAATTTCCAGGGCGGCGGCGACGTTGGTACTGATCGTTTCATCATCGAAGCCCAGATTGCGCGGGCCGAAGGCGAGTTCTTCCTTTACCCTGGGGGCGAAGAGCATATGACTGGGGCTTTGGAACACATAGCCCAGCGTTTGGGCCACCTGCGCCACGCTGATGTCCTGGGTTCGCGTTCCCTGAACGAGAACCTGGCCCCGCTTCGGCTTGAGCAGGCCGATGGCGTGTTTGACCATGGTCGTCTTCCCGACGCCGTTGGGGCCTAGAAGGGCGATGACATCACCCGGGTGGATGGAGAGGGTAATATCATTCAAGACCATCTGTTCAGACTCTTCGTACCAGAAGGAGACGTTTTCGAATTGAACCAGTGGCGCGACCGTCTGACGGCCGTCCCCGGCCGTTCTGCGCTCGCGGCCGTTCTGGGGCACAGAAGGCGACACCCCTTCCTCCTGCAGCCGCTTGATGACGAGAGGGGCCGTGAGTTTCACCTCGCGGGGATCGGCAACCGCCTCAAATCCGTCCAAATCGCCGAAATACCGTTGACGGCCGTCCATCAGGAAAAGCACCTTATCGGGATTGATCTTGAGGACATCCTCGACACGATGTTCAATGATCAAAATGGTTTTCCCCTCATCCGCCAGCTCCCGGATGAGCGCCAGCGCCTCTTTCAGGCTGAAGGGATCCAGATTGGCCAAAGGTTCGTCCAGGAGCAGGATAGATGGCTCAAGCACAAGCGTGCCGGCCACCACGACCTTTTGTTTCTCGCCGCCGGAAAGGTGAAACGTTTCCCGATCGTAAAGATGGGCAATGCCTAAATACTCAAGGACTTCCTGGACGCGGAACAGCATTTCCGGCCGGGGAACAGCCAGGTTTTCCAGACCGAAGGCGACCTCGTTGGCTACATAACTGGCGACGATTTGCTTCTCCGGGTCCTGAAGCACAGTGCCCACCTGTTGGGAGATTTCAGGCAAGGTGAGCGAGGCCGGCTCCTTGCCGAATATGCGAATCGTGCCGGTTAATTCACCCCCTTTATAACTGTGGGGAATGAGGCCGTTCAGGCAGCGAATAAGCGTGGTCTTGCCCGACCCGCTGGCTCCAGCAATGAGGATGATCTGGCCGTGTTCAGCCTGGAAGGAAATGTTTTGTAGGGCAGGTTTTGTGCGGCGACGATAACGAAAAGATAAATCCCTGACCACCAACGGTAACGATTTGGGAGTCATCAAAGATAGTTTTCCTCTTTTCCCGTGATCTCCAACTCCAATGTCTTAAACCCCAAGCAGCGGGGAAGGTTCTGTTTAGGTGCGGAATTGGATGGATAAGCTGGCTTGGGCGGCGTCTCTCAGGATATTTCCTGGAGATTGGGGATTGGAAACCGGAGATTGGAGAATGATAGCCAGTCCAATAATCATTCAGGAAGGCTCAGGCAGCATTAACTGCTTTGAGTCACGCCGATCACCTCGACGGGGTCGCCAATTTGAGCGCCCAATTTCTGCTGGGCATTGCCGTTCACGACCGAAACGATCAAGTCGTGTTCGGTGCCGTAAAGGGCGATCAAGGTGCCGGGGGGTTCATCGCCAAAGGTGCGGGCCAACCCGTCAAGTTCGACGCCGCCCAGGCGCACTTTCACCTGCGGCCATGCCTGTAAATGATGGCGCAGCAGATTGGTGTGCAGGTTGCCAAAGTCGTCAATGAAGGTCACTTCGCCCTTGATGCCCACGGCCGTCAGCTCTGGTTTAGGCAGGGCCAGGATAACGGGATCGTCAATCGGCGTGCCTAGTTGGGTCAGAGCCACGCCGGCCGCCAGATGAGCGCCAACCGGCGCGTAAATGTCACGGCCGTGAAAAACGTTGCTGATTTCCGGCAGCCAGAATTCAGGCCTGTCCAGCATAACGATCTCGATGGGTTCACCAGCTTGTTTTGCCCGCTCAAACAAGGGGGTACAGATGCCGTTGTCCGGCCCGACGAAGTAATAAGGGCCGAAGCGCGCTGCCAGCGAGCGCCGTTCCGTGCCGACGCCGGGATCAACCACGACGATGTGAACCGTGCTTTCGGGAAAGTAATGAGCGGCGTAATGCAAGACCATGGCCGCTTCCTGTAAATTTTGGGGGGAAATCGTGTGGCTGAGATCCGCGATCTGGGCATCGGGAGTAATGCGCCAGATAACGCCCTTCATCAGCCCAACGGCTCCGTCACGAATGCCGAAATCGGTCAGCAGGGTGATATAGCTCATAACTTTCTCCACCTTGGGTTCGTTTCCTCTTCCAGCTAGCCGTAGTATAACGCAAAAACGCCCAAGCTGAAGCCAGCCTGGGCGTTTCGTGTCTTACGTTTCACACATCACTTGATAAACAGCATCTCCTGGTATGTCGGCAGAGGCCATAAATCATCAGCAACGATAGATTCCAGGGCGTCGGCATGGGCGCGCACAGCCGTCATCGCCGGCAGTATCTTGTCACACATAAACCGCGCTTCCGCTTCCAAATCGTCATCCTCATGCCCCATCAATGATTCCAGCGTCGTCAGGCTTTTGTCCAATTCTTTGATACAGGCGGTCACTTTGTCTAGGACGGCCGAATCTGCCGCCACCCCTGCCTGCTTCAAACTGGCTGCCACTGAGGCCAGCTCTGTCTGGTAACGCACGGCCGCCGGATAAATCATCGTCCGTCCCATGCGGAGCGTCAGCCGGGCTTCCACCTGCACCGCCATCACATACTGCTCCAGCTTCACTTTCAGGCGGCTCTCCAGCTCTCGCCGGGAAAGGACGTGATATTTCTCAAACAGCGCAATCACTTCATCGCTGCCCAACACCGGCAGGGCGTCGGCCGAGGTACGCAAATTGGGCAGGCCCCGCTCAAATTCCGCCTCCTTGTGCCACGCTGGGGAATAACCGTCGCCGTTAAAGATGATACGGCCGTGTTCCTCCATAATCTCCTTCAACACTGTTTCAATCGCCCCGTCCAGGTCATCCGCCCCTTCCAGCCGGGTGGCGATAAAGTCCAGCGATTCGGCAGTAATGGTGTTCAATGCCATCAATGGCGTAGCGATGGATTGATTCGAGGCCACTGCCCGGAACTCAAACTTATTGCCAGTAAAGGCAAAGGGGCTGGTGCGGTTGCGATCGCCGGAATGACGCGGCAGCGGCGGCAGCGTATCCACGCCTAGGTTCAAAATACCCTTCGGTTTGGAGGACTTAGCCCCGCCCGCCTTAATCTGCTCGAACACATCCGTCAACTGGTCGCCCAGGAAAATGGAGATGATCGCCGGCGGCGCTTCATTGGCCCCCAACCGGTGGTCATTCCCGGGGGAGGCGATCACTGCTCGCAGCAGCGGTGCGTACTTATCCACCGCCCGGATGACGGCCGCGCAGAACACCAGGAATCGCTTATTTTCGTGCGGCGTATCCCCCGGATCGAGCAAGTTGCCCAACGTCGCGTTGCCGAACGAGTAATTAAGATGCTTACCGGAGCCGTTCACCCCAGCAAACGGCTTCTCGTGCGTCAGGCAGGCCAGCCCATACTTTTCTGCCACCTGTTTCAGTGTCAGCATGATCAACTGCTGGTGATCAGTGGATACGTTGGCATTTTCATGTACCGGCGCGATCTCATACTGGCTGGGAGCCACCTCGTTGTGCCGCGTCTTCACCGGCACGCCCAACTTAAACAGTTCCCGCTCCGTCTCCAGCATACAGGCCAGCACCCGCTCCGGGATGGCGCCGAAGTAGTGATCGTCAAATTCCTGCCCTTTGGGCGGCTTGGCCCCGAACAGCGTGCGCCCGGCCGTCATCAAATCGGGCCGCGCCATGTAAAAGTGCTGGTCAATCAAAAAGTATTCCTGTTCGGCCCCGGCCGTCGGGATGACCATCGCCCTGTCCTCATGCCCAAACAACTTGAGGATGCGCTGCACTTGCTCGTTCAACACCTTCATCGAGCGCAAAACCGGCGTCTTTTTGTCCAACGCCTCGCCCGTCCAGGAGACGAAGGCGGTGGGAATGCAGAGGGTCGTCCCGTTGGGGTTTTCCAGGATGTACGCCGGGCTGGTCACATCCCACGCTGTATAGCCGCGCGCCTCAAAGGTGGGCCGGATGCCGCCGGTGGGGAAGCTGGAACCGTCCGGTTCTCCCTGGATGAGCTGGTCGCCGCTGAATTCGGCAATGGCGGAGCCGTCGCCGTTGGGCATGAGGAAGCTGTCGTACTTCTGCGCCGTCAGCCCGGTGAGTGGGTAGAAGACGTGGGCGTAATGGGTGGCTCCCTTTTCAATCGCCCAATCTTTCATCGCCGCCGCCACGATGTCGGCCGTCGTGAGGTCCAGCTCTTTGCCCTGGGTGATGGTTTCCATGAGCGACTTGTACACCGGCTTGGGCAAGCGGCGCTTCATTTCGCCGGTCGTAAAGACGTTGACAGCAAACACTTCATTCGTCGGCGTCTCGGCAAAGCTTAACGGTTCACTGATGGGTTTGTAGTTGATCACGGCCGCAACGGCGTTTAATCTGGCGTCATTTCCACTCATTTCGTTTACTCTCCATTTTTGATCTGTGGGCCAAAACAAAGAAACGCCCCCACACGCACAATAAACAATTGGCGTGGGAGGCGTCTTGGCCTCAAATGAGTTTTTTATTTTCAGACAACGGTGCAAATAATAATGGATTCTTCCTCGTCTGTCAATGTGCTTTTGAAAAAATCCCCGGCAATTTCTGGGTCAACCTTCCCGATTCCCGGCTACGCCGGCGGAGCGCCTGGCGGGGGCACTGACGGCCGCGGGGAGGGTTTGGTGCGCCGCCGCTTCTTCGGGGTCGCGGCCGATTTTACGAGAGCAACTGCCAACGCCTGGCTCACGCGATCCACAAGCACGAACTCCATCTCTTTGCGCAGGTTCTTGGGTATTTCCTGCAAATCGCTCTCATTCCTGCGGGGCAAGATGAAGGCGCGCACGCCGGCGCGGTGTGCGGCCAGCACTTTTTCCTTCACCCCGCCAATGGGCAGGACACGGCCGCGCAGCGTCGTCTCGCCCGTCATACTTACGTCATGCCTCACGGGCCGGTTCGTGAACGCCGAAATCAACGCGGTTGCCATCGCCACCCCGGCCGAAGGGCCATCCTTGGGCACGGCTCCTTCCGGCACATGCACATGAATGTCCATCTTCTCGAACATCTCATCATCAATCTTGAGCGCCCTGGCCTGGCTGCGCGTGTATGTGAGGGCCGCCTGTGCGCTTTCTTGCATCACCTCGCCCAACTGGCCTGTCAGCGTCAGCGTGCCTTTCCCCGGCATCAAGTTGACTTCGATAAACATGATCTCGCCCCCGGAAGCCGTCCAGGCAACACTGGCCACGACGCCAATCTCATCGCTCTCCTGCAACACTTTCTGGGAGAAACGGAGGGGGCCAAGGAGGCGCTCTACTTTCTTGGCGGTAATGCGTTTGACATGCCGCTTGTTCTCGGCCACTGCGCGGGCGATCTTGCGGCAGACATTGGCGATTTCCCGCTCCAGATTACGAACACCTGCCTCGCGTGTGTAGCGGCGAATGATGGTGCGTAACGCATCTTCTTCAAAGCGAATTCCTGTGTCAGACAGGCCATGCTGTGCCAACTGCTGCGGCACGAGGAAACGGCGGGCAATTTCTAGCTTTTCTTCCTCCATGTAACCGGAGAACTCAATCACTTCCATGCGATCCTGCAACGCCGGCGGAATCGGGTCGAGGAAATTGGCGGTGGTGATGAAGAGAACGCGGGAAAGGTCAAAGTCGAGATCCAGGTAATGATCCGCGAACGTATTGTTCTGTTCCGGGTCCAGCACCTCCAGCAACGCCGCCGCCGGATCGCCGCGAAAATCTTGGCCCAGCTTGTCTACCTCATCTAGCATGAACAATGGGTTGCGGGTGCCGGCGCGGCGAATGGCTTGAATGATACGTCCGGGCAGCGCCCCGATGTACGTGCGGCGATGGCCCCGTATCTCAGCCTCATCACGCACGCCGCCGAGGCTGACGCGCACGAATTCCCGACCCAGAGCCTTGGCAATGGAACGGCCGATGGATGTTTTGCCTGTTCCCGGAGGCCCCACAAAGCAGAGGATGGGACTGCGCATGTTGTCTGGCGCGATCTTTTTGACCGCGATGTATTCCAGGATGCGATCCTTCGCTCTGCGTAGGCCGAAATGATCGCCGTCCAGGACTGCGGCCGCGTGGGACACGTCCAGGTTGTCCTCAGACTCCTCCAGCCAGGGCAAGCCGAGTACCCAATCAATGTAGGTGCGAATGATGCCTACTTCCGGCGACATCGGCGGCATAGCGCTGAGCCGGGCCACTTCCTTTTCCACCCGGGCGCGCACCTCTGCCGGCAGCTTTTTGTTCGCCACCGCCTCGCGCAATTCATGCAATTCCTTGGTGAACACATCCATCTCACCCAGCTCCCCCTGGATGACGCGCATCTGCTCGCGCAAGAAGTGCTCCCGCTGTGAACGCTCCACCTCTTGCTGCACCTGAGAGTGAATCTGATCTTCTAACTCCAGCACGTCCAATTCTTTAGCCAGTAGGATGCTGATCTTTTGCAGGCGCACGTTGGCGTCAAAGGTTTCCAGGATTTCCTGGCGCGATTGCAACGGGATGTTCAATGTGGAGGCGATGAAATCAGCCAGCCAGCCCGGTTCGTCAATGTTGATGGCGAATGTGTAGGCATCGTCGGGTAAATTGCGATTCAGTCCCACCACCCGCTCGAACAGGGTGATAACCGCGCGCATCAACGCTTCTGTATCACGCTGCCACTCACTCTGTTCATAGACCCGCCGCGCCCGCACTCGAATGTATGGGTCCCACTGGGTGAATTCTACAATCTCCACGCGGCGGCGTCCTTGCGCCAATACACTGCTGCTGGCGTCCGGCATGCGCAGCACCTTGCCCACGGCAATTTCGGTACCAATGGAGTTTATATCCAGTTTCCCCGGTTCCAGGACGCTGGCATCATGTTGAGCGGCCACGATCAGATTTTCCTGGTTGACCACGGCCGTCTGAATGGCCGCCAACGATCGCTCACGGCCGACAAACAGCGGCATCACCATCTGCGGGAACAACACAATGTCACGCAGCGGCAGGAATGGCAGGTCAATCAAACCATCACTGTCTTCGGCTTGCTCAAGTTCTTCCAGCTCGCCGTCAAGATTGGGGATCGCATCCAGAAAATCTGGATACTGAGCATATTCAAAGTCGTAATCATTCATTACAGTTTTTACCCCCGTTGGGGACCGTCCAGGGCAAAGCCGCCCAAGTTATTAGAACCTTACACTACCACAAAAACACGCGACAATTGTGATTGTATTCGTTCCCATTGATTAAGCAAATCACCCACGACGAAGATCGAACCAGTTACGCAGATGAGATCGCCGGGTGATGCACACGCCCACGCACGGAGAAAGGCCTCCTCTACTTCAGCGCTTATTTCCATCTCACCCCCCAATGCGGCCGCGCGGGATTGAAGCACAGCCGGAGCCAGGGCACGAGGATGGCTGGAAGCCGTAGCAAAGGCTGTGTCAGACAGCGGCAGGAGCTGCTGCATGATACCATCTACATCCTTCCCCTCCGTCGCTCCCAGCACCAGCCATAGCCGCCGGTATTCATATTCATGCAGCAGCGCATGGCGTAACTTGGCCGCCGAATCCGGATTGTGGGCGCAGTCTACCAGCACGGCCGGCATATTCTCCCCCGTTTCCAGCCTCTGCAAGCGGCCGATCCACTGCACCGAGGCCAATCCTTCCCGCAGGTGCCGAATGTCCAGTTGGGGAAGATAAGGCTGGGCAGCATGCAGCGCCGCCAGGGCAAGCGTGGCATTTTCCAACTGGTGTGCGCCTGAGAGGGCCAACGTGAAGGCAGTATCCTGGGGGATGAACTCAGGGTCGGGGGAGTGGCAGATGATTAATTCCTGTTTCCCGATTGGTTGATCCCTCCGGCCGCCATCATAGCGCCAGTTACGGCCGACGACGCTGAGGGGTGCATTCTTTGTCTGCGCGATCTCCGTCAGCCGCTGCATCGCCTCCGGCGCCTGGCTCGCGCTGACAACAGGCACACCCGCCTTGATGATTCCCCCCTTTTCGCCAGCAATCTGTGCCAGCGTGTGCCCCAGCAAATCGGTGTGGTCCAGGCTGAGACTGGTGATCGCTGAAACAAGCGGAGTCAAGACGTTGGTGGCATCCAAACGGCCGCCCAGCCCCACCTCCACCACGGCCACATCCACTTCTTTGCGGGCAAAGTGGAGGAAAGCGATCGCCGTTACAACTTCAAACCAGGTCACGCCGGGCGCCTGCGAGAGGGCCGCTTCCATCTCCTGCATGTAAGTGACAAAATCAGACCGGGCAATGCGGCCGTCACGATCCGTGGGCGTCAGAATTCTGATTCGTTCGCGGAACTCAATCACGTGGGGGGAGGTGTAAAGGCCAACGGAATATCCCGCTGCGCTAAGGCAACTGGCACACATGGCCGCCACAGACCCTTTCCCCTTGGTACCGGCAATGTGAATCGTCGGGTATTGCTGGTGGGGGTCCTCCAAGATGCCCATCAATCGGGCCGGCCGTGTGGCATCCAGTTTGTTGGCCATATACCGGTCTTTACGGCGCATTTCAAAGTTGATAAGGCCGTACAACCGGTCCAGCGCAGCCTGATAGGCGTTATTTATTTCCTGGTGATTATCCATTACCAGGAATTGTAACGAATTTACGGAAGGGAGGAAAGGTAACAAATGGGGGATCGAACCAGGATCACGGCGTAATGTTTGCCCCAAAAAGCAGACGGCCGTCCTATGCGAACGGCCGTCTCTTGCTACTCTGGCGTCAGGAGATTGGGGGTTGTCCCTGGACAACAGGCGCCAGAGGTAGGCAACCCGTGAAATTGCGCGCGTCTATACGGCGTCCTTGATGATGATTTCCTCCTCATCAAACCCGTTCGCCTTTGCACCGATACCAGGTCCTTCCGGCATGATGATGGCCAAAATGAGGTAAATGAGGATGCCATGCCCGCTGGTCAATGCCAGCAAGACAAACAGCAGCCGCACCAAAACCGGATCAATGTTCAGATACTCCGCCAGGCCGGCCGCAACGCCGAAGAACATTCGGTCATGGCGGGCGCGCACTAGTTTCTTTTCACTCATCGTACTCCTCCAAAACAGGTGATTTCACTTTCCATCACTCCCCAGTACGCCGGGTACCCATGAAAGTTGCAGTCATGTACTGTGTACCCCCATGACAACCATTCCAACGTGAATTTGCCCCAAAACGGCAAGCATGAGAACATAACGGCCGATGGTGTGGAGATTGTCACAGACTGCCTTCACCTCATGTCTGTGAGAGAATCTGCGCTGTCGCTACTATTCAAAGCAGCAAGGAGCAACAACCATGATACAGGTTCTGGTTACCGCCCCGTTTCCGCCGCATTTACTGGACAAGATACGATCTGTAGCGCCACAGGTTCAACTAGAACAAATCACGCTGATTGACGGCCGCTGGCCGGAAGACAAGACGACAGACGCCGAAATCTACTACGCTCTCAACGATGTGCCGCGTCCGGACCAGGCGCCCAACCTGCGCTGGGTGCAGACCCATTGGGCAGGCATTGACAGTTTGTTCGGCACCCCTTTGTGGGACAGTGATATCATCATCACCAGCGCAAGCGGGATCCACGCGCCCAACATGGCCCAATACACCATGACGCAAATTCTGGCCTGGGCTCATCGCGTACCCGCCTGGTTCAAATACCAGAGCCAGGGCACATGGCCAAAGGGACGGTGGGACAAGTACCTGCCTACCGAGATTCGGGGACAAACCCTGGGAATCGTCGGCTATGGCAGTATCGGCCGTGAGCTGGCCCGTCTGGCCAAGGCATTCGGTATGCGGGTCTTGGCGAGCAAGCGAGACGCGCGCCACCCGGAAGACCGCGGCTACGCGATTCTGGGCACGGGCGATCCGGAGGGGCAGCTGCCGGACCGAATCTACCCCAGTGAAGCGACGCGTTCCATGGTCGCCGAATGTGATTACGTGGTTATCACCCTGCCCCTCACGACCAGAACTCACCACTTCTTTGACGAGAGCATGCTCAAAGAAATGAAGTCACATGCATACCTGATTAATATCGGCCGGGGCAGCATTGTCGATGAAAAGGCATTGGTCAAAGCTTTGAAGAAAGGTTGGATCGCCGGAGCGGGATTAGACACATTTGAAACCGAACCGCTGCCGGACAGCAGCCCGTTGTGGGCTATGGAAAACGTGATTATCACGCCCCACATCAGCGGGTTTACCCCATACTATGATGAGCGGGTCACTGATCTTTTTGCCGAGAACCTTCGCCGCTATCTGGCCGGGGAGCCGCTTTTGAACCAGGTTGATCGGAACACCGGATATTAGGTCTGGCTAAACGGAGACTGGATATTAACAATCTAATCTCAAGTCTCCAGCCTCTTGCCTCATTTCCTCATTCTCCAGTCACCCCTCTTCGTGTAAACTGACAACATCAGCGCCGGCGATGCGCAGGAGTTCGGCCGTCGTCAGACGCATGAGCGCGTTGGTGTCCCCGCCGCCCCCGTAAATCACATCTTGCTTCGCCACCCCCTCCTCGACCAATGTGCGGATGGGCTGTTGGTGTCCGAATGGGGGTAGCGCGCCCGCCTGATAGCCGGTCATTGACAACACCTGATCCGCGCTGGCGATTTTCATGCGGCGGCGAGAGACGCCCAGGTAATCCGCCAACTGTTTGCGGTCTATGCGCGTACGGCCGTTAGCAATGATGAGGATGGGACGGCCGTCAGCCAGGAAGAGCACCGACTTGATGATTTGCTCCGGCTGGACGCCCAACGCGGCCGCGGCCGCAGCCACCGTGTGCGTTTCCTCTTCCAGGTGAATGATCTCCGCGGTGATCCCCTTCTCCCTCAAGAATCGGGACAAATCCGTGCTGCTCAACTGAATATGTGCCATCTCCTCGTTCATAACGGCCGTTGCACCCGCCCCCAAACTGCAAAACTACTGCATCCCGGCTCCATAAAATCTCCACAACCGCCTGCTAATCTTATGGCGTTGGTGGGAACAAGTGTAGTCGAAGTGAGGCCCAGTTCCAACCCACTGTTACACTAATCAGAATGCCTCACCTAATAAGTGTTTGGCGGTATATCTCACAAATAAAATCAGCGGAATAAACCGCCAAACCTCGCGGTGTCACGATTTTCCTTCCTCAAATATAAACCGTGACACACTTAAACAAATGGAGTAATGAAATGAAAAACCGAAAACTGTTAATCGTTGGTACGATGGTAGCACTCATTCTTGTGGCTGGCGCAGCCATTGCCCTGGCTCAGGGAAATGATGATACCCCCTCTACGCCTCCCTTCGGAGAGACGACCAATACCGAGGGCGTCGGCCCAGGGCCGGGCGGATTCAACGGCCATCGCGGCCCCGGCCGGCGTGGTTTCGGGCGCGGCCCAAAGGGCGGCCCTGAAAGAGCGGCGCTGGAAACAGTGGCCAGGGAACTCGGTATGAGCGTCGAAGAGATGCGCGCCGAACTGGCCACAGGCAAGAGCATCGCCGACCTGGCCGCTGAACAAGGCATAGACGTTCAGACCATCGTAGACGCTGTCATCGAAGCGGGATCGGCTCACCTGGACGCGGCCGTTGAGGCCGGTGACCTCACCCAGGAACAGGCGGATGCCATTCGGGAACAAATGCCGGACCGTATTGAAACGCTCATCAGCCGGACCTTCGACAACGGCGGTCCCGGCCAGCACGGCGAACACGGCCGCTTCGGAAAAGGCCGGCCTGGGTTTGGCCCCCAACTTGAGGGATCCCTGCTGTCAGTCACGGCCGAGCAACTGGACATGAGCGTCGAAGAGGTGCGGAATGCCTTGCAAGAGGGCGCCAGCATCGCTGACCTGGTCGCTGAACAAGGGGTAGACGTTCAGGCCATCATAGACGCCACCCTGGAAGCGCGGCAGACCGCGCTCGCCAATGCGGTCGATTCCGGCCAGATGACCCAGGAACAGGCTGATACCATCCTGGCGAACATGGCCGAGGGGCTGCAAAATCGCGTGAATCAGTCAGGACTTCCCGGGTTCCCCGGCGGCCGGCCCGGACGCGGATGCCGGGGCCAAGGCCAGCATGAATTCGGTCCCAGGGGCGGCTCCCAACCCTTTGGCCAGCCACCAACCACACCTCCTGGCCCAGATGCATAACTGCATAGGGTAGGTCAATTGACAAGGCAAGGGTAACGCGGACAATAGCGTTACCCTTGTCCTTTTTTGATGGAATACCTTCGGCTCCTGAACCATGAAGAAAGTCCTGATTGTAGACGATGAGCCAGAGATTATCCGCGTGGTTCGCGGCTATTTGAACCAGGCCGGATACCGGGTGACGACCGCGGCCGACGGCACGGCCGCGCTGGAAAAATTCCGCCAGGAACGGCCCGACATCGTTATCCTCGACATCAACCTGCCCACGGCCGCCGGAGGCGATCCCTTGAACGGGCTGGATGTAGCCCGGCACATCCGCCGGATGCCGGGCCAGGCCGGAGCCACGCCGATCATCATGCTGACAGCGCGGGTAGAGGAGATGGATCGAATTATCGGCCTGGAATTGGGCGCTGACGATTACGTCACCAAGCCATTCAGTCCCCGCGAACTGGTCGCCCGGGTTCGCGCCGTGCTGCGCCGGGGCGCCCCCGCTGAGGAAGCAGCAGAGATTTTGACGGCCGGGCCGCTGACGCTGGACCTGGCCGGCTACGATGTCACCCTGGACGGCAAACCCATGCCCCTCACGCGAACCGAGTTCACCTTGTTGAAAACGATGATGGCCAGACCGGGGCGGGCATTCACGCGAGAACAGCTTCTGGACTCCCTGGGAGCTGACTACGCCGGCCTGGAACGAACCGTGGACAGCCATATCAAAAACTTGCGGGCTAAGTTGGAAAGGGATCCGCGTAATCCGGAGTTTATACTGACCGTGTTTGGTGTGGGGTACAAGTTTAATGACCTCCTCTAATTACCGGCGAATCAGCCTGTTTATTAAGCTGATGGGGGCCTTTACCCTCATCCTCCTTGTGGTTGGCACCCTGGTCACCTGGATGTCGCGCCGGGTCACGCGGGACGAATTCACACTGTACATCACGGTCGCCAGCCGACGTCAGGCACAAGCCCTCGTCCCGCTACTCTCCAGCTACTACCAGGCAAACGGGACGTGGGATGGGGTGGAAGAGGTGCTCAGAACACCGCCGCGCGACCGCCACCCCCGCCCTGAATTCGGCATCGGCCCGCCAGGGCTGCGCGGGACGGACATCTGGGAAATCACGGGAACAAGAGCGCTGGTTGTTGATACCATCGGCCGTGTCGCCGCCGACACGGCCGGAGAGTTGGTGGGCGTGGAAGTCACCGCGGAAGACCTGGCTGCGGGCGTGCCGATCTCGCTTAACGGCGAGCGGGTAGGCACGGTTCTGGTCTCGCTGCGGGACCAAAGCTCAGCCCAGAATGAAGCCTTCCTGCACCAAGTCAACCGGGCTATTGTGCTGGCGGTCTTGATCGGCAGCGCGGCCGCGCTGGGGTTGAGCGGCATCATCGCCTGGGGGGTCACACGGCCGCTGCGACAGTTGACGGTTGCCGCTGAAGCCATCGCCGAAGGGAATCTCCAGCAAACCGTGGACATCGCGCCGGGAGATGAAGTGGGCGACCTGGCGGCCGCGTTCAATCAGATGTCGGTCTGGTTGACTCGCGCGGAGCAGCTGCGGCAGCAAATGACGGCCGACATCGCCCACGAACTACGGACCCCCATCACCGTCATTCAGGGTAATGTGGATGCGCTCCAAGACGGCGTTTTCCCCCTGACGGCCGAGGCGTTGGAGCCGATCCGTGCCAAGACTTCCCTTCTGGCTCGGCTCGTGGAAGACCTGCGCCAACTGGCATTAGCCGAAGCAGGGCAGCTAACCCTGGATCGCCAGCCCGCCGACCTGTGCCGCTTACTCGACAGAATCATCACCGGCTTTCGGGCCGAAGCCGAGGCCAAGCAAATTGTGCTGGCGCTTGAGTGCGGCGACAAGTTGCTTCAAGCCAATATCGATCCCCAGCGCATTGAACAAGTGATGGTGAACCTGCTCTCCAATGCCATCCGCCACACGCCCGCCCGCGGCAAAGTGCACGTGACGGCCGTCCTGCAGGCTGGGTCGCTCAGGGTGGAAATCAAAGACACAGGCACAGGCATCCCTCCCAATGAGATCGCCAATGTATTTGAGCGGTTTTACCGGGTGGAGAAGGGACGCGCGCGGGAGCGTGACGGCAGCGGCAGCGGGCTGGGCCTGGCTGTGGCCCGTTCCATCGTGGAAGCGCACGGGGGCGAAATCGGGGCGGAGAGCCAGCCGGGAGAGGGAGCCACTTTCTGGTTTACTCTGCCGGTTGTCCCTCCACCTGACGCATGACAGCCGGGCAGAAACTGGAGGGATCACCAGATTTCGGGCATAATCGCACCGAACTGCCATAAGTGCGGAGAGACGATTTTGCCGATGAGCCAGATAAAAAGCCTGATCAATACCAACAGCGAAGAGTTCAAGAATAACTACGCTCACAACAAGGGATTGGCCGAGCAGCTTGCACAGAGGCAGCAGCAGGTCGCACAAGAACGGCCGCAATACCTCATTGACCGGCAGCGCGACCGGGGCAAGCTGCTGGTGCGCGAACGGATTGAGGCCGTGCTGGACCCGGAAAGCCCGTTTCTGGAACTCTCGCCGCTGGCAGCCTGGGAGATGTACGATGGCGAAGCGCCCAGCGCCGGCATTGTCACCGGCATCGGCCGCGTGACCGGTGTGGAGTGCATGATTATCGCCAACGACCCCACCGTGAAAGGGGGCACTTACTTCCCAGAAACAGTCAAAAAACACCTCCGCGCCCAAACCATCGCGGAAGAAAACCACCTGCCCTGTATTTACCTGGTAGACTCAGGGGGCGCGTTCTTGCGGCTGCAAGCAAACGTGTTCCCAGACCGGGACCATTTCGGCCGTATTTTCTACAACATGGCCCGGATGTCGGGCAAGCAGATCACCCAGATCGCGGCCGTACTCGGCATGTGTACCGCAGGCGGGGCTTATATTCCGGCGATGTCGGATGAGACGGTGATCGTCAGGGGCAACGGCACCATCTTCCTGGCCGGGCCTCCGTTGGTCAAGGCTGCCACCGGGGAAGAAGTGACAGCCGAGGAGCTTGGCGGTGCGGATGTGCATACACGGCTAAGCGGCGTCGCCGATCATTTCGCCAACAGCGAGGGGGAAGCGTTGGAACGCGTGCGCGACATCGCCGCTCACCTCAATCGGATGAAGTCTGTGAGCGTCGCCCTGCAAACCCCGGAAGACCCTGCCTATGACCCGGACGAACTGTACGGCGTTATCCCGGCCGACCATCGTATCAGCTATGATGTACGTGAAGTCATCGCCCGCCTGGTGGACGGCTCCAGATTGAGTGAATTCAAGGCCAGATACGGACCCACCATCGTCTGCGGCTTTGCCCATATCATGGGCATCCCAGTGGGTATCGTCGCCAACAATGGGCTGCTCTTCAGCGAGTCGGCGCTCAAAGCGGCCCATTTCGTCCAATTGTGCGGCCAACGGGGCACGCCGCTGTTGTTCTTGCAGAACATCACCGGCTTTATGGTTGGCAAGCAGTATGAGAACGGCGGAATCGCCAAGGACGGGGCCAAGATGGTGATGGCGGTCAGCGATGTGAACGTGCCGCGCATCACGCTCTTGCATGGTGTAAGCCACGGCGCAGGGAATTACGGCATGTGCGGCCGCTCTTATGACCCTCGCTTCCTTTTTAGCTGGCCCAACAGCCGCATCAGCGTCATGAGCGGCGAATCGGCCGCAAACACCTTGTGGACTGTGGGAAAGGCTCGCGTGCTGCGCAAGATGGACAACCCGACGCCGGAAGAAATTGCGGCCGCCGAAGCGGAATTCAAGAAACCGGTCCTGGAAAAATACGAGCGCGAAGGGGACCCCTATTTCGCCACCGCCCGCCTCTGGGATGACGGCATCCTGGATCCGGCGCAAACGCGCATGGCCCTGGCATTGGCTTTCTCGGTGACCCTGAATGCGCCGTTCCCGCGCGGCCGTTACGGGACCTTCCGCATGTAACACCCCAAAATGACTGTTGTCAGCAAGGGTAACTGTGACGAAGGTACCTTGGAAAAACGCTTTTCAGGTCTTCCCCTGGAGCCAACAAGATGCTACTATGATGACGACAACCATGTTGACGACAACCATGTTGGCAGCAACTCGGTTGACGATGACCCGGTTGGCAGCAACCTGGTTGGCAGCAACCTGGTTGACAGCAACTCGTGGAGGTTATTTCCCCACCGCGAATGCGATGAGGAATGATGGATGCGCTTACAAGATAACATTCGCGTTTTAATTGTCGAGGATAACGCCCTGGTTAGCGAAATGATTCAGGGCTTGCTGGAAGTGAGCGGTTTTATTGTAGCCGGCCGCGCCAATGACGGCCGTCAGGCCATCAAGATGACGAAAGAGTTGCGCCCCGATGTCATCATGATGGACCTGAACATGCCGGATATGGACGGCAACGAGGTAATGCGTCGCATTCAGGAAACCTGCCCCACGCCCATCGTCGTCCTGACGGCCCATGACACCCCTGAACTTGTCGCTCAGGCAGGTGATGCCGGCGCCGGCGCTTACTTGGTGAAACCAAGCAATACCTATGAAATGGAGCGCGCCATCATCATTGCCATGGCCCGCTTCGACGACATGATGAAGCTGCGCCACCTGAATGCGGAATTAGAGGTGCGTAATGCAGAGTTAGACGCATTCGCGCATACCGTGGCCCACGACCTGAAGAACCCGCTCAATCTGATCAATGGCTTCGTGCATGTGCTCGAAGACAGTTGTGCTGATTCCATGAATGAGGAACAACTCAAATATTTGCGGGTGATCAGTTGGAACGGCCGTAAGATGGGCAATATCATTGACGAACTGCTCATCCTCTCCCAGGTGCGAAAAATCGAAGTCGAGATGGAGCCGTTGGATATGGCCCGCATCGTACGGGATTCTTTGAACCGGCTGGCTTTCATGATCGAAACCCAGAAACCGAAGATGATCATTCCCCAAGAATGGCCGGCCGCACTCGGTCATGCCGCCTGGATAGAAGAAGTTTGGACCAATTACCTCAGTAACGCCATCCAATATGGCGGCCGTCCCCCGGTAGTGGAGCTTGGGTATGACGTGCCCCAAAACGGCATGGTCCGCTATTGGGTCAGAGACAATGGCGCAGGGCTGACGGCCGAGGAACAGGCCCGGCTCTTCACCCCATTTGAACGGCTCGACCAGGTAAGCGCCAAGGGGCATGGCCTTGGTCTATCTATTGTGTTGCGAATCCTGGAGAAACTGGGCGGCCTCGCCGAGGTTGAAAGCGTGCCGGGTGAAGGGAGTGTATTCAGCTTTACCCTGCCGGCAGCAAACCATAGCCGGTGACTGCGGTTAAATCCAGGAAGCCCCTTCCCTCACGTTATCAAATTCCCCAAACACTTCTTAGGTTCTGCTGGCATATTGAAGGTTGAGCCGCAAAGCGCGCAAAGAACGAAGAGAAAAGAAGGAAAAGGAATAAAAGCTTTGCGATCTATGTTCCTTTGCGGTGAATGCTTGCCCGTAACATGAAATGTCAACACGCCCTAGCCCCTAAAGTGCCCCCCATTTCATTCTCCTCACCCCACAACATCAGCTTACATGGCGGCCGCTTCTCCCAAAACTCTTACGTTTTTCTGATATAGGACTATCGTTATACTAACGCAGTTCCTTAAAATACCAAAGGACTATTGTGCAGCAGTGTATCTGCCGACATACTGAACTTATCGGGCAATCGGCAGGTAACTGCCACCAGCAAGGACATGATATGATGACCGAATCAAAAGAAGTGAAACAACTACCTACCGTCCCGTTGCGGGGCGGGGCTGTGTTTCCCGGAGTGACAACCACCATCTCCATCGGCCGTCGCCGTTCCCTCGCTGCATCCCATGCGGCCGTGGAAAAAGGTGGCCAACTCCTGATTCTCGTCCAGTATGACGCAGAAGTGGAGTCGCCGTCCAATGAAGACCTGGCTCCGATTGGCATTCTGGCCACGGTGCGAGACATTCTGCGCGCGCCTCAGACTGGCGTGCAAATGTTGGTAGAACTGCATCGCAGAGTTCAATTCGACGGCCTTGTTGAAATTGAGCCTTTCCTGCTCGCCAGCTACCGCGAACTGGAAACGGCCGAAGATGCTGCTGACATTGAGTTAATGGCTGAGGCCATCGCCTATCTGGAACAATATGCCGTAACCCTCGGCGAAGCCAACCGTCAGATCATGGTCACGACGCGCAGCAAGCGCACCTCCGGGGAACTGGCCGACTACCTGGCCGGGCTGCTCAATTTCCCCTTTGACCTCGAACTGGAACTGCTGCTCAACGTCAACGGGGTTGAACGGCTCAAGAAAGTTACCCAGTACCTGCGGCGAGAGCTAACCATCGCCGAAGTACGAACCAAAATACAGAAAGATGCGCGCGACAATGCTGAAAAAGCGCAGCGCGATTACCTGCTGCGGGAACAGATGCGCGCTATCCGAAAGGAATTAGGAGAGGACGGGGCCGATCTGGTCGAAGAACTGCGGGAGAAAATCAAAGCGGCCGAAATGCCCGCCAAGGTCGAGGAACGCGCCACGAAGGAGCTGAAGCGGCTCGAGTACCAGGGGCAGCAATCGGCCGAAGCAAGCGTGATCCGCACCTATCTGGAGTGGCTGATTGAACTGCCATGGAACAAGATGTCGGAGGACAATCTGGACCTTGAGCATGTGCGCCATGTGTTGGACGCCGACCATTACGGCCTGGAAGACGTCAAGGACCGCATTGTCGAATATGTAGCGGTTCGCAAGCTCGCCGGCAATAAGATGAGAGGTGCCATCATCAACTTAAATGGCCCTCCTGGCGTCGGCAAGACCTCCATCGCTACTTCTGTGGCCCAAGCGATTGGTCGTAAGATGGTGCGCATCAGTTTAGGCGGCGTCCGTGACGAAGCGGAAATTCGGGGCCATCGGCGCACTTATATCGGTGCGCTGCCCGGCCGGATCATCCGCGCCTTACGGGACGCACAGACACGCAATCCGGTGATTGTGCTGGACGAAATCGACAAAGTGGGCACAGATTGGAGAGGCGACCCCAGTTCAGCGTTGTTGGAAGTGCTGGATCCAGAACAGAACAGCAACTTCACCGACCACTACCTGGAAGTGCCCTTCGATTTGAGTCAGGTGATCTTCATCACCACTTCCAACCAGTTAAGCACCATTCCACCTGCGCTCCTGGATCGTATGGAGAGCATCTCCATGCTCGGCTACATTGAGGACGAAAAGCTGGCCATTGCTCAACAATACTTGCTGAAGAAACAGGTGGCAGGTCATGGCATCGAAGATGTGGACATCATCTTTGAAGAGGCGGCGCTGCACAAAATCATCCGTCATTACACGCGCGAGGCAGGGGTGCGCCAGCTTGAGCGGAGAATCGGCACGATGGTGCGAAAACTGGCCGTCCTCATCGCCTCCGGTGAAAAAGGCCCGTTTGTCCTGACAGAAGCGGATGTCGAAGATTATCTGGGACCGGAGAAGTTCAGCCACGGCATGGCGGAAGAAAAGGATGAAATCGGCGTCGTCACCGGCCTGGCGGTGAACAGCTACGGAGGCAACACGCTGCCCATTGAGGTTAGCCTGAGCGAGGGAACCGGCAAGATCACGTTGACCGGTTCGCTGGGCGACGTGATGCAGGAGTCGGCGCAGGCAGCCTTGACCTACGCCCGCGCCAACGCGCGCTCGCTCAACCTGGATCCGGGGATCTTTGACCGGGCGAATATTCATATTCACGTGCCGGATGGGGCCACACCGAAGGACGGCCCCAGCGCGGGCATCGGCATGGCCACGGCCGTAATTTCCGCATTCACCCGCCGCCCTGCGAGCAGGGAAGTGGCAATGACCGGAGAGGTCACCCTGCGGGGCAAGGTGTTGGCCATTGGCGGGCTAAAAGCGAAGGTGATCGCCGCCCATCGCGCCGGCGTCAAAACCGTGATCCTGCCCAAAGACAACGCCAAAGACATCCCGGAACTGCCGGAGCGGATTCGCAAAGACCTGACGCTGGTTACTGTCGGGCACCTGGATGAAGTGCTGGAGCACGCACTTTTGGACAGCGATCTCCCACCGTTTACCGTGGAATCAAGAGACAACAACGGCGGTGTGTCGCCTTCGGCCGTTTCTGGCGAAGGCCCGGAACAACCGATGCATGCAATGGGACAGCAGATAAACCACTAAAACCAGCGATTATGCAAAGTACCGGAGTAAACGAAGGGGCGTACAAACTGCGCTCCTTTTTCTTTGGGCGCGTGTTCCAGCGCTACAAAGCGAATCGGGTGCGAAGCTCGCTGAGGATGCGGATTGCACGGCCGATCAGCTGCTTGTTTTCTGCCCGGTTGGGCCACAGGCTGGCGCCAGACGGGTGCGGCAATGGTACCACCCAGCGGCCGTCCGCATCGAGCAATTTCCCCGTCTCTCTCACAGTCTGACCCTGATGGGAACCAGCCCCCCAGGGGATTTCACCGGTTTCGGAAGGAAAGTACATCGCCGTGCCGACGATCTCGCTCAGGCGGGCGCGGGCCGGGTACAGCAGGCCAATGGCCAGGCGGCCGATAAGGATGATCAGGCGGGGGCGGACCAGCGCCAGCTCCCGATCCAGGAACGGCCGGCAAAGTTGTTGTTCCCGCTTGCTGGGCACGCGGTCCCCTTTCCCGGTGGGGGAACGACCGGGATAGCATTTGGCAACGGCCGTCATGTAATGCCGGACGCGAAATTCATCCTCCTCCCAGCCCGCCTGACCCAGCCATTGAAAGAGACGGCGGCCGCTGCCCGCGTTGAACGGCCGTTTCGCTTCCACCTCCGTCACGCCGGGCGCCTGCCCAATCAAGAGCACATCGGCCGCCGGGCCGCCTCTGAACACTGCCCCAGGCACAATGTCAAAACCTGCCTCCAGACAGCGGCGGCAGGCGCGCATTTCCTGGTGCAGCCGCGCCAACTCATGGTTATTCCCCAAGAATCAGGCCCCCACCAACTGTTCGAAACGATTAATATCCGCCCGCAGCACATCCAGGCTGGCTCGCCAGAACGCCCCATCGCGGAGGTCAATGCCGAAGGCGGCCGCCAGCTCGGCCGCTTCCCCCATCCCCGTCGCTGACAACAACGTATCGTAACCCGCCTTAAAGGAGTCCGCATCCGCCTGGTAGCGCGCGTATAGGCCCAGGCCAAACAACAGGCCAAACGTGTACGGGAAGTTATAGTAGCTGGCCATGTAATAATGAGGCACGTACACCCACCGGTAAGGGAACAAAACATCCGGATCAATAGCGTCTCCGAGCGTGGCCCGCTGCGCATCCAATGCCAGTTCACAAAACTCATCTGGCGAAAGATTGCGCTGTTGCCGCCGCTGGAAAAGGCTTTCTTCAAAGATGAAATCACTGCTGGCCCCCAGCACCACGCGGGCAGCATACTCCAGCAGGCCATCCAGGATGACAAGTTGATCCTGCGGGTCGGCTGACTTCAAAGCCGCGTTTTCCACGATTTTTTGACAAAAGGTGCTGGCCGTCTCCGCCAACGTCATCGGCAGCGAACGTTGGATGGGAGTGCGCTCCGCCAGATTCAAATTGTGGTATGCATGGCCCAATTCGTGCGCCAACGTTCCCACGGCCGTAAAACTCGGTTCATAATTCGACAAAATACGCGATTCTCCCTGACGCAGCCACATGCAAAATGCCCCGCCCCGTTTCCCGCCTCGCGGCTCTGCGTCAATCCACCGCTCATCAAAGGCGCACAGCGCCAGATCACGCAGTTTGTCCGAATAGGTGGCGAATTGCTCAACGATGAACTGCCTTGCCTCATCAAATGACCACGCCTTACCTCCTTCCCCCAGAGGAACCAGCCGGTCATACCAGGCCAGAATGGGCAGCCCCAGGGCGCGCGCCCGCGCCTTCAGATACCGTTGAAAGTCGGGGAACGCCTCGCGTGTGGCGGTCATCATGGCATCCAATATTGGCTGATCAATCGCACTTTCAAACAACACCATGTCGAGCGGAGACGCCCAACCGCGCCGACGCGTCAAGGTCAGCGTTTCGCCCTTGATACTGTTCAGTGCAGCAGCCATGGGAACGGCCGCTCCTTTCAATGTCTCCTGAATCCCTTCATACGCGGCCCGCCGCACATCCCGGTCCGGATTGAAGTTGAGGTTCTGCGCCGCTGCCAGGGGAAGCTGTTTCAACTCCCCATCTAGTTCCAATTCCACAGTCAGTTGGGAGACAAAGTTACTGAACATGTGCGCCCAACTGCTGCTGCCGGTCAAGTTTAACTCGGCCGCGAGCGATTCTTCGGCAGGGGACATTTGGTGCTGCGCTTCCTTTTTCGCCCGGCGCGCGGCATACGCATGTGCCTGGGCCACCGGAGAGCGGCGAATGAGCGCTTCCGCATCCATCGATCCCAACCACGCCGTCAACCGGGTAGCCAAAAGTGACAGCTTTGCCAGACGCTGCTGCAACTCACTAAACAGGGCCTGCGCCCGGCTGTCCCGCGAATCGGTGGCGATGAACCCGTGCAAATAAGCTTCTAATGTCGAAATGGTATCCATGACCTCATTAAAACGGCCGATCACCTCTTCAAATACGGTAACGATTTCCTTGGTTAACGGGCCAGGTTCCATCCGGTTGATCTGGCGTTCATCAAACAGCGCCACCAGATCATCAATCGCCCGGATCGCTTCCTGGAAACCGGTTTTAAATTCGGCCGATTCAAGGCCGGGGTAAACCACACTCAAGTCCCAATGGGGCAAATTTCCACGCTCCTGGCTCATACCATTCTCCATATGTGGTTTCAGCAGAACAACAAGACGGTAACTTTACCGTGTTCACTCCCTGCCGCCAATATTATGCGACAGGTTGTTTGGGCAACGGCTGATGGTTTGGTTATTGGCGTCAGGGTATTGGGTGACCGGTTATTGGTTATTGGGGTCAGGCAATATCAAAGCACAGCAGAGCCTTGTATGGGAATACTCAAGGGGCTGGTTCTTCATCGGGTAAAAGCAGCCGCAGATCGGCACGGCCGACATGGGTGAAGAGCAAACCAAGCGGGTTGACCTGATCTTGTAACAACGCCCGGCGAGCATCACGCAGCGCCAGACCCACTTCCTGGCCGGCCAGAAACCGCTCCATGAACGCTTTCAGCAGGGCAGGTGACCATTCCGGGTTGGCGGCCACGGCCGGCGCGATCACCCCTCCTATTCCCATGTCGTTGAAGCTTTTCAGCCAACTCGTCCACTCTTCATACTGGGTCACACCGCTGGTCACATTGAAGTACATCATGGTGGGAGCCACACTGCGGCCGCCTATGGAGAACAGCGACCGGCGCGTGAACCGACGTCCCTTACCCATTTCAATCCAGATTTCACCGCTGGCCAAACCGGCCCGTTGGTGGATGACCACCGCATCTATCGGCTGGGAAACCAGTTCCTTCAACAATTGATCCGGGTCATCAATGACGACGACATTGATGGAGTCGCCCATCATCGTAAACAAATCTCGCACCCGATCCGACTCCAGGTCAGGGTATGGGCTTAAACTGAGAGCAACCGTCGGCTTTCGCTCCATCAGAAGCATCGCCACCGGTTTGCCCACCTCGCTTTTCACATGGGATGTAAACAGTAAAAACGGCCGTTCGATGACGTGCTTAAAACCCCAAAACCCATCCACGGCAGCTTGTACGGCCGATGGGACATCCGCCATATCAAAGGTAACCCGCAGGTCGTACGCGATCTCCCAGGGAAGCTGCGCCTCCAATGAATTGGTCAGATGAATCTGCTTAGGTGCGTTCAACGCTTCTTCCAGGAGCTGCCGCTGTTGGAACTCTGTCTTCTCAAGCAGCTCTGCTCCAAACCGCACCAGCGTCTCGATGCGCCGTAGACTGTCCTCACCTGTCAGTGAGCCAACAGGCAGTCCTTCCAACACACGCGTCATACGCCCCTTGAGATAGCCAACCAGATTCTCATCCAGTCGTGACGCCAGCGTGATGACTCCTTCCGGAAGTTCTGGGGTTTCATGATCCTTCGCCGGCTCCACCGGGCCGGTCGCCGGTGGGGGGACCGATTCCTTGACTGTCCGGGTCAGGTAGACGTAGTTGACCACCTCTTGATCCGTTAACAGCACAAAGCTGCCGTCTATGCCAGCGTCAGGCTCCTCCGGGAGATCGTGCATCAGCAACAACCGTTCCAGGGACGGCCGCTGGTCATAATTAGCCGCTTTCGGCTCCAGTTCCAATTCATTATCCACTTCCTTCAACCCATCCAACCAGGGACCTTTCTCGCCGCGCTGGCTACGAAAATACGCTTCCCACCGAATCAGCCGGGAAGGGTCTTCACGCAGCAGGTCGTACAGTTCCGGATACCGCTGTTGGATCACGACCACCTTGGCCAGGCGTATAGGCGTGATGGCCGTCCCCATTTCTGTCTTCCTTGACAACGTCCACAAGAGGGTGAAGATGTTGATGGCCCGCTTGACCTGGCGCGGGTTCGGTTCCAAACCGCGGGCAAAGACCCACGCGCAGTCAGGATGCGGCAGGTCAGCGCCTAACTGTCCGATGTAGTAACCGAGGGCCTCCTGGCTGATGGGGGGCAGCGTAAATGGTATCTGGATGATTTTCTCCAGGTAACGGCCGCCGTCTATCACGTCCTCTTCTCCCCTCGTCAACTCTTGCATAAAGGCGCGGTATCTGGACGGTCCCTGCTCCAGCAACTCCGCATCGAGTAGCAGCGGCGCCCCATCATAAACCGCCGCCCCACCCAGTTCCCCGTAACGGAGGCGAATACCCCGCTGGATCACGTCCTGGTCAATGCCCAGGACAAAAATGCAGCCTTCTACATCCATAAACAGCTTGATCGCTTCCAGCACCTCAACCGCTTTCTCCGGCAAACAACGATCCAGGTCGTCTACGAAAACAACCAGGGTGCCGAACTGGGCCACATGCGCTTCAATCAAATTCTGAAATTGCTCCCGAAACTGTTCTAGCGATTCAATGCGATCCAGCTTCATGGCTGCCGTCGTGCGCCGCACCTGGTCTCGAAGCGCCTTGGCCACCGTGACTTGGGCATCGGCTCCATCTTCCTGTAAACCGTCACTGATGCTGGCCAAGAGGTCAATGCCCTGCTGCAAAGCCAGGGTAATGCTGGCATTGCCTGGTTCATTGAGCAGGTCGGCCGCTTTGATGGTCAATGAACCTAATTCTGGAGGGCCGGCGGCGCGGTAGAATTTCTCTGCCAGGCTGTTTAATTCCTCACGCACGGCCGCATCTCCGCCGCGAACCTTGCGAATGGCCGCCAGCACTTGCATCACCAATGCCCGCCACAGCGCCTGCTCCTTGCTGTAGAGCCATGCATTGAACCAGACGGTATGCGTCTTCTTCCCGCTTTCCTCCTCAGCCGCCTTTTCTTTTAAACCCTGCTCGATCAGCTTCATCAGGCTCGTTTTACCGCTCCCCCAACTGCCGAAGATGCCGATGGTCAGCGGCGTGCGTGTGTTGTCATCGAGGATGATGTCGCGCAGGGTATTGGCGTAGGGAGTAAAGCCCAGTTTGTCCTCAGCGGCAGGCAGGTCAGGCAGAATTCCAGATCCAAGGGGAAGTAGTACATCACTCATGATAGCTCCAATTGTGGAAAGCGCGCCTGGTCTTTATAATGCATACGACGGCTTGGCAACAGAAGGGTAAGCTCCCGACGGAGGCGCAGCATGGTTCAGGATGATGTGATTATCGAAGTCGTAGACAAGCAAACGGTCGTCAACGACACTAGCGTAGACTATCAACCTTTTGGTGTCAAGGTGCTGAAACTCCGCGTGCGGCGCAACCCGGTAACGCGGCCGTCCCTCGGCCCCATCTGGATCCATCCTCTCAACTACGCCCGGCCGAACGCGGCTTCAGACGACCCCAATCAGTGGCGCGCTTACGGCACAGCCGACGATGATCCCGACCTGTGGGTAGTTTGGGGCGCAGGCGATGAGAGCGGCTTCTGCGTTAAAACCAGCGACCCGCTGGGCTTCAGTAAGTCACCCGCCAACCTGGATGATGACGACGATCACTTCGTGTACCTCCATCTCATTCACCGTCCCCGCGATCCGATGGGTCATGCGCTGGCCAATAAAATGCTGACCATCATCGCCACCAGCCAGGATAACCATGGCCGGGTTTTACGAGACGGAAACGGCCGTACCCGGCGTTTCGGCCAATTGAAGGTCAACCTGACCGTTCCGGAGCAGGCTAAAAACCCGATACGGGCCGTCTGGGCATGGGATGATTCCCTCGGCGCCAGCGTGATTCGCCTGCAGGCGGCCGCCGGCCAGCCGGCACAATCGCCTCGCTATGTCTCCCGCTGGTGGCCGGGCCGCCGCGTCCACTACGACACAGTTGATGCGGGCACGGCCGCGTTCCTCGCCCAGCTTCGCCTGGTTTACACCCGACAAGCTGACGGCAAAGACCAGAGCCGGATCACGCTCTATCACGGGGACAACTGTCTGGCCCTTCTCAGCGGTGATATCGGGCTGCCATTACACGATGTCCGTCTCTTCTCAGCCGAACTCATGCGCTTCCCCGACGACCACCACCTCGTGCTGCGATTCTGGTTCTATTGGGTCCACCTCAATTTCACAGCGGAGCAATTGCTGGCACACGCCCCGCCGGATCGGCGCGATGAGTGGCAAGCGGAGGCACAGCGGGTGCGCCAGAAACTACAGGGAGGCGTCGGCGCAGTGCCCTGGCGCAAACGGGAGGAAATCCCGGACGTGGAGCGGTTTGATCTAGTGCTGGGCGGGGATGATTTCAGGCGCAAGTTCGTGGGCAGTGACACCCACTGGCAGGAATTTTGGGCGAAGGTGGCAACGGCCGAACCGCTAACTGCGCGCATCGCGGGTAAGTGGGACATTCCCTGGGTGGTGGCCCAGGCAAAGGATGTCCCCAAAGCGGAACCGGCCGTCTTTAACCCGCTGGCCAACGGGCTGTGCGATCTGATCAATGAGTCAGGCCAACACCAATGCCCCTACCGGGGCCAGGGGCGTCTCATCAAAGCGTCACGCATACGGCCGGGCCGAGATTATGATGTGTGCCAACGGTGCGGCACGCACTTCCGCGGCCAGACGGTGCGGGCATTGGGCGTGGTTTGGGGCAAGCACGCACCGCTGCTCAAGAACGCCGACGTTCTGGAGAACGCTATCAGCAGCGACGTGCTGGAAGGGTGATCAGGCAGCCGGCTACCGCTTTTTCTGCATTTTGGCCCAGGTATCGCGTAGCGTTACGGTGCGGTTGAACACCGGCGCGCCGGGCCGCGCGTCCACCACATCCACGCAAAAATAACCCTGCCGCATGAACTGGAAGCGGTCGCCGGGTTTGGCCTGAGCCAGATTTGGCTCCACTTTGGCATCCCGGATTATTTGTAGAGAATTCGGGTTGATATTGCTGGTGAAATCCTGCCCCTCTTCAGCGTCGTCCGGATTTTCCTTAAGGAAAAGGTTCTCGTACAGGCGCACTTCCGCGTTCAGAGCATGCCGGGCGGAGACCCAATGAATCGTGCCTTTGACTTTACGGCCGTCAGGCGAGTGTCCTCCCCGCGATTCCGGATCATAGGTACAACGCAGTTCAGTGACATTATCGGCTTCGTCCTTCACCACGTCGGTGCAGGTGACGTAGTAGGCTCCCAACAACCGCACTTCCCGTCCCGGCCCCAGCCGGAAGAACTTGCGCGGCGGATCTTCCATGAAGTCCGTCTGCTCAATATAAATCTCGCGAGAGAATGGCGCCACCCGGCTGCCCATCTCCGGCCGTTGGGGATGATTGGGCAGCTCAAACTCCTCCTCGGCGTCCTCAGGGTAGTTTTCAATGACCACTTTCAGCGGATTCAATACCGCCATCGCTCGCGGCGTGCTCTGGTTCAGGTCATCCCGAATAAAATGCTCCAGCATCGCCCAATCGACGACGCTGTTCACTTTGGAGACGCCCACGGCCTCCCAAAATGTGCGGATGGCAGCGGCCGTATACCCCCGCCGACGTAACCCGCGAATAGTGGGCATGCGGGGATCGTTCCAACCGTCAACATACCCTTCCTTAACCAGCCGGTTCAGCTTGCGTTTGCTCAACACGGTGTAGGAAAGATTACCGCGGGCAAACTCAATCTGCTGAGGAGCATAGATACCCAACTGCTCGATGAACCATTCGTACAACGGCCGATGATCTTCGAATTCCAGTGTGCAAATGGAGTGCGTGATGCCCTCGATGGAGTCGGACTGGCCGTGCGCCCAATCGTACATGGGGTAAACGCACCAGGCGTCCCCGGTGCGAGGATGCTCAGTGTGCAGGATGCGGTACATAACCGGATCGCGCAGGTTGATATTGGGAGAGGCCATGTCAATTTTGGCGCGGAGGACGCGGGAGCCGTCAGGAAATTCTCCGTTTTTCATCCGCTCAAACAAGTCCAGATTTTCCTCGGCAGAGCGATCCCGGTAGGGGCTATTTTTCCCCGGCTCGGTAAGCGTGCCCCGGTACTGGCGGATTTCCTCCGCGCTCAGGTCGTCCACATACGCCTTCCCTTGCTTGATGAGCTGGACAGCCCAATCATACAATTGCTGGAAGTAGTCGGAGGCGTAAAACAGGCGGTCTTCCCAATCCGCGCCTAGCCATTTCACATCTTCGATGATGGCGTCAATGTACTCCTGCTCTTCTTTGGTGGGGTTGGTGTCGTCGAAGCGCAAATTGAACTTGCCGCCGTAGTCGCGGGCCAGGCCGTAGTTGAGCAGGATGGATTTGGCGTGGCCGACGTGGAGGTAGCCGTTGGGTTCAGGGGGAAAGCGAGTGTGGACACGGCCGTCATTCTTGCCCTGTCGCAGGTCTTCATCAATGATGCTGCGGATGAAATTAGAGACGGCCGTCTGGCTGGTTTCTCTCATCAAGTAAGCTCCATGTCCGTGATCTCCCGCAGGCTTCGTCAACCTGCTAGGGGAGTTGATTTTCTCTGAATGAGAGGAATGTTACCCGATTAAAGAATGAGGGCAAGGCACGGACGGGGTAGGGGTCTACGAACAAGTTGTCACTAACTTGTAGCCTGGGACTTGTCATTCCGAAGGCGAAGCCTGAGGAATCCATGCCCCCAATGCTTGTCAGAGCCAATGGTAAGACCGCACCGTTGGGATTCCTCGCTGCGCTCGGAATGACAGATGGTCGGCATCGGTGACTGAAAAGTCACTCATGCACCCAAGGGATAGCACGGTGCATCGTTACCGTACACTCCGTTGACGCCATCAAGGAGCCGGAGCCGGAACCAGGTAATCGGCCGCAGCCCATCCTTCTGTGCCGTCCTCCAGGCGCACCTGCCACCACAATAGATCATTCCCTTCTTCCGGGCCGTCCAGGATGAACAATACCGTATCTTCGGCCGCCACGGTGATAGGCACATTATTCGTGCTTGGCCCGCCGCGGATCGTCACCCCCAACCCGCCGGTGTTCGTCACCCGCGCATAAAAGCCGGGCGTCACTTCCTCTGGCGGAACGGCCGCATTGGGCGTCGGGGCCAGCGTCACCGTCGGAATGGGAGAAGGCGTGGGCTGCATAGGCGTCGCAGTGGGGGTTGCGCCCGGCGGCGCGGTCAGGACGATCACTGTCGGGGCCAGCGGCGTAACCGGCAGCGGCGTTCGCGCGAGCAGGCGGTTGGCGAGGGTGATCGCCAGCAAAATACCGACGACGGTGACAATCGCTCCCATCCCCAGCCAGCGCCAGGGCACAGGTTCGCGGGGTTCACGGCCGCCGGCCAGCAATTCCGATTTCCCATGACGCGGGTCTAGTGGTTTACGGTAACGCGCCATCACCCCTCCAGCACCGGCAGAGGCGACTTCGCTTCCACCACCAACAAGGTCAGATCATCAAACGGGGGCGCTCCCTGACACCAATCGGATACGGCTGCGACGATGTGCGCCACCAGATCAGCAGCGGGGAGCGCACCGGCGGCGACAACGGTCGTCGCCAAGCGGCCCAGTCCAAATCGGCGGCCATCGCTGCGAACCGCATCCGATACCCCATCACTGTACAAAATGAGCCGGTCATTGGGATGCAGTTGGATGACCTGCTCTTCCAGGCTCAATGTCTCAATCATGCCCAGGAACCGGCCCCGACCGGTTAGTTCCTCCGCTTCGCGGCCCGGCCGCACCAGCAGCGGCCGATCGTGCCCTGCGCGCACATAGCGAAGCTGCCCGCTGGGGCGGTGCAACACGCCGTAAAACGCGGTGACAAACATGTCCGCTTCCGGGGCCACTGCCAACAATCCCCAATGGACAGCGAGCGCAACCGTCGCCGGGGACAGGGAATGGCGGGAGCTTTCCAGGAACAGGGTGCGCGTCACCGCCATGAGCAGAGCCGCATGAAATCCCTTATCAGCCACATCCGCGATCAGCACGCCCACATGTTCATCATCCAGCGCGATGACATCATAAAAATCCCCGCCAACCTGGCGCGCCGGAACCAGATGGGCGGCAAACGCATAATCGGGATACTGGGGCAGGTCGCCGGGCAGCAAGCTTCGCTGAACATCGGCCGCCAGTTCCAGCTCTCGCTCCAACCGCTCTTTCACGACCAGCTCTGCCTGGGCCGCCTTAAGCGCCACATACGCCTGCTCCAGCGCTTCGTGCTTCGCTTTAAGCTCTTCAATAGCCCGGCGGTCATTGTCGCGGGCGGAAGCCAATATCCGGCGCATCACGGCGTAGGCTACGGCCGGGCTTTTCTCCACGACTTTGCCAAAGGTATCTTCCGTGACCTCTAGCACTCTGGTGGGCATGACGGTCACGCAGTTGGCAAAACGAGTGGTGTTGTCAATCAAGGCCATTTCCCCGAAAAACTCGTTTGGGCCGCGGGAAGCTAGCAGTTGCTCGGTTCCGTCTTCCATGTCGCGCACTACCGCAACACGGCCGTCTACGACAATGTAAAATGTGTGCTCCATCTCCCCCTGATGGCAAAGTGTAACCCCGGTCGGATAAGCCCGTTCTTCAGCCAGGTGCCGCAGCGTGTCTAACGCGCTCTTGTCCAGCCCGGCAAATGTTTGCTCCAATGTGTATGTTCTGCCCGTTCTCGTCATGCTACCCTCCCCGGCTCAGATGAGCCAGCAACCGTTCCACGGTCCAGGTATTGACGACATGTTCAGCCGTCGCCCACCCTCGCTGCGCCGTCGCCGCGCCAAAATGGAGATACCGAAAATGATCCGGACGATGGGCGTCCGTGTTTATCGCCAGATACACACCCAGTTCCACGGCCCGGCGAACATGGCTGTCTCGCAGGTCGAGCCGTCTGGGATTGGCGTTGATTTCCAATATCGTGCCGGTGGCCGCGGCCGCTTCCAGGACAGCATCCATATCCAGGTCTGCGCCCGGCCGATCCGGCATCAGCCGGCCGGTAGGATGGGCGATCATATCTACCTGCGGGTTGTTCAACGCATTCAAAACCCGACGGGTGACCTGCTCACGGCTTTGGCTCAAGCCAGTATGAAGAGTGGCAATGACAAAGTCCAGTTCCGCCAGTACCTCGTCCGGATAGTCAAGTGAGCCGTCAGCCTTGATCTCCATCTCGGTCCCATGCAAGACCCGAAAATCAGGCCCCATGGCTTCATCGGCCGCCCGCACCGCTTCCGCCTGGCGGCGCAAACGTTCCAGGGACAGGCCGTTGGCAATACCCAGGCTGGCTGAATGGTCGGTAATGGCCACGTAATGACGGCCAGCCTTCTGGGCCGCCTTCGCCATGTCCATCACACTCAGACGGCCGTCCGACCAGGTCGTGTGCATGTGCAGATCGCCAGCAATGTCAGCCACCTGCACCAGATCAGGCAGTGCGCCCGCCTGAGCCGCCTCAATTTCGCCCAGGTCTTCGCGTAAAGTCGGCGGGATATAAGGGAGGCCCAAAGTGGCATACACTGACTCTTCCGTGGCGCAAAGCTGCTCAGGGCCGCCATCTTGGGGGACGAAGGCGAGTTCGTTCAAGCTTAACCCTTGCTGTAGGGCCAACCCGCGCAGGCGGACATTGTGGTTTTTGCTTCCCGTAAAGTAGGAGAGGAGGGTGCCCCAACGGGCTGCGGGCAAAACCCGCAGGTCCACGCCCAGGCCGTTAAACAGCGTCACCCGGGCGCGGGTCGGGCCGCGGCGGCTCACAGATTCGACATTTTCCAGCGTGACAAAGCGCTCCATCACCGGTTCGGGATCGTCAGCGGACACCAGCAGGTCTATATCACCCACGCTCTCCTTCATCCGGCGGAGAGAGCCGGCCACGGCCGCTTTGGTCACCCCAGGTACGGCCGCCAGTTCAGCCAGGATCGCCTGCGCCTCAGGCCAGGCCACACCCAACGGGGTGCGATCATCCCCATGCCGGGCCAGAGCTTCAATAGCGACCAGGATGCGAGCCTCCGTTTTAGCCCCCATGCGGGGAAGCTGGCGCAAACGCCCTTCGCGGGCAGCGGCCGTCAATTCAGCCAGAGTGGTGACGCCCAACGTCTCATAGATTTGCTTCACCCGCTTGGGGCCGAGACCTTCAACCTTTAACAATTCAATAAGCGTTGGCGGGATTTCCTGGGCCAGGCGGTCATAAAATCCCAGCCGGCCCGTCGTCAACATCTCCTCGATCTTGGCCGCCAGCGTTTTACCGATACCAGGGATCGCCGTCAATTCACCGGCGGCCATGACCTGGCTGAGGTCCCGGCCTAATGTCTGAATGCTCTCGGCCGCCCGCCGGTAGGCGAGCACGCGATGAATCTGATCTCCCCGGATCGCAAGCATATCGGCCACATCAGCCAGGAGCTGGGCCACTTCACGGTTTTTCATAGGTTCTGGAGCCGATGGTGACGGCCGTGATTAAGCAGAGACAGGCTCTTTCACGATCTTACTGGCATCCTTCTCGCCCGTTTCCAGCAACCAACAGGCAGCATAATGCTCATCACCGTAATCCTTCAACGGCGGTTCTTCTTCAGAACATCTCTCAAAAGCCAGGGGACAGCGAGTATGGAAGCGGCAGCCGGATGGGGGATTGAGCGGGCTGGGCACATCTCCTTCCAGGATGATTCGCTGCCGTTTAAGCGTGGGATCGGGAACCGGAATGGCGGACATGAGCGACTGTGTATACGGGTGCAGCGATTCCCGGTAAAGGTCATCACGGCTGGCCATTTCCACCAGCTTGCCCAGGTACATCACGCCGACGCGGTCGCTGAAGTGCTCAACGACGCTCAGGTTGTGGGCGATGAACAAGTAGGTCAGCCCGAAATCCCGCTGCAATTCGCGCAGGATGTTCAAAACCTGAGCTTGAATGGACACGTCAAGCGCGGACACAGGCTCATCACAGACGATGAATTTCGGCCGCAGCGCCAATGCTCTGGCGATGCCGATGCGCTGCCGCTGGCCGCCGGAGAATTCGTGCGGGTAACGTCGGGCATGGTCTGCCCGCAGACCGACGCGGGACAGCATTTCTACCACGATGTCGTATCGTTCCTGGCCGCTTTTGTTGGTATGGATGCGCAGCCCCTCGGCGATGCTCTCGCCTACCGGCATGCGGGGATCGAGCGAGGAATAGGGGTCCTGAAAGATGATTTGCATGTCGCGCCGGAGCGCTTTCAGTTCAGAAGCGTTCAGGTCCAAAATGTTACGGCCGTCAAATATGACGCTGCCTGAGGTCGGCGGGATCAGGCGGAGGATGGTACGGCCGACCGTTGTTTTACCGCAGCCGGATTCCCCCACCAGGCCCAATGTTTCTCCCTCATAAATGTGAAAGCTGACATCGTCAACCGCTTTCACCCAGCCTCCAACCCGGCGCAGCAATCCGGCTCGCACCGGGAAATGCTTGACCAGGTTCGTCACTTCAACAAGAACGCGCCGCCGGCCCTGCTCGTCAGCGCCACTCTTTGGCTTCGCTTCGGCCGTCATTTGCCCAGATTCTCCTCTCTCACTCATACAGCCAGCACCTTACCCATCGGTTGGATTCCACTTTCTTTAGTTCCGGCTCCTCCACCGTACACTGCTCCAGATTATGCTCAATTCGCGCCCGGCACCGGGGAGCAAACTTGCAGCCCACCGGCAAATCAATTAAGTTGGGAACGGTACCCGGAATCGTTACCAATTCCTTGGCTGCCTGACCCAGCACCGGTGTTGAGCCAATGAGCGCCTCTGTATACGGGTGCTTCGGCGACGTAAACAGCTCTACCACCGGCGCTTCCTCCACCACCCGGCCCGCATACATCACAAACACACGATCGCACATTTCGGCCACAACCCCTAAATCATGCGTGATCAAGATGATTGAGGTATCCACCTTGGTACGAAGATTGCTCATCAGATCGAGAATCTGCGCCTGAATGGTCACATCCAGCGCGGTGGTCGGTTCATCCGCGATTAACAGCTCCGGGACGCAAGCGAGGGCCATGGAAATCATGACCCGCTGCGCCATCCCTCCCGATAATTCATGCGGGTATGTCTTCATCCGCCTTTCCGGATCCGGGATGCCCACCATGCTCAATAATTCGATCGCTCTCCGTTCCCCTTCCTCCTTGCTGACATTCTGGTGAATATACAACACTTCCGCCAGCTGATCACCAACACGGAAGACGGGATTGAGGCAGCTTTGGGGCTGCTGGAAAATCATAGAAATACGGTTACCCCGAATTTCCAGCATCTTAGATTCGGACAAGGTCACCAAATCCTGGCCATCAAATACAATCTCCCCTTCCACAATCCGGCCCGGCTGGCTCACGAGTCGCATAATGGACAGCGAAGTGACGCTCTTGCCGCAGCCGGACTCCCCGACAAGACCCAGGACTTCCCCCCGCTTCACGTTGAGATCAACGCCATCTACAGCGCGCACAATGCCCGCCTCGGTGAAAAACTGCGTCTTAAGACCTCTGACCTCAAGAATGTTTTTGTTGTTATCCACCCTAATCTGCCTTTTGCTGATACTAAACTAAGATGCCGTTTTGATGACCCAACTTACTGAGCCACATTGAACCACTACTATACAGGCACACTTCTGTGCCTGCAATCAGGGATTTGTAACTGTTAGGTTCCTGTAAAACCGGATTGCAAATTACCCCCTCTCACATCATTGTCACAATACGTGACCCATGCTAACATAGTCCTTGTTCGGAAGTCATCGCAGAAAGCGTCGCACACCTCAAACTGTTTTCTACTTCACCTGTAGGAGGAGAACATGAAGAAAGCAAGAAAGTTATCCTTATTCTTTGTGCTGTTTCTCGCCCTGGGCCTAGTGCTGGTTGCCTGCACCGGCGGCGGGGGTCAGGAACAGCCGACAGAAGCACCGAGCCAACCGGCAGCCCCCACGGAGGCGCCGGCTGAGCCTGCTCCCACGGAAGCGCCGGCTGAGCCTGCTCCCACGGAAGCGCCGGCGGAACCTGCACCCACGGAAGCGCCAGTGACCGAGGAGATGCCCGCATTCGAGCCGATGTCAGTCGCGGCCGAGAGTTGCGACTACGGCGGGAAAATCAAGTCCATTGAAGCAGTTGACGAACTGACCGTTCAGTTCAACCTCTGCAAGCCGGACCCGGCATTCCTGGCCAAGGCCGCATTCATCCCCTTCGGCATTCAGCCCAAAGAGTGGCTGGAAGAGACCGGCGGCACAGGCGAACTGCTTGAGCATCCCATCGGCACCGGCCCGTACATGGTCGAGGAGTGGGTACGCGGCGAGCAGATCACCTACAAGCGTTTCGAGGATTACTGGGGAGATCCGGCGTCGGCAGAAACGGCCGTTCTCCGTTGGAATCAGGAAGGGGCGGCCCGTCTGGTTGAGTTGCAGGCCGGCACGGTTGATTACATCACCAATGTCAGTCCGGACGATTTTGACATCGTGCGCAATGATCCCAACCTCGTTCTACTTCCGAATGCATCACCCAACATTCTTTATCTGGCGATGACCAATACCTTCGAGCCGTTTGACAATATAGACGTACGGCGCGCCGTTGCCATGGGCATTGACCGCCAGCGAATTGTGGACAACTTCTATCCGCCGGGATCCGAAGCGGCGTCCCACTTCACCCCCTGTTCCATCCCCAACGGCTGCCAGGGCGATCCATGGTATGACTTCGACGTTGACGCAGCGAATGCTCTGCTCGATGAGGTTCTCCCGCGTGACGCAGACGGCATCCGTCTCCACACTGCGATTTACTACCGGGATGTGTTCCGCAGCTACCTGCCGGAGCCGGGCCTGGTCGCCGTGGAGTTCCAGACCCAGTTGCGCGACAACCTGGGCATTGACGCCGAGGTCATTGTGATGGAATCCGGCGAGTTTATCGCTGAATCCACAGACGGCCGCCTGGATGGCTTCTACCTTCTGGGTTGGGGCGCGGATTACCCGCATGTCACCAACTTCCTTGATTTCCACTTCGGCGCGCAGAACCCGCAGTTCGGCGATCCGCATCCGGAAATCTACGAGGTCTTGGAAGAGGCTTCCCAGATCGCCAATCCGGCAGACGCGGCCGATCTTTACGCACAGGCCAACAACGCTATTAGGGACCTGGTACCGATGGTTCCCATCGCTCACGGCGCTTCCGCCCATGCGGCCCTGGCCAGCTTGGAAGGCGCTTATGTGCCGCCGTTTGGCGCTGCCCAGTTCTACAAGATGGATCCGGGCAAAGATACGCTGGTCTTCATGCAAAACAATGAGCCGATCAGCCTGTACTGCGCCGACGAGACCGACGGTGAATCATTGCGGCCGTGCCAGCAAGCTGTGGAAACACTGCTTGAGTACGCCGACGATTCCGGCGACGTGGTGCCTGAGCTGGCAACCTCCTGCGAAGGCAACGAAGACGCCACTGTCTGGACCTGCACCTTGCGCGAGAACGTCAAGTTCCATGATGGCTCCATGTTGGACGCCAATGACGTGGTCGCCTCCTGGGCAGTAGGTATTGACGCCGCCAACCCCAATCATGTGGGGAACACCGGTGGTTTCGATTACTTCTCTTACCTGTGGGACGGCTTGATCAACGCCGATCAGTAAAAAAAATGTAGTCATCAGGAACATGGCCGTGAAAAGCCATGTTCCTGACAGACACTTCAAAATGCGGGGTGGTACCCTTCAGCTTCATCATCCAATGGCCACCCCGCATTTTTGTATCGGGTACCACAATAACCAAAATGAGACTCTGTGCAGCACCAACGGGGACCAGACTCATTTCCAGCAATTGAGCATGGTATAAAGTCATGATTCAGTACACAATTCGCCGCGCGATTTTAGCAATTCCCGTCATGTTTGCCGTGCTCGTCGTGACTTTTTTCATGGCGCGCTCCATTCCCGGCGATCCTTGCAAGGCGATTTTGGGAGAGAAGGCCACGGTTGAAGTGTGCGAAAAGTTCAACCGGGATTTTGGCCTGGATCAACCCATTCCGGTGCAGTTCGGCATCTTCATGCGCAAGATACTCCGCGGCGACATGGGCAACTCAATCCGGTTCAGCAGGCCTGTTTCCATAATGCTCATCGAGCGCCTACCTCTAACCATTGAATTGGGCATTTCAGCGATGATTATTGCTGTGCTTATTGGACTGCCAGCCGGCGTATTATCGGCCGTGCGCCGGAATTCAGCCATTGACGTCATCACGATGATCGGCGCCAATTTCGGCGTTTCTATGCCCGTCTTCTTTCTAGGACTGGTTTTCATTTACGTATTTGCCGTCTTGTTGCGAGACACTCCCTTTGTGCTGCCTCCCTCCGGCCGCTTGACTGCGGGCGTTTCCTCTATCCCTTTTTATGAAGCCTGGAGCTGGACTGTAGAGCAAGACTCATTCCGTTTCCATGTCTATGAGTTTATCGCCAATCACTACCTGTTCAATTCCATCATCACCCAAGATTGGGAGGTGCTGAGAGACGCCGCCAAGCATCTGTTACTACCGGCCGTGGCCTTAAGCACAATCCCCATGTCCATCATCGCGCGAATGACCCGCTCCAGCATGTTGGAAGTTCTTGGTCTGGATTATGTGCGTACAGCCCGGGCCAAGGGCCTGCCGGCTCGCATGGTGGTCATGAAGCACGCCTTCCGCAATGCTCTCCTGCCGGTCGTCACCATCGTGGGGCTGCAATTGGGGGCTATCCTCGGCGGAGCAGTATTGACCGAGACGATTTTCGGCCTGGCCGGTGTCGGCCGCAGCGTGGTCGAGGCAACCTTCTCCCGTGATTTCCCTGTGTTGCAGGGGTTTGTGGTCGTCATTGCCTTCATTTACGTATTGTTCAATTTATTAGTTGACCTGTCTTATGCTTTTCTTGACCCCAGGATCAGACTTGAGTAAGTTATGGCTGCCGTAGCTGAATTCCCTGACGACAATATTGCCGACATTGCCGATTACCGGTCAAACAGTCTCTGGCGTTTAACGTTACGCCGCTTGTTCCGCCAACGATCTGCCATTGTAGGTATGATCATCCTCGCTTTTATGGTGAGTGTGGCCATCCTAGCTCCTGTGCTCACCCCCTATGGCCCTACAGACGTGCTGATTGGCGTGGAAGATGTTCGAAAGCGCGAAAAACCTTGTATTCATGCCCTTGGCTGTCCGGCTGATAAACCGCAACATATCCTCGGCACAGACGGGAATGTGCGCGACGTGTTCAGCCGCATTATGTTTGGGGCGCGGGTTTCGCTGAGAATCGGGTTCATCGTGGTCACGTTTGCTTCAATCACAGGCACCCTGCTGGGAGCTGTGGCCGCTTACATCGGAGGCTGGGCCGATAATATTATTATGCGGGTGATGGATGTGTTTCTGGCGTACCCGTTCCTGCTTCTGGCAATCTCTATTGTCTTTGTGCTTGGCCCTGGTCTGACAAACGCGATGCTGGCCATTTCCATCGTCAGTATGCCATCCTATGCCAGAGTGGTTCGCTCGACCGTGCTGTCGGTGCGAGAAGCGGATTATGTGGAGGCGTCCCGCGCGCTGGGAGCCAGCCATCTTCGAATCCTGTTCGGCCGCATTTTACCCAACGCACTGCCGCCGCTGATTGTCCTGGCGACGCTGGGCGTAGCCACTGCGATCCTGGACACGGCCGCATTGTCCTTCCTCGGCCTGGGGGCGCAGCCGCCGACTCCTGAGTGGGGAACGATGCTGGGGAGCGAACGAAACCAGTTGTTTAGTGCACCCCACCTCGTTTTCGCTCCGGGCATCGCCATTTCGCTGACGGTGCTGGCCTTTAATCTGCTCGGAGATGGGCTGCGCGACGCATTAGACCCTCGTCTGGTGCATGCTGGCGTAGACAGCGGCTAAACCTAAATTAACCTGAGAATTCATCCCAAAATCGAAACGCCCCGTCATTGACCGGGCGTTTTTTTATTTCAAACGGAGGTTGTATCTGATGGTTATTCTTCAATAAACTCCCGCACGGCCGTTACAGCTGATTCGTAGCCAGGATGCTGGGAGATCTCCGGGACATACTCTACATACCGCACCTGATCATCCTCATAACTTTCTGTCTGCTTTAAAGATTGAGTTTGTCACAATCCGGTTTTAATTCTCCACTCTCCAATTGTTTAGTGTGAAAATTCGCTTTCGGCGAATCCCAAAATCTCGATGCCTGCAACTGCGCCGCTACTCAAACATCTCAATGTCGCCTTCAAACGGCTCAATGTCCGTGGCTTCCGGGCCTTTAACGGTATCTTCTACATCGTATAGGATCCACTGCCCCTCTTTCAGTTCGAGTGGGTCGCCCACTGCGCCTGTCCGGTGAAAGAAAATCTCTTCGCCGCCTCCGCGAACAATGAACCCATATCCTTTTTTGGCGTTGTACCACTTCATCCGGCCGATATATTTACCGGTTTGGGGATCAATTTGAATCGTCGCCGGGGTATCAAAGTTGATGACCGGCTTTGACTCGGTAGTTGCAGGCGTACTCCGGCGCAGCGGTTCCGCATGGCGAACCTTCGCTTCCGGCCGGGCTATTTCCAGCTCCTTCAAGGACGCAGGTTCAACTGACAGCCCCTGTTCCCTCAAGCGCCGTTGCATTTCCACGGTGAATACAAACTTGTTGCCGTTCTCGTCGGTAGTCCACTGGTCTCTGAAGTTCATAACATATCTTCTCCGTTCTAGAAATCGCCGTCCGTTACCCGCCTTACCGTTTACGCTTCCTTCGCTTTCGGGCAGCAGGTTGTTTGATCAGGGATAGCTGTTGAGCCTCTGTCGCACTCTCCTCTTCTTTCCAATTAGGGCGGGTGGTCAATTTAACCACGCCGGTCACACGGTTGCGCAGGCCGATATTGAGCACGGGGCGCGGCTTAACAGAGCGCCGGCCAATGACCGACTTGTCCACCCGAACCTTGCGTGTAGAGCCAAGTCCCGTCGTTACTAGCAGGTTTGACTTGCCGGCGCTGACAACGGCCGCCACCACCTCCGAAGCTTCTTTGGGAATCCTGACATTGATGACCCCTTGTCCGTAACGCCCTTGAACCGGATAGTCGCTGATGGGCGTTGCTTTGGCCAGTCCGTTGTCGGTGATGCTCCAGATGAACGCGTCCGGTTCAGCCAGGTCCATCGTTACCACGCCATCCGTCTCATCGGCCAGCTTGATCCCCATAACGCCGCCGGCCGGCAGCCCCATCGACCGTACTTCTTCTTCTCGAAAACGGATCACCTGCCCTGCGGCCGTAGCCAACACTATCTCATCATTCCCCGTCGTTAATCTGGCCCAGCCCAGCGCATCATCCTTGGCTACGTTAATCACCAGGAATGGTTCGCCCGTGATTCCAGGCAGGTCTTCCAACCGGACACGTTTGACCACACCCGTCAATGTGGTCAGGAACAAAAAGCCGGTTGCATCCGGGGGACGGATAAGCGCGGCCGCCAAATGGTCGCGCCGGCTCAACCCGGTCAGGTCAGCCCAATGGGTACCCTGTCCCATTTCCCGCGCCTGAGGAAGCTGGTAAACAGGCAGGCTCACCGCCCGCCCATCGGCCGCAAACAGGTAAAGAATATCCTGTGTATTCGCTTCCAGCAACGCCTTTGGCTGCTCCGCCGGTTTCACCGGGATCTTGATCATCTCATGAGTCGTGGTGCGCGCCAACGTTCCCTTCTCCCCCAGCAGCACCCATACCTGCTCATCCGGCAGTAAATCAGACTCCGTAATCATCTCGCCCTGGCTGGCTTCGATGATTTGCGTTCGCCGGCTGTCCCCATATTTTTCCCGGACAGCCAGAAGCTCTTCCTTAATCGTTTGCCGCATCAAAGCCGGCCGGGCCAGCAGCCGTTCCAATTTTCGGATCAGCGCAATCTTTTCCTTATGCTCCTCCTGAATCTTGCGTCTTTCCAGGGCAGCCAGACGGCGTAATTGCATGTCGAGGATCGCCTGGGCCTGCATCTCGCTCAACTTGAACTGCTTGCGTAAATTTTTCTTCGCCGTCTCCACGGTGCGTGATTTGCGGATGGTGGCAATCACTGCATCGAGATTGTCCAACGCCACCAGCAGTCCCTCAAGGACATGGGCGCGGTTTCGCGCCTTTTCCAGATCATACTCGCTGCGGCGGCGCACCACTTCCAACCGGTGCTCCAGATAAACACGCAGCGCCTGCTTGAGGGTTAACACACGCGGTTCGTCATTGACCAGCGCCAGCAAAGAGATACTGAACGTATTCTGCAACGGCGTCAGGCGGAAGAGATCCGCCAGCACATCTTTGGGATCGACATTACGGGTGGTTTCCAGGATGACGCGCATTCCGTTGCGGTCGGACTCGTCGCGCAAGTCCGTCAACCCTTCAATCTTGCCGTCCCGGTGCAAGTCGGCAATCCGGCCGAGCAAGTTGGTCTTGTTCGCCTGGTAAGGCAGCTCGGAGATCACGATGCGAGACTTATTGCGGCCCATGTGCTCCACGTGTACCTTCGCCCGCACCGTCACCCGGCCGCGGCCGGTCGCATATGCGTTGGCGATGGCGTCGGTCTCGTTGTTTTTCCCCTTGTAACGAAAAACAAGGCCGCCGGTGGGAAAATCCGGCCCTTTGATGAACCGCATCAGGTCAGTAACCGAAATATCATCTAGCTTCTGCCAATGGTCGAGCATGTAGGAGAGGGCATCAATCACTTCCCGCAGGTTGTGGGGGGGAACACTGGTTGCCATGCCCACGGCTATGCCTGATGAGCCGTTTACCAGCAGATTGGGGATTGAGGCCGGCAAGACGGTGGGTTCTTGCAGCGAATCATCGAAGTTGGTGGAGAAGTCTACGGTATCTTTGCCAATGTCCTCCAACAGGTCATACCCCATGGACGACATGCGCGCTTCTGTGTAACGCATTGCTGCGGCCGAATCGCCGTCAATCGAGCCGAAGTTTCCCTGCCCATCCACCAATGTGTAACGCATGGAGAAATCTTGAGCCATACGCACCATGGCATCGTACACAGATTGGTCGCCGTGGGGATGGTATTTGCCTAACACTTCGCCGACGACACGCGCTGACTTTTTGTAGGGTGTGTTCGGCCGCAATCCCATATCGTGCATGGCGTATAGAATGCGCCGCTGTACCGGCTTCAGCCCATCCCGCGCATCCGGCAGCGCGCGGGATACAATGACGCTCATGGCATAGCTGAGGTACGACTCGCGCATCTCTTGTTCGATGTTTACCTGTTTAACAAGTCCGATTTCCATACTTTAGTTTTATTGGCCGTGGGAATCCAGATTCAAGTGGGAAGCAGCCGCCAATTTCCTCCTGCTAAGGTTACCGCCTGGTAGTTTGGTAGAATCCGATGACGCTTAATTCATTGAAATATATGTTCTACTCGATGGACAAATATAGGCAATTTAGAACGGGCTGTCAAACAAAAAGAGGGGTGCAGCGCTTCTGGTTGCACCCCTCTACCAAACAACGTTCTAACCAGGGATCATTGGGGAGCACGCACATAGATGCGGCCGTCCTGGACCTTGACTTCATAGCTGGGCACAGGCGTGACGGCGGGCAGGCATAACGCTGCACCGGTGCGCACATCAAAGCGGGCGCCGTGGCGCGGGCATTCCACGTCATACCCTTCCAACGTCCCCTCTTCCAGCGGGCCGTCATCATGCGTACACAGATCGGCGATGCAGTAAAACTCCCCATCCACATTAAAAACGACCACCGTCTCATCGTCAAAGTCATACCAGAGACGGCCGCCAACGGGAATGTCGTCAACGCGTGCGACCTCAACAAACGTATTCATCATAGATTCCAGCCATGGGGGTGAGTTACTGGCCCCGCAGGGTCTCCGGGTCCGGCAATCCGTAAGCGCCGGCCTTGAGCACTTTCAGGGAAAGCAGCGCGCATTTGACGCGCATCATGCTCAACGGCACGCCAATCAGTTCCAGCAGACGATCTTTGGAGAAGGCTTTCGCCTCATCCAGGGTCATACCCTTAATCTCTTCCGTTAGAAGCGAAGCGGCCGCCTGGCTGATCGCGCACCCTTCCCCGCTCCAGGTCACCTCGGCAATCCGGTTCTCGTCATCCAGACGAACATCAATGCGAATGACATCCCCACAAAGGGGATTGTCCTCTTCGTAGGAGAAATCCGGCTCGTCCAGCTCCCCGTAATTCAATGGGCTTTCGTACAGATCAATGATTTGCTCGCGGTAAATGCTGCTGTCCATCATGGTTCCTAAATAATAGCGGAGACGATTCTATCCGGCAATGACACCGGGCAATTACAGGCGAAAGACCTTCCGCACCCTGTGCAGGCTTTCAACCAGCCGGTCAATCTCCTCAGTGGTGGTGTGCAAATAAAAGCTGGCTCGCGCAGACGCGGAAATGCCCAGCTTCAGGTGTAACGGCATGGCGCAGTGGTGGCCCGCCCGGATGGCAATGCCGTCCTGGTTGAGCAATTCAGCGATGTCGTGGGGATGAACGCGGTCGAGCGTGAACGCGGCCGCGCCCCCCTTCTGCGATGCGGGCGGGCCAAAGACGGTCAGTCCTTCGATTTCGCTAAGCGCTTCCAAGGCGTAGTTGGTGATGAAGCGTTCATGGGCGTGGATATTTTCCATGCCCACGCTGGCGAGATAATCCACGGCCGCGCCCAGGCCAATCGCCTCGGCGATGCTGGGCGTGCCCGCCTCAAACTTCCAGGGCAGATCATTCCAGGTCGCCCCGTCCAGGCCCACACGCCGGATCATGTCCCCGCCGCCCATGAACGGCGGCATCGCTTTCAGCAGTTCCCGTTTGCCATACAAGATGCCAATCCCGGTCGGTCCACACATTTTATGGCCGGAGAAGGCCATAAAATCACAGTCCAGGTCTTTTGCATCAACCGGCATATGGGGCACAGTTTGAGCCGCATCCACCATGGCTATCGCGCCTACCGCATGAGCCGCCGCCACCAACTCTTTGGTGGGGTTTATTGTGCCCAACACATTGGACATCGCCGTAAAGGAGAAAATCTTCGTCTTCTCCGTCAGCAACGCCGGCAGGGTGCTTAGATCGAGGGTTCCATCCTCTTTGAAGGGGATGTAGCGAATGATCGCCCCTTTCTCCTGGGCCAGAAGCTGCCAGGGGACCAGGTTGGCGTGATGCTCCATCTCCGTGAGCAGAATCTCATCACCAGCGTTGATGTTTGCCCTGCCCCAACTATACGTCACCAGGTTAAATCCTTCGGTGGCGTTGCGTACAAAGATGATCTCGCCGGGATCGGTGACGTTGATGAAACGGCCGATGCGCTCGCGCGCCCCTTCGTACAGATTGGTCGCCTCTTCACTAAGATAATGAATCCCCCGGTGAACATTGGCATTGTACCGCCGGTAATACTCATTCATCGCCTCAATCACCGGCAGCGGTTTCTGAGACGAAGCGTTGTTATCCAGGTACACCAGCGGCACGCCTGGAGACACTTCCGTACTTAAAATCGGGAAGTCAGCACGTATCTTTTCAACATCTAGCATGGCAATCGTCCGGCGCCCCTATCCTACCTTCTCCAGTATACGTTCGAAGATTCGTTCCCGCACACCTTCAAAGGGGATGCGCTGCATGACCGGATCGAAGAACCCTTGAACGGCCATGTGCACGGCCGTCTTGCGGGGAATGCCCCGGCTCATCAGGTAAAAGACCTCTTCCTCATCCAGCTGGCCCACAGTGGAAGCATGGGTACAACGGACATCGTCCGCCTCAATTTCCAGGCCTGGGATCGAATCGGCGCGAGCTGTCTTGTCCAACATCAGATTCCGGTTAGCCTGGAAGCCGTCAATGCGCTGTGACCCTGGCAATGCCTTGATCATGCCCTGCCAAACCGACCGCGCCCGCTCTTTCAACGCTCCTTTGTACAGCAAGTCGCTGACGGTATCAGGCGCGTTGTGGTTTTGCTGTGTGTCCAGGTCAAAGTGTTGGCGGCCGTTGCCGAAAAAGATGCCCGACATGCGCGCCCAACTTCCCGGCTGATCTAACTCAACCGTCTGGAATGCTTTGGTGAGCCGGGTACCCATCACGCTGGTAACCCAGTCCAGCCGGGCATCCCGGCCGACGCGGCCCCGCTCATGGCTGAGCTGCCACACATTGTCGCCGAAATCCTGCAAGCCGGCGTAAATCAGGCTGGCGGCATCGCGCACAATAAGCTCAATCGCTCCGTTGTGAAGGGCCTGATCCTCACCGTCTTGAGAGGCGTATTCATCAATGAAGATCGCCTGCGCCCTTTCATCAACCACAACCAAAGTGTGGGTAAACGTCTTCCCTCCGACGGCCCAAAGCGCGCTGTGCAACGGCGCGTCCGCTTTGACATGCCGCGGCACGTAAAGAAAGACGCCGCCGCGCCAAAACGCGCCGTGCAGGGCTGCGAATTTTCCGCCATCAATGGTCACTGCCTGGGTCATGAAGTATTGGCGCACCAAATCGGGATGCTCGCGCACGGCCGTGTGCATGTCACAGAAGATCACGCCCTGGGCCTTCAGTTCATCGCTCAGTTCATACTGTTTCACAACCCCATCTACCTGGAGCAAAACGCCGCCCGCTTTATCCTCAGTCAACTGTTCGCCCAGATAGGAGGGAACCTCCGCGGATACGCCGCTGCCGTTCAATGACGGGCCAATCTGATCTAGTTTCAGGCGGCGCAAATTTGTCCGCCGCCATGCTTCATCCTGAGTTGTGGGCATAGGCAATTTGTCAAACTGCTCCCAGGCCCGCAAACGAAATTTCAGCATCCAGGCCGGTTCATCCAGCGCGGCCGAAAGCTGTTTCACTGCTTCTTTAGAAAATGCTGTCATGTTATCCTATCGAACCTTCCATCTGGAGTTGAATCAACCGGTTCATTTCGATGGCATATTCCATGGGCAATTCTTTGACCAATGGCTCGATGAATCCGTTGACGATCATCGTATTGGCCATTTCCTCGCTGATTCCCCGGCTCATCAGGTAAAAGAGTTGCTCCTCGCCCACTTTGCTCACCGAAGCTTCGTGGCCGATGGTTACTTCCTGAGCATCAATCTCAATATACGGGTAAGTGTCAGAGCGGCTGGTTTCGTCCAGCAGGAGGGCATCGCAAACCACATTAGACTTGCACTTTTCCGCTCCTTCATGCACCTTGAGCAGGCCGCGGTAAGAAGCACGGCCGCCATCCTTGCTGATGGATTTAGAGATGATGCGGCTGGATGTGTTGGGGGCCGCATGGACGACTTTACCCCCGGCGTCCTGGTGCTGCCCCCGCCCGGCAAAAGCAATGGACAGGATTTCGCCGTGCGCGCCTTCGCCCGTCAGGTAAACGGCCGGATATTTCATGGTCACTTTGGAGCCTAGATTGCCGTCCACCCATTCCATCGTCGCCTGTTCTTCCGCCACAGCCCGCTTGGTCACCAGGTTAAATACATTGTTGGACCAGTTCTGGATGGTGGTGTAGCGGCAGCGGCCGCCTTTCTTGATGACGATCTCGACTACGGCCGAATGCAGCGAGTCAGACGAGTAAATGGGGGCCGTGCAGCCTTCAACATAGTGCACATACGCACCCTCATCAATGATGATTAGCGTTCGCTCAAACTGGCCCACGTTCTTGGCATTGATGCGGAAGTAGGCCTGCAACGGCATTTCCACATGAACGCCTGGGGGCACGTAGATGAAACTGCCGCCCGACCACACGGCCGTGTTCAGCGCTGCGAATTTGTTGTCATTGTAGGGAATGATCGTACCGAAATACTCGCGCACCAAATCCGGATACTTGGCCAGGCCATCGTCCATCCCCAGGAAAATGACGCCCTTCTCTTCCAATTCCTTTTTGATGTTGTGGTAGATGACCTCAGACTCATATTGAGCCGCCACGCCAGACAGGAACTTCTGCTCTGCCTCCGGAATGCCCAGCTTGTTGAACGTGTCCTTGATATAGCTGGGGACATCTTCCCAATCGTCTTCCTGGCGGTCGCTGGGTTTGATGTAGTAGTAGATGTTGTCGAAATCAATCTCAGACAGGTCCGCACCCCAATTGGGCATCGGCCGCTGGAGAAAGTGTTTGTAAGCCTTCAACCGGATATCCAGCATCCAGGCCGGCTCATCCTTCATAGACGACATCGCCCGAATGAGTTCCCCGGTCAGCCCTCTCTCTGCCTTGAAGACATAATTTTCGGCGTCTGAGAATCCGTACTTGGCGGCATAATCCTGATTGACATCCGACAGGATTTCGTTCTCGGTCAGTTCGCGCTCAACAGCTTCTGCCATTTCAGGCCTCCTCAACGGTACTGTACTTCTCACGAATCCAGTCGTAGCCGTGCTCTTCCAGCTTAAGCGCCAATTCCGGGCCGCCGTGTTCCACAATGCGGCCGTCCAACATGATATGAACATGATCGGGCTTAACATAATTCAGGATACGCTGGTAGTGAGTGATAACCAGCAACCCCATGCCATTCGTCTTGCTAAGCCGAAGTGCCCCCTCAGCCACAATGCGTAAGGCGTCAATGTCCAGACCGGAATCAGTCTCGTCCATAATAGAAATTTTCGGCTCCAACATGGCCATCTGCAAAATTTCAGCCCGCTTTTTCTCCCCGCCGGAAAATCCTTCATTCAGGTAACGGCCGGCAAACTTGGATTCAACCCCCAGCAGGCCCATTTTCTCTTTCATCATGCGCCGAAACGCGGGAATAGAAATCCCTTTCGATTCAGGGTCCTCCGCCTGCAGGCGCGCATTGATCGCCTGACGGAGGAATTTTGCCAGGGTCACGCCAGGGACAACTACCGGGTACTGAAAGGCGAGGAACAACCCTGCTCGAGAGCGCGCATCCGCCTCCAGCTCCAACAGGTCTTTCCCGTCGAAGATGACCTCTCCGGCGGTCACTTCATACGCCGGATGCCCGGCTAATGTGTAGGCCAGCGTGCTCTTCCCTGAGCCGTTTGGCCCCATCAGGGCGTGGACTTCTCCCTGCTTTACTAGAAGGTTGATCCCCTTCAATATAGGTTGATCCCCTACAGAAACATGCAGGTTTTTAATTTCCAAAGCAGCACTCATGTGTAATCAGATTCTCCTTCATCAACAAAGATCCACTCTATGGCGGTCAATGATTTCCCAGGTGTTTGGGTAAAGGCCGTACCCCGACTCAAGTTAAGGATTGACTCAGCTGATAATGGCTGAAAATAACCCAGGCGTAGTGATCGGCCAGGTGCAGCGATTATAGCACGCGGCCATTTCAACGTCAATTATTATCATAATAATGATAATAATAGGTCAAATTGACAAATCTCCCCGCCGTTGCTATAATTTCAACTTACTTTAGGTGGAAATTCTATCGTGAAACCCGTAACCAGCAAAGGCAAACATAATACCCGAGAAACGATTCTCCACGCCTTAAAGACGACAAATCAGGCGAAGGTGGAAGATTTGGCCAAAGTTGCCAACGTTTCGCCGGTAACTGTGCGCCACCATCTCAATGCCATGCAAGCCGACGGCCTCATTGAAGTGAGCAGCGTCAGGCGCAAAGTGGGGCGGCCGTATTACGTTTACAGCTTGAGTGAAGCCGGGCATGAATTGTTTCCCCGCAAATATATCCGCCTGACCGGCCGGCTGCTGGATGAATTAAAACAGCGCATGCCGGAAGCGGGCGTGTCCGACCTGTTCCACAGCATTGTCCAGAATATCCTGAAAGAGTACAAAGACCAACTGACACCCATGCCCTTCGAGGATCGGCTAGCTTTTCTGGTCGATCTTCTAGCCGAAGAAGGATTTCTGGCTCACTGGAACAAGGTAGACGGGCAGTACCAGCTTGTTGAGTATAGCTGTCCCTATTATTCACTGGCACACGAACACGGGGAAATTTGTATTCTGGACAAACAGTTAATTGTAGACGTGCTGCAAACCCCCATCCAACAGCACAGTTGTATGGTCGCCGGAGACGGAACCTGTTCATTTACCTTCCTCCCCGACACCATAGCCACCACGGACAACGAGTAAGCATTAGGAATAATCATCATGGTCGTGAGCAAAGAACAAGAGTTGATGGAATCCTTGCGGTCAGTCATTGACCCAGAAATCGGCATGAATATCATTGAGTTGGGATTGATCCGCAATCTAGACATTGACGAAGAAACGGACAGCGCCGAGATCACCATGATTCTCACCACCCCATTTTGCCCCTATGGGCCGCAATTGATTGAGCAGGTACGCCAGGTCGGCAACAGCGTCATGTCCGGCGGGGCCAAGGTGCAAATCGGTACCGAGTTGTGGGATCCGTCCATGATGGAAGAGGGGGCCGGCGGCGATTGGGGTCTCTTCTAACCAGACTTTTTGTTATCAGCAAGCTATTCGCCAGCATCCTCTCCTCATTTGTAAAGAATCGAACCGGGCCTTCTTTTCAGTAAGAAGGCCCTTTCTATTTGGATGGGCCTTTTGCCGGCGATCCGTTTGTTCGCCGTCACTTCCCATGCAATTGAGGTTATAATCATCTCATGCTAAGACGCCGCTTTATTTGGTTGCTGTTCGGAACGGCCGTTTCCCTTTTGATGGTGGGAGGAATGCTTCCCCTGCTGGCCTCGGCCCAGCCGCGCCCTCTTGAGACCTCCTCCCCGGCCGACAGGCCAACCTTCGACTCGCCCCTTGAACAAACCCAAACGGCCGTCATTGAAGCGGCGCTGCTCTCGCAGATGGAGGCCGGCGACGTCGATCAGGTGATCCGTTTCATCGTTCACATGAAGCAGTCAGCCGATCTGCGCCAGGCCACCCTGCCCGCCGCCCGCCTGGCCCGACACACGGCCGTCATCGCCCGGCTGCAACAAACGGCCGCCGCCAGCCAGGCCCCGCTCCTGAAAGAGATGGAAAGCATGCGCTCCGCCGGAGCAATCAGAAAAGTGCAGCCATTCTGGGTGTTCAACGGCATCGGGGCCAGCGGCACGGCCGCCGCCATCCGCCAGATCGCCCGCAACCCGGCAGTGGCCCGCATCAGCCTCGACGCGGCCCACCAATATTTCGACCCGCCCTCTACAGCCCCCCAACTGGGCCAGTTCCTCCAGGCCACGGCAGTGACAACCACCACGGCCGCCAGTTGGGGTATTGAACGGATCGGCGCCCCCTACGTCTGGGATGCGCTGGAGGTTGACGGCCAGGGAGTCACCATCGCCATCGTAGACAGCGGCGTAGATTGGTTACACCCTGACCTGAACGCCAACTACCGCGGCAATCTAGGGGGCGGCGTGGTGGATCACAACGGAAACTGGTACCACACCTCTATCCCCACGATCACCGAACCGGTTGACGTGCTGGGGCACGGCACTCACGTTGCTGGCACGGCCGTGGGCCAGAACGGCATCGGCGTTGCCCCAGGGGCAAAGTGGATTGCGGTGAGCATTGCCGACGCCAACGGTCTCATTTTTGACAGCGACGTACATCTGGCATTTCAATGGTTGATGGCTCCGGCGGGCGACCCGGCCCTGGCCCCCGACATCGCCAACAACTCGTGGGGCGGTTCCCCCTATTTGACCACGTTCCTGAAAGACGTCACCGCCCTCCAAGCCGCCGGCATCGTCACCGTGTTTGCCGCCGGCAACACCGGGCCTGGGCCGGAGACGATCAACTCGCCCGGCAGTTACACAGACACCCTCGCCGTCGGCGCCAGCGACGACCTGGACGCTGTCGCCTGGTTTTCCTCCAGGGGGCCGTCTCCTCTGACGGCCGAAACGAAACCGTGGGTAACAGCCCCCGGCACACACATTTACTCCGCCCTGCCCGACGGGAAACATGGCTTCGGCAACGGCACTTCGATGGCCACGCCGCACGTAGCGGGCGCGATCGCCCTCCTCCTTTCGGCTAACCCGGCCCTCTCGCGGCAGGAGGTCACCCAGCTGCTGGCGGATACGGCCGTGCCCATCAGCAATGTCCACCCCAACGATGACAGCGGCTGGGGCCGCATTGACGCCTACGCCGCCGTCAGCACCCAGGTCATCACCGGCGCCCTTGTGGGAACCATCAGGCATAACGGCGCCCCTCTTCCCTTCGTCTCCGTCACCATCACCACACCGGCGGGCACCCCCCTCAAATACCAGACAGACGGGAGCGGCCGTTACCTGGCGGTGTTGCAGCCCGCCGTCTACGCTCTGGCCGCTGCCCCGTTCGGCTACGTGCCCACATACACCACCGGGATCAGTGTCAGCGCCGGATTAACCACCGTTCAAGACCTGGATTTATCGCGGCTGCCCGGCGGGAGTGTGCAGGGTACCGTGCGGGACGCGGGCACGCTGCTGCCCCTGGCAGCCACCCTCAGCGTCTCCAGCGCGCCCATTTCTGTGACCACAGATGTTGACGGCCGCTACGCCTTGCAGCTCCCATCGAATGTATACACGCTGACGGTCAGGGCGGCCGGCCACCGCCTCGGTCAGGCGGCCATCACTGTAACGCTCAACCAGACGGTGACGCAGGATTTCAACCTGGCGCAAGGCCCCAACGTGCTGCTGGTGGACAGCGGCCAATGGTATTACAGTTCGTACGCGACCTACTATCAGGCAGCCCTGGACAGCACCTTCAACAATCATGATCTGTGGTCAATCCGCGACCCGTTCAATGACGTGCCGACGGCGGCCGATTTGCAGATTTACGACATCGTCATCTGGTCATCTCCCGCCGACTCTCCCGGTTTTCTGGGAGCCAACAATGTCATCACCGACTATCTCGGAACCGGCGGCAATTTATTGATCAGCGGCCAGGATGTCGCCAGCTATGACGGCTATGGCTTCGGCACACAGGTCTGGTTCTACCGTGACCTGGAAGCGCTATTCATGGGCAGCACCGCCCCCACCCGCACCATCACCGGCGCAGTTGGGAGTGTGTTCGAGGGTCTTTCCTTCACCATGAATCAGGGGGACAGCGCCGCCAACCAGGTCGCGCCCGACTTCACACAACCGAAGACAGACTCTCTCTCCACGGCCGTGCTGTATTACGACACCGGCCAGATTGCCGGCTTGCAGGCGGGTCACTGCGATCCTTTCCGCATTGTGTTCCTGGGCGTGGGGTTGGAAGGCATTTCCGATGCGGCCGATCGGGCGGCCGTCTTGGGGAGAAGCTTTGACTACTTCCAGGCCCAGCCCATACAGACAGGGATGCGGTGGCTGCCGGACTCGGTCAACGATTTTTCCCTTAAGGGCAACCGCCTGGTTTACACGTTCACGCTGCAAAACCTAAGCGAGACGGTGACTGACACCTTCACCCTGAACCTCTCCGGCGGATCATGGCCCACCGCGATCATGACGCAAACCTTGACGCTGGGCGCGTGCCAGCAAGGGCAGACCGTCCTGACCATTGATGTTCCCGCCGATGCCCCCGATGATTTCACGCATGTCATGACATTAACGGCCGTATCCGGCAACAACCCTTCGGTGATCCAGGCTTTCCCCCTGCGGCACAAAACGCCGGGCAAAATTCTCCTGGTAGATGACGACCGCTGGTACGATCGGGAACTGGAGTTTCAGGCGGCGCTGGACGGCGCGGGACTCTCTTACGACGTCTGGGAAACGGGCTACAATCTGAAAGGGCGGGGCAGCCCGTTGGCCGCTTACCTCAACGCCTACGACATCATCATCTGGTATACCGGCTACGATTGGTTTGAGCCGGTAACGACCGGGGAAAACGCGGCGCTGACCAGCTACCTGGCCCAGGGCGGCCGTCTCTTCCTCACCAGCCAGGATTTCCTGTACTACCATCACCAGACCGAGCTGGCCCAGAAATATCTGGGCGTGGTTGATTTCCAGGAATCCGTCACCCCCACCCAGGTCTTCGGCGGCGACGTGCCGCTGCTGCCGGCCGCTTTAGAAACGCCGCTGCCTCTCTCTTACGGTCCGTACCAAAACTTCAGCGACGGCATGGTTTTCGGGCCGATGAGCCGCCCCTTCCTGTGGCACGATCAGGGAACGCCGGCGGCCGTGGCCACGGACGGGGGAACCTGGCGCTCATTGTTTTGGGGCATCCCCTTTGAAACGTTGCCCCCGCTCTCGCACACGGCCGCCATGCGCGCGGCGGTCGGCTGGCTGGGCGATCTGGGCGATTCCACTTTTGCCGTAGATCAGCCGGTCACGGCCGCGGGCGTCACCAACACTTACACCATCACCCTGCGCAACCTGGATCGGGGCATCAGCAACTCGGTACGAATGACCAACACGCTCCCGGCCGCGCTCGCGGTGTTCACGAACACGCTCAGCGGCGGGGCTGTCTACGATGCGGCCGCGCACCAAATCAGATGGACGGGGGTGATGAGCAGCGGCCAGGCGCATGTGGTGAGTTACCAGGCGATGCCCTCCAGCGCGCTCGCGCCGGGCACGCGCCTCGACAACGAAGTCACGATTTATTACCAGCGCCACCATCTCGCTTTTGATCGCACGGCGACGATCTGGGTGGGGACGCCTGACCTGAGCGCATCCTCGCTGTCGGCGGCGCCCGACACGCCCTTATCCGCACACAGGGTGACTTACACATTGCGGCTGAACAACACCGGACTGACCGCGACTAACGGCATTTCGGCCCTCATCCATTTGCCACCCGCGCTCACGGCCGTGACGAACACCCTGACCACCACCGCCGGCGCTGTGATGTGGGGTGGGGGGCGCGCAATCTGGCAAGGCAGCCTCGCCCCCAGCGAAACGATCGCAGTTTCGGTCGTCATGACACGGGCTGTGGCCATTGATCCTTTGTGGGTGCTGGCTGCGGCCGAAATTCACGACGGAACGACGCGCACCCTGGTCCGGGAAACGACGCTGTTTCTGCTGCCCAACACCTATTTCTTGCCAATCGTTGCCCGACCCTAGCAATTTCAGGTATTATCGGGCCAGTTCGTGCGGGAGGATAAAACCGATGGAACAAAGCAAAGGCCAGGGGATTACGGTCGTTTACGTGGAGGATGAACCGAATATCGCCCAATTGCTGGAAAGCGGTTTGGGGCTGTTCGGCATCCGGGTGCACCCCATCTACATGAGCGCCGAGGAGCTGCTGGAGCGGACAGACCAGCCAGAATTTAACGAGGCGGATGTGCTGTTCTTTGACATCCGCCTGCCCAAGATGACGGGCGTCGAATTGGCGACTGAACTGAGAGCGCGTTCCGATCAACGGCCTATCGTCCTGGTCAGCGCCTGGCCTTCCCCGCCCCGCGAGACATTGGAGGCATTAAACGCCCGCTTTCTCCCCAAGCCGTTTGACTTTCCCGACGTGATCGAGACGATACAAAAGCTCGCCCCTGCTAAATAGCCACATCCACCAGACGAGCTTTTGTCACCTGCACCAGGTCACCCACAGAAACTTTTAGATTGAGGCCGCGCTGCCCGGCGCTGACATAGACCGCCTCATACGTTTCGGCCGTTCTGTCCAGAAACACGGCAAACCCCTTGTTTAACAGCGCCAGCGCTGAAATGCCGCCTACCTGAAGGCCGGTCAACCTTTCCGCTTCCTGGTGCGTGGCCATCTTCAACTTCTTGACGCCCACGAGTTTGGCCAATTTTTTCAGCCCTAACTGGCGGTCAGCGGGGATCATCACCAGCATCGGTTTGGCCGGCCGTTGGCCGCTTGCTGGTGGCACGACCAGTGTCTTAAACATCTGGCCGGGGGGCAGCCCCAGTGAGACCGCAATCTGGGCCGCATCCCGCATCGTGTGCGGGTAGGTGATCACCTCATACGGCGCCCGCTTCCCTTCCAACACCTTCATCGCCAGCGTTTTGTGCATGGTCTCAACGTCACTTCGTCCCTCGGAACGACAATTCGAGCGTCTTCCCAAGTGAGCAAGCACCACATTTCGGAACTACTGAGATTGGGAGATAGGGAGATTCTTCTCTCAATCTCCAAGTCACCGATCCTTACTATACCAGACCAGAGTCACGGTTGCTATGAGAAGTAAACTGCGACATAATCAAGTACAGCACCGACTTGTTCGGTTTTCCGCACCATTTGCAGTCACCTGTGCGTGATACTCGGAGGGAAACGTATGAGGCTCTACCGCACTGCAATCACCGTTTTATTCGTCCTGGTACTTGGCCTGACAGCCCGGCATGCGGCCGCTTCCTCGCCGGAAGATGAGGGGGCTTCGTTCGACCTGGCCATCACGGGTATCGAGCCGACGACGGCCGACATCAATGTGGGGGACGAGGTCTCCTTCAAGGTCACCTACGCCAATCTGGGAGAGGAGCCAACGCCGGACTCGCTGGCCGTCTACATTCTCCTCACGGTCACAACAACGGCTGAATCGCCGGAACCCGTCGGCGCGCCCTGCATCGAGCAGGCGCCGGGAGCAGCCGGACTCTCGCCGGGCGCGACCAATTCGCACGGCTTCACTACCTGCAATTTGATCCTCCCCCTGGAAGGGAACTACATCGCCCAGGCCAGCTTCGTCACCATCAACGCCGGTGACGCCGCCGAGCCAACCTATTCCGACCTGGCTGATGCGTCCCCGGAAAACAACACGATCCTGTCACGGCCGTTCCAGGTGGGGCCGGCTGCCTCCTCCCTGCCGGATGATTTGGGCCGTCTTTTCGCCGGCCTGGGGATGTTCGCGGCCGTCATGGCCATCATGGCCGTCGGCACCGAAGTAGTCATAGACACCGGCAAAGTCGCCCTAGGCATGAAGAGCAAAGTGAAGTCACTGGATGCGCTAGAGCGGATGGAGAAGCTCCTGCCGGGCCAGCTTTCCGACCTCGGCGTCACCACCACCTCATTGGAGCAGTTCGAAACGGTGACCGCGGAGATGCGCAGAACGCTGCAACCCGTCGGGGCAGCAGGCGACATCGCTGCGGCGATCCAGGAAGGGCATTTTAAGACCGCCTTCACCACATTGGCCGAACTCGCCGCCGCATCCGGCCAATTGCAGCCAATGATTGAAACGGCCGAAACTCTGGCTGAAGGCACGGTGGCGCAACTCGAATCCTTCCGCAAACAGGCGGTGGCTGCCCTGAATGCAGCCCTGCAAGGGATCGCCCAGGCCCAATCTGCGCTCGGCGTGAGCGAACCCTCACCGTTCCTGGCCGCGGCCGTCCGCGAGATTGAATCCCTCCAAAACGGGCTGAACAAGCCGCTGGATGAGCAAGACCCGGCGGCATTGGTGCAGGCATTCGCTGAGTTACAAGAGACCCTGTTCCGTTCGCTGCAAACCTGGTCGCAGCAGTTGACGGCCGAGTGGCTGCAAAACCAGCGCGACCAACTCCTCACCTTGACGCATGAAGGGACGATGCAGCTTTTCGACGCCAAGGTCAAGCCGGTACTGGAACAGCTCGCCTTTCTCGACAACAAGCTCGCCGATGAAGCCCGCACCCGCCTGGATGCAGCGCTGGGTGTGCTGGACGCCGAAGCCACGGCCAAAAGCGACGCCTATATCACCAGCCTGGAAAATCTGTTGAACGCGGTTGAGGGGCGGCGCACGCATACGCAAAGCCCGCTGCGGAAGCTGTGGCGCAGGCTGCGCGAAGCCAAAGACGCCACCTTTTGGTTTGCGGCGGGCGCAGGTGCCGCCACCTTCCTGGCGGAATCCTTGCTGAACTGGTCTATCCTCGGCCGCTACTTTTTAACATCCATTCAGGTGCAGTCGGCCGCTTTACTTCGATATGGGGGGGCGCTCATCGGCGCGCTATTTGTGTCCGTCGTTCTTTACCTGGTGGTGACGATTTTGGGCCAGGTTGGAGAACGGGTGTACCAGTCGCAGCATGACGGCCGTCCCATTCAGCATTCGTCGCGGGCCGTCAGCAACTTCGACCGCATTGAGTCCTTGTGGAATATGCTCCTCGGCCGGAACCCCGACCCGGACTCGTTCGGCGTGGCCCCGCGCATCGAAGGGCTGACGCCGGCCACCATCGCCAAGATCGTGCTGGAGCGTTCTGACCAGCAGCGGGACGAAGAAAGCTCCCGTTTGCGCTGGCTGCGCGCCATTTCGGTGGTTGTGGGCATGATCCTGGCCTACCTGCTGCAAATTGACGCTGCCGTTCTCCTGGATGCGGCCGTTCCCGGTGTGGCCGGCACCATCAACGGCGTATTCAGCCTCAGCGGAGAGCAGCTGCGCGCCCTGCTTCAATGGGATTGGCTTCCGCCCGACCGGGCCATCACCGCCGGCATCGTTCTCACCGGCATGGCCGCCAGCGCCGGCTCCGCTTTCTGGCATGACCAGCTAGACCGCCTGCAAAGCGCCAAGAAAGGGGCGGAATCCGCCTTCGAGTTTCTGGAACTGGCCCGCCGCGCAACCAAGTCGTAAACGACGGCCGTGTTTTGGGGCGCCTGGAAAGCAATATCTGGCGAATGAATTCGTGGCCGCGGGATGCGAAACCCACCTTCGTGGGTTTACCTGTGGTTGCCAGTCTCGCCCACGGCCGTGACCAGGGTAGGTGCAGGTTTCACGGCCGACAGAAATAATGCGCATCTAACAGAGCTGACGCTCCCCCCAAACTCCCTTCAGGGCTTGCCATGGGTGCTCCCATTATTTTATACTATCTCTCGTGATTCTCAGCGCCGGTATTCGTCCCAATTGGAGGATTATCCAACAAATCAGCTGGATAAAACCCCATTTTTCACCATATCCTGCACATTTTGCAGGGATTGTTTCCCATATGGCTGTTTATCCGGCAAATTCTGTTGGATAAAACGAAAATCCAGGGATTATCCGCCACCTGGCGCAGGTTAATAAATAGTTAGCGCGGCGGCAAAACCTAACATATCTAGGAGGCTAGTTCATTATCGCTTCAAACATTCACTATAAAGCATAATTAGGCATAATTTTTGCCAATAAACTCAGATTTGATGTTGCTGACCTCAATTGCTTATCTGAATTTACACAAAAAGGAAAAAAACAATATGACAAAAACAACGATTTTTCAAGAAGTTCAAGAAGTAACTATTCAAACTGATTTACCTATAGTAATTGAACGACTGCA
>JBHHTQ010000022.1:0-68086 GCA_046753445.1 Anaerolineae bacterium | reverse complement strand
GCAATCGCACGCGGGTGAAGGTGAAGAAGAACAAGGTGGCTCCTCCGTTCACCGAGTGTGAGTTTGACATCATGTACAACGAGGGCATCTCCAAGACCGGAGATGTTTTGGACTTGGCTGTCTACTATGAGCTAATAGAGAAACGGGGATCGTTTTTCCGTTTCGGTGAGACGCTATTAGGTCAGGGGCGGGAGAACGCCAAGGCATATCTCGCCAAAAACCCGGCCATGATGGCAGAGCTGGAACGCCTGGTAAGGCAAGCGGCCGGCTTGCCGCTCATGGACACGCTTGCTGCCAATGATGCAGCAGGCGAGTAAGGCTTTCTCGGACATTAAACAATTTAGTTCATACCGAAAAAGCTTCTAGCGATTTCCATAATAACACTAGATCATTTTTTCTTAGAAATCGCCTAACACAATTCAATACTCAGATTCAGATATTGACTGCTGAACCTAATTTCGCGGCAGAAGTGGGTTGTAGCGTTTTCTTTTGGCAGGATCAGCTTTGATTTCCAAGAACGGCCCAACCGGCTTTGCTCGCCATGATTTGCACAAAGAGAAACGACACGGTGTCGTAATTGGCCGCGACACAGGCCGGTGCGAGCAGGCTGACGGAACTGCGTTTGAGATGGATGCGGATGCGCCGCCCCCTTTGAGGTGCGGCACGAGCAGTTAGCACCTCCTGACAGGCAGGGGTGAAGATTGGAAACATGAAGGACTTGCCTTGTTTGGATTGAGGCCACGAACGGCCGTATTCCAAATGATGGACAGGTTTTTCCGGGCAGAACATTGACCTGGCCAGTCCTCAGCTAAATAAGTAAGTAACTGCGCTACTGACCATCAGCCGTGGATGTTACGCCACGGCTTTTACTTTTTAGCCGCCTTGACCTAGATGGCAACGATTACTGCGCTAAAGGCCCAGAAAAATAGAAGCGATCGGTTAAGTGTGTTTCTCGATGGGGAATTCGCCTTTGGCCTGCCGCGCTCAGTCGCGGCCGAACTGCGTGTCGGCCAGACACTTTCAGCTGAGCAAATCAGTGCGCTGCAAACAGCGGATATTCGTGACAAGGCCAGGCGGTATGTGTTCCAACTATTAAGCCGCCGCCCACGCAGTATTGCAGAAATCCGGCGCAAGTTGAAGGACAAGGAATACAGCGAAGACGTGGCCCGGCAGGTGATCGCCGAACTAACAGAAAAGGGCTTGCTTGACGATATCGCTTTTGCCCGATACTGGATTGAGCAACGGGAAACGTTTAAGCCGCGAAGTCGAATGGCTTTGCAATATGAATTACGACAAAAAGGAGTGAGCCTCGACGCAATTGAGACAGCTTTGTCCGGGTTTGACGAGACGGCGGCGGCGCGACGCGCGGCCGTACATCAAGCCCGGCGGCTGAAGAACCTCCCGGAACAAGCTTTTCGGGCAAAGCTGGGAGCTTACTTGCAGCGTCGAGGGTTCGGATACGAAATTATTAGAGAAATAAGCGACGAAATGTGGCAAGCCGTCTGTGAAACAACCACATAAGACGGAAACGCCGCAACGTGGCTACAACGTGAAGGAGATTGATTATGCCAGGCATTGGACTGCTCATCGTTGGCATTGTCGCCGGCAGTATTGTATCAGCCGTATTGGTATGGCTGATCTTGAAGCCGCGCGCTGACGAAGCACGAAAAGAATTGCAAAAGGAGCTTGAAGATAAACAAGCCTCGGCCGAGAAACTAGCCGAAAAAATTATAGAAACGGCCCGTAAAGAGGCACAGCAGCTACGCCTGGAAGCGGAGAAAGTAACCGAACGTCGCTACCAGGACCTGGCCAGGGCTGAGGAACGGGTGGATCGCCGCAGCGAGAATCTGGATCGTCAGGCAAAAAAGCTGGAACACCGCGAGCAGGCATTAAACAAGCGACAAAGCCGGCTGGATAGACGTCAGAATGAATTGAACAGCCTTGCTCAGGAACATCGCGCCCGACTTGAGGAAATCGCAGCGATGACCACGGAGGAAGCGAAGCAGCGATTGCTGACTGATGTGGAAAAAGAGACCCGGCAGGATATGGCCCGCCTGATTCGGGAAATTGAGGATCAGGCCAAGGAAACGGCCGAAGAGACAGCGCGGGAATTGATTGCCATGGCCATTCAACGCGTGGCCAGCGACCAGGTTTCGGAGATTACGGTATCCGTTGTGCCGCTACCCAAGGAAGAGATGAAAGGGCGCATCATCGGCCGCAACGGCCGTAACATTCGCGCTTTCGAGCAGGCAGCCGGTGTGGACATCGTGGTAGATGACACTCCAGAAGCAGTCACTGTTTCCAGCTTTGATCCCATTCGCCGCGAGGTGGCCCGGCGCGCGCTGGAAAAACTGATCGCCGACGGCCGTATCCACCCTGCCCGAATCGAAAAGCTGATCAACGATGCCAGAAAAGATGTAAACCGGATCATCAAAGAAGCCGGCGAACAGGCTGTATACGAAGCCAATGTACACGGCTTACACCCCGAGATCGTGCGCATGCTCGGCCGGTTGAAGTACCGTACATCTTACGGCCAAAACCAGTTGCACCATGCCGTGGAAGCGACAAAAATTGCGGCCGTGCTGGCATCTGAGCTGGGTGCGAACGTGGAAATCGCCAAGATGGGCGCTTTGCTGCACGACCTGGGTAAAGCGATGGACCATGATCAAGAAGGGACGCACGCCATGCTTGGGGCAGAGTTTGCCAAGCGGTTCAACGTACCACCCCAGGTCATCAACGCCATCGCATCCCATCACCACGAAGTAGAACAAGAATCAGTGGAAGCCATCATCGTCGAAGCGGCCGACGCCATCTCTGGGGCGCGTCCCGGCGCCCGGCGCGAGAGTCTGGAAAACTACATCAAGCGTGTCCGCACCCTGGAAGAAATCGCCACCTCCTTCAAGGGCGTGGAGAGCGCTTACGCCCTCCAGGCAGGCCGTGAGATTCGCATCCTGGTCAAACCGGGAAAAATTGACGACCTGGGCGCCATGCAGCTTTCTAAAGAAATTGCCAAGACGATTGAGGACAGCATGCAATATCCGGGTCAGATTCAAGTGACGGTGATTCGCGAAACGCGGGCCGTCGGCTTCGCCAAGTAGGCTGCTAAGGGGGTGTCATTCACATGAGTGACACCCCCCTCATTTTCTATTGAAGCCGCAGTATCTCCACCTGTTTGTCCTGGCCTTGTGCTTCACCTTACTGGCCGGCTGCAACCCGGATGTGCCGGAGCCAGAAGCGGTCGTCGCGCAGCGGCCGCTGCCCACAGCCACCACGCCTCACAATCCATCCATCACCCCCACGGCAACCTTGCCCACCCATCACGCGGCCGTCAAGCCCCCGTCCAGCCCCACCCCACTTCCCACGACCACAAGTACGCCTTCGCCGCCGCCATCTCCCACGCCAACAGTAACCGCGACGCCGACCGCTTCCCCAACCCCAATTGGCCCTTGTGACGAACGCATGCCCCCAGATGGCCTGCTGGTCCTGGTCACACTGGATTATGGCCTGAGCCGCGCGTATGTCCCAACCGGATTGGTGGAGCTTAGCGACTACCTTCCCCTCAGCGTCACCATGGGCTACCCGACGGAACTGCGCTCAATCGCGGCCGAACCATTGGCGCAGATGATTGATGAAATGCTGGCGGAAGGGCTGCAACCTACCATCATCTCCGGTTATCGCAGCTATTCGACACAGGCGCTGGCCTGGAATAAGTGGCAGCAGCAGCAGCCGGATCGCGCCGCCATCATCAGCGCTCATCCCGGACACAGCGAGCACCAGTTAGGCACGACCGTTGATTTCGGCACACCTGAATTGGTAAAGATTGTGGGTCAGGAGGACATTCAATTTCACACATACTTTTATCAAACGGCCGTGGGCCAATGGCTTTTGGACAATGCGTACCGGTTTGGGTTCACACTCAGTTACCCTCGTGAAGCATTTGAATTGACCGGTTTTTACTACGAACCATGGCATTATCGCTACGTCGGCGTTGAACTGGCGACGGAACTCCATGAACAGGGCCGGTTTCTGGCCGAATATCTGTTGGACACACGGCCGATCCCATGCCTACCCTGACCACCAGGCGCAAACTCGCGCGCCCTTGCTTCATCTGGCTGTTACTCGGCGGGCTGTTGCTCGCTGCGTGCCAGCCTGCGGATCTACCACCGTCGCTGACTCTCAACAGCTCCCCTCCGCCAACGGCCGCCGCACCCACAGTGACAGTTACCACGGCCGTCACTCTCCCCCCTCCCCCCGAGCTTACGGCCGTGCCCACCGCAGAGGCAGATCCCACGCCGTTGTCTACGCGAAGCGACGAAATCATTCTGGCTGTTCCGCCCGAATGGGCTGGCGCCGGGCAGGCCGCCGTCAGCCAGATCGCTTCCTCCGGCGACGAGAGGCTGTGGCAGTTGCAGGTCGTGGAACAACCCGCGGCCGCCTTGGCTCAAGGCGAAGCCAGCATGGCACTGGTGCGTGATGAAGCAGGCCACCCGGTCACAGCTGAACCGCTGGCATTCGTGGTTCCTTTTGCCACAGAACAAGAAGCCATTAGTCTGGAAGATGCGCGCGTAATCATGACAGACGGGCACCCCACAATCACTATGCGCAGGTGGCCACAACTTTTTCCGGAGGAAAGAGCCTTGGCCGTGGACGGCCGCTATCCCTGGGACCCCGGCTACCCAGTCCAGGAGGTGTGGTCGCTTCAGGCCAATGCCGGGTGGGAAAGTGCAGCCGCTCAGATGGCGGCCGTGCTCCGGAGGGAAATGACAGCCGAAGCACCGATTCGCCTGACGGCCGTGGGTGATATCATGCTGGCGCGGGGGTTGGGCTATATGCTGGCACAGGGCGACATCCCCTACCCGTTTGCCGGTTTGGCGGATGTGTTGGCCAGGGGCGACCTCACGGTAGGTAACCTGGAATCTGCACTGGGTGACGCCGGCCAGCCGGAAGCAAAAGCGTACCCTTTTCTTGCCCCGGTCGAGGCGGCTGAATCTCTATCTGTCACAGGCTTCGATGTCATGTCGCTGGCCAATAATCATGCGATGGATTACGGGTCGGAAGCGCTGCTGCAAGGCATTCGTCTGCTTCAGCAGCAAGGGGTTACGGCCGTCGGCGCAGGCGGTGATGAGGAAGCAGCGCACACAGCCCGCCTGCTTTCGGCCAACGGCGTCACCGTTGCTTTTCTCGCCTACGTCCATGTGCCAGTTGAGGCAGACAGCGGGTTTGACGCGGCGGACTGGACAGCCACGGCGGACTCTCCAGGCCTGGCCTGGGGGGACCCGGCAGCGATCACGGCCGATGTGGTAGCGGCCCGGACGCAGGCGGATGTCGTCGTTGTATTGCTGCACAGCGGCCATGAGTATGAAGAAGCGCCCAGCAGGCCGCAGGTTGCGGCCGCCCATGCTGCGATTGACGCCGGTGCCGATCTTGTGCTCGGCCATCATGCGCATATCCTGCAAGGGATCGAGTTTTACCACGGCGGGGTGATCGCTTACGGGCTGGGCAACTTCGCCTTCAACATCGCTGGCCCGCCAGAGTCCATGATTCTTGAAGTATGGCTCGACAGGCAGGGTGTGCGGCAGCTCTCCCTCATACCGGTTATCGTCCAGGAAACCGGCCAGCCCAGGCTCGCGGATTCGGCAGAGGCGCAGTCTATCCGCCAGAAAGTTTATTTCCTGACCCGCCTGTTAAACAATCCCTGAGGATAGCCGATCAGCCCTCAGAAACAGGCAACGGGCGGAGCGAACCCCATCCGACCGCAGCCAGCAGCATCACGCCCATGAGAACGGCCGCCATTCCATAAATGCCGTTGAGTCCCCAATATGGGATCAATCCGTAGGCAAGCAACGGGCCTAATGCGCTGCCGATGTCACCCACCGTGTACAAGACGCCCAGGGAGCGGCCGCGCTGTGTTTCGGCCGTGAGGTCGCCCACAAGCGCCGTGGCCAGCCCCTGATTGCTGCCGCTGGAGATAGAAGTCAGCGGCAGGCCGATGAGCATGGCCAGGGGCATCCCCAGCGCCAGCAAACCGTAACCGGCGACGCCTGAACTCAGCCCGGCTGCGGCCGCGCGCCAGCGGTTACGAATCCGGTCCGACAACCCGCCAAATAAAGGAGCCGACACCATACTCAACACGGTGCTCAGACCCAATCCGACCCCGGTCAGGGTGGAAATGCCGATCCCCCGCCCACCAACTTGTAACGAATCACCCAGGAGCCCTTTGAGGAAAAGGCTGAACGTGGAAACCAAAACGCCGGCAAATACGATCCGGTTCGCCACCATCAATGCATTTGCGGTCGCCAACTCTCCCAGGCGGCGAGGAGGAGGTAATCTGGGAGCCTCTCTCTTTTCCGGGCCAGGCCTGGATTTATCGATCGCAGGAATAGGTCGCGTTTCCGGCAGCAGAAAGAAGGCGGCTGTCAAGCCCAGAAGCGTCAGGACGGCGGCGACCCCCATCGCCCCGTGAAAGCCCAGCCAGTCCGTCAGCACACCCCCCAGAACAGCCCCGCTGGAAGCGCCGGTGAAGAATGCAATCTGGTAATAGCCGACCCAACGGCCGCGGTTCTCTTCATCTGCAATGTCGAATATGATGGCGTTGCCCACCACCCAAATGCCCGACCAGGCAATCCCCCACGCCAGACGGCCGATCAGCAGGGGCCAAAATCCTTGTGTCAGCGCGTAAATCGCGGTTGAAAATGCGCCGAGGAGCAGCGCCGGGAGAAAAATACGGCGGCGCGGCCAGCGATCGGCCAGCCAACCGGCCCCGCTGTTGGCTACCAAGCGTACCAGGCGATTAGCGGAAAGCAGGATGCCCACACTGCCAATTAACACGCCGGCATCGGCCGTATGCGTGGGCAGGACAATGTACAGGGAAGCGTCCCCAATGATTGAGAGCGCAGTCCCCAGCCCTACGCCCCACAACACGCGTCTGGCAGAAGCAGTCAATGGCGCTCGTGCGACCTTTCCTTTCATACCGTCCCCCTATTGGCGGGAACCTGACTCCCGGTGCATGACCGGCGCCAGCCACAAGGCCAGCGTAGACACAGCAATGATGGCGAGGGCGATAGTAAACGCCGTTGAATACACACCGGAACGATCATACAGCCAGCCCGCCAGCCAGGGCATCACGGCCGCGCCCGCGCCAAAAGCTGAGCCGACCGCCCCGTTAATCCCCCCCATGGCGCTGCCGGGAAAGAGGTCGCTGGCCACGGCCGTCACCAGGGAAGAACGGGAACCCTCGCCCATCCCCAACAATAACGCATACGCCGCCAGCCATAGTGGACTTCCCAGTTGAGGTAATCGGCCAAGCGTGACAATTGCGGCCGCCAGACAGAACGAACCAATGGCATAGGCCGCCCGCCGTCCGATGCGGTCAGACAGCACGCCAAAAGCAACAAAGGAAACCGCGGTGATCGCCCCGGAAAAACCGATGGCCGACGCCGCGTAGCTGCGCACAAAACCGGCATCCACCACGGCCGCAAGCTGGTGAACCGTCAGCATCCGCAGTGGGCCAATGGCGCCCAGGCTGGCCAGGATGAGCAGCCAAAAAGACGGGGTGTGAATTGCTTCCCCCATCGTCCAGTCAGCGTGAACGGCGCGGGAAGCGACATCGTTGGCAACCGTCGCCGAATCCCCGTCCGGGAAAAGCCCCAGACTGGCCGGCTCGAGACGAAGGAACCATAAGATGGGGGGAATCATGATAAAAGCCAGGGCAGCCAGCGCCAGATAAGCCCCCCGCCATCCGATGTGCGTCACCAAATATTCCGCACCGGGAGTTAATGTGAGCGTCCCCAACCCTGTCCCGGCGAATGTCAGCCCGATGGCCATTCCACGGCGGCGGCGAAACCAGCGGGAAACCAGCGACGCCTGCGGGCCGAGGCCCAGAATGGTAATGCCCAGACCAACTACCACACCATAGGCAAATACCAACTGCCCCAGGCTTTGTATGCGGCTGCTGAGAAGCAGGCCCACTCCCAATAACCCCGCCCCTGCCCCAAAAACGGGGCGTGCACCCCACCGGTCCAACGCCAGTCCGGCGCTGGTCGAGGTTAGAGCAAACACGATCATGCTCACGGAAAAAATCAGGGATGTGCTGGCTCGCGGCCAGTTGAACTCTTCAATCAAGGCAACAAAAAATACAGTGAAGGAGAGACGCGTCCCAAATGTGACCAGCAGGGTACTGCTGCAAATGGCCACAATGACCCAGCCGTAAAACCAACCTCTTTGCTCCAGCATCTGGAATGTACGGTTGCGTACGGGAGACATAATGGCCCTATGTTATCATACACTCCAACATCTGGTAGGGTGGCTCTCCCCCCAACGTTGCCATTCGAGGGCCACCGCCTGCGCAGGGACAAAAATCATGAATCAAAATGATATCGAAACCGAAAAAACCGGAGCAAGTCGTTGGCTGCTGCTCGTATTGGCAGCGATTCTGGTTGGCGCCGTGACATTCGTCGCATATCGCCAGGTTAACGGCCGTCGGAACAGTGTGATCGCCAGCATTAACGGCCAGGAGATTACGCTCAACCAGTTTAAGGACGAAGCCGAACTGTCACGGCTCAAGCGGGAGCTGGCCAATCGGCCGGAAAGCCCGGTCAACAGACCGGAGTTGATGAACCGCATGATTGGCGATGTTTTGCTGCTGCAAGCAGCGGAGAATGCCGGTGTGCAAGTCAAAGATACAGCGGTTCAGGCAGAGATTGACGCCATCCTGAACCGGCTGAGTCTGACGCGGGAGGAAATGGCGCGGCAACTGGAACAACATGACCTGGGCTGGGCTGTGTTTGAGGGGTCTGTCCGCGATTACCTGGTGCTGAGCAAGTTTGTGGATGATTCGCTGCTGGCTGATGTTGCCCCTGGCGAGCGAAAACAGCATCTTGACAGTTGGATGTTAGAGCAGTATCGTTCAGCCGATATGACATTTGATCAGGGCTTTCTCGACTCCATTAACAGCGACGCCGCTTCCGTCAGCACCAATGGATGACCAATCGCTGACTGAGGGGCTGGCTGCATGGCTGGTGCAACAGCGCGCGGCCGGGCTGCCGGATGATGTACTGCATACTGCAAGCCGGTACGTCTTAGACTGGCTCGGCTCTGCGCTGGCAGGCTGCCACTCGGCTCCAGGTTCAATCCTGATGCAGTACGCTGCCGGGCAGCCCACCGGCCCATGTACCGTATTGGGCAGTTCCCAGAAACATGCCGCCGAAACGGCCGCGCTACTCAATGGAGGCCTGTCACACATCATGGAAATGGATGACCTGGATCGGGGGTCCGTCGTCCATCCTGGCGCTGTGGTCATTCCGGCGGCGCTGGCTGTGGCACAAAGGGAAGGGGCCAGCGGCCAGGATTTTCTAGGCGCGGTGGTTGCCGGTTACGAAGTCGCCATCCGTATCGGCGAAGCGGCCAGCAAGCGACACTACTTTTATTTCCACAACACAGCCACATGCGGCGTATTTGGGGCGACGGCCGCTGCCGGATGGGTGCTGGGGCTGACGGCCGGACAACTGGTCTGGGCGCTGGGCAACGCCGGCACTATGGCTGCCGGTCTGTGGCAGTTTAACGCCGATGGAGACATGAGCAAGCATTTACACGCCGGGCGAGCCGCCGCCAACGGCGTACTGGCGGCCGATCTGGCTCGTCACGGGTTCACAGGCGCGCGCCGTATTCTAGAAGGGGAGCGCGGTTTCTTTGCCGCCACCGCCCCCGACGCCGACCCGGCACGCGTGACTGTGAGTCTGAATTCTCATTCGCCCCAATTCAAGATCAGCGGGGTGTCTATCAAGCCACATGCTTCCTGCCGCCACACGCACCCGGCGATTGACGCCGCGTTGTCGCTGCGGCCGCAGCTTGCCGGCAGGGCCATCCGCGAAGTGCAGTTGGATACATATCAAGCGGCCATAGACCTCTGCCGCAATCCCAGCCCAGACACGCCGTACGCAGCCAAATTCAGCCTGCCGTATTGCGTGGCCACAGCACTCCTGCGAGGAGAGGTTGGGCTGGAAAGCTTTGCGGAGGAGACCATCGCCGATCCGGCCGTCGCCGACCTGATGCCTCGCATCCTCATCCGGCCTAACCCTGAGTTCGAGACGGCCTATCCTGAACAGTGGCCAGCGCGGCTCTGTCTGGGGCTAAAGGGGGGCGAATGGTTAGAAGCGGCCGTGCGCCACCCCAAAGGGGATCCGGAGAACCCACTTACCCCGGAAGAACTGGAAGCGAAGTTCTGCCAATTGGCCGCCTATGGCGGTCAGACCCACGCAGCAGATACATGGATCGCCTGGGTGCGCTCCCTCGACTCTGATACTCCGCTGCGCCTGCCCACGCTCAAATAATCTTTCTTGGCAGATGTAGACACAGTTTCCAACTGCGCAGTTTTCAACTGCCGAAACGCGAAATACCGTCCCCCTTCCCCATTTCTTCCCAGGCGGCTCGTCGCTTGATGAGCAGCCGGCGCTCAATCTCAAACACCTTGTCGCGGATCCGTTCCGGCCGCGGCTTGCCCGATTCTTTGTGAAACAGCGCCTGGCCATGCTTCTGCAACGCCTCAGCAGAGGTTACATTTTTCACGCCAATGAGTTGCAGGGTAACCACACCGGCTCCCGATCCGTCCCCCACATCTTCCTTGGCCAATACCCTTGACACCGCATACAACGTATCACCGGCAACCACCGGCTGTGTATGGTATCCCTCGGTGTAACCCAGGTCCCATAACGCGTTCTCGCTGGTATCCCGGCTGGCTAATCCCTCCAGCCAGGCGAATACCAGTCCCCCGTAGACGATTGGCTCGCCGCTCATTGGCCCCTGACGGCCGTGGCTGTACACCCGGTCGTAATGCAGGGGATGCGTATTGCCCAAACGATACGTCCAGGCTATATGCTCGTCGGTGACGGTGCGGCCGTTGCCGTGGAGGATAATTTCGCCGATTTTGAAATCCTCGAAGCATGTATCGCCGCCAGTTCGCAGGGGGAGCGGCCGTGGAGTGAAATCGGGCAGGCGCAGTTCGTGCGCTGGGGCAACCGGCGCATCAATGGCGAAGGTCGCCGGCAGTTGCGCCAGTGCATCTTCATCGCCGGCGGGGATCAGAATGGCGCGATCGTACTGCACCACAATCTCACCCTGCTCGTTGAAACCACGTGTGCGCATACGCACTACCCCCGGCTTTCCCGGGCCGCGCACCCGCCGGCTCAGCACGCGCGTTTCAGAGCGAATGGTATCGCCGATGTAAAAGGGGCGTGGGAAGACGACATCGTAATAACCCAGGTGAGCGATCGCTTGCTCAGAATCATTCTGCACGCCCAGGCTCAACGCCAGGTTCAGCGTCATCATGGGCGAGACCGGCATGCGAGCAAAGCCGTGTGCGCGGGCATACGGCTCATTCAAATACAAAGGATTGGCCTGCATGAACGTGGTGGCGAAAGCGAGCGCAAACTCAGGGAAAATAGTCAAGCCGCGCGGGTGACGAAACACTGCCCCCGGCTCAAACTCTTCCAGGAAACGGCCGTACCGCGGGCGGCGGACCGCATCCAGCCGAACAGGGACCTCAGGAGCCTGTTCCTTTTGTCGCTGAATTATTCGCATCAAAACGTTCCTCCTGCCAACAAAGACCTGGCGATCACACGCAGCGCAAGCACCTCTTCTGCCCCTTCAAAGATGGCCAGCACGCGCGCATCCACGAAATGGCGGGAAACGGGAAATTCCTCGGCATACCCCATGCCCCCGTGCAATTGCTGTGCCTCGCGGGTGATCCGTTCAGCAAACCGGGCCGTCAGCAGCTTGGCCATCGCCGCCGCCACTGCGCCATCACCCTGGTCAACTTGCCGCGCCGCACTATAGGTCAGTTGCCTGGCCGCCTCCAACTGCATCGCCATCTGCACCAACTTATGCCGGACAAGCGGATACGCGATGAGGGCGCGACCGAACACGGTACGTTGGCGGACGTAGCTGAGTGCCTCGGCAAAAGCGGCCGACATGATCCCCAATGCGCGCCCCGCCGTCTGCAATCTGCTGCCGCCAAACCCGTACATCTGAAGGTAAAAGCCGCGCCCCAGCCCCGACGATTCGCCAATCAAATTCTCAGCGGGGACAAAAACATCCTCAAATACGACCTCGAACGAATGCATGCCTCGATAGCCAAGCGTGGCAATGGCCCTGCCTGAGAGACGGCCGCCGTTGGCGCGAACCTCGAAGCTGTGTCCGTCACTGGCCGGTTTCTCTATGATGAAGAGGGACAACCCCCGGTGCCCCTGACTCCGGTCGGGATCGGTGCGCGCCAGCACCATCAGCAGGTCAGCGCGGCCGGCATAGGTACACCACATTTTAGTCCCATTGAGCCGCCAGCCCCCCTCAACCGGGCGGGCCGATGTCGTCAGGTGGGCCACATCGGAGCCATAATCCGGTTCAGTCACAGCGACAGCCACCTGCCGCGCTCCGCTGGCGATCAGCGGCAGCCACTTCGCCTTTTGGGCTTCCGTTCCCCCGCGCAGCAGCGCCTTGGACAGCAATTCCGGACGTGTAATCAAACTGCCAGCCGTTCCAAAAGAAGCGCGCGACAGCTCATCCGAGGCAATGACCATGGCCAGATGATCCGGCCGTTCGTCATCCTGAAACCCGCCGTACTTTTCCGGGATGGAAAGGCCAAAGCATCCCACCTGGCCCAATTCGGCGATAAGTGTGTCCGGCAAAAGGGTATCTTCGCGGTGGATTGTCTCGGCAAACGGGGCGATCTTCTCTGCGCCGAAGCGGCGAAATGCGTCACGCAGGGCGCGATGTTCGCCGGTCAATTCCTCTTCAACTGCGCCTCCGGTTTCCTCTAACAAGCCGGCAGCAGCTTCGCGGTTTCCGGCGCTTAACGTATAGGCCGCAAAGCGGGCCGCGGCCGCGTTCCCCAGTTTCACCTCCACATCATGGGCTGTCAGGCCAAATTCAGCCTCCCGAAACATCAGGGTATGGCTTGTGCGCCAGACAGTTGCGGCCGCAAACAGGAGGGCAAGCTCACGCCCCAAACGAACAGGTGCGCGGCCGCTATCAGGCAATCTCCGGGCATATGCCAAAAACTGCTCCGCGGCCGCGAGTTGGGTCTCCAGCCAAGCATACTCGTACAGCGCAACCTGATGCCGATCCATTTCAACCACAGACACCCGCCCCTCCGGGGCGCAGAGGGCAGCGTAATGCGTGCGACAATCGTCCAGCAGGTCTCTCACCGCAGCAAGCGTCGATTCAGCTTGATCCAAAGCCTTGCTCATGTCTCACCGGCCCCAAGCTCGGCCGCTTCAGCCGCCGAAATGACGCCCAATGCCAGCCCCTCCTCCGGCGACAACAGGCCAAGGGCCACCCCTTCGCGCAGACGGGCGCGCGCATGCCGATCGGTGGCGCGATCACTCATGACGCCATCAATGATGATCGCGCCGATCTTCTCTTGCACTGCCTTCTGATAAGCGATGATCTTGTCCAACTCCGCCTTCATGGTCACGGCCGAAACATGGGTGCGATAAGCGAGAAGCACAACGAACAACTGCGCCGGGTGGCCTACCCACTTCCCTTTCATCCCCATGTCAATGCTGTGAATGGCGTCATCGTAACACGCTTTCAGGCGGGCCAGGATGCGGTCTCGATTCTCCTCGGCCGTAAGCGCCGGGTCCGCCACCGGGTAATTCACGGTCATCGCGTCAATGGCGGGAACGCCAACCGCCCCAGCCATATTGACGACCTGCGCCCGCGCCCAATCACACACGAAATGGTCGTAGCGGATGGCCGGCAACGCCAGATCCGCGGAATAGTCGGCGATGCCGAATATGATGCCCGTGAGACGGGGAAGCGCACGCCGCACGATCTCAGGCAGGTTAACTACTGACCATCCCGACTCCACCAACACTTGAACCTTGATGTGGTTTTCCGGCAAACCAAGCTGTGTCTCAATCCGGCTCAACACCTCGCACAGCCACGCAATCTCGGCAGGCTGTTCGACTTTGGGGAAAATTATCCCATCAATGGAGTAATTCCCAGACTGGCTGCACCCAGCCACACCAGTGAGCACGGAAACCAGGTCCATCACGCAGTACGGCAGCCGCAGGCCGCTGGGCCGATAGAAACGCAGTGTGCGGCCCCAGTCAGCTTCCAGAAAAACTCGCACCGCATTGTCACGGCCACGCTGCACCACTTCCTCATCCAGCGCCTGGGCATCTTCTCCATCAATCATCACCAACGGCGCATGGGGATCAGCTGCCAGCAGCTCCTCAACGGCCGTTTGTGAGACCCCCAGGGTTTCCGCCAGATCATCCAGGCCAATCCCCACCTTGTCCAGAATTTTGACTACCGGGGCGAAACCGCGCGAAGCGGCTCCGTTCGCCAGTTTATAGTTAGAAGCAGGCGTCGTGTATTGTGCCTGTTGGCGCAAGTATTTAAGGGGCAGGTCTGCGTTGAAGGCCAGCGCCTCACGCAGCACCACTTCACGCTGCGTTTCTGCCTGCCCGACTACCTTATCCGGCATATTTCACTCTCCCCATTCAAGAAAAAAGGAAGCCGTGCCGGTTAAATATAAATGCCGGCACGGCTCAATGCATCGTATCCCATCTGTAACCCTGGAGGCTCGCCCCCAAATGATCCCTATCCCTCGTCCTCCTCATTCAACCAGGAGACGAGAATACGGAAGATGTCCGACTCGGTGATAATCCCCACTAGCCGGCCATCCTCCACAACAGGCAAGGCGCCGATTTGTCGATCGTGCATCAATTCGGCCGCCTTCTTGATGGTATCGTTTGGCGCGATTGTCACCACGTCTCGGGTCATAATATCTTTCAATTCCAGCTTGGCCAGCAGGTAATTCATTTCCCAGACGTTGAGCGTGGTGGCGCTGGAAGGCTGTGCTTTGCGCACATCACTACGTGTTACAATGCCGACGACTTTGCCGTTTTTAACCACGGGCATCCGCCGTATCCCTTTCTCGCGCATCAACTTGTGAGCGTCCAACATGGGTGTTTCCGGCTCAGCAACAATAACATCTTTAATCATCCAGTCTTTGACAAGGCGATGCTTCATGCTAATTCCGCTCCTTTGAATGATTTAACGGCCGCCCAGGAAAGCGCGACGCACTTCCGGATTCTCAATGAGTTCGCGGCCTGTGCCTTCGTAGCTGTTACGCCCTAATTCTAACACATATCCGCGATGACTGACCTCTAATCCCTGGCGTGCGTTCTGCTCAATCATCAACATGGTCAGGCCGATTTCCTCATTCAGGCGGTGGATTTGCTCAAAAATCGCCTTGGTAATGAGCGGAGCCAGGCCCGCAGACGGTTCGTCCATTAACACGAGTTTCGGCTCCCACATCAGCGCGCGGCCGATTTCCAGCATGCGCTGTTCGCCCCCGCTCATCGTGCCCGCATTCTGCTTGGCCCGCTCAGCCAGGCGGGGGAAGAGATCAAAGATATATTCAATTCTTCTTTGGACCCGATTCTTATCATTCTCCAAGAACATGCCCATCTCCAGGTTTTCCAGGACGGTCATTTGTGGGAAGAGGCTGCGCAGTTGAGGCACAATGGTCACGCCGGCGCGCAGCGCTTCCTGCGGCCGCACATTGGTGATGTCACGGTCGTCAAACAAGACCCGCCCTTTGCGAATCTCCAGGAAGCCGTACAGCGCCTTGAACACGGTTGACTTCCCCGCGCCATTCGGCCCAATGACGCACACGATCTCGCCTGGCTTGACATGAAGGCTGACTCCTTTAAGCACATCATAATCCGTATAACCGGCATAAATGTCTTGCACCTCCAGCAGCGGCCGTTCGTTGTTCATGCTCATCATGCTACTCCCCTCCCTCAGAGCCAAAATACGCCTCAATAACGGCCTCATTTTCCATAATTTCCGATGGGGTGCCCTCAGCCAGCTTCTGGCCGTAGTTCAGGACAAACACGCGGCTGCAAAGGTCGCCGATGAATTGGATATTGTGCTCGATCAGCAGGAACGTTTTGCCGTGCTTCGTATTCAGCTCGCGGATGCGATCCTTGATGGCCTCAATCAACGTGGGGTTGACCCCTGAAGTAGCCTCATCGAGCAAGATGAGATCCGGATCAGGCATCAGCGCCATGCCAATCTCCAGCAGGCGCTGCTGCCCTCCGGAGAGATTCCCCGCCTTCTCATGAACCAGATGGCCGAGGAGCAGAAATTCAATCAACTCCCGTGCGCGGGCTTCCGTGCGTTCGTGACTCGGCCGCAGCTGTCTCCATAAGCTTTCCCCCCGCCACTGACGGCTGAGCAGCATGTTTTCCAGCACAGTCAGTTTCCGGTATACGCGAATGATCTGAAATGTCCGCGCCAGGCCCAGATGAGCCACCTGAAATGGTTTCTTGTTGGTGATATCAATGCCTTTGAAAAAGACCCGGCCTTCGTTGATATCTTGTACGCGGCTCAGGCAGTCAAACAGCGTTGTTTTCCCGCTTCCATTGGGGCCAATAAGACCAACCATCTCGCCGGAATACACGGCAAAATCCACCCCGTTCAACGCCGCCAGACCGCCAAAGTATTTACTGACCCCCCGCCCTTCCAACAAGGGCTGCTTTCCGTTCGACGATGCGGTCATGCGATCTTCTCCTCCGCCGACTGTCGGAACCAACTCCGCATGATGCGACCGAGACTGGTGGATGAATCATCGCCCAGCGATCCCATGATGCCCTCAGGCACAAAGAGGACAATGATGATCAGGAGTAGCCCCTCGACGATCAGATGATATTGAAGGAAGTTTGCCCACACAATATCACGGAGCCAATAAATGGTCGTGGCGCCAATCACCGGCCCGGCCACTGTGCCCATGCCGCCTAACATCGTCATCATCACCAATTCCACCGTGCGGCTCTCAAAAAAGACGATATCCGGATCGATGAACGTGTTCTGATAAGCCCATAAACCACCCACGAGGCCGGAAAGGAATGCCGCAATCCAGAACGCCGTTATTTTGTGCAAGGTCGTGTTGATACCCCGCATCTCCGCGCCTACTTCATCTTCACGAATGGCGACCAGCGTCGCCCCAAACTCGGTGCGCCGTATCCACCAGATCAAAGCCACGACCAGTACAGCCAACGCAAGCGTGATGTAGTAAAACAACGGCCGATTCAGGTAAGGGGGCAAGACCAATCCCTCGCCTCCCCCCGTCAGGGGCTTGGCCACGCGCACAATTTCGCGCATGGCCACGAAAGTGCCGAGCATGGAAATGGAAAAGTACGGCCCTTTCAGGCGTAGCGTGGCCGATCCGATCAACACCGCAAACACCGCGGACACGACTCCGCCGGCGATCATGGCCGGCCAGAACTGCCAGGCGAGCTTATTCATCAAAATGCCTGTCCCGTAAGCGCCCAGACCAAAGAACACAGCATGGCCAAAGTCAATGTAGCCCGTAAATCCCCCCGTCAGATTCCAATTGCTGGACAGTGTAATGAGCATAAAAAGCTGTGTGAATGAAAACAACAGGGAATTGGTGACCAATTTCCGCTCCGGCGCAAATAAAGCGGGCAATGGCAGAGCTGCCATGCCAATCAGCAGGAGGGACAACAACCAACGCTTCAGGTGATATTTTCGCCAGAGTTGGGTCAAGGTTCTCATCTTACTGCACCTCCGTCGCCGGCTTAAGCCCACCAAAGAGGCCCTGCGGCCGTGTCACCAAAACCGCAACGAGTAAGATGAAAGAGGAGACAATGCCCAGGTTTGTACCGATGCCCGGCACATACGTGGCAATAAGTACCTCAACGAGGCCCAGAATAATCCCGCCCATCAATGCACCCGGAATGCTCCCCAGGCCGGACATCGCGGTAATAGCAAAGGCTTTAAGCGTCAACGGTGGCCCCATGAAGGGGAAAATCGCCTGCGTCGGGCTGATGAGCATCCCGGCCGCTCCGCTCAAACCGATACAGATGGCAAAGGTCAACGCATACACCTGCCGAATTTCAATGCCGACAATACGCGCTGCCTCTTTATTCTGTGCTGCCGCCCGGATGCTCTTGCCGGTTCGCGTGTATTGCAAAAACGCGTGCAGCCCAGCCATGATCAGCAATCCGGCCAGCATGATATACGTCTTGGTCACCGGAATAGTTAAATCACTGCCGATGCGCCAGAAACCGCTCAATTCTGTCGTGGTGATGCGCGGATTGGCTGTGTAAACCAGCTTGACTCCGTTGGCGATGATGATGCCCAGGCCAAAAGTAACCAACAGCGAGATGAGATGCGGCCGCTCCACCACGCGATTGATAAGGATGCGCTGCAACACGTAGCCGATGATAAACATCACCGGCATCACCACGATCAGGGCGGCAAACGGCTCCCAACCATACTGCTTGTTGAGCACCCACGTCAGGTACGCACCCACCATCACCATCTCGCCGTGGGCCAGGTTGATGACGCCCATGACGCCCCAGATGACGGAGAAACCAAGTACCATGGCCCCGTAAAAACCGCCCAGCATCACGCCATTCACCAGGGCTTGCAGGAACTGCTCCATAAAAACGACTCCTTCACAACGCCTTTGGGCGTGTGAAGCCAGCGGCCGCCCTCAAAATGAGGCCGACCGCCGGCTGACTATGAAATTCGCCTGTTCAGGATCAGATTAACGATCTTCCCAGGGCACCATCGGGTATTGGAGGTCCGCCACAGCCGCCTCGGCCGGGGCGACGACATTGATGACGCCATCTTGAATCTGGATCGCGCCCATAGGCTTGGCTGTGTTCTTGCCCGTGTCATCAAAATTGATCGGGCCGTAGAAGGTCGTCACATCCAGGTCATACAACGCCTGGCGCACGGCATCCATTTCAAGACTGCCGGCCTGCTCAATGGCGATCTGGAGGGCCAATGCGGTTGCCGTGGATTCGGCCGCCTGGTAGGTGGGCGGCTCGCCCCACATCGCTTCGTAGCGGGCAGCAAAATCGGCCGCGGTACCAAAGTATTGATCTTCCCACGCCATCGTCGCTTCCCACTGCGTGGGACCGATGATGAAGTTGGCTGCATCCCCAACCTCAGCCGCGAAGTCAGGGTTGCTAGGCCCAACCGTGATGACCATGGCATCAGGCGAGAAGCCCAATTCCTGCGCGGAGCTCACGAAGAGGAGCGCATCGTTGAAGTGGCCGCCGCCCACGAACACATCAGGATCGAGGTCACGGAACTTGGTCATGATGGCAGAAACGTCGGCAACATCCTTGGGGTAGGTTTCAACCGCCAGGATGTCGTAGCCGTACTCTTCTGCCCAGCGCTGAGCGCCAGCGGCAACGGCGGTGGGGAATGCGGTGTCTTCGTAAGCGATGACAACGGTCTTCGCCCCTTTGTCAGCCAAAGCTTTCAGCGCAGACTGAGTGTAGTTTCCGGCCGGGGTCAAAACGCCGAAGATGTTCTTAAAACCGCGCTCGAAGATACTCTCTGAGGCCCCGTTACCTTCCACCATGATGATGTCATACTTTTCAGCAATGGCGCTGGTGGCTTTGGTCAGGCCGCTGGAATACGGGCCAAGCAGAAAGTCCACTTCGTCTTCGGTGATGAGACGTTCCACAAGATTTGCGGCCGTGTCCGGATCACTTTCGTCATCGTAGAAGACAATCTCCGCCTTGTAACGCTTGTCGCCTACTTTGATGCCGCCATACTCATTGTTTACCCAATCCAGCCAGGTGTTGTATCCCTGGCGAACGTCCTTCCCCTCGCGAGCATACTTGCCTGTCTCGGTTACGGCCGCGCCAAAGACAATCGTGCCGGCAAACTCAGGAGCAGCTTCTTCCGCTGGGGCTGCCTCTTCCTGAGCCGAGGCTTCCTCTTGGGCAGGCGCTTCTTCCTGCGCCGGAGCCGGCTCAGCAGTCGGTTCCTGTCCGCCGCAGGCAACAGCCACCAACAAGACGATAAGCAGCAATGACAAAAACTTCAAATACTTTCGTGACATGGTAAATCTCCTCCTAACACAAAACACAGGTCTTCATCTAGCATGAATCTTTCACATGCTAAAGGCTCTTGCTAACAGCTGATACGTCTCAACTTATGACTATCACCTCCTTGCAAGCATCAATACAAGCAAGCTGCCCCGCCCCGGCTTTGAGCCAGGGCGGCGCCCTTCGTAACTAAATTCGATTGTTCTCAAAAAACAAGGCTTTTCTGAGATGGTAACAGCATTGAACCTCACCGCCATTCTAACGAAAAGCAGCTTAGCAGCGCATAAAAATGAGAGGGGAATTATAAAATCGGCATAAATTGATGACGGATGTGAACGAGCCTATGCTTTGCCGAAACGGTAACCAATCCCGTGTTCGGTTACGATGTATTTCGGCGAGGATGAATCTTGCTCTAACTTACGGCGCAGACGGCCGACATATACGCGCAGATATTCTGCTTCATTGCCGTATTCCGGCCCCCACACATTTTTCAAGATCACGCGATGGGGCAGTACCTTGCCCACATTTTGCATGAAGAAATGAAGCAGCTCAAACTCGGTACGGGTCAGCTTAACCCGTTCGCCCCGGCAGGTCGCCAACATCCCCTGTGAATCCAGCTCAAGTTCCCCATAACGAAGCACCTCGCGCGGACTCACGGCGCTATCCCATTTGACCCGCCGTAAGGCAGCGCGCACTCTGGCCAGCAGCTCCTCCACCCCAAACGGTTTCGTGAGGTAATGATCGGCGCCCAGATTGAGTGCAGTCACCTTATCCGCCTCCTCACCCAGAGCTGATAGAATAATAATAGGCAGTGTTGAAACCTGGCGGATGCGGCGGCAAGTTTCCAGGCCGTCCATATGTGGCATCATTAAATCGAGGATGATGAGATCGAGTGACTCCGTGTTGAAAATAGCCAGCGCCTCTAATCCGTTCGCAGCAGTAAAGACCTGATACCCGCGGGCCGCCAGATTCCGGCTGACGAATTCTCGCAGCGTTTTCTCGTCCTCAACGACTAGAATTTTCGTGGTAGTTGTCATGATTCACCGGCAAAGTAAACCCAAATACAGCGCCGGGTTGGGCATCATCCACCCAAACACGGCCGCCATGCGCTTCAATAAACCCTTTACAAATAGCCAGTCCCAGTCCCACGCCGCCCGGTTGGCGCATCGGCCGTGACTCCGCCTGGAAGAATCGTTCAAAGATTCGCTCCCGTAACGGTTCCGGGACGCCGGAACCATGATCTCGCACTTCCACAACGACACACCCATCATTCTGGTGAGCGTGTATTTCAATTTCCGTCTCCGGCGGCGTGTATTTCATCGCATTATCCAGCAAATTGCGCATCACCGTTTCAATGCGGGAAGCGTCCACCCATACCAGAGGAAGATCGTCCGCCAACTGCATGTGGATCCGGCGGTGGGCCGGAGGAGAAGTAAGCGATGCGGCGCGCGAGATTAGCTCTTTCAACGAATGGTACTCACAACGCATGGGCAGATTACCGGCTTCGATGCGGGTCATATCCAGCAGGTTTTTCACCAGCCGCGCGAGCCGATCTGTTTCATCGCTGATGGTCTGGAGGAACTCGCGCTGGGCCACTTCATCCCACTCCACATCCCTGGCCAACAAAGTCGTCGCATACCCTTTAATCGCCGCCAGGGGCGTCCGCAGTTCATGCGATACAACCGACAGCAGAGCCGATTTCATCCGATCCACTTCTTTATCGCTGGTGATGTCCTGCCACAATTGACCACGTCCCATTAACTCGCCGCGCGCATCTGTGACATCAAAAGCGTGGATGCGAAGGTCTTGTGTCCGACCGTCTGGCAGGATACGCGTCACGTCAACTGCCCGTGGGCCTTCTTTGACAACCGCAGCAGTGATTTTTTGTTCCGCTTCAATCGGCTCATCGGCCGTCGCCAGCAGCCGCTGCATCAAATCTGTCGAATGCTGCCTGCGTGCTTCTCCTCGTGACAACCCCACTAACCGCGCCGCTCGCTCGTTGCAGTAAAGCACCTCACTAGAGAGGCTCTCAAGCACTAGACCATCATTCAAGCTTTCAACAATCGCTTCCAGACGTCTTGTCTGCTCTTGGAGGCGTTCATCGGAACGGGCATAAAGGGTCGCGTTTTCCAATGCGATAGTCACATGGTTAGCAAAGCTGGACGCCAGTTCAAGCTCGCTGTAACTGTAACTGTAAGGCTCCGATTTGTACAGCAGCAGCACGGCCGAAGGCGCGTGCTGGGTAAGCAAGGGAATGGCCAATACGGAGCGATACCCCTCTTCACGGGCGCGCGGCCGAAAAGGAACAAAAGCGAGATCGTTCTCAGTGTCGGACACCTGAATCGGCTTCTTGTTGCGCAGCGCCCGCATGGAGGGGGAACTGGGTTCTGAGGGGGCAATTCGCAATTGTTGCACGTACTGCGCCGACAGCCCGCGGCCGGCTCGAATGCGAAACACGCCCGCACGCTTGTCCAGAGCTACAACCGCACACCGATCCACGCCAAACAAACGCTCAACCTGGCGCAGGATGTTGTCCATCACTTCGGCCGCATCCAGTGTGCCGGCAACAATCCGGTTGGTTTCCAGCAAAATGGACAATTGGACGAAGCGATCCTCGATGCCCTGGGCCATGCCGGACAAAGAACGGGCCAGGCTGCCGACTTGATCCTGCCGCTGCGACAGGTGATCCAGGTGTACCTGCTCTTCCGGGCGAACGTGTCCGCGCCAGCGAATCAGTCCGCTGAATTCTTCCAGCCGCTCTAATGGGGTAATAAGCTGGCGCGACAAGGTCAACCAGAAAATGACGCCGCCGGCCAGATAAATACCGATGGCAATGAGCAAGCCCCGGTGAAATCCCTCGGAAGCAGCGAAAATACCCGCCGACGGCCGTTCCACGATAACCCGCCATTCGCCCGAAGGGGTGCTGGCAAAGGAATGCACCCATTCTCGCTGGTCAGGCGCGCTGGTCACGAATGATCCGCTCTTGCTTCTAAGCGCAATGCGAATGGTTGATCGCTCCCAGGTCACCCAATCTGGGCCGTCGGGCAGCGGCACGCCGCTGCTGCTCACCAGTTCATTCCCCGCCTTGTCCACAATGGAGACAACGGTCGTGCGCCCGACGGCAACCGTCTTCAGGAGCGTCTCCAAAGCCTCATTTGGGTGCGCACCATCAAACAAGAATACATCCGCCTCATGCGCAACTGCCTCTGCCAGCGCCAGATCGGCCGTTTTGGTGTCCTGCTCCAAACTGCTCCGGGCAAAGGAATCGAAGATCAGCGCCCCCACCAGCACAGAACCGACAAAAAGGACGTAAAGCTCAAGCAGCCGAACTCGCAGATCGCGATCGCGGCGCAGATGCCACTGCTGTCGTCCACTGGATGTCTGCTCACGAGAACTCAAACTCACTGATACTCACCACCCACCAGGATTACTGTAACAGTCTAAACAGAATTGAGTGGAAAGGCAACCTGCCGTGCTGAAAATGAGGAATGAACAATGAACAACACGTTAGGGGCGGTATTGAGCCATCAGATGAAATGCGAAAAAAAATTATCTGTTTACCCTCCTCCGAAAAGCTGTCCCAAAAACCAGGATCATTTGGCCTGCCATCATCCCAATAAGCGCGGCGACAGTGATCCATCGGCTGATTGCAAAGCTCGCCGGTGTAAAGGAAAAGGTCACTTCATGGATTCCCTCAGGTACAAAAACAGCGCGAAACATCCCGTCTGCTTGATGAATCTCCACCGGATTCCCATCCACGAAGGCGCGCCACCCAGGGTAATATGCATCGGTCAGTACCAACAACGCATCCCTATCGCTCCTGGAACGGACAACCACCCGCTCCGGCTCATAAACAAGTATCTCTGCCGCTCCTCCCTGCGGGGAATCCGCTTCAGGCCCGATTCCCTCGCCCAGCAGGACGGCCGTCTCCCGGATCGCCTTCCCTAACGAACGCATTGCCCGCATCCCAGCAGCCATGTCCGGCTGCCACTGCCAATCAGTGACCAGAAACGCGCGCGGCAGCACGTCCAAATTCTCATAGATTTTCACGTCCCCGGAGTGAATCAGCCGGTATGCGCCCAGGACAAGGGGGCGAAAGGTATCGTCACGGACGTCTACCAGCGTCAGACCCAGAATCCGGCAGGAATGTGCTGTTTCTGCCCGGCATCCCTGAATGTGAATAGTGCTGAGAGTAGCAGGGTGGGGAAAGGGCACGCGCCAGATATCGCCGCCCGATACCGGATCAAGGACCCAGGTTTCCCCACCTTCTGTCGTCATGCGCACATTCTTGGGAGGGGCTTCGGCCGCCAGCCACAATTCCGTCGCCTCATAAGGCGGTAAATACCCCGCCTCGACCGTGTCTTCTTTCTTCAAAATGGCCGGGTGCTGTAAATCAAAGAAAACGCCCTCAACCCAGGCATCCCCCACTTTATCCGTGATGAGGTAACGCACATTGAAGAGATCCAACCAATGCGGTTCCGGAACGGCAGGCAAAAACTCGCGTAGACGGCCGTCTGTCGTTCGCACGCCGTCCGGCAGCATCAGGCCAACCGCATCACTGTAGGCAGACAAAGGCAAAATACCGCCGTCAAAACCATCCACTGACGGCAACCGGTAAGCCAGCGGCAAATTGGGAGCAATAATCTCCTTCTGCTTAATGGCGATGGTGTAATCATACAAGGCCGCTTCCGAAAGCTGATCCGCGTAAATCGTCTCGATTTCCGCCTGATCTCCAGGATCGAAGAAAATGCCCGATAAACTGAGGAACCGGCCTACCCCCCCAGATTCCGAGCATATCGGCCGTCGTTCACTGGCGGGCAAACAAGCGGCGGCAGCGCGCAGTCGGGCCATGGGCGGCCGCCAATCAAAGTACGCTTCCGGCGTGGTTAACTGATTGTAAGGCAAGGACCGTGACGCGAGGAAGAGCACCAAAAATAGAACCGGGATCGCCAAAAGCCGGGGTGAGCCATGGCGAAATAACCGCCGCTCTCTGCCGGGCAAACTGAGCAGCACATACGCCGCAGCCAGCTCACCCAGCCATCCCGCCCCAGTTAACAGTGACGGCCATTCCACCGGCGCTTCCGGGCCGATGGGAATGAAGCGGGCCAGGGGCGCCGAGGCCAGCCCCCACGCCATGAGGGCCAGCAGGAGCGCCCCCGCCCGGCGTAACGGCCGTCCAATCTGCGCCTGCCATTGAGGAAGGGGCTTATGCCGCGCCGAGGTGATCAAGTCCCAGCCGATGCCCGCCAGGAGCGCTGTTCCCAACGCATACAGCGCCAGCCAGCGGGCCGGCGCCCGGAATAAATTGAAGCCGGGCAAACGAACCAGAATCAGGCTGTACAGCGGGTTGAAACGGCCGAAAGCCAGGATCAGTCCCCCCGCCGCCATCGTCAAAATGGGCAAGACCTCGCGACGACGCCACTGCCCCGCAGCAACCAGCGCCAACAACAAGCCGGTGATCGGCAAGAAGGCCACGTACTCTGTAAACAGGGAAACTCCATAGCCGGGAAGCAGCACGCGCGACAGCAAAAGCGGGTGAAGGGAAAAGCTCAGCGCCTCATTGACGGGAAGTCCTCTCTGGCGGCTGGAAAATTGCGCCAGTTCCAGGCTGGGCAGAAGTTGAACGGCCGCCAGCAAGAGCGCCAGCAACACGCCCAGCAGGAGCGGGCTGAAGCGATGAGGGAAAGTATGCGCGCGAAAACGGGAACCCTCATCTTCGCCGCCTTTTCCACGCAAAAAGGTGTCTGCTAAAAGCCACAACGACACGCCCACGCCGGTGATAAATGCGGTTTGTGCATGTCCGGCGAGGAGTTGCAGAGAAAACAACACGGCTACGGCCGTCCCCTTCCGCCACAGCCCATGCCGCCCCGATCTCCCCCCTTTTCCCAGCACCACCAAAAACCAGGGGAGCCAGGCCAATCCCTGCAACTGGTTTACATGCTCCACCTGGGCTGTCAGGTAGCCGCCCAGCGCAAACAGCACGCCGGCTAAAACAGCGGCCGTGCGGCTCAGTTGCAGTCTCTTTCGGCCGGCCAGATAAGCGCCCCATGCAGCCAGGGCGACATGAATCAAGATGGAGGCGCTGACGGCATAGGGTGGCGGGAGCCGCCACCACAGCGGCCAGTTGAGGGGGTAGAAGAAGCCCGCCTGGCTGTTGGCCACAAATGGCACTCCCATGAACAGGTAGGGATTCCAAAGAGGAATGCGGCCGTCGCGCAATGCATCCGCGGCCGCCTGCCAGTAGGGGTAAAAGTACAGAAACGTGTCCCCGCGGGCCAGGATCAGGTTACTGAAGGCCATTTTATGAAAGAACAGGCCAATCAGAAACAAAAAGATGAGGGCGAGCAGTAAGCGAGAGCGCAGCCCTGTGATGGGCCAAAGAGTTTCCTGGGTCACTCAGCGAACCTTGATGAGATAAAGGGTAGTTTCGGAACTGACAGCGGCCGTCTCCAGCGAGAACCCGGCCTCACGCAGCATGCGCAAGACAGGAAGCGACTGCTGCGACTGGGGTAGCGCCACGTAACGAAGGCTGCCGTCTCCCCCAAATGCGGTCACATCTCTAACCAACGCGGCCGGATCTGGGAACCAACTGACATACACCCGCTTGTCGAACAAATGATAACGCCACTGCCAACTATACCAGTGGTCGTACAACACCGTGCCATAGGCCGCGTCTGCCAGCGCGCGGGACAGAGCGGCCGTTCCATGATCCGCGCTGACCTGCCCCCCGATGGGGAAGCCTCCGGCCCTGGCGCGCAAGGCGGACGGCCACTGTAGCACCAACAGTACCACAAGGGCCGCGAAAGCCCAGGCGCGGCTGTGCGCCTTCATTCTTGCTGGTAAACGGCCGCCTGCATCTACCACCACTGTCCCTGTCCTGGCAACCAGCAATGCAGCCAGGGGCATGAGCGGCAGCCAGTAACGATCCCAGATGGGAATGGCCAGGAGCCAGTGTAGCAGGGAATAGCCCATGATGAAGGTGAGGAACAAAAGATCCCATGCGGCTGCCTGATCCCCTTTGCGCCAGGCGCGAATTATCAGCAGCGGCAGGGAAATGGCCAGCAATCCGGCAAGCATCCGTGAACCCAACGAGAGACGCCACAGATGAACCCAGGCTTGAAGGCGGGGCCACAATTCCCATGACCAGACGGGCCGTATCCCGCCAAAATTACTGAGCTGGACACCCCACAATGTCAGTCCCCCGGAATGCAGCCACGACCAGAGCGCAGCCAGAACCAGCGGCGGCGCGAGCCCCCACAACCAATGCCGCCACGCACGGCCGCGCCACCCGGCCAACGCGCCCACGCCCACTACCAACGGCAGGAACAGCCACGCCTGGTGCTTGGTCAAAACGGCCAGGCCCAACCAGAAACCGCTCCAGCCCGCCCGGTTCACCTGACGATCCGGCCCCCAGGCGCTACCCGCTGCTAACGCTAGTGACGCTGCCAGCAAGGCGGCTAGCAGCGGATCAATGAAGGCAGTTGCGCTGAATTGGATGGATAACGGCAGCAGGGCGATGACCAGGCTCGTCAGGACGGCCGTCACTTCGCTCCGATAAAGACGCCAAGCCAGCAGTCCGGTCAGCGGCACAAGGCATAGAGAAGCGAACAAGGCCGGCAACCGCGCCGCCCACGCCACAGGGCCAAATAGCGGGTAAAAAAGCGCCTGCGAGTAAAACAACAACGGGGGCTTGTCAACCGGCTGAGCCAGCAACAAAGGGTCACGCCATACGGCAATCAGGCGCGCCCACGTGGCGAACAGCGCCTCGTCAGCATGGAAGGTGTTGGTGAATAACGCCGGGAAGCGAAGCGCGGCCGCGAGCCAGGCGAGACCCATCAATGTACACTTCGCGGAGGAGGACAAGGGCGCTTTCACCATCCACAGATGTCCGGTCGGGCATGCGTCCGCGCTAATCCACAAAACGATACTTGAGGAGGTAAAACAGCGCCTTCGGCCCTTCCACGAACGGGTTCAATTTCTTGCCTTCCTCAAATTCACGGCCGTTGTAGGAAATAGGTACTTCGTAAATGCGGTAGCCGCGCTTCAAAATCTTAGAAGTGATCTCCGGCTCAAACTCAAACCCCTTGGCCCGTAAAGGAATATCTCTGATCACATCGGCGCGAAACACCTTGTAACATGTCTCCATATCAGACAGGATGGTGTTATAAATGATGTTCGTCACCAGCGTCAGCAGCCTGTTGCCCACCATGTGCCAGAAAAACATCGTTTTGGTCGGCCCGCCCCGGAAACGCGAGCCGTAAACGACCGCCGCTCTTCCTTCCTCAATCGGTCGTATCAATTCGGCATAATCGCGCGGGTCATATTCCAGGTCTGCGTCCTGAATCAGCCAGATGTCGCCAGTCGCATGAGAGAATCCGGTGCGCACGGCCGCCCCCTTTCCCATGTTGCGCTCATGCAGGTGAATCTGAATGCACGGATCCAGGCCAGCGATCTCTTCATACAACTCACGGGTACCGTCGTCAGATCCGTCGTCCACAACGATGATTTCATCAGCGCGCTCGATGGCCAAAACAGCTTCAACCACTTGCTTAATGGTGTTTCGCTCATTGAAAACGGGAATGATTACAGATAGTTTCATGTACATTTGCTTTCTCATAGGATTGGCAGATTATACCGCATCCCCGGGCTTCCGTTATAATCTACTCTTCGCAAAGAAAATTATTAGCGAACCCTTGGAGGTTTAGTGAGCATCTACTGCATCAAAAACTTGATTCTCGACATGGACGGCGTTCTCTGGCGCGGAGAAACGCCCATGCCTGGTTTAACGGACTTCTTTACGACCCTGCGCCATTTAGATATTGGTTTTGTCCTGGCCACCAACAATGCGACGAAAACGGCCGAGCAGTATGCCGGAAAATTGGCCCGCTTTGGCGTCGAGATTTCGCCCGCACAGATTCTCACCTCAGCCGAAGCAACCGCGGGCTACCTGAGCGAGCGGTATCCCCCGGACACGGCCGTCTACGTCGTCGGGGAAAACGGTCTGCGAAACGCTATGGAAACGCGCGCATTTCGGCTCATCTCGGCCGAAGAGGCAGCCGCAGGCGCGCTGGCTGAACTGGTTGTCGTCGGTTTCACCCGGCATGCCACCTACATGGACCTGGCGATGGGCGCGCTGCTAATCCACAAAGGGGCCGCCTTCATCGGGACCAACCCGGATGTCTCGTACCCCAGCGAACTGGGGCCGCTGCCGGGCGCGGGATCGTTGTTGGCCATGATTTCGGCCGCGACCGGCGTCCAGCCGGCGATCATCGGCAAGCCTGGCCCAATCATCTTTCGCGAGGCGTTAAAGCGGCTGGGCGGTTCCCCCGACGAGACAGCCATGGTCGGCGACCGGCTGTCCACAGATATTGCCGGCGGTAATGCGGCCGCACTGCATACAATTTTGCTGCTTTCCGGCATTTCCAGCCCCGACGACATAGAAACTACCGGAATCATTCCGGATATGGTCCTTGAGGACATAACCGCATTGGCCGAGTACCTGACCCAAGCTTGTGTGAGTGTCAATGCTTAAGAAAATCAACATCCTCGATCTGGAATTCGATGAACTGGTTCAATTCTTCGAAACCCTGGGCCAGCCTCGTTATCGCGCGCGCCAGGTCTGGCAGTGGCTTTACCGGCGGTATGCGGTCGATTTCCACAGCATGACCAACCTGCCGGCGAACCTGCGCCGGCAACTAGATGAAGCGGCTTACATAGACGCCGGACAAATCGTTTCCAGCCAATCCTCCAGTGACGGAAAAACCCGGAAAATTCTGACCCGCCTGAATGACGGGCAGACAGTGGAGACGGTGCTCATGCGTTATGAGAAGCGGCGTACGCTCTGCATCAGCACCCAGGCAGGCTGCGCGATGGGCTGCGTCTTTTGCGCCACGGGGCAGATGGGATTCTTTCGCCACCTGACGGCCGGAGAAATCATGGCGCCCGTCTTGCACTTCGCCCGCGAGTTAGCCGCCACCCACGAACACGTGACCAACATCGTGATGATGGGCATGGGTGAGCCTCTCCACAACTACGAAAACACCCTGCGCGCTCTGGATCGGCTCACAGACCCGGAGGGCTTCGATCTGGGGGCGCGTAAGATCACCATCTCTTCCGTCGGTCTGGTACCAGCTATTCGTCGCTATGCGGAGGAAAAGCGACAGTCCCCCCTGGCTATTTCGCTCCACGCCGCCACCGACGAGGAACGGGGCCGGTTGATTCCGGTAAACAGGCGCTGGCCTATCGCTGAACTGATGGACACATGCCGCTATTACATTGAGAAAACGGGACGCCGCATCACCTTCGAGTGGGCGCTTATTCGAAGGGAAAACGACACAATTGAACAGGCGCAGGGGCTGGGACGGCTTGTCAGTGGCATGCTCTGCCACGTGAATCTCATTCCCCTCAATCCGACCCAGGGGTATGCCGGCCGCCCCTCCTCACGAAGGCGCGTTTCCGCCTTTCAAGAAGAACTGGCCCGATACGGGGTCAGCAGCACCGTTCGCGTGCGGCGGGGCATTGACATTCAGGCCGGCTGCGGCCAGCTTCGTGACCGCGCCATCGCTGAGGCGGCCGCAAAATCCCATCCACCGAAAAAAGAATAGAGACCGGCGTTCACCCAGTCTCACTAGATCTATATTTCAACGAGGGTGGATTAATCTTTAGAACTTGCTGCCCATTTGTCATAATGTGCATCAGCATCCCAGATACCAGCACGGGTTCTCCCGATTGTTGTTATACCGGATCTCGAAATGGATGTGCGGGCCGGATGAATTGCCGGTATCGCCGGAAGCGGCAATCAGGCTTCCTTGATACACGATTTGTCCTGGTACTACATTAAAACCGCTCAAGTGAGCGTAGAACGTCTCATAGCCGTTGCCGTGATTAATCACGACCAGGTTCCCATAGCCGTATGTGTTCCAGCTTGCGTAAGTGACCGTGCCCGTATCGGCCGCGTAGATGGCCGATCCCTCCGGCACAGCCACATCAATCCCCGGATGGCCATACCAATAATATTGCGTAAACACGCGGGAGCGAATGGGGAAGATAAAGGTCCCCGTGCCCACAATAACCGGCGCGACCGACCCGCCAATCGTGGAGCCTTTTCCGGAGACAGAAGTTAAATCTGGCGGAGTCCACACGAACAACTCCCGCACTGCGCCGGGTACCATGATCTGCGTGCCCGGATAGAGCCGGTAGGGGAATTCCAGATTATTCGGTTCATAGGCGGCAATGTCTTCAAGGGGCACACTGTACAAATCTACCAGATGTTCAATGGTGTCCCCCGGCTGGACATCGTGCAGCACGCCATCAATGGGCAAGATCACCAGTTCTATGCCTGTCTGCAAGAGGCTCGACTCCTGGCTGATGCGGGGATTGCCACCTAACAACGTCTCCGGCTTAATTCCAAATTTCTCAGCGATGCTGTTCGGGGTATCGCCCCGCTTGACGACATAAGTATCAAAGCGATGTTCCGGCAGCCGCCCATGGAATGTATGGGGGATCGACGCCGGAACCAGACTGGTATCACTCACCAGCGGCATATCCGTAAACGAAGCCTCAGGAAGCTGAACCAGATCTGTGCTGCCTTTTCCCGTATTCTCCTGGCTTTGCACCACGGCCGTGTTTGTATCTTCAACCAGCGGGGCAGCCGCAGAAGAGGGTCCCTCTGCCTCCGAACGGCCGTCTGCCAATCCGGTGCGCCAGCCTAAAAACAGGGCCAGTGCAATCACCAACAGAATCAAATGCCCGCTTAATCTTTGTACGCGGTTTCTTTTCTCAATCATGAATCATGCTCCCACAGCGCGCGCATCTTCATGCCAACCAGCCACAGGCATGCTTAACATGCATGCTGCCAGTCGCGCCCAGTGCCATGAACTCCGTTCAGCCTGTACAGTCTTGAATCGGCCCCGAAAGGTAGGATAGGGGATCGTAGCGAATGTCGTTGAAACGCACCTCAAAATGAAGGTGGGGGCCGGAAGAGCGGCCGGTATCCCCCGTCGCGCCAATCCATTGCCCTTTCTCCACAACCTGTCCCGGATATACTCCGATGTTGCTTAAATGAGCATACAATGTTTCATACCCATTGCCGTGATTAATGACGATTAGATTGCCGTAATCGTAATAAGTGCCGGCAGCCCAACTGGCATAGGTGACGGTCCCTGTATCGGCCGCGCGCACGGCCGTGCCCTCTGGCAGCGCCAGGTCAATGGCCGGATGCCCATACCAATAATATTGGGTGATGCAGTGCCCGCCAACAGGCCAGCTAAACACACCGGTTCCCACCACGCCAAAGTTCGTGATGGGTTTGGGGCGGCCGCTTCCGCCGCTGCTGGCTACCGTTTTCGGGGCCGTCCAATAAAAAACCGCGATCTCAGCGCCCGGTACCAATAATTTTGTGCCCGGCTGCAAACGGTATGGGAATTCCAGATTGTTCGGCTCGTATGCAATCATATCCTCAACCGGGACATCATATTGCGCCGCAATCTCTTCCAGCGTTTCACCCGGCCTCACCTCATGCAACACCCCGTCCATAGGGAGGATGACCAACTCAGAACCCGCCTGCAGCCGGTTCGATTCCTGACTTAACCAGGGATTGCCGCCAAGCAAGGTCTCAGGCGAAATGCCGAACTTGTCTGCGATTTTCACCGGCGTATCACCCCGCTCAACCACGTATGTCTTAAATTTATGATGGGGCGGTTTAACCTGGTATGTGTGGGGGTTCAGTACCGGTGCAAGGCTTAGATCATTAATAACATGGTAGGGTGAAGATGAGGTGTGCCCTGCCAGCACCGTTACATGGGGGGTCGGCATCGGCGTCGCCAAGCCTTCACCGGCTGCGGCCGTCTCTTCAGAGGATAGAAGCGGCTCTGTCAGGTTATTTGAGGAGGGCGTCGGAGATGGGTCTTCTCCCCAATCTATCTGGCTGACAAATGCCAACACCAACGCCACTACCACTAATAGCAGGTGTGTTCCAAATCGCCGCCGGGGTACTTGCCGGAATTCCATATTCATCGCTCGCTCAAGCGGGAGATGCTATCACAAAGGGCCTGGATAGCAAAAGCGGGCCAGCAAAGCCGACCCGCCTCTTAAGCTCTTTCTCAGCTTGGCCAGATATTACCGCGACTCGCCTAAGCCATGTCCTTGGTCAACGTTTCAAGGAATTCATAATTCGACTTCGTCCCACGCATGCGCTGCATCACGGCCGCTGTGGCGCTGCTGATATCATAACCAGGCGTATCCATCAGATGGCCCAGCATCCGCCGCATGGTGTAAACCCTGGCCAGCTCATCCCCAGACAAAAGCAGGTCTTCCCGGCGCGTACCTGAACGTTCGATGTCGTAGGCGGGGAAAATCCGGCGCTCCTGCAAGCGGCGGCTGAGAATCAGCTCCATGTTCCCCGTTCCCTTGAACTCTTCGTAAATGACGTCATCCATACGGCTGCCCGTGTCCACCAGGCATGTACCGATGATCGTCAGGCTGCCGCCTTCTTCCATATTCCGCGCCGCCCCAAAAAATCGTTTGGGGGGATAAAGGGCTGTGGGATCAAGACCACCGGAAAGGGTGCGGCCGCTCGGTGAAACGACCAGGTTATACGCACGCGCCAGACGGGTAATGGAGTCCAGCAGCACGACCACGTCATGGCCGATTTCAACCAGACGCTTGGCCCGCTCCAACGCCATCTCAGCAACGCGGCAATGCTGGCGCACAGGTTCATCGAAGGTCGAACTGACGACTTCGCCGTCAATAGAGCGGTCCATGTCCGTGACTTCTTCCGGCCGCTCGCCAATGAGCACAACCATCAAGTGAATTTCCTGATAATTTTGCGAAATCCCATTCGCAATATCCTTCAAAACAGTGGTCTTGCCCGCCTTCGGAGGAGAAACAATCAAACCTCGCTGCCCCCGGCCAATAGGCGCAATGAGATCCAACATGCGCGTGGACAGGATATTGGGACTTGTTTCTAACTTTAGTTTGCGATCTGGGAAAATGGGGGTGAGGTTCTCAAAGCGCGGCCGTTTCTTTGCCAATTCTGGGCTTAACCCATTGACTGCTTCAACTCGAAGCAAGCTGAAATACTTCTCGTTGTCTTTGGGCACACGCACCTGGCCCACAACCATATCCCCGGTGCGCAAACCCAGACGGCGGATTTGTGAACTACTCACATAAATGTCATCAGGGCCGGGCAGGAAATTCTTCGAGCGCAGGAACCCCATCGTTTGTTTGTCGTCCTCGACGACTTCGAGGATACCGCCGCGGAAGTCGTACCCCTTCGCTTTGGCGTTCGCGCGCATAATGTGGTAAATGAGGTCCTGTTTCTTCATGGTGCTGAAACCGGCCACACCCATTTCCCGTCCAATTTCACGCAACTCGGTCAGCTTTTTTGCTTCAAGATTTCCAATATCCATATTTGTTTCTCCAACCGAAACGATAAGCACAAAACTGGGACAGCCACCGGCGGCCGCTGAATCGTGCGTGGTTTCCACTGTTTGGATTAAGCCAATGACACAGGCAATAGCCGATGACGATTGACTTGCGTTTTAAGTTCCTTTTCTTCAGATTAGAATGTTGATGTGCTAGAGAATTCGCTCAACCACCCTGCGCGGGCACGACATAGATGATGTCGCTTTCACACGCCAACCAATTGGCTGCTATTATGGGGGTGCCAACTACGAAAGATGTGTGGTGGCCACAGTTAGTCCGTTACTATCTTAGTCAAGATCAAGGTATTGATTTGGCTCCACACAATGGGCGGAACCAGTATAACATGCTGGTAAATGCAAGTCAATTTCAACCCAAAACTAATTCTGGGACCTGATCCTCCTGTTGCCGTAAAAAGCTTTCTGCCCTTTCCACGAGCGAGCGATTGCCGATGTAAAAGGGAACCCGCTGGTGCAATTCACTGGGAACGATGTCAAGGATCGGTCGTCGGCCGTCCGAAGCATATCCGCCAGCCTGGTCGATCAGGAAGGCAAGAGGACCTGCCTCATATAACAGCCGGATTTTCCCGTTCGGTTTATGCGTTTCGGCCGGATAGAAGAAAATCCCACCGCGTAATAAGTTTCGGTGAAAATCAGCCACCAACGAGCCGATGTAGCGGGAAGAGAGGACGGGTGCATCTGAGTCAAGTTGTCCCTGAAGCCAACGCACATAGTTCTGGACGCCTGGAGACCAGCGGTTGAAGTAAGCATGGTTGACGCTGTAGTAAGCAGGCGGTTCAGGCAGCCTCATATCTTCGTGCGACAACAAAAATTCCCCCAGTTCCGGGTCCAGCGTAAAGCCATGGACGCCCTGCCCGGTACTATAGACCAACATGGTGCTGGCGCCAAAGAGGACATACCCGGCTGCGACCAGATCGCGCGCCGGCTGCAACACATCCTCTAAGCGGCCGCGAAGCTCCCAATCTACATAACGATAAACCCCAAATACAGTCCCGATGCTGACATTGACGTCTATGTTGGAAGAGCCGTCGAGCGGGTCATAGACCAGCACGTAAGAGCCTTTCTCATACTGTTCAGGAATTCGGATAATGTCCTCACGCTCCTCCGAAGCCATGACACAAAGACGGCCGGTATGATCACAAATACGAAAAATGAGATCGTCAGCGTACACGTCCAGCTTTTGTTGGTCCTCCCCCTGAACATTCACCGCGCCTGCTTCCCCCAAAATGTCAGCCAGACCGGCCCTGCTTGTCTTTTGGGCAATAATCTTGGCCGCCAATGCGATGTCGTAAAGCAGGTTGGTGAACTCACCTTGAGCGCCCTTCGGCTGATGCTCAAGGATGAACCGTTCGATTGTCTGAATCTTGGTCATGAAAACGCGCCTCCTTGCTGCTTCAATGGGAAAATAGGGGTTGTTTTGAACACATGCGCCGGCAGCCTGGGAAGAGCCGCAAACGCACTAACTTACGAAGACTGCTAGATAATAAGCCATGGTCACTGACCAAACTAGGGAATCAATCCGGTCGAGTGCCCCGCCATGCCCCGGGAAGAGATGGCCGGAGTCTTTCACCCCCGCCTCGCGCTTGAGCAATGAGATGCCCAGGTCGCCTGCGGGGCCAATAATAGAAATGAACAATCCTAAGATCAGGGCTGGGGTAAAAGGCAGTTGAAAATAGTGAGCCAATGTGAGCGCAATCCCGGTACCAAACAGGATGCCCCCAATATACCCCTCAACGGTTTTATTCGGGCTGAGCCGGGGCGACAGGGGGTGCTTCCCCATGATTCGTCCTGCCATGAACTTGCCCACCACATAAGCGGCCGAATCGGCCACCCAGGTAGTGATCATGGCTAGCATGGTCCATTGCCACGCATCGATACGGATCGCGCGTAAACGGAAGAAGTGACTGCCCAACCAGCCGAGAAAGAGGATGCCCGCCATCATTACCAGCCAGTCGGCAGGGGCTGTCTGGCTCCGTTCCTGCTCATAAAGCCACAAGATATACACCAAAACGACAAGCAAGCTGGCGGCCATCAAGGGCGCTGAAAGGTCCGGCTCCGACCATTGCCCTGCGATCAGCTGCAGCAGGACGGCCGGTATCAGCACCCAATTCGACAGGTGCCAACCCAGGGCCTGGCCCAGCCGGGTATATTCCGCTGTCGCCAACAGCATGACAGCTGTGATGGGCAAGAAGTAAAACAAACCGCCTTTGTAGATGAGAAAAAGGGCGAGTGGACCGAGGGTAAAGGTGATAAGTGCGCGTTTGATAAACATGGATGCGACCGGGTATCAGCGTCTCATGGCTATTGTTCAGGCAAGAGGCCATACCGGCGCTCTCGTTGATTGTAGGCCACGATAGCTGCATAGAGGTCTTCCCGGCCAAAATCAGGCCAGTAAGCGGGTGTGGGGTAGTATTCTGAGTAGGCGGCCTGCCAGATCAGGAAGTTACTGATGCGCAGCTCGCCGCTGGTGCGGATCACTAGATCGGGATCAGGCAGCCCGCTGGTGAAGAGGTATGAGCTAAATAACTCCTCCGTCAGTTCATCGGCGGTGATCCCATCGGCCAACATCTGCTTGACTGCATGCAGGATTTCTGCACGGCCGCCATAGTTGAAGGCCACATTGAGAATGAGCCGGTTGTTATCTTTGGTCAATTCCAGCGCGCGGCGTACTTTTTCTTGCAGCGACGGCTCTACGCCAGTCAAGTCCCCCAAATGATGCAAACACACCCCTTGGGCGTGTAAATCTGCCAGCTCTTGATCCAGCACGCGGGCAAAAATCTTCATCAACCCGCGCACCTCACTTTCTGGCCGCCCCCAATTCTCGGTGGAAAAGGCGTAAATCGTCAGGATTTCAATCCCGAACTCCACGCAGGCATTGATGATTCGGCGCAGGTTTTCAGCACCGGCGCGATGACCCGCCACACGCGGCAGGCCACGCTTCCCCGCCCAACGGCCGTTTCCATCCATAATAATGGCCACGTGAGTGGGAACCGTGTAGGGCGTCAGGTCTAGTGGCTTTTCTTGGCTCAGCACCATGCTTGTTAAACTTCCAGGATTTCGGCTTCTTTGCGGCGGCCGATCTCGTCAATTTGGTCAACGAACTTATTAGTCAAATCCTGAAGATCGTCTTGACCGCGATAAAAATCATCCTCGGGGATCAGCTTCTCGTTCTTAAACTCGCGCAGGTCATGGAGCACATCACGTCTTACATTGCGAACCGCAACTTTGGCTTCTTCAACACGGCGGCTCACCAGTTTGCTTAATTCGCGTCGCCGCTCTTCAGTGAGCCGGGGGATGTTCAGGCGAATGATTTTCCCGTCGTTATTGGGCATGATACCCAAATCAGACTTCATTATCGCGCGTTCGATGGCGGAAATGGCATTGGCGTCATACGGCCGGATAGCCAACTGCTGCGGCTCCGGAACCGAAATAACCGCCATTTGATTGAGCGGCATCTCAACACCGTACATCTCCACCATGAATCTCTCCACCAATTGCGACGAGGCGCGCCCCGTGCGGAATGTCGCCAAATCAGACTCAAGCGAGGTAACGGCTCCTTGCATCCGTCCTTCAGCATCCTGCAACAGTTCACGAATCATGATGACCTCCGGGCAGGCTATTCACTATCCAGGTTACACACCGTCGTGCCAACAGCTTCGCCCTTCACGAACCGGGTTACACTCCCTTCATGCCAGAAATTAAGCACGACAATGGGCATATCGTTCTCCATACAAAGGGAAACGGCCGTACTATCCATGACACGCAGACGCAAGTTCAAGAAATCAATGTACGAAATACGTTCGTAACGACGCGCCTGTGGGTTGGTTTTCGGATCGTCGTCATAGACAGCGTCTACTTTCGTCGCCTTAATTAAGACTTCGGCCCCGATCTCCATGGCGCGCAGCGCGCCAGCGGTGTCAGTCGTAAAATACGGGTTGCCCGTACCACCGCCAATGATCACGACACGCCCCTTGTCCAGGTGCCTGATGGCGCGCAGACGGATGTAAGGTTCAGCCACGGTGCGCATTTCAATCGCTGTTTGCACACGTGTGACGATGCCAATCCGCTCCAGCGCATCTTGCAGCGCCAGGGCATTCATCACTGTAGCGATCATGCCCATATGATCGGCGGTGGATCGCTCCATACCCTGGCTGGCGCCCTCTTCAGCGCCACGCCACAGGTTGCCCGCGCCAATCACAATCGCCACCTGTACGCCTAAATCATAAACATCCTTGACAATCCGGGCAACCTCATAAGCCCTCGTCGGATCGATGCCAAATCCGGAAGGCCCTGCGAGCGCCTCTCCGCCAATTTTCAGCAGGATTCGTTTGTAGCGAGGATTCGCCATACAGCCTGACCCCAAGTTGTAAAGAAAGAAAAGGGCGTCCAATGAACGCCCTTGTTTCCGATGTTAAAGCGCTTCACCCAACTCAAATCGGGCAAAGCGACGAATGATGATGTTCTCGCCCGTAGTTCGAATGACGTCAGTCACAAGGTCTTTGATCTTGACTTTATCATCTTTCACAAAGGGCTGCTCAAGCAAGCAAATCTCTTCGTAAAACTTCTTGACGCGGCCGCTGACGATCTTTTCCATGATGGCGTCCGGCTTACCTTCTGCCTTCGCCTGCGCCCGCAAGACTTCCAGCTCTCGATCCAGGTCTTCCTGGGGTACATCTTCCGGACGCAAATACCGGGGGTTCATCGCCGCAATGTGAAGCGCCAGATCGTGCGCCAGACCAAGGAACACCTCGTTGCGCGCCACAAAGTCTGTTTCGCTGTTCAACTCCAACATTACGCCCACGCGGCTTCCCGGATGGAGGTAAACTTCAATTACGCCCTCATTAGCTGTCCGGTCTGCCCGCTTAGCGGCACGCGCCGCTCCCTTCTCTCGTAAAGTATCAACGGCCTTATCAAAATCGCCGCCCGCTGCTTCCAGGGCCTTCTTTGCTTCTAATACGCCTGCACCCGTTGCAGCGCGCAATTTCTTCACCATTTGTGTAGTAACTTTCATTTTCGGTATTTCTCCGCAGCTTACCGTTTTTAGTGTTTGGTGGTTCTTATCGTTGGTTAAGCGTTATTCGCTCTCTTCTTCGTCGCTGCCAACAGCCTCGGCTTCTTCACTGCTGGGCGTCTCGGCAACAGCCACGGCCGCAGCTGCTTTTTCCGCCGCGGCAGCTTCTGCAGCCTCAGCAGCGGCAGCTTCTGCAGCCTCAGCTTCCGCGGCCTGTGCCTTTTCCTCGGCTTCACGCAGTTTCTTCAGCGTCGCCTCGCCCAGCAAGACCTCATCACCAACATCTTCCATCCCATCAAACTCTTCATAGGTATAGCTGTCAACGTCGGCGATTTCTTCCTCAGCCTGCTCCTTGCGCATGGCAGCCCCTTCGATGGCGGCGTCTGCCATTTTACTCACAATGAGCTTGATGGCGCGAATCGCATCATCGTTAGAGGGGATGATGTGGTCAATGAGGTCCGGATCACAGTTGGTATCTACAATGGCGATGATCGGAATTTTCAGTTTGTTGGCTTCGCGGACGGCCGTTTCTTCTTGATTAACGTCTACGATAAACAAAAGCGATGGCAGCCCCTTCATGTTACGCACGCCCCCCAGCCTGTAGTTGAGCTTCTCAATCTCGCGCTCCACGCGCAGGCGCTCACGCTTCTTGAGCAGGTCAAAATCACCTGCGTCACGCCGCTGTTCCAGGCGCTGAAGGTAATCAATGCGCTGACGAATAGTTTGCCAGTTCGTCAAGGTACCGCCAAGCCACCGCTCGTTGACGTACGGCTGCCCTGCACGCTTCGCTTCAGTCGCAATCGTATCCTGCGCCTGACGCTTCGTGCCGACGAATAACACCTCGCCCCCCTCGGCTACAACCTCGCGTACCAGGTTGTAAGCTTTGTCAATCATCCCTAAAGTCTGTTGTAAATCAATGATGTGGATGCCGTTGCGTTCAGTGAAGATGTAAGGTTTCATCTTCGGATTCCAACGGCGAGTTCTATGTCCGAAGTGCACGCCTGTTTCCAGGAGCGCCTTCATTGAAACTATGGCCATCTGGTTATTCTCCTTTACGTTGTTTTTTATCTTCCACGCCGTTCAACCTGGCTCGGAGCTTGCATGGCCCACCGTCGCAGTTTCTATGGGGGGGATAGCACTAAAATTGAGTGCCGGCACGACAGGTAACAAGCACACCCTCGCCAGTCCAGGCGTGTGTTTGATGTTAAGCCCGGTGATTATAACGAAAGTGAAATATCGCGCAAACGCGGCCGTCGAGTGATCAGGCCCGAAAACCATGCGGCCGCGCTACTTCCAGCGTGTCAAAATGGTCTCACGCTGGAATGTGCGGACACTGAGATACACCAGGACTATATCCAGAAGGGCAACGGCCGCACCGATGATGAGTATCAATTGCTGGTCGAGCAAGATATAGCCCACAGATTGACCGGCGATTAAGAGGATAATCGGCAAGATGACGACGGCCGAAAGCTGCTCCGCCATCCTGGGGTCGGACGCCCGCGAGGAGACCATGATGGCGACTGACACTGACATCAAAGTGAGCAAGGGACTGACAGCAAAGATGGCAATCAGCCATACCGGCTCAATCATGTGGCTGAAGATCGCATCATTCACCAGAAGACGCCCTCCCACAACATACAGGCCGTAAGCCAACCAGGTTGCCGCCACAGCCGGGATGGCGGCGGCGGCCGTTTTCCCAGCCACCAACTCCAAGGTGGTAATCGGTGTGGCCAACAGCGGCTCCAAACTGTGCGCTGTCTTTTCCCCCACGATGCTGTAAGCAGCAATCGTCACCGGGATGGCCACGGGAAGGATCATCAGCATAAGCGTGTACAAGTTGAGGGTAAAGACCTGTACGCACTCCACCTCGGACAGTTCCACACACAATGCTCCGAAGAACTCGTCCGGAGTTTCCCCTTTAACTGCACCTTCTCCCATATCGCCCATGAACGCCAATGTGACCAGCGGCAGCGCGGTCAAAATAAGGGGCAGAAAGGCAACGGTAAACAAGACGATGCGATTCTTGAACACCTCCGCCCATTCTTTCTCAATAACGGTTTTGATCTTATCCATGGGAAGCCCCCTCATCCTTCACCAACTGGAGGTAAATATCCTCCAGCGAATGGCGCAGTTCACCAACGAATTGGATCTCAGCTCCGGCCGTGACCAGCATCCGGATCATCTCCGGGTTGTGCTGCTCCGGGTCATCTACGGCAACCATGATTTTATTGTCAATCGCTTCCGTGTGCTTGGCGTATGGCAGGCGGGCGAATGCATCCAGGTACTCAACCGCCGGGTGAGCCAGGTGAAAGACAACCTGACGGCCGTAAATCTGCTTGCGCAAACCAGCCGGCGAATCCACCACTCGCAGACGGGTCTTGAATACGGCAATCCGGTCACATAGTCGGTCTGCCTCGTCCAGATTATGGGTGCAAAGGAAGATGGTCCTGCCCTCTTCACGCAGCTCTGAAATAAATTCACGAACCAGTTTCGCAGCTTCCGGGTCCAGGCCGGCGGTCGGCTCATCCAGGAAGAGGATGCGCGGCTCGTGTAAAAGGGCGCGGGCGATAGCCAGCTTCTGCCGCATTCCCTTGCTGAACGTTCCTGCCGGGTCCTTGCGCCGCTCCCACAATCCCAGCATGCGCAGGTATTTTTCGACCTGGCCGTTTACGTCCTCGACTTCGTAGAGCCGGGCATAGATGGTGAGGTTGCGCCATGCAGAAAGGTGATCGTACATACCTGGCGTCTCTGTGAGGATGCCCACATTGCGTCGAATCTCCTGGTCGTCCCGGCCAACCTCAAAGCCCATCACCGAAGCCCGGCCGGCTGTGGGCGCAATAAGGCTGGTCAACATGCGCACGGTCGTTGTCTTGCCCGCACCGTTGGGGCCAAGAAAACCAAAGACTTCCCCCTCAGCAATGTCCAGCGTCAGCCGGTCTACAGCCACAATTTCCCCGAACTTTCGTGTCAGATTCTCAGTGTGAATCATCGGTTGCCTCACGAATAACGACTCCGCTCCAACATATCGGCCGTCGGTTCTATGGTGATGGGCGCAGTCGACCCTACGGCCGGAAGTGGGGCTGGTTCCGGCTCCTCCGGTTCCGGCGTTCTTAACGCAAAAATAATGCCGACGCTGATCAGCGCGATCACTCCAATCACTGCTTCAGCGGCCACTGCGCCCCACATGGACGCCGCGGTCACGGCCAAGCCGTCCACCAACGTGTGCCACAAAATGGCCGCCAGCAGCCAACGGAGACGGCCGCGCGTGAAGCATTGCATCACCAGCAGAGAAAGCGAGAGGTGTAAGATCAACGCGAAGAATCGTTCTGCCGCCCCCAGCAGGATCAGGTACCAGGGCGTGGCGAAGACGGCCGCGATTTGCTCCTGCACCAGTTGCATCTGCTCTGGAGGAATGAGCGACAGCAAACGGCCGTGGCGAATGGCGATCATTGCACCCGTATTGATGGCCGCAAACACACCCAGGATGATGGCCTCAATGCCTCCATGCCCGGCCCCCAACATCAATCCCCGGCCCCATGTGCGTGCGTCCCTGGCCCAAAAGCGGTAGGTCAAATAGCGCGCGCCCTCTTCAAAAGCGGCGGCGGACAGGCCAACAAACCCAGACAGCAAAATAAGGTTTCCCGGCACGGCCGTATCCGTGGGTATCCATTCAAATCGCTGTAAAACCAGCCAGTTAAACGGAAGATGCACCACTTGGGACGCGACAAAGGTTGCTGCGCCAATGGCAAACAGCCCCCACCCCGTTTTACGTCTGGCAGCGATCAGGCGGCCGAGGTAAAGGGGCATAACAATCATGAGCACAGCATTCGCTACAAGTGCAAGATGGACCATGGTCTCTGCCTACGGCCGTCGGCCGTCTTACTTGCCACCGCTTTCCAGCTTCACCCGCACTTCAGGCGTCACACCAGAAGCCAGCCGCAACTCCCGCTGCGGGAAGGGAATCCCGATACCCGCTTCATTCAGCGCCTTATACAGCGCAGAATTCATCTTATCAAGGATGCGACGCGTTTCCACATAATTCTCAATCCAGCAGCGCACGCGAAAAATCAGCGCCGATTCGCCAAACTCCAGCATCAGAGCTTCAATCCGCTCCTCTTTCATCACCCAATCCTGAGCGCGGATCGCATCGACCATCACCTTTCGCGCCATTTCCAGGTCAGTCCCGTAAGCCACCCCCACATGGGTCTGCACCCGGTACATTGTGTTGGGAACCGAGTAATTGACGATCAGCCCCTTACCAATCACCGAATTAGGCACAGACACCATCCGGTTATCCCGTGTCAGGATGCGCGTGCTGCGCAGGCCAATTTCTACAACATCTCCCCAAGTGTCGATATCCAGAACCTCAACCCGATCCCCTACCTTAAATGGTTGATCGAGCATGATAGAAAAACCGGAAATCATATCGCCCAACGTTTCCTGGGCGGCCAGAGCAATAGCCAGCGAGCCGATGCCCAACGTTGTGACCAGGGCGCTAACTTCAATACCAAACCGGCCCAGTACGATAATGATGGCTACCGTCGATAAAACCAGTAAGCCGACCCGACGAAAAAGCGCCAAGAAACGATCGTCCAGATCGGTTTCTGTCTTGTAAGCCACCTCCCGCCCGTACCAATTCACCAACCCACCAATCAGCCGGTACAGGAGAATATATACCAATACGAAGTACAGGACGAAAAAGACGCGGTCAATATCCACACTCCAATCGGCCGGGAAAAAGCGCAATCGGGAAATCGCTATTTCTAAACCGCCGACCAGAATCACCCCGCGCAGCGGAAACTCAGCCGCTTCCAAGGCCACATCGTCTAATTGTGTCTGCGTCCGGCTAATCAATTTTCGCCTGGCAAGATTGAGCAAAGAAGCAGAAGCCCGGCTGAGAAGCCAGGCAACCAATACAATAATGACTGCCACCAACAGGTCACTCACCACAGGTTTCATATCACGTTGCTCCCGTTGACTTGTTTTCTAACATCAATGTTACGCTATAATAAGCGACCGCCTCATCCCTTTCAAGCGATACCGAGGGCTATCCGGCGGAACACTGCCACCAATCCACTCGTTTGCCAACACCTTGACCAGGGAGATGCCACCATGGGCGAAAACATAACCACCCTGCCATCAATTGAAGAACTCGAAGCCCTGATTGACGCCAGTAACCTGAAACAGTTACGTGCAGCACTCAGCGAGATTCACCCGGCCGACATCGCGGACCTGCTGGATCAGCTGCCTGTGGAAAAAGCTGTCATCGCTTTCGGCTTGCTTTCCACAACGATCGCCAGCGAAGTGCTTGATGAAACCGGAAGCCGCGTACGACAGGAACTGATCGACAAAATTGACGCTGAGCGGTTGGCCGACCTCCTGGATGAACTGCCGATGGATGACGCGGCCGAATTCCTGGAGGAACTGCCTGAATCCATCGCCAACCGCCTCCTCGGTTTGATGGAGCCGGAAGAAGCGGAAGATGTGCGCGGTCTTCTCGCTTACGAAGAAGAAACCGCCGGCCGGCTCATGACGCGTGATGTCGTCTCGCTGCGCCGCCACTGGACAGTGGCCGAAACATTCGACTACCTGCGCTCACTCGAAGATGCGGAAACGCTCCACCATCTGTATGTCGTAGACAATAATGACTTGCTCATCGGGGTAGCTCCACTGCGCGATCTGATCTTATCTCCACCGGACGCGACCATCGAATCCATCATGCGCACTGATGTGGTTGCGGTACCAGTTACGGCCGATCAGGAAGAGCTTGCCGAAATCATGTCCCATTACGACTACTTCGCCATCCCCGTGGTAGATGAAAAGGGGCGGCTTCTGGGCGTGATCACCGTAGACGACGTCCTCGATATTATCGAAGAAGAGGTCACCGAAGACATCCAGAGACTGGGTGGTTCTGAGCCGCTTGACCAACCGTATTTTGCCGCCTCGATCATGCAAATCGTCGGCAAACGTATTGGCTGGCTGCTGCTCCTGTTTGTTGCCGCCACTCTCTCCGGATCCGTCATTCGCATGTTTCAGCATGAATTGGACCTTGTGGTAGCCCTTAGTTTCTTCATCACCCTCATCACCGGTACAGGCGGTAACGCCGGGTCACAAACCGTGGCAACCATCATCCGCGCCATCACGTTGGACGAAGTACACCTGAGCAACCTATGGCAGGCATGGCGGCGCGAAGTTATGGTCGGGCTTGTGCTGGGGGCAGCCATGGGTCTCATTGGCTTTATCCGGGCCGCATTATGGCACACAGGGTTTGATGTCGCGCTGGTCGTCACCCTGACACTGCCAGTAGTGGTCATCTGGTCAACGACGGTTGCCACCATCGTCCCCATCGTAGCACATCGCTTCAAGATTGACCCGACCGTCATCAGCGGGCCAATGATCGCCACCATCGTAGACGCCACCGGGTTGCTGATCTACTTCCTCCTGGCAAAGGCCATTTTGAATATCTGATCAAGGGCGCGCGAAATGACAAAGACGGAAGGACATCCCATTGAAATTCCACAACAATTGATTGAGCAACTGCGGCAGGCTAAAGATGTTGCGGTGCTGACCGGCGCAGGCGTCTCGGCCGAAAGCGGCGTGCCTACTTTTCGTGAAGCACAAACCGGTCTGTGGGCGCGTTATGATCCTCAGGAACTGGCAACGCCGCAGGCGTTCCAGCACAATCCTCGCCTGGTTTGGGATTGGTACGCATGGCGGCGGGAGCTGGTCAGCCAGGCTAAGCCTAAGGCCGGCCATCTGGCCCTGACGGTGATGGAACGGCATCTGCCCCGCTTCACGCTCATCACGCAAAATGTGGACGGATTGCACGCGATTGCCGGCAGCCGGAATATCCTTGAGCTGCACGGCAACATTATGCGCACGAAGTGCTTCGATGATGGAGAAACTGTGGAAGCGTGGGCGCCGACGGCCGAAAACCCTCCGCGCTGCCCCCGCTGCGGCGGCCGTCTGCGACCGGATGTGGTCTGGTTCGGGGAAAGCCTGCCGGCTGCGGCATTGGCGGCCGCATTCGATGCTGCGCGCAGCTGCGACCTGTTCTTCTCCATCGGCACATCGGCCGTCGTGCATCCGGCCGCTTCCCTGCCCATGGAAGCACTCCACCACCGCATCCCGGTCGTCGAGGTCAATCCCCAAGAAACGCCGCTCACCCCCCATGTGACTTTCACGCTGCCCGGCCCAGCCGGCATCATCTTACCCGCGCTGGTTCAGGCGGCATGGCCATGATGGAACCAACTTCTCTTAAGGGATCAGTAACACTTTCCCGATATTTTTCCGATCCTGAATGATGTGGTGGGCCTCAGCCGCTTTACTAAAGCGAAAGGTGCGGTGAATGTGCGGCCGGAACAACGCCTCGTCATACCAGGCCACAATCTGCCTCATCCAATCCCGCATCATATCCATCTGCTCCCACAGATTGTTGAGGTTGACCCCCATGACCGCCCGATTATCGTTCATCAGCTTGATGGGGTGATAAAAGGGCAACTGTACCAGCATGCGAGCGACCGCCAGGAGTGAGCGCGTCTTGCCCGGTGCGGCCGAACTGATGCCGAAATGAACCAGCCGCCCCGTCGGCATAAGCAGCCGGTAGTTCTTGACCCAATGAATGCCCCCCATCGCCTCCAAAACCAGATTAACCCCTTTCCCCGCGGTCAGATCCATCACGGCCCGTTCATAATCCTCGTTGCGGTAGTCAATCACATGTTTGAGGCCTCGTTCCAGCAGGAAGGAATGCTTGTGCGGCGAGGCGGTACCGATAGCCTCTGCGCCCACAATGCGACAAATATCTACAGCAGCCAACCCCACTCCCCCGGCCGCGCTGTGGATAAGCACGCGATCGCCGGGCCGCAGCGATCCCATCACCAGCAACGCAATGTAAGCGGTCAGGTAATTGACTGGCAGCGCGGCCGCGTCCTCGACCGTCATCCAATCCAGGCGCTTGAACACCTGCAAATGGGGCACACACGCGACATCGGTGTAGCCGCCAAAACGGGTCGCCGCAAATACCTTGTCCCCCTCACGAAGGTCAGGGACGCCCTGTCCAATCGCGTCAATGACCCCGGCTACTTCGTAGCCCGGCACGTAGGGGATGGGGGGGCCGCCCTTGTATAGACCCATTCGCCCCAGAATATCGGCGAAGTTGACCCCGCTCGCCTCCACACGAATACGGACTTCCCCTACCCTCGGTACAGGATCGGCCGCTTCCCGAACTTCCAGGGTGTCCGGCGGCCCGGCCCTGGCTATCCACACCTGTCTCATCGTAAGCTCACTTGGCTACCCTCGATACTTTCCGGCATGAGGCACGGCCGTAAATTGGGCGATGGCCGGATCCAATGTAATCATGTCTGCCGGGTTCAAGTCGGCAACGCTGCGATGACCCATCATCCGGCAGTAATCGAGGAATTGGTGCTCGGTTGCTTCCAGGAAATTCACCAGTCGCCCGGCGCTGATTTCAATATTAAAACGGTGGCGCAGTTTTAAGCGCTGGGTGGCAATCCCCACCGGGCAGGTATTGTTATGGCAGGCGCGGTACTGCTGGCAGCCGATGGCGATCATGGCGGCCGTAGCTATGGCCACGCAGTCTGCCCCCAGGGCCAATGCCTTGGCAAAATCGGACGGCGTGCGCAAACCGCCGGCAGCCACCAATGTCAGGTCGTGCTGGCCGTGCTCATTCAGCCAGCGGCGGGCGCGAGGCAGAGCATAAACCAACGGCACACAGATGTTGTCTTTCACATGGAGAGGGGAAGCGCCTGTGCCCCCGCCGCGGCCGTCAATCGTGACGAAATCGAACCCGCAGTAGGCAACAGCCTCCAGGTCAGCCTCAATGTGGCTGGCCGCCATTTTGGCTCCGATAGGCCCGTCAATCAAGGTGCGCAAATGCTCGACACGGGCTTTTAGCTCATCAAGGGTGTTCAAGTCAGGAAACCGGGAAGGGGAATGCACCTCCACATGAACAGGAACGCCGCGCACGGCCGCGATCTCTTCCGTCACCTTGTGCCCCGGCAAAATCCCGCCCAGGCCTGCCTTGGCGCTCTGGCCAAACTTAAAATCAATCGCCGTCGCCTGCTTGATGTTTTCTTCATTGAACCCAAAGTAACCGGAGGCCATCTCCAAAATGTAGTCGCCGGCCGCGGCCCGTTCATCCGGGTGCATCCCTCCCTCACCGGAGCACACGGCCGTGCCGAAGCGTCTGGCCCCCAATGCCAGCGCCGTCTTGCTTTCGGGGCTGAGGGCGCCGTAGCTCATGTGGCTGATGTAGACCGGGATGCGCAAATGTAACGGCCGTTTGGCTCTGGGGCCAATTACACAGGAGAGATCCACCGGCTCGTTGTCAAGCAGCGGCAGGCTGGCTACCTGGCCCGGCAAGAACAACAAGCTGTCGAATCCGGGCACGGGCCGGCCCGTTCGCATCGGTTCCAGCTTGCTCCCTTTCCCGCTGGCCAGATAATGAATGTCGTTCATGGTCGTCTCGCGGTCATCAAACGGCCGCCGCCATTTTGCCAGATAATCTTCCGGGTCTTTCGGCTCCATCGGCACATTGGCCGCGTTCACGTATACCTTCCCGTCCTTCACAAACGTTTCATAAGTGTCCACGCAGTCCAACGTGTTGTAACGGGAAATGCCTGTGTGTACATCGAAGTCCCATCCATGCAAGGGGCAAATGAGATCAGATCCGCGCAGCTCGCCGTCTCCAAGCTGGCCGCCCCGGTGCGGGCAGCGGTTATTCAGCGCATAAAAGCTCCCCTCATAGTTACAGAGCGCCAGTTCTGTGTTGTTCACGGTCGCGATCACAACGCTGCCCGGCGGACACTCTTCCACGTTTGCCACCCAGACAAGTTCTGACATGCTCACTCTCCTTGCTCTAAATGCGCCCAAGACGACCGTATCGCCATTCCCGCAGGAAAGTATAACGCAATCCCAATAGGAGGAGAAACCCGGTGCGGCCGTCATCTAATCTTGGCCACCCATGTTCTCGCGGGTTCCCGCGGCAAATAAATAGTACCGAAGCAGGGGTGAAGAAGACGTGAGTACCCTCATTTATGGTACTTTGTGGGGAGTGTCTAAACCCGAAATGATGTCTAGAATGTCCATATGGTTAAGTGTCAATACTGTCATGCGACCCAAAAGCAGGTCAAATCCGGGCACAATCCCTCAGGCAGCCAGCGGTACCTGTGCAAGATTTGTGGTCGCGTCTACACACCCAAGCCAAGGAGGAACGGTTACCCAGGGGAAACTCGTCGCCGGGCCGTTGATATGTATCAGCAGGGTATGAGTATCCGCGCAGTCGGCCGCCTGCTGAAAATCGGCCCGCAAACAGTCGCGAATTGGGTTCATGCGACTGAGGCAAGAAGTCATAAGCCATGCCTCACTGGCGAGGCTACGTTAAAGGAGAAAGTATGACATGGCCCGTGTCATGGTAATTGATGACGATCGCATCATTCGCAGAATCGTTGAAAAGAGTTTGACCTCGTTGGGCTATGAAGTGATCACCGCCAGCGATGGCGTAGAAGGTCTGCGAATCATCAAGGCAGAACACCCGGACATTGTCATCACCGACAAAAATATGCCGGGGATGGATGGATTTGAAGTGACCCGCCGCATCAGGCAGGAGCCGGCTCTGGCAGGTGTGCCCATCCTGGTGCTCACAGGGCAATCGGAGATCGAAGACAGAGTAGGGGCCTTTGATGCAGGTGCGGACGATTACCTGAGCAAGCCTTTTGAGATTGCCGAATTAGCGGCACGTCTGACAGCATTGCTGCGCCGCGCAGAAGCGGCCAAAGGGGCACGCAGCGGAGAACCTTCATCTTCAGAAAAGGCCCAATTGATAGCTGTTCACAGCTTACGAGGCGGCATTGGATGTTCCAGCCTGGCCACCAATCTTGCCATCAGCCTGAACGCTTTGTGGCAAAATCCTACTATGCTTCTAGATATGGTATTAACTGCGGGGCAAATAGCGTTGCTGCTAAATACCCGTCTGAAACGAACCTGGGCGGATCTGGGCCAGTTTGAAGCCGATGAGATTGATTATGATTTAATCCAGCGCATCACCGGCACGCACGATAGTGACCTCCAGTTTATTGCAGCCCCGCCCACCCCCACTGAAGCGGAGAAAATTAATAGTGATGTGACCAGCCGGACGATCAGTGTGCTTCGCCCTCGCTACGAGTATATGGTTGCCGACCTGCCGCACGATTTCAGTGATGTGGCGCTGGATGTCCTGGACTCGGCTGATGTGATTTTGTTGCTGCTCGCGCCAGAAATGGCCTCGGTTAGAATGGCCGCCGTTGCCCTGGATACGTACAGCCGCCTGGGATACGAGCCGGAAAAGATCAAACTGGTTTTAAATTGGACATTTGAGCATGGCGGGCTGGCGCACAAAAAAATAGAATTGGCGTTGCATCATCCGATTACGCTCGTGTTGCCGTTTGCCCCAACCCGCTTCGTCGGCGCCATCAACCGTGGAATACCTCTCGTGCACAGCCACCCGGAAGACCCGGTTTCCGCCCTTTTGGAGGATTTTGCTTTTCGCATCAGCAAACCATCGCACCAGGGCATTCCTCCAGCAGCCCCCAGTACGGCCTGGCATCGCGTCAACAAACGCTTGCAGTTATTTAGCACCAGCCAGCGAAAGAAGAAGACATCTCTCTTATCTTTCGCTTCAAGCAGTATTCGTTGAAATGAAGTAGGAGGAACTTTTAGCACGTATGTCCATGGACATGCTAATGGAGTGAACTTTATGAATATGTTCAGGGAAACTTTAGGGCCAACCCCAACTGCTGAAATCATTGCCACCATGCTGGATGAATTGAGCGAGACGATGGGTGATATGGCTGAGGAGATGATTTTTGAGCTGGCGCCTATGTTTCTGGAGGATGCTCCGATGTTGATGGAGGATCTGCGCCGGGCCATCGCCAGCCAGGACGCCACGGCCGTACAGCAAAGCGCCCATACCTTGAAGGGAAGCAGCGGTAGCATGGGCATTATGAAGCTGTCATCGCTCCTCAAGGACATGGAGGCGATCGGGCGTCACGGCAATCTGGAAGCGGCCGGCCATAAGATGGAACAGATTGAGGCAGAATACGAACAGGTGCGGCGAGTGCTACAACAGTACGCATCGTAAGATTTCATGCAGGCGTTAAAAGTCTACGCATCGAACTCGAACAATGAAACTTCTACGACAACCCGTACCCATACTGTACATTGAGGGATCGTGAGCATTCACCCTCTTCTCCAACAGGAGTTAGAACGTCTTGGTCTAAACGAGGCTACCTTGCCTACGGCCAATACTTGGGCGCAGTTCTTGAAAGGCGTCACCCAGGGGCTGGTTTCTCAGGCCCACACCCGCAAAGAAGTAGATGAAGACAATATTGACCTTACAGGAAGCTACCGGCATCTGGTAGAAAACGCCAGCGATCTCATTTACCGCACCGACAACACCGGCCACTTCACCTATGTGAATCCCCGCGCAGTTCAAATTTTCGAGTTCGATTCAAAGGAAGAAGTCATTGGGCGCCATTACCTGGAATTGGTACATCCCCAGTACCGCAACGCCCTAAAAGAAGCTTACACCCAACAATTCCAAAAGCGAATCTCAAGAACCTACCATGAATTCCCCGCTGTAACTAAGCAAGGAAACAGTATTTGGGTTGGACAAATCGTTCAACTAATTTGGGATGGTGACCGGATTATCGGCTTTCAGGCCATTGCCCGCGTCATCACAGAACGAAAGGTAGAAGAACAAGAAACGCAACAGCAGCTCCGCCAAACTTTGTTACTCAATCGGGCGATTGCCGCTGCCACATCAGCCTTAGAGCCTGATGTTGTCTTACAAAAAGTATGCGAGGAACTAGCCCACGCTTTTGAGCTGCCGCAGGCAGCATTCGCCCTGCTTAGTGAAACAGGGAGCCATCTCACTGTCGTGGCCGAATACCTGTCCCCAGGACGGCCGTCAGCTCTGGGCACCGTAATTCCAATCGAAGGGAACCCGGCCACCCAGTATGTCATCAGCCAACGGCAGCCCCTTGTCATGGAAAACGCCCAAACAGACCCCCGGCAGCGTCAGGAGCTGTTATCCGTCGCCCGTGAACACGGTACTGTTTCTATGCTGATTGTCCCCATGGTCATTCGAGATGAAGTGGTGGGTACGTTGGGGTTAAACGCCGCTGAACCCCGAGTTTTCACCAATGACGAAATCGCGCTAGCCCAAAGCGTGGCCGCGGCCGCAGCCCAGGCCCTTATCAACGCACGGCTCTACTCTGCCGCCCAGCGGGAATTAGAAGCGCGCAAACAAGCGGAAATTGCCCTTCAGGAGCGCGTTGCTCTGGAGGAGTTGGTCAGTTCCATTTCTACAGATTTCATCAACCTGCCCCCGGAAGAAGTGGACAACGGGATCAATCAAGCCTTGGAAAGAATTGGCCGGTTTACGCAGGCTGATCGCGCTTACGTTTTCATGCTGACCGGAAATGGGCAAACTTTCGGCCAAACTTTTGATCTGACCTACCTATGGCCCATGCCATCCAACGAAACCCAAAATCCGCTGGGTACCAGCCTTCCGTCCATCAACCTTTCCTGGTGGCTCTCCCAGTTAGAACGTCATCAAATCATCCACGTACCCCGAGTCGCCAACCTGCCTGAAGCAGCCAGAGAGGAAAAAATTTATCTAGAATCACTTGGGATTCAATCCATTGTATCTGTGCCGCTTGTTTCTCGTCATCGCATGATCGGCTTCATCGGCCTGGATGCGATGAAAAAGGAACGCCCCTGGTCGGAAGAGCATATCGCCTTTCTCAGGGTTGTTGCTGAAGCCTTCGTCAACGCATTGGAACGGAAATGGGCTGAAGAAGAGCGTAATCGAAACACGGCCGAACTTGCAGCACTCTACCGGGCTTCTACCCAGTTGATTAATTCAGGTGATGTGCAGGAATTGGCCGGGCAGATCGCACACGCCGTCACTCAAGAGTTTGAGATGACGAATTGCAGCGTCTTCCTGAACAAACGACCGGGGCTCCCCGGAAATGACGAACCAGAAAAGGAATCATCTGCTTCCCCCACTACCCTGGTCAGGGTAGCCTGTATGGGAGAGTATCACATCTGGACTTATGACCGCCTGGCAGTAGACGGCCCCGGCCTTATTGCGGCCGCAGCGCGCAGCGGAGAAATCGTCTACGCACCCGACGTCTTACGTGACCCCCGGTATCTTGCCAGCGGCGCCAATGGCGGTTCCGAGCTGGTCATCCCCCTTCTCGCCAGCGGAGAATTGATTGGTGTGCTGGATTTACAAAATCCGGAGGTAGATGCGTATGATGAGGGGGCGCGCCGCATCATCTGCGCCTATGCGGAAAACGCCTCTCTGGCGCTGCAAAATGCTTTGCTCATGTCCAAGCTGCAAACTGCCCGCGAAGCGGCCGAAGCGGCCAGCAAAGCAAAATCCGTATTCCTGGCCAACATGAGCCATGAAATTCGCACCCCGCTCAATGCGGTCATTGGGATGACCGGTTTATTATTGGATACCCCTCTGACCGCTGAACAGCAAGACTATGTCACAACTATCCAAAACAGCGGCGATGTTTTGCTGACGATTATCAATGATGTACTCGACTTCTCTAAGATCGAAGCCGGCAAGCTGACCTTGGAGAACCACCCATTCGATCTACGCGCGTGCGTGGAAGAATCGCTGGATTTATTGGCGTCGGATGCGGCCAGGAAAGGCTTGAACCTGGCTTACTGCATGGATTTCGACGTTCCCGGCCATATCTCTGGGGATTCTACGCGGCTGCGCCAGATTTTAGTCAACCTGATCAGTAACGCAGTCAAATTTACCTCAAGCGGTGAAGTTTTCGTCACTGTAACCAGCCACGCCATTGGAGAAAAACAGCATCAACTCCATTTTTCAGTCAGGGATACCGGCATCGGCATTCCGGAGGATAAGCTTCACCGTCTGTTTAGGTCGTTTAGCCAGGTAGATGCATCCACTACCCGGCAATATGGCGGAAGCGGGTTGGGATTGGCCATCAGCAAGCGCCTGGTTCATATGATGAATGGCGAAATTAGGGTGCAAAGCCAGGTCGGGCAAGGATCAACCTTCTCCTTCAATATCCCAGTGACAGCAGTAGAAGGCAAACCATATCCCTTCCTTGATCGCCGCCAACCACAACTCGAGAATAAACGCGTGTTAATTCTGGCTCCCAATAAGACGAACAGGAAACTTCTGGCACGCTACGTCCAATGGTGGGGAATGAAGCCGTCCACGGCCGTTTCTGCGAGAACGGTGCTGCAACTGACCGAGAAGAACGGGCCTTTCGATTTGCTCATTGCAGACGATGAGCAGATGCACGTTTCAGGGTTGCATGATGTTGCGGCAATTTTTCGTCACCGGCATAACAACGAATCCATTCCGGTCATCCTGTTTACAACCATCGGAAAACATGAAACATCCGGGAAAGGCGATCATCTCTTCAGCACGATACTGACAAAGCCGATTAAACCATTACAGCTATATCAGGCTATCACAGACGCCCATACTGAACTTGGGGACGTGAAGCAAACAGCCCGTCTCCGATTTGACCGCTCCCTGGGCCGGCGCCGCCCCCTGCGCATTTTGTTGGTTGAAGACAATGTTGTCAATCAGAAAGTGGCCTTGAAGACATTGGCCCGGCTGGGGTATCAGGCGGATGTTGCTGGCAACGGCCGCGAAGCGCTGGCTGCGTTATCAAGCCAGGAGTACGACCTTGTGTTGATGGATGATCAAATGCCTGAGATGGACGGGGTTGAAACAACCAGGCGTATTCGGGAGCAATGGCCCCCGGAAGCACAACCTTATATTGCGGCGATGACTGCCCATGCCTTAGGAGACGCTCGGGGCCGGTATTTGGCTTGTGGCATGGATGATTATCTCAGCAAACCTGTACGCCTGGAGGCATTGGTCGATGTACTGAACCGGTGCAGCGTTGCCCGACAACCGAAGTTATCCACCGAAACAATACCTGCTGAGTCAGGGGAGCCTGCGGAGACACAACCCAAACGGCCGCCAGACAAGTGGCCGATTGATGCGGCCGTGGCTGAAGAGATTATGGGGGAAGACGCTGATGAATTATTACCCCTGGTTCTACCTTTGTATTTCGACTCGGCTGATAACGCCGTCCAAGCACTCCAGAAAGCAGCCCTGTTTCACGATTTTGAAGTAATAAAAACCGCAGCCCATGGATTGAAGGGGAGCAGCGCCAGCCTGGGGATCATTTCATTGTCGGATCTCTGCGCGGCCGTGGATAAAGCAATTGAAGAAGGGGAGATGCACGCTGCCCTGGCGGGCGTTACTCTCATTGTAGATGAATACCAGAAAATAAAGGACGCCCTAATCGGGAAATATGAAGAAACCCAACTTATGGACAAAGTGAAATTAGCCATGCCAACCATCAACACGGCTGAGGGAACATACTATGAACACAATTCGTAATGCTGTCTGCGCGGTAGAACGCATGCTGAAAAGCAAATTCCAACGCAACATTCTCCTGGCCTTTGCTCTCCTGGCAATGGTATTCCCCTTGATAAACTCCGTGTTCATTTACCCTGCCTTCTCCCAGTTGTTGGTCTCTGCCACAGAAGAGCAAGCCAATAGAGTAGGCGCACATCTTGTGAGCGACCATTTGCCAAGCAATACAGAGATTGATTCCGATGTTTTAACTGATTCCTTCCGAGAAAGAATCGCGGATCTGATGGATGCGCAACAATTAGCGAAGCTGAAATTATTCGGTAGTACTGGCGAAACTATTTACTCTACAGACCCTGAAGACATCGGGAAACGTAATGAGCACGATTACTTCCATGAAATCGTCGCGGCCGGCCAGCCTTATACGATTGTCGTCAAAAAGGACCAGTTGAGTGTAGAAGGGCAAAAAGTCACCCAGGATGTTATTGAAACTTATGTCCCCATCATGCGGGATGACGGGTTTGCTGGGGCGTTTGAAATTTATTATGACATCACCACCGTGCTCGACAACCTAAACAATTACGTTCAGCGAGCCACGTTCGCCATGTTTGCTCTTGGCTTTGGACTAATTGCCATACTTCTCGTGCTCTCCTTCAGGTCTGTTGCGGCTGAAGAGGAACTCCGGAAATTATCCCAGGCAGTCAGACAAAACTCCAATGTAGTTATGATCGTTGACACGAAAGGCGTTATCGAATACGCCAATCCCGCCTTTGAAAAGCTAACCGGTTACAGCCTCGATGAAATAATAGGGCAGAATTTGGAGGAATTGCGCTATAAAATGTCTACTGATGGCCCCGGTGACGCAATTAAGAAGGCTATCGCCCAAAGCAAGGAGTGGCGCGGAGAATGTCTCAGCCGAAAGAAAGATGGGGAATTGTATTGGGAAAAAGTATCCATCACCCCCGTTACCAGCCAAAGAGGTGAAGTGACGCATCTCTTGATCATGCTTGAGGATATTTCTGAACGGAAACAGGCTGAAGAATCAATCAGGACGCAGGCCCGCCAGCAAGAAGCTTTGCTCCAACTCAGCATTGATCTGACGGTCGCCATTGATGAGGCTGATGTCTGCCGTAAAGCAGTTCGTACCCTCCAAGAGCATCTTCAACTTGATCTGGTTGCCTTGTTCACTGTGGATGAAACAACAGGCGGCCGCAAGATGATGGCTGACATTGGCGCACCTGAAACACCGCCCCACCTCTGCCTGCTGCCCGGCAATGGGATCAGCGAGTTGCCTTTGTTAGATGGTAAGCTGCACTATACCCCTGACGTCAACAAAGAACCGCGCCATACGCCGCCTTTAGACAATGGGTCAGAAGTAGATGTTCCTCTCCAACTCGGAGAGGAGATTATTGGCGTGTTGGTTGCCGCCAAGAATGAGATCAATGCGTTCACGGAAGATGAATTCTCTGTCTTGACGGCCGCGGCAAACCAGATTGCTGTAGCTATTGAACAGGCGCGCGAAGAGATGGCGGTCAGAATGGCGGAAGCTCGCTATCGAGGTCTGTTTGACGGCGTTCCCATTAGCCTGTATCGCACCACGCCAGACGGCCGTATCCTGGACGCCAACCCGGCTATGGTCAAAATGTTCGGCTATCCCGATCAGGCATCCCTGCTTCAAACCAGCACATACGACCTCATTGCCGAACCGGAACGCCGCAATGAATGGCAGGAAATCGTTGAAGAAGAAGGGACAGCTCGTGATTTTGAATTTCGCTTAAAGCGTTTTGACGGCGCCATCATTTGGGCCAGGGATTCCGCCCGTGCTGTGCGCGACGATTATGGAAAGGTGCTTTACTATGAGGGAAGCCTGGAGGACATTACTGAACAAAAGAAAGCGCAGCAAGCATTACAGCAGGCAAAAGAGAAAGCAGAGTCAGCTGCGCGGGCAAAGGCAGAGTTCCTGGCAAATATGAGCCACGAAATTCGCACGCCCCTCAACGCGATCATCGGCATGACCAGTCTCCTGATGGACACCGAGTTAAACTCAGAACAACGGGATTTTGTCGAAACCAGCCGCAACAGCGGCGAAGCCTTATTGGCAGTGATCAACGACATCCTCGACTTCTCTAAGATTGAAGCGGGCAAACTACACCTTGAGGAACAACCATTTAACCTGCGAACTGCGATTGAAGAATCATTGGACCTGGTGGCCTCCAAAGCGGCCGAGAAAAAATTGGACCTGGCTTACTATATTGAAGAAGAGATCCCTCCGGATGTGGGCGGAGATGTCACCCGCGTGCGCCAAATCCTGGCTAACCTGCTAGGAAACGCGGTCAAGTTCACCCACGCTGGCGAAGTCGTCGTCATGGTGGACGGGCAACCTAAGGGAAGGCATCAATTCGAACTTCACTTCGCTGTTCGAGACACCGGAATCGGCATTCCTAAAGAACGCATGCACCGGTTATTCCAATCATTCAGCCAGGTGGATTCGTCTACAACGCGTGAGTATGGCGGCACAGGACTTGGCCTGGCCATCAGCAAACATTTGGCGGAACTCATGGGCGGCCGTTTGTGGGTAGAAAGTGAATTGGGCGAAGGGTCAACATTCCATTTCACGATTGTGGTAAAAAGAGTTGCCGCCGAGATTAGCGACTCCCTAAAGGATAGCCGCCAGCATCTAGTACGCAGGCGCATCCTCATCGTAGACGACAACGCCACAAATCGTGACATATTATGCCGCCAGGTAAAATCCTGGGACATGATCCCCTGCTGCGCCGCCTCTGGACAGGAAGCCCTCACCCATATTCACCAGGGCGATCAATTTGACATTGCTATTCTTGACATGCACATGCCGGGCATGGATGGGGCCATGCTTGCCAGAGAAATCCGCAAACGCCGCTCAGCCCAGGAATTACCTTTGGTGATGCTATCCTCCCTAGGCCAACAAGATCAGGAAGCCGCCAGCAGGCTGTTTCAAGCATATCTCACCAAGCCTGTCAAACAAGCCCACCTGTGCAATACCATGGCAAACATTTTGGCAGGGCAGGCTACAAAACATAAACCAAAGAAGCATACTCAAACTGTCTTTGATTCAAACTTAGGGCAAGAGCACCCCTTGCGAATATTGTTGGCGGAAGACAATGCTATCAACCAAAAAGTTGCGCTGCGCATCCTGGAACGGCTTGGATACCGGGCGGATGTGGCTGCAAACGGCCTAGAAGTGCTGGCAGCTTTACGCCGGCAGATGTATGATGTAGTGTTAATGGATGTACAAATGCCGGAAATGGACGGCGTCAAGGCAACACAGCGGATTAAAGAGGATTGGCCTGAAGACCAACGGCCGCGTATTATTGCCATGACGGCCCATGCTCTGGAAGGCGACCGTGAATTCTACCTCACTCGCGGAATGGATGGTTACATCAGCAAGCCGGTACGCGTCAACGAACTCATCGAAGCACTACAAGAATGCAAGCCACTTTCAAGTATAGTTGAAGCTTCGGCTTGACAATCATATCCATTGGCCCACCAGTACATAACAGGTACTCATATGCAGTGGCAATTTACGCCGTTTAATACCCCGTTACTTGCAGCAGCAGCCATTTCAGTGGCAATCGCTCTATATGTATGGCGCTATCGATCCACTCCTGGAGCCTTACCGTTTTTATATCTAAGCCTGGGTGTTGCTGAGTGGTGTTTTGGTTATGCTATCGAATTAGCTGCGGTGGATTATGGGATAAAGCTTAACGCGGCTAAATTACAGTACCTGGGAATAGTTAGCATCCCAGTGTTATGGATGCTGCTTGCCGTTCAAAACGCGGGCAGCGGCTTCCAGTCCCGACGCAAGACACGAAATCTGTTCCTCCTGGCATTTATTCCCACCATAACGCTCGCTCTGGCATGGACCAATGACTTCCATCACCTCATCTGGCGGGAGGTCCGCCTCGTCACGACCGCTGCGGGGTATACTGTACTCATACTCAATCCGGGCTTTTGGTACTGGGTCAACATTGCTAACGCTTACCTGATGCTCCTGGTCGGAACCTTTGTGTTGATTCAACCCTTGCTGCGATCACCAAAGCTTTATCGTGGTCAAGCCGGTACAATTTTAATTGCCGCTTTCGTTCCCTGGATGGGTAACGTCTTAACTGTTTCCGGTTTAAACCCTTACGCCCCTCTTGATTTGACTCCGTTTGCATTCACGCTCTCAATAATTGCCATGCTTTGGAATCTTTTTCGTTTCAAATTCCTGAGTATCGTCCCCGTCGCTCACTATAATATTGTCAACAGTATGCGGGAAGGCTTAATCGTTATTGACGACCAAGAGCGGATCGTAGATATTAACCAAGCAGCTATGAGCATATTCGGGAAGTCTGACGCCCGTCCAATCGGTAAATCAATCAAACACTTGGTTGGGCAAGAAACGGAATTGTTGTCCAAATTTAGCAATTCGAGAGAGAAAGACGGGGGGTTCCACATCACGCTTGATGGTAAGGACCGGTACTTTTCAGTCAGGGTATCCTCTATTCAGAATGAGCGTGGCCATGTCACCGGGCGAACGATCACACTTTATGATATCACCGAACAAAAACAAACTGAGGCTGTCTTGCAGGAGGCTAAGCGGTCGGCCGAAGCGGCCGCGCGCGCGAAATCTGAGTTCCTGGCCAACATGAGCCACGAAATCCGCACGCCTCTGAACGCCATTATTGGCATGTCTGAACTCCTGCGTGATACCGGCCTCAACCCTGAACAACGCGATCTCGTGCAAACCATCTATACCAGCGGGGATACGCTCCTGTCCATCATCAATAACATCCTCGACTTCTCCAAGATCGAGGCAGGGAAACTCGAACTCGAATCAGAACCCTTTGACCTGCGAGACTGCCTGGAGATGTCCGTCAGTATGCTATCAAGTCAAGCACGGGAAAAGTCAATCGATCTGATCTTCTCCATTGATGAGTCAACACCCAGGGTCGTACAAGGGGATGTCATCCGCCTGCGTCAAATACTCGTCAATCTGATCGGGAATGCCGTCAAATTCACGGATGAAGGTAGGGTAACCGTCACCGTCACCGGCACAGCCCTGGAGGATGAAAAACAATACGAGCTTCAATTTGCTGTGAAAGATACGGGTATTGGTATTCCCGCGGACCGGATGAGCCGCCTGTTTCAATCTTTCAGCCAGGTTGACAGTTCTATGACGCGAAAGTATGGGGGGACCGGCCTGGGGCTGGCCATCAGCAAGCGCCTGTGCGAGTTAATGGGCGGCGTCATCTGGGTTGAGAGTGAAGTCAATGTGGGGACGACTTTCTTCTTCACAATCCTGACCCAGATTGCCTCCAGCGAACCAACCCGGTACTTGCTCGAAGAACAACCTCGTTTGCATGACAAGCGTTTATTGATCATCGCCGACAATGTCACCTTCCGCGAGCTAACCCGGCAGGCGCGCTCGTTAGGCATCTTCCCTTACGTGGCGGGCAGCGGCAACGAAGCGCTTTATTGGATTCGCAAGAGCGATCCCTTCGATGTTGCCCTCATTGACCGGAATGTCATCTTATCTGAGGAAGAAGATCTTATCGCACAAATCCAGGCCATGCCCGAAGCAGAAGACCTGCCGTTGGTATTGCTTTACGGGAATAACGAAGGCATAGATCACATTGAGAATTGGGATGAGCACACGTTTGTTGCTTACCTGCAAAAACCGATTCGCCCGGTTCAGTTATATGAAGCACTGACGGATATCCTTGCCCGCCGTCCAGACCAAAAAGAAACCAAGCCGGATGATACGGCGCGTGCAGTCAGCACGACGATGGCTGAACGTCATCCCCTGCGAATTCTGATTGCCGAAGATAATCTCATTAACCAGAAGGTTGCGCTGCGGCTGCTGGCTAAATTAGGTTACGAAGCGGATGTGGTTGACAACGGCAGGCAAGCTTTGGAAGCGCTTCAGGAACAATATTATGATGCCGTCTTGATGGACATTCAGATGCCGGTGATGGATGGCGTGGAAGCCACGAAACAGATTATCGCTCAATGGCCGGAAGAAAAACGGCCATACATCATCGCCATGACCGCGCACGCGATGGAGGGTGACCGGGAGCGGTATCTGGATGCAGGGATGGATGATTACGTTGCCAAACCCATTCAATTCGACCGGCTTGTTAACGCGCTGTACCACTGCCAGCCGCGTATCGACTTTGCCGACGCCCAGTTATCGAAAGCGGAAGAAGACCGCCACAAGCAATCATCTTCCGGCGCCGGGCTAGCTCTCATCAACCAGGTCGCCCTCACAGAACTGCTGGGCGAAGAGGCTGATGACGTGCTGCAAGATTTGCTGCCCATTTTCTTTGAGGATGCCAATCCGCTGATGGCGGCCCTGCGCCTGGCGGCCGCTGAAGGAAACGCCACGAACGCCCGTCAGGCCGCCCATACATTGCGGGGCAGCAGCGCCAATCTGGGGATGACCTCGCTGTCAGCCAAGTGCCAGGAAATCGAAACTCTGGCCACCCAAGGCAGTTTGCAGCGCATTCCAGAATTGGTCGCGCAGATTGAGTCTGAATACAATCAACTCAAGGCTGAACACGAAGTTTCGGCCGTTCAGCAAAAAATGGACTTTCTCTCCTGACGACGGCCGCTGATCCTCCAGACCCAAATGTCGCCCCCATCCCATTCCCGCCGCCTGCCTGTTGCCAGACGGCCGGCAGGTAAATAAACGCCCTCGTATTTGTGACTCCTGTGGCGCGTACTTGAACGGCCGCCGGCAGTGATCGGGAAGTCACCGTGAGCGTAAAAGAGTCACTCTGTCCCAGGGTAAGCGGCGCTGTCACCCTCACCTGCACAGTTACCGTCATGCCCCCAGAGACAGTGAGCGGGGAAGTCGTCGCCAACTGCGTCGGCCAGGCAGCCCCCGCCAGTGTCAGCGTATAACTGTCCGTAAGCCCCAGATTCGCCAATGAAAATGTATGCGTCACGACGCCCCCGGGGGCGACATCCGCCACGCTGTCCGGGCCTAGATTGGCGGCATGGGTTACCTGACAAGACTGGACAGCAACATCGTCCACATACCACCCTTCTCGACCCACAGATTGATCCGTCCCCAACCGGAATCTGAACTGAACAGTGCTGCCAGCAAAGGCATCCAGGTCAGCCACGGAGTGAAGCCAACCCTGCGGGTCTCCGCACCATGCTTGTCTGCCGCCAATTGGGTTGCCATATTGTGCAGACACCATGCCATCATAAGGATCGGTCAACAATTCTGCGTCAAGCTGCGTCCAAATTATCCCGCCATCCGTCGAAATCTCCAGGATGCCCCCATCGAAACATCCCACCTGGCTAGATTCAAGGGCCTGATAATTCCAGAATTGCAAGGTCAGCGGAGACTGCCCCGCCGGCAGCGTCACTGATGGGGAGACCAGGTATTGGTCGCTGATAGTGGTCACATCTTGTGCCAGGAACGAAGACCCGCCACTATGGGCACGCGCAGCCGAAATCGACCAGAGATCCGTCCCCTGTCCGGCGCTTTGGGTCCAATTTCCCCCACCCGACTCGAAGTCTTCATTCAGCCAGGTATTGGCGACTGAGCCAATCGGACATTCGTCGGCGGCTCGCGCCGTGATGAAAGTGTATACCTCGGAAGAAGGGCCTGATCCGCACGCGTTCCCCGGCCGCACACGCCAGAAGTATTGGGTGTTGGTCGCCAGGTTCGCCGGGCTATAAGATAAACCGGTCAACCCTGCGGCCGCTTCCACGATGTTGGTGAAGCTGCTGTCGGTAGCAATCTCCACGGTGTATGTCAGGGCCTGCGTGGCGGCCGCCCAGGCGAGGGTGAGGGCCGTAGGCTGGTTCATCGCCCCATCAACAGGCGAAAGCAAAGCAGGCGCAGCCGGGTTTGCCGTGGACAGGTTGAGGGCGACCGTCGTAGTATGAGTGCTGGTGGGGGCCACCCCTACCACCGAAATGTTGTAGCTACCGGGCGCGGCCGAGCCGGTGTTGGTCACCGTCAATACGGCCGTGGACGGGGGAATGGCGGGATTGGGCGCGATACTCACGGCCGTTCCCGCCGGTTCACCCACTGCGGACAAGGTCACCGGATCGCTGTATCCCACTATCTGCCCCACGAACACATCGAAAACGGCGTCCGCCGGCGCGCAAACATTCTGCGAGATGGGCGTCACTTGCAAGGTGAAGTCAGAGGAATGAGAACAATTGGTGCAAACCAGGGCAAAGTCCTGATCCGTGCCGTCCCCAAAATTGGGCACGCCATCGTCGGCGATATTGAAGCCGGTCACTGTAATCTGAAACGAACCGGTCGTTCCCGCCGGCAGGAACACCGCTTCCACATTATTGGCCGCATCGGCCGTGCCCCCGGCCACGCTCCACTGACCCGAAAATTGATTACCGAGATAGGTTTGGCCGTCAATGTCCACCGTGAGGTTTAAATCATTTACCTGGGGGCTGGTTCCCGGCAGTCCCGCTTTGTCCGTATACGCCAGAACAACACGGACGGGCCGGGACGGGTCGGTGACGGCGCCGCTCAGAATCCATTTGTCACCAGAATTTCCCAAAATGACCGACTGGTCTACAAATAACCTGGCTGCATCATCCAGGCCGGCAGTCATATCCGGCATCCCATACCCCTGGCTGTTGCTGGGCAGCGTATCATTGGCCCAGGCTCCGGTCAGGTATGTCGGGTGAGCGATTAAGTACGCCTTCATCAACGCCGGACTGGGCGCGGGCATGCCGTGATGATTTTCCAGCCAGTAATAGGTCAGTGAAGCCACACCGGCAACGGCCGGCGTGGAGTGACTGGTTCCGGAGGATGCGGCGAATACAGTCTGCGTCAGCGGCATGAACGGGTCGCAAATGGAACTGCCGCTATATCCTGTATTGGGACTGACTGTGCCCTGGATGTGGGTGCCGGGGGCGATCACATCCGGCTTGACACGGCCGCCAGGCGCGGGACCGCGGCTGGAAAAGCGAATCACATCCATCACGTTGTCAGCCCCGCTGGGAGAGATGCCGCACCCGTCCGTCCAGGTCGGGCGATCACTTTCGGACGCGCCTACAGTGATCACATTCTTCGCGTTGCCGGGCGTACCGATGGTGGCCGGATTGGGGCCGCTGTTCCCCGCTGAAAACAGGATGATGAATTCCTGGTTGCCGGGCGCGACCAAATCGGCGTCCCTCACGCCAACATCGTACGCTTGCGAGCTGGCGTCGTAGGTGTCAATGCAGTCCGAACAGCCCCAGGAATTGTTGCTGATGCGGGCGCCGTTATTGTAGCTTGCTTTGATCAGGCCGGTCTCATTACCGCCGCATTGGGAAAGATCAAACGAGGGGGAGAAGATGCGGGTCCCGGCAAAACGGCCGAAAGGGTTGATGCCCATGCCGCGCTGGAACCCGTTGCTGTCCTGGTACGGTGAGCCGGAGCGCATATCGTATCCTCCGGCAATGCTGACATTGAGGTGCCCATGCCCACCGGTCCCGCCGCCGTCTGGGGCGGCCGTGCAGTTGGCCACATACGCCAGCCGGGTCGCATTATTGCTGTCCCCGTTCAGGTGCAGCGTCGGATCCCCCGAATTGACCGAACCCACACCAATGCCGTCATCCGTAATATCCACAATCGGGTAGTCGGCCGGATTGGTGCTGAACCCGTAGCTGCTCAGCCAAGCCAGGTACCCGGGGCCGGACGGTCCCGTCTTCCCCACATTAAAATTGGCGGCCAGAATCTGGCCCTGCACTTCGTCCAGTAATTCCGGCTGCATCCGCTCGCCCACCCACACCACATCCGGCCGGGCGGCGATGGCGGCGATGTCGGCAACTCTCACCCTGCCCACGATGTTCTGGAAGGCCAGCACAGGCTCCCATTTAGATTCGGTTTGCAGCAGCAGTTGCTCGATCAGGGCTTCCGTCTGGCGGCTGTTTGCATGCCGCAGCATCTGGATCACCACCGGCACGGCCGTCCCTTCCCCGGCTTGGCCGCTCAAACGTTGGAACAACGAAGGGCCCACCTTGAAGTAAGGTTGATAAGGCGCGCTAAATTGCAGAACCCGCCCCTGCCCGGCGAGCCGGCTCAATTCCGTTCTAGCCGGTGCATCAGCCCAGACCAAGTAGCCGTTGTTGGCGACATAGTGCACAAGCCGCGCCCCCGTCGCCTCCACCTGGGCCAACCACTCCTCCCGGATTGGGCCGACGAACTGAATCAGTTGCAGCATCGGGCCGCCCGGCGCGCCAGTTTGTTCTGGGTAGCGAAAGGGCAGCGGAACCTGCACGGCGTCTCGCTGGGTATCGAACGGGTACGCATCCAGCAGCAGCCGATCCATCTCATCCATGACCACGATCCGGCTTCGCACCGCATCCGGCAAACTTTCGAGGGCCGCCGGGGAAAGCGCATACAGCGAATATGACCCGTAGGGGAACAGGAGCGTGATTCCGGTTAAATTCTCATTGAGAAGCCCTGGCGGGGCGATGACTTTATGCCGGACAGCAGCGCGCGCGGCAGCGGGGGAAAAGGCATTCGTAGTGGCATTGGTTTTAGCGCTCAAAATTGCGCCGCCCACCAGAAACAGAATGAGAACGGCTATGACTTTAGACAAACGCATACTGCGGACTCCAATGGAGATTCAATGGCAGAGAACCTTTCGCTTCAGTTCTGGTGCAAAATGATTATAACGGCAGCGGCCGCCTGATTCAATCGCACAAAATGGTTATTCTGATGCCGAGGCACTTGCCCCACGCCTCTATTCAGCGTATGATCCCATCACTCGATCCCAAGGAGAGCAAGTAATGAGTACAAAAACGAATATCCCCATCAGCCCAGAGTTACTGGAAATCCTCAGATGTCCCGTTGCTGTGCAGTCCAAGGAGTATGGCGACGATCCGGGCCGGCTTGAGTTGGTTCACGGGTGCTGGCTCGTCTGCGCTGACTCCGGTATGAAGTACCCTATCCGAGACGGCATCCCTGTGATGCTGATTGAGGAAGGGGAAAAGTGGAAGGATACGCCGGTAGAAGACCTTCCGGTTCCCCCGCCTGCTTCATAACGGGCGCTCATGAAGACCATCCTTCAGATCGAGGACAACTACGCCAACAGGCTCCTCATTGAGAGAACCCTGGAGCCTCACGGCTACCGTCTGTTACACGCCGCCGACGGTGAGACCGGTGTCAAACTCGCCCTGGAAGAGAAGCCAGACCTGATTCTGGTGGACATGGGGCTGCCGGATATTGACGGGCAGACCATCGTTACGCTGATGCGACAAATTCCTGAATTGGAAGGGGTGCCAATCGTTGCCGTAACCGCCTGGCCGGCGGATACTGCCTTGGAAATGGCCCAACGATACGGCTGCGACGGGTGTATCACCAAACCGATCAACGTCAGGAATTTTCCTGACCAGGTTGCAGCCTATCTGAAGATAAGACACGATATGTAACGCACACCAATCCTTTTGTAGCACGGGAGCCTCGGCTGTCTGCCCATGGAACTTGTACCGGCTCACCATTACACCTTCGAACAACTTACAGAAGCGTACAACCAGACGCGGGTTGACTACCTGGTTCCCATGCCTATGAATGTGGCCAGGCTGCGTGAGTATGTGCGCGTCTACGACATCGATCTGGCAAATTCCTGTGTCTGCGCCGAGGGGAATACCTTGTTGGGGCTGGGCATGTTGGGCGTGCGCGGCCGCGAAGGGTGGATTACCCGCCTGGGGGTCTTGCCGGCAGGGCGGAGACGCGGGGTCGGGTCAGCCATCATGGCGGAACTGCTGCGAAATGCGGCCGCCCTTGGGTTGGAGGAGGTCTGGCTGGAAGTCATCAAAGGGAACGCCCCGGCGCATGCCCTTTTCCGCAAATTTGGCTTCACCGAAACCAGAGAGTTGATCATCGCCCGGCGGCCGCCGAAACCGGCTTCCCAAACGCCGCCGGAAGTCATCAGCCAGGTCACCGCGCTGGATCACGAAGAGGCAATCATCCTGTTGTCCCACCGGAAGAGCCGGCCAAGCTGGATCACACACACAGGAACCATGCAAAATGTGCGGAACCTGTCCGCACTGCAGGTTGAATTGGAAAACGGCGGCCGCGGCTGGGTCACCTACCATGGGGGCTTGTTGCAGCTTACCCGGATCATCGTCGAGGTAACCAAAGGGGATCCGGTTGAGGTGACGGAAACCATCCTCCGGTTGATGCATCACCGGCATAAGCGGCAAGACGCCAAGACGGAAAACATCCCGAATGACGCCATCTGGCAAGGATTTAAGCGGGCCGGTTATTTTGACTCTTTCCGTCGCATTGAGATGGTTAAGAAATTAGGGACCGGGTGAA
>JBHHTQ010000021.1:0-76696 GCA_046753445.1 Anaerolineae bacterium | reverse complement strand
CCCCTGAATCCTCGTTGACCGTCTGGTCTGCCCCCTTGGTGAAGATGGGCGGGTCGTTAACGGCCGCGAGGGTGATGCTGACAGTCGAATTGCTGGTTGCATACCCAGTCCCGTCAGATCCATTCCAATTAAAGATGGTCGTGCCGTTCCAATCCGCATCAGGCACGAACGTAAGCCCGCCCAGACTGGCTGCCGGGATTTCCTGGTTCAAGGTTACCTGGACGCCGTTTAGTTTGAGTATCCCGTGGGCAGGTTCAGAGGCGATCTTCACCATCGTCAAGGTATCCCCTGTGTCCACATCACTGAACTGGTTGGTGAAGTCGGACGAAGTGAAAGATAAGATCGTGTCCTCTGTGCCGTTTTTGGTAACTGGAGAGACCACTGGTAGGTCATTCACGGGCGTGATCGTGATGGTGAAGCTGAAAGGTACTGAAGTGTTCGTTCCACCGCCGCTGTCTTGCAGGGTCACAGTCACTGTGGCTGAACCATTCATATTAGCCGCCGGAGTGTATGTCAGATCGCCGGACAGTTCATCAACGGCCGGTAAGGTGGAGAAAAGGGCATCATTGTTTGTTGAGGTTGTAAAAGTGATGGTCTGGGTGGCTTGTTCGTCGGCCGGGCCGGCTGACATGCCGCTGGCCCAGGCGGAAACGGTTTGTGGGCCAGTGTCTTCCAGCACGGCTTGATCCGGCCCTCCGGTAAATGTAGGTATGTCGTTAACGGCGGTGACCGTGATGTTCACGGTTGCGTCAGCGGCCGCGTAAGCTGTCCCGTCAAATCCGTTCCAGTTGAAGCTGGTATTACCGTTCCAATTTTGCGCCGGCACAAAAGCCAGATTGGCCAGGTTGGCGGTGGAGATTACGTCGTTAGTAATGACAGAGGTGCTGCTCAATTTCAGAGACCCGGCGCTGGTTGGGGGCAGGGAAGTGATCTTGACTTGTGTCATGCTGTCCCCATCCACATCGGTGAAATGGCTGCTGAAATCCGTGGAGGTGAAGAGGATGCTGTTGTCTTCACTGCCGGATTTGGAGAAGTTTGTGAGCGTGGGGGCGTCGTTGACGGCCGATACCGAGATGGTGAATGTGACCGGCGCGGATTGGTCTACGCCGCCAAAAACAGTCCCTCCATTGTCCTGTGCTGTCACCGTGACCACGGCCGTGCCGAAGACATTAAGCGCTGATGTGTAGGAAAGCACCCCGGCCGAACTCATTGCCGGCTGTTGGGAGAACAAACCGTTGTTGTTGTTAACGACGGCGAATGAAACCGTCTGAGCGGACTCATCAGCAGGCCCAGGCTGGATATTGGTCGCCCAGGTTGTGATTTGCTGGCCGGCATCCTCAGCCACCGCCTGGTCGCCGCCCGGCGTAAAGGTGGGGGCGTCGTTAACCGTCTGGATGCTGATGTTGAACTGCTGTGTGGTGGAAGTGTCGTCCCCGCCGCCGCTGTCTTGTAAAGAGATGGAGATGGTGGTGCTCCCATTGGCATTGTCGGCCGGCGTGTATTGCAGCGTTCCGGTGGGTGAAACTGTCGGCTGTACGGCAAACAGGGATGGATTGCCGCTGACCAATGTAAACGTGATCACCTGTCCTGCTTCATCTGCCGGGCCTGTGGAAATATTGGTGGCCCAGCCGGTGACTGTCTGCGGGCCGGCGTCTTCCAGGATGGATTCATCGCTGCCTTTGGTGAAGGAAGGCGGGTCGTTGACCGCATTAACTGTTATGGTGACAGTGGCGCTGGCAGCCGCATAGTCCAGCCCATCGGAGCCATTCCAGTCAAAGGTGGTGACGCCGTTCCACTCCGCGTCCGGCGTGTATGTCAGGGTGTTCAGGTTAGCGGCCGAGATTTCATCGCTGATCGTGACGTTGGTGACGCCCAGTTTGAGCGTCCCGTTAGCAGGTAAGGAGAGGATCTTGACGGTTTGCAGGCTGTCGCCGTCGGTATCGGTGAAGGCGGCCGTGAAGTCAAGCTGGGCGAAGGTGATGGTGTTATCTTCTGAGCCTGATTTACTGACGCCCGAAACTGTCGGTATCGTGTTTTGCAGCTGATAACGGACGATCGCGAAATTATCATCTCCGCCGGTGAGGGTGGGGTGGTCACTCAAACCCACAACAACTGCGAAGGCATTTGATTGAATCGCCATACCGTATGGAAGGTCCTTGCTTTGAGACAGGAGGCTGCCAGTTTCAGCGAAGCCAATATCGGTTGTGACGATTCCGGTTGCATTGATGCCGAAATTCGTATCCAAACTGCCGTCACTATTCAGGCGGACGATGGTGAAATTCTCGTTGGTGACCGGGTCGTTGCTGAGTCCAGCCAAAACGATCTTGCCGGTCGGTTGTACTGAAACCGCAAACGCTTCATCGTCTAAGCTGGAGACGGTGACTGTTACAACACCAAACGGAGCGTTGAAGCTGGTTGTATCTAGATTGCCGCTGCTGTCGTAACGGGCTACAAGGAAATCAATCCCGTTGGGGACGTTCTCCGTATGGCCGGCGACCACGATTTTACCATCTGGCTGCAAGGCCACATCCAGACCGAACTCATTGTTTCCCAAATCTGTTGTGGTGGAAAATTCGAGAATGCCGTTGGTATCAAAACGGAGCAGAGCAAAGTCGTCGCTGCCGGAATCAAACCCCTGAGTGGTGCCAGCGACCACAATTTTCCCGTCCGGTTGAATAAGAAGCCCTTGGGCGTCGTCAGCGGCGCCTACTGTCGTTGTCAGCCAGCCGTTACTGCTGAACGTGGTGTCAAGCGTACCGTTGTTTTTATAGCGAGCCACAGTAAAGGATGTCGTTGCATTGCCGCTGGTGCCGGCAACCACGATTTTCCCGTCTGACTGGATTGCTACTGCTCTCGCAACATCAAATCCTGTGCTGAAAGAGGTGGTCACAATACCGGTGGCGGCAGGGCCAAAGGTAGTGTCCAGGCTGCCGTCATTGTTGTAGCGGACGAGCGCGAAGTCGCCCGTTGGAACATTGCTGAGACCGGCCGAACCGACGGCGATGATTTTACCGTCGCTTTGTATAGCTACATCATAAGCTACATCTGCCAGGCCATTAATTGTTGTGGTGACAATGCCGTCTGCGTCAAAGGTGGTGTCGAGCGTGCCGTCATTGTTGTAGCGCACTACTGCAAAGTCTGACTTCACATTACCGGCGCTGGTACCAGCCACCACAATTTTGGTGCCCGAAATTGCTACCCCGTAAGCAATGTCTCCAGTAGCCAGACCGATATCGGTTGTCTTGACCCCATCAGCATCGAAACCGAGATCAAGTTCGCCTGGCCCGGCGGCTCGGATTAAGCTAAATAAACCTGCCAGAAGCAAGACTCCCAGGCACAGTGGGGCTATGATGGCCATGAGTTTCGTTCGTGGGATGAATAGGTGATGCTTCATTGAGTCCTCCGTGATGTATATCTTGAATTGCGCTTAACGGCCGTGATCCGGCTTCTCTTCAATACGACTGCCATCGCCCACGGCGATTTTTTTCTTTTGTATTTCAACCACCAGCTGATTAGCAATATGTTTGGTGGCAGGGGGGGTATGGTCCGGCGGGTCTATTTGGGCCGGAGCTGACTTATCTTGGGGGGGGGCTTCCGTGACTGCTGCCAACCGACGGTTGTGGCCACGGCCACGGCGATGAGCATTAAAAACGCCAGCCACGTCATCCCTGATTCCCAGGGTTTGTTGGAGATGATAACGGGATGGGATTCACTTGCCGGGGGAACTGTCCAGTAAAATTCTGCCACAGTATCTTCCATACCGCGCCGGCGCACGGCTACCTCAATATGCCACAGGCCGGCCAGGCTAAAATAAGACCCACCTAACCGGTAAACGCCCGGTTCTTGTTCTTCGGCATTTACTGATACCGTGCCCAGGTCTTGAGCCAGGTAGGTAAAGTGGGTAATGACGCGTAGAACCTCGGCTGGAGGGGGACGGCGGCGGCTCACAGCGCGGATGGTGAAGACATTTTGGCCTGGTTTGTTGGGTTTGGCGGAGAAGGAAATAAGCAAGTCGTCTACTGGCTCGGCCAGAGATTCCAGTAATTCTTCAGCGATGATAGTGTACTCCGGGCCACGCGCCGGTGAGGATGCGGTAAGGACTCCAACAAGCAGGTAAACCAGCATCCCCAGAGTTAATTCGATCCCAACCAATAATGGAAGCCGTTGTAAAGAGAGCGGCAACCAACCCGCCGGCTGATGTAACAAGCGACCAATCCGGCCAGCAACGGCCGGGTGGAGCAGCATGGAGTTGAGCAGTCCGAAGAACCCCACGATTAGCATCAGGCCGATTTTGCCCATGAGCATCTGCCCGTAACCGGATATCAACATCGCATCTGGCGTAGCAACCTGCCGGCCAGTGCTGTAGATACCTGTGGCTAAAACTAAGCCCACGCTTGGGGCGGCCAGCCTGCCGAAAGGCTGCCATCCGATACGAGCAAGCGCCAAAAAATCTTCTCGACTTTGTTGCTTCAAAAGAGGAAGCATCCCCACCGCCAGCGCCAGCAATCCGCCAATCCAGATGCTGGCGGTGATCAGATGCAGCGTATCTATAGCTACGGCCACGGCCGTTTGTGGTGTAACGGCGGCCGCGTGGGCGGTAAGGGATTGCAAAAAAAGGACGATGACGATGAGCGCGGCCGCCATTGAAGCAATTTGGGTCTGTTTGCGAGGGTGATGTGTCCCCGGGGATTGATCCGATTGAATTATTTGCTGGTGCGCTGAAAGTAGGACGACCACTATCAACAGCAAAGATTGTCGTCCTACCCACAACAGTCCCCAACGGGTACGGCCTGTCAACTGCCACGCCGCATCCCAAAATGACACAGTATCCGGAAGCGAAGACAACAATTGCACCGTTTGCCAGATGAGCAGGCCAAACCCGGCCACAACGGCTCCCTGGGCCGCGCGGATTGCTAACCAAGCAATGCGGCGGCGGGCGTCTCCAACCGGCTCGATCTTGCTCGGCGCATGTTCAGAAGGGGTTAGTACAAGGTAAAGAACGACCAGCGAACCAGCGATCCCGGCCAACAGGCTGAAGCTCACCCATCGAAGCACCCCTTCAATGATCGGGAGTGGCTCCTTCCCATCAACTGCGCCGGTCGCGGCCAGATCAGCCCCGGCTCCTACACCTATAACCATCAACCCTTGCGTGAAGTGCCCGTCTGCTTCCGAGAGGACGCGCCAGTTGAAGCTGTAGACGCCGTCAGGCAGGTTATCGGGAAGAGTCAAAATGAGCGACTTAGGATCTGATGGGTCGCGCCGCATCGAAGATAATTTAACTGGCTTCCCGTTCACATCGAGTACGCGGACAGAACTAAAATCAGCAGCGATTGGTTCATTAAACCACATCTGAACCGTTTGGGGAGATTTGGCCAGAATAGCATTGTCGGGCGGTTCCGAACGCACCAGGGCTGCATGAGCCTTGGCTGAGGAAACGCCTGCAGACATCCAAATGGCAATCATTACCAGGATCGCAATTATTCGTTTGTGAAGTAGTACGCGCAGAAACTGGCTTAGCATATCGCCGTGGCCGAATTAAGTGCTGCTGGATCGTTTAAGGATAATAAAAGCAACGACTGCAATCAAGACCAGTATACTACCTCCAATGGCAATATATGTAGTTGAAGATGCGCCTGCGTTTGCTTTAGGGGTAACTTCTTCCTGAATGAGGTTAGGGGTGGGGACAGGAGCGTCTATTTTTTCACCGACAAAAAATGTGAAATTTCCATCTGTCGAATCGCCGTCCAGCAAAACAATATGCCAGCGGACGAAGTAAGCCCCATCCGGCAACGAAGGTAAAGTAACAATCATTGAGGCGTGGTCGGGATCGTTAAGATCAACGCCTCCGTCGCCGTTATCTATCTGGTCTCCGTCAGCATTGAAAACCTGAATCGTACTAACGCCGGTTTGCATTTCTTCGTTGAACCAGGCTGTTACCTGGGCTGGCGATTGGCCGAGGACCTGCCCGTCTGCTGGTTCGGATCGGATCAATTCTACACTATGCGCGGTCGCAGAAGAGATACTCATGGCCAGTAATAGAAAGACAAGCAAGACCGCATTTCGGGAACTGTGGTGAATGATTCGCAAGAAAGAACTTTCCTTCATGTGTTGTTACTCCCTTCATATTTCAAAATGATCGATTGCATTATAGGCAAAAGGGTCAGGGACAACAATTTTCATAGACTCCCTAACCTAGCTGACAAGAGGTTATCACAGTATGAGTTATTGTTCTAATACTTTAAAGTTTTTAATTTCGTGTTTGCCGACGACAACAGTGACATAATCGCCCGGCTCAATGGCTCCTTTTGCGTTACGCATGATAAAGAAGTAAGTCACGCCAAAATGTAGATCATGAGTATGGGGGATATCGTTGAGATAGATTTCGGTACCGTCTTTAGCGATGATCCGGGGGATGTTGGCCGCATCATCGAACAAGAAAATCGCCTTGTCTGGATCGGTGATTTGGTATCGCAGGTCAATTAACCCCCCCATGGCTGTAACTGCAATTTTGGTTACTCGGATACCCCATTCATCTTCAATTGCCGCGATTACTTCCTCTTGTTCGGCGGCGATGCGGGCTTCAATTGCTTGTTGGCGCATGTTCAGCAGCACTTTTCCGGCGTAGTAACCGCCTGCAATCAGGGCCAAAGCTGCCGCCATCCACAAAAGTGTCTTAAGGAAACGGTCAGTATTCAGTCGAGGTCGTAATTGAGCCATAGAGGTTTCGTTCATCCTGAGTGATCTCCAGTGTGTGTTATGTGCTCTGCAATGCCTGGACTATACCTGATATTATACCCCTCATTGGAGATGGGATCAGGCATCTTGACCAACAGACAGAAAACGAGGGCTGGATGGATTAAAAACCCATCCAGCCCTCCGCGATTGTTTTCGACCGGGTCAGTTATTATAGGCGACCGGGAGGAAGATGCTGTACGGCGGATTGCGGAATGACATAAACGCGTCGAAGTAGAGCGTCCCCGTCATATTGGCCGTCATGTTGCCTGTCGCACCTAACTGCACTTCTTCCAGTCGGTAAGCGGTTGTATTTAGGCCAGTCAGCGTTTGCTGCGTGGCATGATCCACAGAGAGGCTGAGATATCCGTTGTCACTGGATTCCCAGGCAATCTGGATTTCCTGTGGGCCATCAACGATATGCGTCCACATAGTAGACGTATACACGCCACCGGCGCGCGCCCATGCCTGAATTTCCGGCCCGGCAGGTCCATTCTCATAGCTGATGCCGAAGATGGAGGTACCCTGCCAATTGTAGCCGACAAGAATATCGAATGCATCTCCACCTGTTTGTGTGCCGTTCGGATCAAACAAGAAGGTGGCCCGATAATCACTCTCATTGCTGGGAGTCTTATCTGAGACGAAGGCAGGTGTGGTGCTGACAGCAACTTCCATACCCAGAGTGCCTTCCAGGGCGGCTTGAGGGCCGACATTAACGGCGCCGCTGGCCAGGTTCCAGGAGTTTAGGGCGTTCCCTTCAAAGAAGTCGAGTAAGATATTGCCGGGAATGTTTCCAGTAACCTGGACGGTCGTTGTGTATACATCGCCCCAGTTTCCAGCTGCATCTTGTGCACGGACGGAGAGGATATGTGATCCATTGGTCCAACCGCTCACATTGACGGCCGCATTTACATCCTCGCTGGAGCTATTGAAGCTGCCGTCCAGGGCAGTCATGGGCGTGCCCAGTCCTAGTCCTGGATCAAAGCCCTCGAACCATTCGGCAGCTGCGATGGCTGAAGCTGCCGCCGTCCCATTGGCCGGATCAGTAACAGTGGCGGTCAGATTGACGACCGATTGCCCATTGGTGACTGCCGGGAAAGCGAAGGCATTCGATGCTGCCGGGCCGGTTTTGTCCACGATGAGCGTTACAGTGCTGACAGCGCCCCAGTTGCCGGCTGCATCCAGCCCATGCACGGAGAAAGTATGGCTGCCTTCTGCCAACGCCTGGATGGTCGTCAACGGGATGTCGAAGTAAGCGTTTTCAAAGGAGCTGTCAAACAGGGAATCTTTGGCCATCAGGGGGAAGCCGCTCCCGTTGGTGTCTGTCAGGGGGCCTTGATAGTCGATGAAGCCCTCAGCATCCACGACATCTACATAGTTGTCGCCAAGGAAAGCAGACAAGCGCACTGAGAATGTAGAAGAGTTGAACGTGAGCTGACCGTTGTTCGGATTGGGTGTGACATTTACGCCGAAGGTCGCCGGCCCTGATTTATCAACAATCAGATCGATTGTGCCGAAGCCGCCCCAGTTACCCAAGGCATCTTGGGCGTGGATATAGATGGTGTGAGTGAAGGCTTCTGGCATCGCGGCAATCGTTGCTGCCGGGATCACTGCCTCTACTCCCACAATCGGGCCGGGAGCCGGAGCAATGCTCATGGGGGTGCCGGCGCCATTAGCGCCAGGGGCGCCGATGAAGTATTCAGCCTGGACCACGTCAATCTGGCCAATAGGTGTCTCGTCGGCCGTTGCCCGAAGAGCCACGTCGGCTGTGCCGTTGGCGGCCGGGGGTGTTAATACCATCCCGCGAATGGTTGGGCCGGTGATGATGAGTTCAATCACCGTTGAGTTGAATGGCCCCCAATTACCGAGCGCATCTTTGCCGTGCACGTAGAAGGTCACGTCACCGGTTGGTGCTGTGGCCAGTGTGGTTGAAGGAACGATTGTAGCGTCAGCGAGTGTCGTGGTGGGTGTGACAACACTGATGACAGCGCCGGTACCATCTGCGCCTGTTTGATTGATGAAGTATTCCCACTCAACCACAGTGGAACCGCCGGTGGCGGACTCATCCAGAGTGACAGTTAAGGTGACGCCGCTGGAGCCGTCAGTTGGGCTAGGCGCGGCCGCAATGTTTGTTACCAACGGGCCAACGTCGGGCGGTAACGCCGTGCCGGAAGTTACCTCAATCATCGTTAACTGCCCGCCCATGGCCACACTGCCATCTGCTGCCAGGGCCGCGTTGTTGTGTAACTGCTGTAAGCCGGTGCTGTAAACTGGGTACACAGTGCCTGCGACAACAGAGGCAGGGATAGAAACGAGGGCATCATACGCCTGACCAGACCCCAATGTTTGCGCGGTTACTGTCTTCGTGAAGGGCAGTTGGAAACTATCCACGCCATACAATACCTGCTCTAATCCCAGGATACCGATCGAGTGTTCTCGCAAACTGGTATTGAGGTAGCGCATCAGGAGGCGGTCTCCTGGCAGTACGCCGATGTGAGCGGTCTGGGAATACGCCTTGCCGTTAATGAGCCAATACTTCGGTGCGAAATGACCCATGGTGAAATTGAGTGGATCCGCATTGAGTGCAGGGTCAATTTCACTGAACACGAGAAGCGCTTCGTCATCGAAGGCAGAAGCCGCATCGTAGGCCCAGCCGGGTTGGCCCGCAGGCCGAACGATCAACGCGCCAAACAACCCCATTGCCACCTGGCGAATGCCGTTGGTCGTCATGCCCGCTTCATAGGAATAGGTGCCGGGTTGGGTGGGAGTAAAGGTATAAGTAGTTGTCAAGCCGGTGCTGGCTCCGACCATATCCGGAGGCAAAGCCTGGCCGGGGAAGGAGAGCGACACGGAATCAGAGACGAGTTCATTGTGCAAAATGACTTCTACAGTTTCGCCCTGATTAACGATGATGGGTGGGCCAGGTAATTGGGCTGTGCCGCCCGCACTGTCCGTGAACCCCCAGATGGGTACTGTATTGCCGTCAGGCAAAGTTAAGGTACCGGCCTTGGCCCACAGTTCGCAGGTGCGTGTGACGCCAGCCAGCGAGCAAGTGCTTGCCGGCAAAGTGGCTGCCATGGGGGCGCTGGCAGGGGCGTTGGCGGCGGAATGGTCCGACGACGCTGACGCGATCAGCCCGCTGCTCAGGATTAAAATGAGCGTGACGGTGGCCATCAGCGCCAACAGAATGGACACGCGACGGAAGTAACGTGTATGTTGTTTCATAGGTCTATCTCCTGTCATATCAATACCCTGTTAGCAGCCGTTGCCGATACTGCCATCCGGCAGGTAGCGTAATGGCGGATCGATTCGGGTGAAGGTGATCTGGCCGATCAATACCACCCCCCAACCAGTGATTTGTTGCAGAGCATGGTTGTGGGCGATGTGGTAGAACTCGCCGCACACGTTGAAGTCCGTCGTCCCAACTGGCAGGTTATCCATATTGCCCAGGTAAGGACTGCCGTAGAAGAGGCCGTAGTTTAGGTTCTGACCGTCCGGCAATTGGACTGGAATTTGAGGACCTTGGGGATCCCATCCTTCTGTGTTCTTCCAATCAAACATGCTGTCGGTTGTCTGGCCAGGACCAATGGGAACTGAGAATAATTCCTGGGACAGGTCTTCCCCGTTGGGGCCTTTCAGCGGGTTGGCATCACGCGCGATGATGCGGCCGTTGAAAGCGTGAGGATGGAAGGGATAAGTTTCCAGGCCTAATCCTACGTAACGGGCGAGCGCCGGCAATGGGTTGTATGCCGGGTTGGGGGTTACGCCGTCTGGTAGGAGTTGATTCTCGTCGTGGGGATGGAGATAAGCCAGCGAGCTATAGGGTTGCGTGGGCAACCATGAAGCGAAGTTGGGGGCGATCGTATCAGGGAAGGTACGGCCGTTAATCAGGAAGTATCGCGCCTGATAGTTGTTCATGTCGAAGCTTTCGCCTCGTTCAACAGCCTGGTGCAGCAGAGGATCAATTTCCGACAGCATCATTATATATTCCGTATCCGGGTTAAATTGGGTGTCGGCAAGGTTATAAGCGAAGTTTGCTCCCATCGCCGGACGCACGATGAGGGCGCCAAACAGGCCCATTTGCACCTGGATGCCCGGGTTTGTACCGCTTTCGTAGTAGAATGTGCCAGGTTTCTCAGCCACGAAGCTGTATGTCATCGAGCCGCCGTTGGCCGTGGCCACAGGAGCCATCGATGTCATGTTCCCCTGGGAGTCAAATTGGGGTTGGGCGGGTGTGCTGTTGGCGAGGACATTTTTCTGCCCTGGGAATATGATAGATACGTCTTCCGGAAGTGAATTGTGGAGGACGATGGTGACTGTATCACCCTCGTTTACACAAAGTACTGGGGAAGGGTGCTGGAAATCATTTTCCCCTGTTGCATACCCCCACATATAAATGATATTTCCGTCCGCCATATTGGTGTAACCGTCCGTGGCCGTCAGTGTAAATGTAGACGAAGGGTTGGACGTACATACCATTCCGGTTGAGGGAGCCGCAGGGGCGGCGTCGCTGGGCGCCTGATAGGCCACGTACATGGGGATTGCTACGAGCGCCAGCACCAGAAGGATCATCATCCATCGGAATCGTTTTAATCTCTGTAGAGTCATCATCTGTTTCTCCTTTCGCATGTCACACAGGTGTTGTTGAGTAACTGATTTCTGCGTTTCATGCTAAGTCCTAGGTGTTGGGCCCGGTTTGCGGTGGCAGCGTGCCAGCCGGATAGACATGAATTTCGGTCATTTGCCCTCCCGGGCCGGGCGTGCCCGGATTGCTCAGACGACTATAGTTACGGTTGTAGAGCAGGTACTTGGTCATCGTGTCTACTTGTGGAGCCTCAAAGATGGCATCCACAGTTCCACCGGTACCGACGAAAATGGTGTTGGTGTCGTAAGCATGAACCGTTCCGTCAGTTCCTTTCAAGTGGGTTGCGTCCTGGCCTACGACTTTCAACTTCAGGCCGGGGACTGTGAACGCGTCCACACTGAACGTCAGGTTAATGAGCCGGATGAGGACTCGGTCGCCGGCATTGCAAGCGATCAAGGATGAGATTGGCTGGTACTGCAATTCGGGATGCCCTGGGGGAGCGATGAGATCCCCGTTGGCGTCCGTGCCCTGACCATTGGGAGCAATGGTGTCGGGGTAGACACGGCCGTTCATCAGATTGTAATCAGCCCGAAAATTGGTCCAATCCGGTAGTTGAATATGGGAATCATCCCAGTGGGCCTCAGCCCAGACGTCGGTCATGCAAAGGACGAATTCCCGGTCAAAGGCAGTTGAGAGCGGGTCTCCAGGCAAAACACCATCGTTGTAAACGTAACCCATCGGTGCGGCCGGGTCTGGGTTGCCCGCGAGCCGGCCAGAGGGAATGGTTTGCCCGCCCTGTGTCAGACCGCCCTGGTCTTGTACAGGCCGCACGAACACGGAACCCGTCATGCCCATGTGCAAGTGCTCTGTTTCCTCAAAGTGGCAATGGTACATGTACGTGCCAGGGTGATGGGGCTTGTAGTATAAGGTCAGGTCACGGCCGATAGGTACAGACACTGATGAATGCGGTTCACCATCGAAAATGGGCCACGCATTGCGGAACCCGTGCCAATGTACAGTATGGTCATCAATCAAATCAGGTCGCATTTGCAGACCCAAGTTGCCTAACTTAAGCCGGTATTCCTGTTCCTGATTTACCCAAAACAAGGGGGCTGTGGCCTGGCACTTCATTTTTTGCTGCCAAATCTGGTCTTCAGTTTGGCCGGTCACATCCCGATATCCGAACATGTACGCCGTGAATCCTGGAGGCGCCAGATCATCTGGGATGTAGTACTGTCCAGTCGTGCCTGGAATGGGAACCTGTCCTGGTAAGTAAATCCAACCATCCGTGCCCACAAGATAGATGTCGGGCGGGGTTGGAGCAACCTGGGAAAAGGGCGCAGCCTGTACCACCTCGCCGGATTGACCAATCGGGCGAGGTAAGTAACGTGTCGTTGCTGCTGCGGCGAGAAAGCCACCGCCGAGCTTCATAAAACTGCGTCTGCTGAGCCTGTTTTTTCTCTTGCTCATAGTGTTATCTCCTTCGAGTAAGGGTGGGATGGCAACAGAACTGTCGCCATCCCAATTCCTCTCAATTCCTTAGTGGGTGGTTACCATCGGCAGGAAGTTGCTGAACAGATTGTTAGCCCCATCGCCGGGAAGGACAAACACGCCGAAGTTTAGCGCGGGGGATGTTGAGATAATCCCCGTTTCATCTGCCCCGATATCCCAGGAGCCTCCAAACGGCCGTCGGTCGCCGTCAATATCCAGGAAGGGTGCGACGATGCTGTCCTTCATCATGGTTCCAGCATTGATGGCTGGCGAAGTATCTTGCAGATGGTAGTCACCCATCAGATTCGGTGGCAAGTCCACAGCGACCATAAAGACGCCCACAAAGGCGGGGTTGGTTCGCCATGGAGAGACAGTCACCGACGTGTCATAGGCAGATCGCACTAGCGGATCGACGCCGACGATATTGGTCGGATCCGGAATGGTACCGTAAGAGGTTTGAAGAACTGAATGTGTAGGTTGTAGCACCAAGGCTCCATCGGAAAGGCCTACATCCCAATAATTGATGGGATTTGGATCTCCTGCTAAGCCAATGCCTGTGATGCCGGTGCCGCTGAACGAGCCTGCCCGATTGTCCCAAAAGATATTGTTGAAGATCACTGGAACACTATAAGTAGGCGCCGTGATTGGCAGCGTTGCTTGCAACAGATAGCTGTTGGCGCTGGTAGAGAGGCCGGCTGGTGCTGGTTGACCTGTACTGGTCAATGCCGTTGCTGTCGTCGTGTTCTTCATAATCGTATTGTTGAACACGCGTACATCCGGTGCATCGTTCAGAGCAATGCCGCCGCCTTCATGGGTTGAAATGTTGTTGACGATAATGTTGTTGTACACATTGAACGGGAAATTCCCCGACATCAGGAAGCGTAACCCGCCGCCGTCATCGTCCGCTAGATTGGCCTGGATGATATTGCTGTAGATGTCCACAGGACCGGCGCCAGGGGACAAGGTGTTGGCTGCATTGAACGGCAGCTCACCAGCGATCATAATGCCGCCCCCTTCGTCCATTGAGCGGTTGAAGTAGATACGGTTGTTGTGGATGGAACTATTGGGACTGTAGCCGTAGTGGCTGATGCCGCCGCCATACTCTACTGAGTAGTTACCACAGATGTCGTTATAGGCAATGTCATACCGCTCTGTGCCTTCAAAGACGCCGATTCCACCGGCCAGGTTGGCGCCGCCATTGGCGATGACCTGGTTGCGGGCAATCAGGATGTCGTCGTTTTGCGCATCCTTGTTCGGATCATCTGGGGGCAGGTTAGGCGTCCCCAATCGAATAGCTCCGCCGTAGGCGCCGCCGTTATTACTCAGGATATTGTTGGTGATTTGAAGGTGCTTGGCGTATCCGTTAACGAAGATGCCGCCGCCCTGGATCACGACCTGCGCCGGCTGGCCATTATTGCCGCCGCCGATCTGGTTGATATTGTTAGGGAAGCCTTGTTGATCACCGCCCTCAATAGCCAGACCGTCAATGGCTGCGTTGAATCCAGCAGCGTACGCGTCTTCATACTGTGTTGTTGTTTCGGCGAAGACGGTAATCACAGCACCTTCAAACACCTTTTGTTGTCCTACCCAGTTAAGCGTTCCGATCTTGGCACGCCATTGCCCGGCATTACCTGTGTCGCCGGCAAAGGCCAGCCCGCTTACTACAGAACCGAGCACAAAGGTTTGATCGGCGTATACACCGCCAGGACCAACCCCTTGCAGCTTCACCGGGGAGTGCATGATCAGGTTTTCGTAATAAACGCCCTTTGGATTCCAAAGTTGGTCTTGCGGGCCGGGGTAGACGACCACTAACGCGTTGGGGACCAGAGCCGCATCATCCAACGCGCTCTGTATCGTCGCCGTGTATGTTTTAGTTGGGCCGACTTCAAACAACGTTGGATTGTACCCGGTACCTACATCGTCCAACACGTGAATGGTGATGCTGTTAACCAGGGTTTGGCCGTTATGGGCGGTGATTTTTAACTGGTGTGGCCCTGGAGGTACATTGTCTGGTACGGTCACCACAAGATGCCGGTCGGACCAAGAGACCACTGGCAGGGCAGTGTTTCCTAGCTCCACGTGACCTGTACCTACCCCAGCGCCAAAACCGGTACCGTAGATGTTGATAATTCGATTGGCAGCCGGCGTGGATTTGTACACATAAGGTACATCTACGGCGAAGAGCTGTGGCGTCGTGTCATCCAAGGCGCAGGTAGCCACATGGTTAAACTGTGAGCCTGGTGATTGAATGGATACCGCCACTTGGGTGGGGGCCAGGTCGGCGACAATGCCTACGCCGGGGAACACCTCGAAGTTTGCTGAGATGGTGCGATATTGGGGATTGTAGTGAGAATTGAGATGCCCTGGCTGCCCCGGATCATTACCTACAAGGCGGACCATATTGACACATACACCGGTGGGGGTGGGACAGTTCATTGTATTGGTAGATGGCAGCAACACCTCCAGGAAGCCGTTGGGATCGGAGTTGATGGTTGTCATCAACCGGTCCGAGTAATCATAGATGCCAATAGGGGCATTGGGGATGCCTTGCTTCTCGCCAAACAGAATTTCCTGGGGATTCGTGGACAAGGTTAAATCATCTAAGATCAACCCCCACTGACGGCCGGGAATGGGTACCTCAGTGAAGAATAAGAAGGAGGGCGCCACAGACTTGCCGTCACTGACTGTCACCAGTTTTGTATCACAGAGGGGCTTGTATGTTCCTTCATACGGGCTGCCGCCCTCGGCCACAAAGGCAGGGTTGTGTACGGCATTAGGCCCGTCACTGCCGACACCTTCCACATCAACCAGATGCTGTGCTCCGGCACAAGGAGAGGGAACCTGTGTCGTGGCCTGTGGCCGGTAAGAGACGCCTTCAAAGACGTTGATGTCTTCTTCCCGTACGACCTGGTACATCGGCCGGCCGAACATGTCGTTGGGAACTTCGACTTCAACCAGGTAATCGCCCGGAGGAATGGGAACTGTTCGTGTGACCGGGGCGCCGATGTACGGCAGCGTGATTTCGGTGATACCGTAGTTGCCGTCAAGAGTAGCGAATCCGGTCTGGATCTGAGTGCCCATTAACATCCCTTCCAGGCAGTCATACCCGCCGGTGGCTGGGGGCAGCACCAGGTTATAGGTGGGGTTGCCTTCCGCATCGCGCGCCTGGCAGTTCTTCGGCCGTTCGTAAGTTTCAGTAACGGTCGTTGCTAGTTTTGGCCCTTTGGTCAGGGAGCCATCGGGAGCCAATTCATACTTGCCGCTGGCGTCGCAGTCAGTGCCTGGATTCGTGCCGCAGGGGATAGGGGCGTAGACGTTGACCGTCAGCTCAGGTATGCCCGGGTCCCATAATTCGGCCGCTTGTAGGGCCGCGTCCAGCTCATTCCGGGTAGTATCGTAAAAGACGGTGCCGGCAATGCCCCCGTTAGTGCCGGGTTCATAAGGCTTCACGCCCCAGTCTAAACGAACAGAGTTGCCAATGACCGGCATGATGCCAACGTCTACCCCATCGCCCAGGAAAGTGGTTTCCTCGGGCTGGTTAAAGACCTGATACGTTACGCCAGTCGTGCGGTAATTTTCAGAGAAGGCTTCTATGATGATCCATTGGTTAATTGGATAGAGGTTTGTGAAGGAATACTCGCCCCCAGGTTGGGAAGTGATGCCTACCGCGCCTCGATCCATGGCGGAATTTTCCCGCCGCCGGGAGATGAGGGGGAAGCCATGTAGCCCCTGTTCTCCTGGGTCCATTTTCCCGTTTTCGTTATCGTCAACGAATACATGGCCGTGGACATTGGTAAACCAGCCGGTGACGAAAATCACGCCCACATCTACCAGTTCGCCATTACGGACCGTCACCTGAAACAGGTCGAGCATATACAGGTTCGCATCATCCCAATAGGTGAGCACGTAATCGCCGTCTGGCACGTGGTCAATACGGAAGTGTCCCTTGTCGTCACCCTGGCCCACATAAACGGCCGTGTCACCTTGACGCAGGCTGGTTAACGCGACCCAAGGATTGGCAATGGGGCCATTAATTTTTGCGCCAGAAAGGCCGCCCCATAAATGCCCTTGGTACGGCAAGCCGCCAGCGAAGGGAACATACACTTCGGCGTTAACAACGACGCCTTCAATAGCCCCGGTGACCGTGGTGTCGGTCAGGTGGTTTGTGGGCCGGACAAAGCCGTAGATGGTGAAGGGGAATGGCTCGCCCGCGGTGACAAACTCCGTATCGAGACCCGTTGCCCCTTCCTGGAGCCAGGTATCCCACGGCTTATTACCTTCCAGGGTGGTTGTCTGCGTCCAGTCGGTTCCGTCTGGAGGTACTGCCCATGCTTCATAACGATTAGGCCCCAGGTTCGGAATTTTAATATTTCCGCTGGCGTCACTAAGACAAACGCCCCCCGTGCCCGGAATGGGAATGGGGGCGCCGTCAGCGTACTGGTAGTCAATAATAGTGGTGGTTGTGCCAGGAATGGTTACAGTTGTTGTGTAATACTCAGTACATATGGGGTTGCCATACATGTCCTGAGTAATTTCTCCCACTTGGTCGGCAACATGACCGGTGAAGCCGGACATATCTACTAGGCCGGGCCACGGTTCACCGGGAATGTCGCCAGGAACCGGCGGCGCTTCGGCCGGGATGTCGGGGGCACTGTTGGGGAAGGCGTTATCGTTGAACACCTTAAACGCCGCTGTGGCGGTAGGGAGCGGATAAGGTTGCAAAACCACCTCGACAATGCCTGTCCCTGTGGTGGGATCCGATTCCATCGGCAGCGTAAACCATTGCCCATCCAATTTAAAATCATCGGCCATGACCGAAATCAGGTAGTCGCCGTCAGGCAAGGTCAATGTACCGGTGATGGTGTCGTTCAAGATGGTGAAATCACCCTGGGTGACGATAGGGCTGGAACTGGGAACCGCCATGATGCTGGGCCAGTTACAGTTTGCCGGGTAGACGGTATTGGTGATGGTCAATGTTTCATCCATGAACAACGAACAATCGGGGTACCGCGGCTGGAAAGGGTCGCCGACGTTGTTGACGTTGATGATGAACTTGTACTGACTTATCGGATCTCCTTTGTGGATGCCCGGCGGGTTGGGATCGCCTAAGGGGGCGCCCCAGCGCCATTCGTCGCGTGCACTTGCTACCCGTAGGTTGATTGTGTTGGTGGTGGCGACGGCCGTGTTAGCCGTATCAGCTGTTGCTGTTTCACTACTGGCAGCGGGAGCCGCGGGATCAACAGCGGTGCTGTCTGCAGGTTGTGTAGCCCCGGCTGATTCGGCCGTGGCGGCCGCGGCCGTGTTTTGGCGCGCAACCAGCAATGCACCCATCAAGATGAGTGACAAGATCGCCAGTCGTAATAGGATTGGGTGGGTTGGTTTTTTAACTGTCATGTAAACCTCCTTGGTCAAAGAAGTAAGCGGATGATTGCTATCAGAGTTGCACATTGCTATGCGAGTCATTTGTGAGTTCTATGAGTTACCTCCTCACTTCTTGTTGCACTGTTCGCGTATGCTTGATCAGGATGCTGCTTAAAACCGCCATTACAACGAAGGCGAAAGTAGCAAGCAGGGCGATGGGAATTTGAGCCGAACCGGCGCTGAAAGCCGCCAGGGTCAAAGCCGTTGGCCCGCTACCGCTGCCCAGCCCGAAGGGAGAGTAAGCATTTACGTTTTGGACCTCGACCCAGCAGGCAAGCCCGCTGCCAGAGGTGCAGGTAGTTCCTGTTTCGGAATATTGATACGGCCCGGTTAGTTTGTTCCAGGTTCCGGTTGCCCAGTGCCACAATTCCAATTGATTGGCGTTTTGGGTGGTTGGGCGCTCTGCCTCAGTGAACCAATATTGAATGGTTGCTGTTTGTACGGTTCCAGGAATGATGTTGAAGCAGCGGCGCAGCAAACTGTCTTCGCCGGGTGTGGTGGTGCATCCGTTGGCGTCTTGCTGCCCCTTGATTTCTACCACTGTGCTGCCCATCGCCCCTGTTGTAGGGGTGATGACGATGCCGTGGTATTGAGTCTGATCACCGGCTGCGTTCAGGATGTCAAACGAAGTGGCGCTTCCAGAGGGAACGTCCTTTTGCCAATGAATCGTGCCGTAGTTGGTTACAAGACCTTCGGCCGTCAGGCTGCTGGTGGCATCGGTGAAGTGCAGGCCGCCGCTGCCGTCGGTGACATCACCTACTGTCAACGCGCCGCCCACGGCCACCTGGCTGCCGCTGGCGATGACTAGTTTTTGGAAAGCGTGGTCACCGGCAGTTCCGCTCAGATCGGATACGGTAACATTATCTATCTGCCACTGACCAAGATTAGAAAACCCAGGATTGGTATAGCGAAATCGCAACGCCACACTGGAAGAACCCACATAATTATTTAGACTTACAGATTCAAATGCATTGACGGTAGCATTGTATGTCACAATACCGGTCCAAGATGGAGAAGTCGTGGTGCTGATTTCAACTGTGGCCACGGGGGCACCCAATGCTTTAAAGAAGTCATGGTCGAAAGTAAGAGTAGGGGAGACAGCTGACGCAAGGCTAAATGTGGGTGTTTGCAAGACTGAGTCTACTTGGACCCCTGCGCAAGGGGACCACATCGAATTTGCATCCGCCACATTCCCTGCCGTGCCTGTGAATTTCGTGAGGCCAGAGTTGCCTGTGTTAGTCCAGCCACAAGTGAACCCGTTATTTTCTGCGGTCCACCCTGCCGGGGGGAAGGTGACAATACCGTTCCCAAAATCTTCTGGGCCAACGAGGTAAACCTGGCTGGCGGCCTGTACTGTTTGGGCGGTGGTACCAGAAAAGGTAACGGTGCCCGTACCAGGGTTGAAAGTGCCGTTGTTCGTCCAGTTTCCGGTTACCGTCAGGTTGAAGCTGCTGCCGGATAGTTGTGCTGCCGGGTCAATGGTCACTGATGCAACGGCCGTGTTCATATCCAGCGTTACAGTTCCGCTCTGGACGACGACATCATCCCCTGCGCCAGGAAGCCCACCCCCACATCCGCTCCAATTGGCCGTGTTTGACCAATTGCCGGTTCCATTCCAGGTACAGGTGGCTTGCGGCGCGGCCGCGGCCGGCAACGCTGCCCATAATGAGATGATTAAGCTGATTAGTAATAACCAAACCCACAGTATCTTTGCTGCCGACAATGTGATTCTGGTTCGATACATGAAATTCTTCTGCATATTCATTGATTCCCTCCCATCCTATATTCGAAAAAACAAGTCATGACAGGCTATGTAGTCCGACCTGGATTGTGGCCAATCCATTTTTATTCTTGTCCTTGATCAAGCGTTTATCATAGATATGGATCCAGTCGTCATTTGCGCTGACCCTGACTACCCGTAAACAAGTGGAGTCGGCTAAAAGGGATAGAAGCCGGGTAGTATTGACGGGATTGGCTGATCCATCCATGACCACGATGTCAGGTTGGAAACGCCTGAACTCCAGGTAGAGATTGGCCTCGCTGTTAGGTGATGTGCCAAAAACGACCAAATTATTTTCATTTATGAGTAAACTCTGGATGCCCGCACCTAGTAACGAGCCATTGCCGATGATCAATACGCGGGCCAATTTCCGGCTTGCCTTATTCCATTCTCTTCCTTCAGGAATCGGGAGTTGTTGTTTAGGGGATTGTTGGGCCCGGGATCTTTGATCAACCGGGCGACCCAACCGGAAAGGAAAAGCCCGGCCGCCAACGAGCACATCGCGTAGAAACTCTCGATCGAGTTTGGCGGGCCGGGTTAATTGGTAATCCCATCCTTCATATACGTTATTTGTTGACATAGCTTCTAATCACATTGATAGTGGATTGACATCATCGTCACGCTGGTACACGCGGTAGACACACACTGTGACAATAGTAGTGTAGCGACTGCGGCATCAGATCGTCTATGGGTCGCAGTGCGCCATATGAACCAAAAAAGAACCAAGTAGGCCCAAAAGGAAGTAGTACCTTTCTGGTACTTTAGTCCCAATGGGTCGGACGATGGGAATGTTGAAGAATAGGGGGGGAACAGATTAGATGAAGGAGTGAACTGTGGAGGGTGTGTTGGATAGCCCATGGGTATCGTGTAGATTGATTGAAGGGCAGTTGCCATGATGCGTCAAAACGAACAGGCTTCAATGATTCGAGTCAGCTTCCTTAAATAAATTTTAATGATTCTGGGCACGGATTGTAATGGGTGAATTGTAATAGGTGAATTGTCATGCTTGATGGTAAAGCGCTTATCCCCGTAAAAGGTTCCCCTGCTCCTGTTTAAGACTCGAAGCTAAACGAATGTTTCTGGCTCCCCTCAGTTGTAATTAACCAGAAGATAAAACTATACCAAACCGTGAAGACGGGCGTAGTTCGCGGCCTGGTAACGATTTCTCAGGTTGAGTTTGGAAAGAATGTTGCTGACGTGATTTTTAACAGTTCGCTCGCTAATGACCAGGCGATCGGCGATTTCGCGATTGGTTGCGCCGGAGTCCAACTCCCGCAGTATTTCAAGTTCACGAGCAGTCAGACCGCTGCAAACGTAAGTATTCCCGGAAGACATGGATTCTAGCTGTGCCAGACGCTGCATGAGCCGGGTGGTGAGGGCCCGTGAAATAGCAGCCTCCCCCCGTTCGAGTCCATGGAGATAGTCTAACAACTTGGTGACAGTCACATTTTTCAGCAGATAACCTCTCGCCCCGCTACGAATGGCGGCAAACAGGCGTTCGTCATCGTCATGGACGGTGAGGAAAACGATGTTGATTTCTGGCTGCTCGGCCAGGATGGCACGGGTGGCGTCTAAACCTGTTCCATCAGGGAGTGTGAAGTCCATCAAGATGACATCGGGCTTTACTTCTTGCGCTAACTCCACGGCTTCTGCCACCGTTTCGGCCGTTGCGGCTATTTCCAGATTAGGTTGTGCGATGATCAGGCTGGCGATTCCTTCCCGAAATAACACGTGATCGTCGACAAGTAGGATTCTCATAGGTGTTCCCATTATTAGTGTGATGACTTTGCTGAAATATCCCGTTACGCAGCCGGATGGTTACGACCCACACATTAAAGCTTACAGGCAGCCTGACTGCCTGACCTCCCTTATTGTATGTGCCAAAAATTACAATCCGTCTTACGATTGGGAAGTGAGGAGTCTACCGATAGGGGTATAGAGGTACCTGCAATGAAACTTTGGTTCCCCCGCCAGCAACAGTATCAAAAGAGAGACGGCCGTCTATCTCTTCTGCCCGTTCTTGCATGATAACCAGCCCGTAATGCCCGTTGGCGTTAGTGTGGTTGGATGTGGTGATTCCCGTGCCGTTGTCAACCAGCGTGATTTTCAGTGATTCACGTGCCCATTGGAGATGAAGGTCCATTTTGGTGGCCTGGGCATGCTTTTGTACGTTGATCATGGCTTCGCGGAAGATGCTTATTATTTTAAACTGTACATTTTGGGGCAGAGGACATGGCTCACCCTTGCTGTTGACGGTGACTTTAATGTCAGCCCGATCACCAACTGATTTAGCCAATTCGCGCAGGGTCTTGAACAAATCAGCCACCCGCTTCTCATGGAGCGTAGTCAACGTGGAGCGAACCCGTTCATAGGCCTGGTTGGCCACATTATGCATTTGCGCCAGTTCCTGACGAACGGCCGCAATTTCACCAAGCACATCCTCTCCCTTGAGATGATCCAGCTTTAGCACCAGGAAGCCCAGACTTTGTCCCAACGTGTCGTGTAAATGTCGGGCCAGCCGGCGCCGTTCCGCTTCTGTGGCTGATTCGCGGATAATGCCTGAGCCAAGAGGATGTGTACCGTCAATCGCAAAAGCCATAGATGGCGCTACATTGTTGAGCAGTTCAATCTGGTCTTCAGAAAGCCCCAGATTATCGGGCAAAAACATGAAAAGCGTAGCCACTGCCTGATTCCCATGGACGAGGGGAAGGCAAAATCCTTGGTACCCTTCAACAACATTGACATTGCTGCACAGGCCAGCACTGACCTGATGCAAGGTGCGCGATTTCAAACAGGAAAGGCACACATCCATATTGTCAATCGCCAGGCGTGTTTCACGCATTGTGCCCCTGGCCTCCTGGTTCTTCCATTCGACCACCGGCTCCAGGTTACCCTCAGGCGGGTCATAGAGATGAAGGGAAGCGCCATCGAAGGGCGCTACCTGGGAAGGGAACTCCACCAAGACTGAGGACAATTCTTCCCAATCCCCGGCGCTGCTCATTTGTTCAATGAGATCATGTTCCAGGCTTAGATGACGTGAGACGCGCAGGCGTTCTAACTCCGTTCGCGCTAGAAGGGTGAGCGACATACCAAACGCGGCCGGATAAATCACGACGAACATTAACAGTTCGCGATAGAAATGCCCACCAAGATGAGCATGGGTAGAGGTGTGTTCTGCGGTTTCAAATAGCAGTGCAATCAGCGCTGCCAGCAGCATCAGCAGCCAGCGATGTTTCAAGATCAGCCTGCTGATCTGAGCCTGGCGGCTAAATGGGGATGTCATGGATGGCTCCTGTCTGTATCGTATTCCTCTTTTCCTGCTAACGAAGAAATTATTCCAGTAATTCCTTAAGAACAATATTAAGCAGTTTGGAGCCGGCACTCAAATTTCCTGAAATTTTCGTACCATCGTTGAAAGTTAATGTCCCATTTGGTGAACCATTATTGTACAAAAAGTTAACCAGGGACGCCTATCTGATCCTACCGGCCGTGCTTCAGCCATGTCCATGTAGCTCGACGCTTAAAACTGGGGTAAATGCACTGAGAATGCCTCCAAGTAATCGTCCAATACAGCTCTGGCTCTACCCAGGTCGTTGATCATCGGGTCAAGCAGTAGAGCCTGGAGGGCGAGGTTGCGATCCCCGGTGACGGCCGCATCTACAATCAGCTCCACCAGCGCCGCTTCACGGCGCAGCAGTTCAGTGATCGGCTCAGGTAGCGCTCCGATGTGAATGCCTCTGACGCCCAGCCCGCTCACCAGTGCTGGCACTTCCACAATCGTTTCGTCTGGCAGGCCGGCAATGGCGCCTTCATTCGGGATATTCACCGTTTCGTCATAGTAGTTTTCATTGCAGGCGACGGCCGCGATGAGTTCGGCCGCGCCTTCGCTGTGGGCTTCACGCATGCCCTCCACAGACATATCGCCCTGCGCCATTTGGGCCATCATATGGTGCAAGTAGTCACGCGTGGCCTCATTTCCATTCCAATCATAAAGAGAGATGTGGTAATGTTCCCACGGTTTGGCGACCGGATCATGGGCCCAGGGAAGGTACTCGACCAGGTGTGTATCGCCAGGAATGGGGCACAAGCCAAACAGACGGAACAATTCCATTGAAAATGGTTCCAGGGTAGGGGGAGCGTTGTCCACGGCCGCGCGCAGGGCCGGATACAGATCTTCTCCGGTAGCTCTGTCTCGGATATCAACCAGCCAGATAAAATGATTCAGCCCGGCCGACTTAATGTCGAAGCGCTGACGGCCGGCCTCCGCCATCGCGTGGATCACGGCGACATTGGCCGGGTCTGAGCGCAGCGAAACCCCTTCCGGGACGGTGATGCCATTCCGGTCTCGCAGTAAAACGGCCGCGATGCCATATCCCACATCAATCTGGTGGCATTTACCTACAACCTTGATTTGGCTGTACTTGGTGACGGCCCGGGTGATACGCGGGAGAGGATTGCTGAAATTGATTAACAGCGCATCCGGGCAGAGCGCTTCCATATCACGCACGATTTCCATGAATGGCGGAATCTGGCGGCAGGCGTGCATCAGCCCGCCTGGCCCTCCATTTTCAGCGTAAGGCTGCCGCAGCCCATGCTTGCGTGGTATTTCCCAATCCATGCGCCAAAGTTTTTCTCGCGGCGGCACTTCAATGGAGATCACCACAAACGCCGCTCCGGCGAGAACATCGCAGCGGTTACGGCTGGCCGTGATGGTCATACCGGCGCCCCACGCCGTATTCATTTTTTCAGCCACGCGAAAGGCTGTATCAAGCGCTGCTTCATCCAGGTCAACTAGGGCTAATTCGCTGCCGTGCAGCGATGGTTTGCGAAGCAGTGTGGCCAGCGTGGTGGGGCCAAAGCTGGCGCTGCCGGCTCCGATGATGACGATTTTGGTTTTAGACATTCATACTCCTTCAAAGGATGCTGAGGTTGACGGTTCCAGGATACAGCGCTCTGTGCTCCCTGATTGTGAAGCGGAATACGTAAAACGTAACCCCAAAACATTGATGACTCACGCCAGAAGTAAAGATATGCCATCAACGGAACTGACGCACACCCAACAGCCTAGTTTCGTTTTACGAATTGCATTTTACCAATTATACTTGGTCACGGGGACCGCGAAAGCTTCACATTCCATACCTTATTCACCTGAGGAGGTCACAATGGCTGAAGAGAAGAGCATGGTTGGCAAGGTCTTTTACCCCGCCCCGGAAGTGATTGCCAATGCACATATTCCGGATTATGACGAGGTCAATGATGCTGCCACCGCTGACCTGGCTGGTTTTTGGGGCAAGATTGCCAGCGAGAATTATGAATGGTTTGAGCCGTGGGAGAAGGTGCTTGATGACAGCAATGCTCCCTTTTACAAGTGGTTTGTCGGTGCGAAGGTCAACATTGTGCACAATGCACTGGATCGCCACATGCGGACGGCCGTGCGCAACAAGGCAGCCCTCATCTTCGAGGGAGAGCCAGGCGACTCGCGCGTTTACACCTACCAGCAGTTAAACCACGAGGTGTGCAAATTCGCCAGCGTGTTGCGAGCCATGGGCGTCCGCAAGGGAGATCGCGTTACCATTTACATGGGGCGTATCCCCCAACTGGTGGTCGCTTTGTTGGCGTGCGCCAAGATCGGCGCGATGCACTCTGTCGTTTATGGCGGTTTTTCCACAGAGGCATTACTTGGCCGTATTGAGGACAGCCAGTCCAAGGTGTTGGTAACCTGCGACGGAGCCTGGCTGCGTGGGAAGATTATTGAGCTGAAAAAGATCGCCAATGAAGCGGTAGAACGAGCCGGCACGATCGAGACCGTTATTTGCGTGAAGCGTACCGGTCAGGAAGTTGAGATGGTGCCAGGACGTGACCATTGGTACCATGATCTGATGGCGCTGCCCATTGCCGATCCCAATGCCCCTACAGAGGTGATGGATGCGGAAGATCCGCTGTTCATCCTTTACACCTCCGGCACAACGGGCAAACCCAAGGCGATCTTGCATACACATGGCGGCTATATGGTTGGAACCAGCACAACCCTGAAGTGGGTATTTGACATCAAACCGGAAGATATCTGGTGGTGTGCCGCTGATCCCGGCTGGATCACCGGGCACAGTTACATTGTCTATGCCCCCCTCATTTTGGGCGCGACTGGTTTTATGTACGAAGGGGCGCCCACCCATCCATACCCCGACCGCTGGTGGTCATTAATTGCCAAATATGGCATCACTATTTTGTATACAGCCCCTACCGCCATTCGCGGGTTAATGCGCTTTGGCGAGAGTTGGCCTGCCCGCCATGATTTGTCCAGCTTGCGCCTGCTTGGCACCGTCGGTGAGCCGATCAATCCGGAAGCGTGGAAATGGTATTATCACGTGATTGGCGGCGAGCGCTGCCCGATCATGGACACCTGGTGGCAGACGGAAACGGGTAACTTCATGATTACCCCGCTGCCCTGTGTCCCTCTCAAGCCGGGGGCGGCGACGCGCGGTTTCCCCGGCGTGCAGGTGGATGTGGTGGATGAAGAGGGCGAACCGGTGCCGCCGAATGAGGAAGGGTACCTGGTCATCAAGACGCCCTGGCCGGCTATGCTTCGCACCATCTATGGCGATCCGGACCGGTATGTACAACAGTATTGGAGCCGTTATCAGGAACAGGGATGGTATCTGCCGGGCGACAGCGCCAAGAAGGATGAGGATGGGTATATTTGGGTCATCGGCCGTATTGACGATGTGATTAAAGTCTCAGGCTACCGGCTGGGCACGGCCGAAATCGAGAGCGCTCTGGTCAGCCATGAATCTGTGGCGGAAGCGGCCGTCATCGGGGTGCCGGACGAGCTGAAAGGTAACATCATCAAGGCATATTGTATCCTGCGGCAGGGATACGAAGGCAGCGACAAGCTGGAGAAAGAGCTGCGCGACCACGTTAGCCACGAGATGGGTCCCATTGCCAAGCCGGCGACTATCGAGTTCGTGGACAGCTTGCCGAAGACCCGTTCCGGTAAGATTATGCGCCGCGTTCTAAAGGCGCGCGTGCTGGGGCAGGATGTAGGCGATCTATCAACATTGGCTGACTGATCCAGCCCCAAAAATCATGGCAAATAGAAAAGGGCCGGTGATCAAGTGATCACCGGCCCTTTTTTTATGATAAAGCCTTGTCTGAGATCGCAGACGGCCGAAGTTATCCAGCTGCCTCCGGTTGAACTTCAACCAGTGCTTCCCCCTCACGCTTGCTTTGCCAGATAGCCCAACCAAGGGCAATCAGGCAGAGGGCCATGGCAATGGTGATGCCGGCACTGATGGGTTCGCCGGGCAGGCGAAGCGCCACCACGACGGGCGCGATGATGAGAGAGACCAGGTTGATGACCTTGATCATCGGGTTGAGCGCCGGGCCGGCGGTGTCCTTCAGCGGGTCGCCGACGGTGTCGCCCACGACGGCCGCCTTGTGCGGTTCCGAATGTTTACCGCCGTAGTTGCCATCTTCGATGTATTTTTTGGCGTTATCCCACGCGCCGCCAGCATTGGCCTGGAAGACGGCCATCAACTGGCCAGTGAGGATGATGCCGGCGAGGAAGCCGCCCAGCGCCTCAACGCCCAGCAAGAAGCCCACCAATACGGGCACCAACACAGCGATGAGACCCAGACTGACGAGTTCTTTCTGCGCGGCCGTGGTGGAAATGCTCACCGCTCGGGCATAGTCGGGCAGTACTTTCCCTTCCATAAGGCCGGGAATTTTGAACTGCCGCCGGACCTCAGCCACGATCTGGGCTGCAGCTCGCGAGACGGCGCGGATGGTCAGTGATGAGAACAGGAACGGCACGGCGCCGCCAATAAGCAGACCGATAAACACGGTCGGAGCGGCAACGTTAATGCCTTCCAGTTTGCTGATCCCGCTGATGCCCTGGTCAATCAGCTCTTGCTGCACCTTTCCCACATCGGTCAGGTACGAGCCGAACAAGGCCACAGCAGCAATGACGGCCGATCCAATGGCGATGCCTTTGGTGACAGCTTTTGTGGTATTCCCCACAGCGTCCAGGTCATCCATCACCCGGCGCGCCTCTTTATTCAGGCCGGCCATCTCGCCAATGCCGTTGGCGTTGTCGGAAATGGGGCCGAAGCTGTCCATTGAGATGGTGTTGCCCGTCAGCGTCAGCATGCCGATGCCTGTCAGCGAAACGCCATAAAGGATGGCGGTGAACTGAGTTGCGGCCGGTTCCCCTGCATAAATCAGGACAGAACTGAGAATGGAGAGGGCTATCACGACGACCGCCCACACGCTGGATTCCATCCCCAGCGCCAGGCCGGAGAGGATGTTCGTGGCTGAACTGCTAACCGATGACTTGCTGACTTCCTGTACCGGGCTGAAATGTGTGGAGGTGAAATACTCCGTCAGCTTGTCCAGGACGATGGCCAGCACAATGCCGGAAATGGTGGCCAGGAACGGCCGCCAGTCCACAATTCCGGTGTCCGGGTTTTTCATGTAGGTCAATGTCACGGCCGCGAAGCCGACTGTGCAGACCGCGGCCGCCAGGTAAAAGCCCCGGTTCATGGCCGCCATCGCATTGCGCCGTGTTTCGTCTGTACGAACCACGGTGTTGCCGATGAGCGAAGCGATGACGCCGATGCCGCGAAGAATGAGCGGGAAAATGACGAAGCGCAGGTCATACAGACCGTCACCCAGCACGCCGCGGGATACATCCCCCAGCACCAGACCCAGGATCAGGGCTGATACGATTGTGACTTCGAAGCTCTCGAATACGTCAGCCGCCATACCGGCGCAGTCCCCGACATTGTCGCCAACCAGGTCAGCGATCACGGCCGCGTTGCGCGGATCATCTTCCGGGATGCCCGCTTCCACCTTACCTACCAGGTCTGCGCCGACGTCGGCCGCTTTGGTGTAGATGCCGCCGCCCACGCGCATGAACAGCGCGATGAGTGAACCGCCAAAACCGAAGCCGAGTAGCGCATCAGGGGCTGAGATGCCGAACACCATGAAGATGAGCGTGCCGCCTAATAAACCCAGGCCCACCGTCAGCATGCCGGTTACGGTACCGGAGCGGTAGGCGGTTTGCATGGCCGGGTTGTACCCCTTCAACGAAGCGGCCGCCACGCGCACATTCCCTTCCACGGCTACGTTCATACCCACGAAGCCGACGGTATAGGAGAAGATAGAACCCATCAGAAAAGCCACAGCACGGCCGATAGCCACGGCAATGGTTGCCGTTTTCTCGTCGCCAAAACGTTGAACGGCTTCACTGGTGGGCGGGACAATTAGCACGCTGGCCGCCAGGACAAATGTCAGGACGATGATTAGGACCACGATTGTGCGGAACTGCTGGCTCAAATATGCATTTGCGCCAGCTTTGATAAAGCCCCACACTTCTTGCATTCGTTCCGTGCCCTTATCCAAGCCCATGATCTGGCTACGCAACCAGAAAGCGTAGCCGATGCCCAGGATTGAGATAGCCAGCACCACCCATACGGCGATGGTCTCAAAGCTGGTTAAACCTTGCATCGATCAAATTCCTCCATCATTGATTTCTGTGATGTGCGTTGTACGCATCACTCATTAAAAAACCTGGTTCCTTGTGCAAACCAGGTTTGGTTCCTAAGATTTCTTCTCTACAACCGGCCAATTTATCTGTGAACGTGGGGGAGTAACCCCAGTTCCCGTTTTTAACAGGGCCGGATGTGCTTGTTAAAGAGGTGAAATCCTCTACATTGTCAAATCATTCACAAGTATGAAGGCACATAGTATATCAGAATTTCAATTTCTGCCACGCCTGTTGAGTGTGTCACGGTTTATCATTTTAGGAAAGAAAACCGTGACACCGCCAAACACATGTAAGGGCGGATGCTACGATCAAGTTGTCATAAACTTGTGGCCTTGCTTGTCATTCCGAAGGAAACGCTTGAGGTATCCCTGCCCTCGATACTCATCAAAGCATTTGCTTGGGCCTCGCCGCCGGGATTCCTCCTTGCGCTCGGAATGACAGATGGTCGGTACAGGTTTCTGCAACTCATTCGTGAAGCCCCGATCCCGGATTAAGCTGGTCTGTTTGCCTGACGCTCTTATAATAAGGAAGACAGATTTGTATTGGTGGGACTGAATGTCGAAGACGATATTTTTATTTGCGCCCGCTGCGGCGCATACGCAGGCGCATCATCCTGAGAGCTTTGCTCGTTTGGACGGCATGATGGCCGCGCTGGATCGTTTTGGCGTGCTGTCGGATCTCACGGCCGTCGATCCCGTGCCAGCGACAACCACCCAGCTGCAACGCGTGCATACATCCAGGCTGATCGAACATATTCACCAGGTGTCGTTGCAGGGCGGCGGTTTACTGGACCATGGGGACACGTACGCCACTCGCGAGAGCTACGACCTGGCCCGCACGGCCGCCGGTGGCTGCTGCCGGGCGCTTGACGCGATCATGATCGGGGAAGCGCAAAACGGCATTGCCCTGGTGCGGCCGCCGGGCCATCACGCAGAGACAAACCGGGTGAGCGGGTTCTGCCTGTTCAACAATGTGGCTGTTGCCGCCCGCCATGCGCAGGCAGTTCATGGCGTAGAGCGGGTGCTTATTGTGGACTTTGACGTCCATCATGGCAATGGAACGCAAGACGTCTTCTACCACGACGACACCGTTCTTTTCGTCTCGCTGCATCTTTATGCCCCATTCTTTTATCCCGGTATTGGCGGCCTGAATGAGATTGGTTCGGGCCAGGGGCGGGGCTTCACGCTCAATGTCCCCTTTCCGCCTCGAGTGGGTGATCACGGTTATCTGCAAGCCCTAGATGAGATCATCTGGCCAAAGGCAGCCGCGTTTCAGCCGGAACTCATCCTGGTATCGGCCGGATTCGATGCGCATTGGCAGGATCCATTGGCCATGGCCGGGCTAAGCCTCACAGGGTATGCTCAACTAGCCCGTTCTCTGGTCGAGATGGCAGAACAATGGTGCCAGGGGCGAATCCTGTTTGTGTTGGAAGGAGGATACCAACAAGAGGTATTGACTTGTGGCATTGTTAACCTCATCTATGCCCTCACTAGCTGCGACCAAGTGTATGATCCGTTGGGTGCGATGCCCCAAACAGAACGAGACGTGACCGATCTACTAGCCCGACTCAAGCGCCTGCACTTGCTAAAATAACGGAAACTTTGCATAATATCGCATAAGTTGACCATAAATAGAAGGCAAAGCTTAACTTACCATTGCCCCAACCCGGCAATGGGTGTTGGGTTTTCAAGTTGAGGGTGCTCTTGTGGCTACCATAACCCTCCACGACTACATCAGACAGATTGACAAACTCCTGGATGCTAACCGCATTAACGAGGCGGTGACCCATTGCCGCCACATTCTGTCGAAGTTTCCACGTCATGTGGAAACATACCGCCTGTTGGCCAAAGCATCGCTGGAACGTGGGGATTACAGCGATGCGGCCGACCTCTTCCAACGGGTCTTAAGCGCCGAACCAAACGATTTCGTTTCCCACATTGGCCTGTCTGTCACCTTCAAGGAAGATGATTTGTTGTCGCAGGCTATCTGGCACATGGAGCGCGCCTATGAAATGGATCCGTACAACCCAACCATCCAGGAAGAACTAAAGAAACTCTATGAGATGAACGACATGGAAGTGCCGGAAAAGCTGCCGCTGACTCAAGGCGCGCTGGCCCGGTTATACTTCCGCGGCGGCTTATATGAAGAAGCCGCGGCCGAGTTGCGGCAAGCTCTGAGTGAAGATGAAGATCGGATTGACCTGGAAGCATTAATGGCAGAGGTGCTATGGCGGGACGGCAAGCGCGTGGAGGCGGTTTCCGTTTGTCTGAGCGTGTTGGAGAAGCTGCCGAATTGCATCAAGGCCAATGCGATTCTGGCAGAAATCTGGCTGCTGACTGATCGCGTCAATGAAGCACAGACCTATTTGCAGACCTTGCGAGAGTTGGTCCAGCCGGATGCCAGTCACCTGGATATTGAGACGGCCGTCGGCCGGGCATTTAACGCCAATGGCGCGCCGATACTGCCCAACGTGGTCGAGATTGAGCATTTCGATGAGGAGTACAGCGGGGGAGAGGGAGAACCGGCCGCAGATTGGGTCACAGCGATCTCGTTCGCCGGTGGGGAAGAGGACGCAGACGACTCAGGCATGTACGATTGGCTGCGAGACGTGCCCGTTGAGGAAGAACAAATAAGCGCCGGTGACAGCGGTCTGGAAGGAGTGATCACCGGGCCAGTTGATGAAGCGAGTTGGTTCACCGATCAATCAGATCACCTTGAGGGAGAAGGCGGGCCGGGACAAACCGTGACCGGCTGGCTTCGCGAATTGGATTCGATGACGGATGGAAGCGCCGGTGTAAAAGGTGCAGATGCGGCCGCTCCGGTAGATGAAGAATTCCACGACAGCGAGTTTGAGCTTACCGGGAGCGGCGAGCCGGAAGCCGCAGCCGAGCCGGAAAATTGGCTGGAAGCCGGAGCGCTGCAATCCGATACGGCCGCGGCCGATGATGATACCCCAGATTGGCTTTCGGAACTGCCTGATTTTGAGCCGGTACAGCTCGATCCGATGACTGCTTCCCAATGGATGCAGGAGGACGAAGATGAGGAGGAAGACGAAGCCATCGAGCCGGACGAAATAGGCATTTCCCCTGATGAGCCGGTTGAAGAGGAAGCGGATTGGCTGACGCTGCTGGAGCAAGAAGAATCGGGAACGCCGGCGCAGGTTGATTCTGAGAGTACGGAAGATTTACTGGCGGACTTTTCCGCCGGCGTTGAAGCAGCAGAGTTACTCCCAGCTACTGAGGCTGACTTGCCTGACTGGTTGCAGGAAGCAGTGCCTCCGGCCGCCGAAGAAACAGCAGCCATGCCCGAACCGTGGCTGGAGGTTGACCAGACCTTGTTGAGTGAGCAGCCGGAACTTGAACTGCCGGAAGATGCGGCCGAAATAGAGATGACGCGGCTGGCTGATGAAACTGAACCGGCAGACACGTCTTCCGACTGGGTGGAATCGGAAGAAATACCGGATTGGCTGCGCACCGATTCATTGAAGGACAAGGCGGAGCAGCCGCCCGCGGAGGTCCCAGCGGAGTTGGATTTAACGATGCTGGCCGGTGAACCTGAATTGGAGGAGTCCCCGGAAATCTCAGAAGATGTCGAGGAGATCCCGGATTGGCTTCGCATTACTGGTTATGAAGATGAAATAGCAGAGGAGCCGGCAGAGGAATGGGCTGAACCGAATCTGACGCTGCTGGCGGATGCACCTGGCCAGACGGCCGAAGAGACGCCGTCCGACGGGGATGCAGAATTACCGGATTGGCTGCAAACGGGCACGTTAGACGATGAGCTGGAAGATGCGTTGTCTCGCCCAGAAGGGACGCCGGCCCCCGATGCTGCTGATGTAGGAGAACCGGCGTCGGCTTCGCTGGAAACGGCCGCAGAGGAGACATTCTTCTCCGGCGAGGAAGAGATCCCCGATTGGCTGACGGGAGACGCATTCACCGCGGATGATGAAATAGATCAAGGGGAGGCGGCCCCGCTGCCCGACCTCTCGGCCCAGGATGCCGCGGCCCGGAGTGCCGGCGTGGATGAGGAGTTAGAGATTCCCGATTGGCTGCTGGCGGATGCGAACACGCCCTCAGAAGAAGCGGGCGAGTTCCCATCTGCAGAGGTGGAATCTGCTGTAGCTTCAGAGGCGGCAGGGCAACTGGTGGATGATGGCTCCACATGGCCGGACGCGGCCGCAGAGCAAGAAGAGATAGATGATGATGCTCTTGACTGGCTGCAGGCGAGTGATTTTAGCGAGCCGGAAGTATTGGAGGAAAGCGTGGGTGCAAGTCAAGATCTCTCAGAGGATGAACCGGAAGAGAGCGCTTCCGGGACGGAGGCGACATCAGACGAGTTAGACGAGACATTGGATTGGTTGGAGGATCTGGCTTTACGCCAGACAGGCCCGCTGAACCAATTATTGACGCCTGAGGAAATCGAGGCTGTGCAGACGGCCGAGACCTATTCCACTGGGGATGATCTCGATTGGCTGGAGGAGCTGGCAGCGTCGGCGGGTAGTGCGCCTGCGGATGAGATCGCACGCCTGGAACTTGAAGATGCAGATGCGATGGCGGGAGAAGTCGCGCCAATTGATCTCGACGATCTGTTGGGCGGGTCGGCCGAGCAACCCACTAATGATTTGAGCTTTCTCGACCAGATTGCGGCCGGTGATGGACCAGCGCTGGAGGAACCGCCGACGCAAGTGCCGGCGGGTGAGCTGGGCCATGATGAGACGCCGTTAGATGAAGCCGAACAACTAGAGCCTGGCGTTGTGGATGAACTGCTGGATGCGCTGGCCACCATGCCGGCTGAGGTCGATGACCTGGCCGCTGAAGCGCCGGAAGATGATCTGGACGGGCTGGATTGGCTGGATCAGATGATGGGGGGCGAATCGGAAGCGCTTGAAGAAGCGCCCACCGTGGATTGGCCCGAAGAAGAAATGGCAGAGCCAACTGAACAAACTGAACCGGCACAGGCCACGGCCGCCGTTGATTCCCCTGTCCCGGAGCTACCGGAAGACCCGGACGACGCCATGGCCTGGCTGGAGGAGTTGGCCGTCAGGCAAGGTGCGCCTGTGGAAGAGTTAATCACGGTCACCGATACGGCCGCGCCTGAGCCAGAAGCAGCGCCAGGTGATGAAGAAGCGGTTGAAAGCGAACCGGCGGTGGCTGAAGACCTGGACGACGCCATGGCCTGGCTGGAAGAACTGGCGGTGAGCGACGATGCGCCCCAGGAAGAGCTGCCCAGCGTCGCCGATGTCCTGGGACTGGATGAGGCGGCCGTCATGGATGCAGCGGCCGCAGAGGAGCCGGATTCTGAAGCCCCCACCCAGCCGGAATTGGAAGTCGTTGAAGCAGGCGTCGATTCGGCTGAAACGGAAGGTGTTTTAGAGAGCGCATCCGAAGACCTGGAAGAGGCGATGCACTGGTTAGAGGAACTCGCCAAACAACAAGGGGTGCCGGTGGAAACGGCTCAGGAGCCGGAACCGGCCGCTGCAGTCGGTGAGCAGCCGGATGATGAGACAAGCGCCCCTGAAGCAATCTCCGAGGCGGCGAGCGAACTGGATGAAGCCCTGGATTTGCTGGAACAGTTGGCGGCCGATACTGTGGTCCCGGTGAGCAAAGGGCCGGAAGGAAATGGGGTGGCCGATGGAGCTGTCGGAGACCTCGATGACGCCCTGGATTGGCTGGAGCAATTGGTGACAAGCCTGGATGCGGCCGCGCCGGCCCAGACTGAGCTGCCTGAATTCGTGACGGCCGATGCGGCCGTGGAGGCGGAGGTTGTCCCGGAGCAGGATGAGTTCTCTGACCTGATGGACGAGATGCCGGATGATCCTGATGCGGCGCTGGCGTGGCTAGAGGGATTTACCGGTGACGCCGTTGTTCCCACAGAGGTGGCCGGGATGCCGTTGGTGGACGAGACCCCGGCTGAGATTGAGGTGGAACCTGTAGCCGAAGTCGCCGCTGAAGCGGCGGAGGAAGTCACGGAATCCGAGACGGCCGTCCCGGAAACGGAACTCCCGACCGGGCCGGATCTGGTTGCAGAGATGCCGGATGATCCGGAAGAAGCTTTGGCCTGGCTGACGGCTTTCGATGCGGAAGCAGATGAAACGGCCGATGAGGAAGACGAGTCAGAGGATGTGGCCACATTGGTGGCAGAAGTCATCCCGCCCACTATCCTGGAGCCGGTTGAGGATACTTCTCTGGTGGAGGAAGAGCCGGAAGAGAAACCGGCAGAGGTTCTGGCGGAAGAACCGCTCGATACCGGATTTGTGGATGAAATTCCAGATGATCCGGACGAAGCAATGGCCTGGCTGGAACAATTAGCTTTAAGCCAGGGGGCAGCCATTGATGAATTAACCACCGTATCGCCCGAAACGGCGGCAGAGACGCCCTCTGAGGAGCAGACGCCTTTTGCCGGGAAGCCGGACGTGGAAACAGCCGAGGCGGCCGCGGCGTCTGAACCGGAAACGGCCGAAGAACATGAGGAAGTAGAAGCCAGGGATGACGAGCCGGACCTGGGACTGGACGATGACCTGGACGACGCCATGCCTTCCTGGCTGCGGCTGCGCGGCGGCGATGAGGAAGAGCCTGGCCCTACAGATTGGTTAAAGTCCCTGCCGGAACCGGATGTCACCGGGTGGTTGGAGACAGAGGAAGAAGTCACGCTCTCCGGCGCATATTCTCGTCGCGACCTGAAGCCGCGTCCTGACACGAAGTATGAAACGGGGCCGCTGCCGGAAATTGGCACAGGCCCGCTGCCCGGTCGGGATACGGGGCCGCTGCCTGGCCGAGATACAGGGCCACTGCCTGGCCGAGATACAGGCCCCCTTCGGGGCGGGGATACGGGGTCGTTGTTGGGCAGGCTCGCCTTCGATGACACCCTGATTATTCCTCCCGCCGGGTCAGATGAGGATACGACTGAACCGGATGAGGAACAACTGGCCCAGGCCCGTGAACGGCTGGCTTCCGGGGATGTGGACAGCGCTTTAGGCGCGTATCAGACTCTGGTTGAGGAAGGTGAAGGGCTGAACACGCTCATTGCTGACCTGGAAACGGCCGCTTTGCAATACACCAACCAACCGATGGTGCGCCGTCTGTTGGGGGACGCATACATGCGCAACGGCCAGTTACACAAGGCGCTGGAAACTTACCGCCTGGCGCTTGATCAGCTATAATCAGCGAAACAATTCGAGATTTCTTGGTTTCTAGCACGGCCGCGGGGATTCCTGTTCCCGGTCGTATCTGCATGGTGACACAAAGCGTGTGTCGAGCAACGAAACGATAGGAATCCGCAAAACATTATTCTTTGGAGCAGGTGAATGGAACGTACATTGATATTGGTGAAACCTGATGGCGTACAGCGGGGATTGATCGGCGACATCATCGGCCGTTTTGAGCGCCGGGGCTTGAAGCTGTTAGGGATGAAGTTTATGCAAATGTCGGCCGAATTGGCGGCCAGGCATTATGCGGTGCATCGGGAACGGCCCTTCTACAAGAGCCTGGTGGAATACATTACCTCCGGGCCGGTGGTAGCGATGGTGTGGGAAGGAAAAGGGGCAATCAGCGCGGCCCGGTCTACCATGGGAGCTACCAACCCTGTGGACGCAGCTCCCGGCACGATTCGCGGAGACCTGGGAATGGAAATCGGCCGTAACCTGGTTCACGGTTCCGACAGTCCGGAAAACGCGGCCAAGGAAGTGGCGCTCTTCTTCTCCAACGATGAGCTGGCGAGTTGGGAAAGAGTCACCGATGGTTGGATTCGCGAGTAGATTATTTGTGTAACCGTTCTGTCAGCGGTTATCGTACAGGACAAAAAAGAGCGCCTTGATGGGCGCTCTCTTTTTTGTGTGACGAGGTGGGGGCTGATTGTAAAATTACCTTTGGAATTATTACTGCATTTGCAAGACGACCTGGGCTTCATTCCACAACGATTCGAGGTCATAATAGGCGCGCTTCTCCGGAGAGAAAAGGTGAATGATCAGATCGCCGTAATCAATCAGCACCCAGCCGCTGGATGGCTGACCTTCAACTGCATACGCAGCCAGTTCCGCATGTTCTTTGGCATCCGCGGTGATGCCGTTGGCGATGGCTCGAAGCTGCCTGTCGTTTTCGGCGCAACAGATGAGAAAATAGTCTGCAAACACAGCCTGCTCGCGAATGTCTAATAGGGTGATGTCGCTCCCTTTTTTGTCTAAGATTGAGTCAACCAACAAATGTGCCAGTTCTAAGCTTTCCAGAGATCACCTCCGTGCCATATTTGAGCATTGTCACTATGCAGACAGCTATGAAGATTTTAGCATGGGGCGATAGGGCATGGCAAGATGCCTTCAAATGGCTTGCCGCCAATGAGGAAAATTGTCAGGCGATCACCCTACAGTTACGAAGGAGTGGGCGATGACGGCCGAATTGAGTGCGGAGCGAGTGCAGGCGGCATTAAAGACGCGCTGGCTGGGACGGCCGTATCATTTCTATCCCGTTGCGGCCTCGACCAACGACCTGCTGAAACAGTGGGCGGCCGCAGGGACTGATCGTGAACCGGCAGCGGGCACAGCGCTGCTCGCCGATTACCAATCCAGCGGCCGGGGGCGGTTGGGGCGGAGCTGGGTGGCTCCGGCCGGCAGCTCGCTCCTGCTTTCTATCTTGTTCCGCCCCGATTGGCCGGCCACGCAAGCGCATTGGCTGACGATGATGGCTAGCACGGCCGCGGCCGTGGCCGTTGAGCGAGTTTGCTCCCTTGCAGTGGGGGTGAAATGGCCCAACGATCTGGTTTTGTCGGTAGACGGGGCCTGGCGAAAGTTCAGCGGGTTGCTGCTGGAAGGGAATATCAACGCAGACGGCCGTTTCACCAGCGCAGTCTTGGGGATTGGCATCAACGTCAACATCCCGCCTGATCAACTGCCGCAGACCCCCTTCACGGCGACCAGTTTGCAGGCGGCCGTAGGCCGGCCCGTCTCACGGCTGGAACTGCTGCTCACTTTCCTGGAACGATTGGAACCGCTCTATGAAGCGGCCGCCGCCGGCCGTTCCCCGCAGACTGAATGGAACCGGCGGTTGGTGATGCTGGGGCAGGAGGTGGAAGTGACCCATCGAGACGGCCGTCTGATAGCGCAGGGAATCGCCGTGGGAACAAACGAATGGGGGCAGCTTCTGGTGCGTGACAACGCTGGCAACCTGCACCCAATCGCTGCCGGGGATGTCACCCTCCGCTCAAATTTGGAGAAGAGTTCCCGTTGACAATCGCGGCGATCAGGAGTAGCCTATCGGGGATCATATGTCAGGCGTGACCTGTTGCCGTATTAAGAATCCTGTGTGCCAAAGACCTGCAACATACGGTTTTGTGTTTCGCCGGCTGCCTGCACAAGCATAAATTGGGAGGTAAGTATGGCCGACGTTTTCAGTGATCTTCGTGACGAAGAGCAAGAGGATGCAACTCCGGAGATGGAGGATGAATTTGATGAGCTTCGCCGCCAATCAACCCGAATCGCTACTGCCTTTGACGATGATTTGGACATGGGGATGGATGAACCGGGGGGCCTGGACGGATTCTCGTTCAGTAACTTTACGCCGGGCCAGCGTCTGGTGCTTGCTTTGCTGCTCGTTCTGGATGTAGTGGTGATCGGAATCGGTGTCCTCATCATCACCGGCCGCATCGGCGGCTAGAAGGATGTTTTACTGCCTTCATAAGGAAATGGGGGATTTGTAATGGAGTAACTGGGTAATTACCAATTACGAAATACTCCGTTACAAAATACCGGTACTGCACAGTCGATTTTGAACGAACCCTGAAAAGCCGACGGCCGCAAGGGGGAGTGTTAATTTCTCTCCGAGCCAGGTCGGTAGGCGCGTTCCAGGTGTGCGCGGATGTCAGCTTCATCCAGCCAGATGGGTCTGAGCTGCCGCTTGACGAACAGCGGGGCTTGATCCGCGTAATGGAGGGACGCTTCTCGCAGAGTGGCGCTGCCATACTGGTGGATGCTCCGGGCGCTGACGCGTCCTTCTCCATCCCAGGCGGCAAGCAGCACCAGCGCGTCACCGGCAATGCCTTGCAGACGGCCGTCCTCCTGCAATTCTCCATACACCGCATGCAAGATATCGGGGCCGCCGCCCAGCCCCAGGTCCGCGTCGCCCCGGCGCAGCCGGTTCACCTCCGACCAGGGCACATCCACCCGGTCAAAATGATGCTTCAACCACCCGGTCGCTTCTGTCAGCCCTTGTACCAGCACCTCTGTGGGAATGGGTGTGTTGGTCAGCGCATCGGCCGAGAAGGAGGCCAGGTTACGCTCATCAACCACAGTCATCATCAGCATAAAAATGGTTGCCCCCCGGCTGTCGGGTGTGGTTTGCAAATCCCACTCGCGCAGAAGCGCGGCCGCCTGCTGTACATCCGGATCGGCGGGTAAATCTGCGGCCGTCACCTGCGCTATCCATTCCGGCACCGAGGAGTGCACGGAGTAGGCCAGGTCATATTTGTAGGCCACGAACTCCTCAAACGTCACCGAATCATCTACCTCAAACAATTCTAGCAGGCGCAAAGAGCGGTTGGATACACGGCTTTCGATGCCCAATGTGGGCGAGAAATCGGCCGGATCCGGGTTGCCGGGGCCAAAAGTCGTGATGAATGGATTGCTGTTGGCGTTTTGGATGAATCCAGAAGGCGGGTTGATGACCTGGGGCAGGTCGTCGAAGGGCACGTATTCCGTCCACAGCGTGTCGGCCGTATTGCCCGGCAGGTAAAGGTTCCAATCATATCCCTCTTCGCGTAGGGGAATCTGGCCGTTGTAGAAGTAACCGATATTGCCCTCGCGGTCTGCATATCCGGCATTGAACATGGGGATCGCTTCCATGCGCATCGCCTCATACCACGAGTCGAAATCTTGCGCCTTGTTCAGCCGGAACCATTGCTCCACATACCGCACTTCATCCCACCCGGCGTAACGGATGGCGTACGTGCCATGCGGCCGTCGCAGGGTTGGGCCATACACCGACCACAATGCCTCTTGTTTCACCGTCCAGGTTAGACGGCCGAAAAGCTTTACCTTGATGGGCACATCCCACACTTCCAGATCGCGCCACTCGTCGTCAAAGCGGTATTGGTCGGGATTTTCCGGGTTGGTGTCCAGGACGAACACGTCAATCAAGTCGGGGCTGTTGACGGTAAAAGCCCAGCCCAGGTTGCGATTAAAGCCATGCAGGATGAGCGGCGCGCCGGGGAAGGTGCCTCCGTATGTGTCCCACCCCTCCTCGCTGTGGACGTGCGCTTCGTACCAGGCGACCGGCCCTTCCCACGGCTGGTGGGCGTTGATGGCCAGGAAGGTTTCCCCGTTGGCGCTTCGGGCCGGAGAGACGGCGAAGGTGTTGGAACCGTATCGGGTGATGGCGGAGCGGGGATCTGCGGCCGTTTCCGGCATCGTAGCCCCATTTTGACCGGCGTCCTCTGCGGCCGTTTTGGTGGCGATCTCTCGCTGCCGCTCTTCCTTGAACAACTCTCTCAGCGCACCGTCCAGCCCGAAAAAGAGAGGGGTGCGCTGGGCGAAGCCGGCGATAATATCTTTACCGCTGACAGGGAAAAGACTGGGGAGCAGGCGTTCCTCCTCGTGCAAGGCGGCGTAATGGTTCAGGCCGTCAGCGTACGCTTCCATGATAGCGCGCACATCGGGGCTGATGTCGGTTTCGTATTTGGCGTCTATTCGCTCGCGGATGCGGAGCAGGCCCAGTACATAATCTGCGGGGGCCGCGTCACGGCCGTAAACCTGACCCAGCATCCCCCGGGAGGCGGCCAATGTCTGTTGGATGGTTAGAAAGTCGTCTTCGGCGTGAGCGTAGGCCAGGCCGTAGGCAGCGTCGGCGTCCGTCTGGCCGAAGATGTGGGGCACGCCCCAGGTGTCGCGCAGGATGGTGACTTTGTATTTGCCGTCCGGAGGGATCAGGCGGCTCAGGTCTTCATTGACCGGCCAAAAGGCGTAAGCGGCGATGACGGCCGCCGCGGCGGCCATAACCAGTACAATCCGTAACACGATCTTCTGCCACCGATTTAATTTCTTCATACGCACCTCTGGAAAGGGTTCGCCCGAAAACAAGTTTTGATTTTGGATAATTAAGTGTGTCACGGTCCCTGGGTAGGACGGAAGCAATTGTAACCAAGTTAAATATTGCCGCCCATGTTGGGGTCGGGCATAATGAGACTCAGACAGAGTGCGAATTGATTACTCCTCTGTCCTGGAACGCAAGGGAGAAAAATGAAAGTGTCCACACTGGGTAATGCTGTTCCTAAAAGAGGGAACCGGTTTTCACAATGGATTGCCCGTACTTTGATGTCATGGTGCGGATGGTGCATTGAAGGCGATATTCCCAACCTGCCAAAGTTCGTTCTGATTGGCGCTCCGCATACGTCCAACTGGGACTTTGTTCTGGCCATGGCTACTTTATCCGCTCTGAATATCAAAGTATCCTGGATGGGGAAACATACTTTGTTTCGTTGGCCATTTAAGGGCGTTTTAAAGTGGCTGGGGGGTGTTCCCGTTGACCGTACTAACCGGAGCGGCGGCATTGTCAGCCAGACGATTGAGGTTATGAACAAACGCGATCAGTTTGTGATTGCGCTTATGCCTGAGGGAACGCGCACAAAGGTGCACAGATGGAAATCGGGCTTTTATCGCATTGCCCAGGGAGCAAAAGTGCCCATTGTGTTGGTGCGTTTTGATTACGGCCGTAAAGTAATTGGGATAGGCCCTGTCATTGAGCCGTCAGGGGACATCACGGCCGATTTGGCCCATATCCAATCTTTTTTCACCGGTATTGAAGGCAAGAATCCGCACCAGGGGGTAAGCCTACAAGGCGATAGCTAATTGTTTGATTGAAGGAGAACACGCTTTACGGCTTACTGTGCACGGGTTGAGCAGTTGGGAACTGGAGGGTGATGATCTCCACTCTCCAGTCCCCAATCTCCAGTTCTCGACGCGGGCAGTTAATTCCCCGGCTGCAAGATCAACACCCCTTCGGCCGCAGCATCCACCGCCTCGCGACCGAAATGCATCGGATGAGTCTGCCCGTTCAACCACAACTCAATCTCATCGTCATAATGCTTGTGCCCCGGATGACCGCTTTGCCCGGTGGGGATGACTGCCCGGCTGGCCTCAAAGTCGCGCATATCCACGATCATGCGCATGGAAGGATGCCCGGTAACGGCCGCTGGGTTGTTCCAGCTCCAACTGGTCGCATTGACGATGCTGGGGCCGCCGTCCACCGGGAAGGGGCCGCGGTTGACCAGCGACTCCAGAGGACCGATGCCGCTTTGCCCCAAAGGGGCGCTGGCAAAAGTAGCCGTGTGAATGCGTCCCCACGCCCATTGGTTCATGCTGCCGCCTACATTGTCCTCGAACCAGGTCACTGTGTCACTGAGCGCGCGCAGGAGGATATCCTCACGGGTTTCAGCGGCCGCGGTCGTCACATCATCCCACCACACTGCCTGCGGATCGCTGGCCAGGCTGTGCAGCAGCACATTGCCGCCAAACGTGCCCACATTCTCCTCACCCACCTCATCCGCCAGCAAGGCATGCGCCAGCTTCATGCGGAAGATCTCAAACAGGGCGGCAGGGACGCTATCGCGGCGCAGTTGCATATCCCAGCCGCGCATCCGCTCAATCGCCGCCTGCACCTGGGCGTCGCTGCTGGACAGGTTGGCGAACAAAGGTACGTAGCTCTCTGCCATCAACGATTTGCTGTCAAACTGAATACGGGCAAAGTCATCGGCAGAAATCTTGTCGTTGGCAATCGTTTCTTCGATCATTTCATTGATGCGCTGGCCCCGGTCACCGTCCGCCCAATACGTGTTGATGAAATGAGGATACTCTTCGTCCACAACCGCATGATTGGCCGTGACGATGTAACCCTGCTCCGGGTTGAACAGAGCCGGCAGCTCCTCAAACGGAATCCAACCCTCCCATTCAAACTCGCCCGTCCAGCCGGGCACTGGCACCAGGCCGTCCCCGTTCTTGCGCATAGGCACCAGGCCTGGCATCTGGTAAGCGATGTTTCCCTCTACATCGGCATAGACGAAATTTTGCGCAGGTACGTCCCAATACCGGAGCGCGTCGCGGAAATCTCCGTAGTTCTGGGCTTGGTTGAGCAGGAATACGGACTGTAAGACGCGGCTCGCTTCCTGCGCTGTCCAGCGTATGGCCAGCACATCACTGGCGTCGTCTACCAGTTCGCTGATGATGGGGCCGTGCCGGGTGAGGCGCACATCGAGAGTGACATCTTCGCTTCCGTTGACTTTGATCACTTCCTGTATGGTTTCCATGTTCAGCCATTCACCCTTGTACTCATACTGGTTCGGGTTGCTGGGATTGATTTTCTCGATGTATAAGTCCTGCACATCTGGGCCGACATTGGTCACGCCCCAGGCGATCTTGTCGTTGTGGCCGATGATGACGCCGGGCACACCGGCAAAGGAGAAGCCGACCACGTTCCAGCCGGGGGCGTGCAGGCCAACTTCGTACCAGATGGAGGGCATTTGAATACCTAGATGAGGGTCATTGGCCAGCAAAGGCATGCCGGTGTCCGTGTGTTCGCCGCTGACAACCCAGTTGTTGCTGCCGATGAACGGGCCTTGCCCCAGGGCGAAGCCGTTTTCGGGGACCTCGCCCACGATGTTGGTGTTGATGCGGCTCCAATCTACTTCGGCCAGAAGCTGTTCTAACGCCGTCTTTTCCGGCAGATCGTTTACCTGATCGGCGGTGGGGGCAATGACAGGCCGGGTGCCGTACGGGTAGGTGGGAAGCAGGTTGGCGACGGCCGCTTTGCCCAGCTCTTTGATGAGACGCGCCCGGCTCAGTTCGCTTTTCCAATTGCCGCCCAGGTCATCGGACATGACCACGCCCCAGGAGACGGTGTTGACGGGCGTCCACGGCTCGATCTCCCACGGTTCGTTGACCAACCCTAAGATGGTCTGGTTGACGGACAGTTCGTCCCGGTGGGCTTCGATGTACGCATTCACGCCGGCGCTGTACGCTTCCAGCATGGCGTAGTACTCCGGCTGTTCCTCTTTGTAGTAGGCGATGGTATCGGCCGCCATACGATTCCAGCCCATGGTGCGGATGAACTTGTCGCTGTTCAGCGCCGCCTCGCCCGTAATTTCAGAGATGCGTCCCTGGCCGATGTGCCGCCAGAATTCCATTTGCCAGAAACGGTCTTGGGCATGAACATACCCTTGAGCAAAAAACAGGTCTTCCTGGTTTTGGGCGTAAATGTGGGGGATGCCGTACTCATCCCGCACAATTTCTACCTGATCCTGTAAGCCACTGAGAGTAACCGTGCCGTCCGTGTCGGGATACGGCCGTCTGATGGTGACGACAAGGGCGATAGCCGCCACCAAAGCCAGAGAGAATACGATGCCGCCAAGGATCAGACCAATTCGCGCGATTCGATTCATGATAAGCCTCCTGGTATCAATTGAGTGCTGCTGTGCAGCGTGCTCCTAATAATACCCATGAAAATAGAATCGAAAAGAATCTGAGCCGGTAGTTTGATGAAGATTTCAACTCGTTCCAACCATTTTATCCCTGTCTCTGTTTTTACTTCCGTCTTCGTCGCTGCATCTGTCCCTGCCTCTGTTTCTATCTTCATAATGCGGCTATAATCGCTGCATGTTGAACGTTATATTTGGCCTCGTCGGCTTGTTGGCTGGGGTGATCATTAACGTGTTGGCGGACAACTTGCCGGAGCAGACGCGGCCGCAGCCGCCGTATTGTCTCCAATGCGGGCATTTGTATGGGCCTGTGCATTGGCTTGGCCTGGGCCGCCGGCTGTGGGGAGGCAATCATTGTCCTGAATGCGGGGCGCCGGTGCGGCCGCGAACCTGGCTGGTGGAAGCGAGCACAGCCGTTCTCTTCGCCCTGCTGCCGTCGCTCATTCCCGTAACGAGTACCCTCATCATCAACAGTTTTCACATCGCCGTACTTATTCTCATTATCGTCATTGACCTGGAACATAAGCTGATCCTCAATGCAGTGACCTTTCCGGCCACGGCGGCGGCGCTGCTGGGCAGTGTGGTGGTGCCGGCGGAGGAGAATACATTTCGGCTGGCGTTGGTGGGCGCGGCCGTGGGATTCTTCCTCTTCTTCATGGCCTTTTGGGCGGGGCAGTTGTTGTTTGGCCCCGGCGCGCTGGGATATGGCGATGTCAAATTGGCGTTGCTGCTGGGGACCATGCTCGGTTTCCACCGGGTTGTCTTTGCCCTGATGCTAGGCGTGATCCTGGGTGGGATCGGCAGTGTTGTAGTGGTGCTTTGGGACCGGCGCGTCAACCGGCACACGTATCTGCCGTACGGCCAATATCTGGCTGTGGCGGGGATCGGTATGTTGATTTGGGGCGTGCAGGTGTATCAATCGTATATTCGTTGAGGATTGAAAGGGGATGGCAGAAGTAGAGATACGGCCGATCACCACATTGGGCGAAATGAAGAAAATAGTGCATGTCCAGAAGACCATCTGGAACAGCGACGATCTGGAAACCCTGCCCGTGCATTCGCTGCATGCCATTCAGTATAATGGCGGCGCACTCTTTGGGGCATACGATGGGGATCGGCTGGTGGGTTTTGTTGTCGGTATCCTGGGCACAGTGCCCAGCGAAGGCCGCCGCGATCAGATTGCCGCCGCCCGCTTGAAAATGTACTCGGTCATTGCCGGCGTCTTGCCCGAATACCAGAGCCAGGGAGTTGGCTATCGCCTGAAGCTGGCCCAGCGGGATTTTTGCCTGAATATCGGCATCCGCCTGATCACCTGGACGTATGATCCGCTGGAGAGCAGGAACGGCCGTTTCAACATCAGCAAGCTGGGCTGCGTGTGCCGCCACTACCTGCGCCACTTTCACGGCGAGATGGGCGGACTGAACACAGGGCTGCCGACTGACCGGTTTGAAGTGGAGTGGTGGGTGACCAGCAGCCGCGTGGAAGGGCGCGTCGTGAAGCAGCGCCGGGCGCTTTCCCTGGATGCCCTCATCGGCGGCGGATCCGTGCTGGTCAATGAGGCCACCTTCAATCGGGAAGGTTTACCAGTTCCACCGTCCAACTACGTCAGCCGCCCCGGCCGTCTCATTCTCGTTGAAATCCCGGCTGACTTTCAAGCGTTAAAGCGGGTGGATATGGAGTTGGCTAGACAGTGGCGCGAACATTCCCGTCACTTGTTCGAGACGTTATTTCAGGACGGGTACCTGGTCACAGATTTTGTATTTCATACAGATCAACAAGGGCATCAACGCAGCTTTTACCTGCTGACACACCAGGATGCCTGACATCTTGCTGATCTGGCGGGGATCGTTTCTTCTTGAGTCCCCATTTTCTCAATTTTATTGTCAACGGAGGAGTAAAAAAGTGAAACGAGTATTAGGATGGACATTGTGGTTGTTGCTGTTGGCGGGCATTTCCGCTTGCGGGGGGGAGACCTCGGATAACGCGTCCCCACCGGCTGCGGATGGGAGCAGTGCAGAGGTGGGTGTGGGTAAGGTCGAGGTGCACAATGTATGGGGGCGAAGTGCGCCTGCGGCCGCAGCCAATGCCGCATTTTATATGCAGATCGTCAACAATTCGCCCGAAGACGAGCACCTGATGACGGCGAAAGCAGAGATGTGTGACGCTACCGAATTCCATGAAGTCGTCATGAAGGAAGGGGGCGTTATGTCTATGCAGCCGGTCGAGGGCGGAAAGATTGACGTCCCGGCCAAGCAAACAGTGGAGCTGAAGTCAGGCGGCCTACACCTGATGTGTATCGGCAAAAAGGGGGAGTTTAAGCTGGGAGAAACTTATCCTATCACGCTGGTTTTTGAGAAAGCCGGCGAAATGGAAGTGCTGGCGGTTATTCTTGAAGCGGCAGATGATATGAACATGGATATGGATATGAACATGAATGATGGGGGATCGTAGGCGGGGGCGGGCCTCTCCTATACAATTGACCTCATGAAGATTGAGCGAATTGATCTCTACCACATCAGCAATACGCTCGTCAGCCCATTCAAAACGAGCTTTGGCTTGCAGTTGCAGCGCGCCTGCCTGATCGTGGCGATGCACAGTGAAGGATTAACCGGGTGGGGCGAGTGTGTGGCTACGAATGATCCCGGCTACAGCTATGAAACAGTGCAAACGGCATGGCATGTGTTGAGTGACTTCCTCATCCCGGCCGTGTTGAATTTCGAGTTGGATGAGCCGGAGACATTGACCGGGCATTTACGCTTTGTTCGCGGCCACCCGCTGGCCAAGGCGGCATTGGATCAGGCGGCCTGGGACCTCACAGCGCAGCGGGATGGGCTGTCGCTGGCGCAAAAGTTAGCCCAATCCTACCCGGAAGGGCCGCGGGAGCGGGTGAAGGTGGGCGTCAGTATCGGCATTCAGCCGACTGTTGAAGATACCTTGCCGGTCATTGAGCAATATCTGGCGCAGGGGTACGGCCGTATCAAGCTCAAAATCAAGCCAGGGCACGATCTGGCGCTGGCGCGCGCGGCGCGCAAGGCATTCCCGGAGGTACCCATCATGCTAGATGCCAACTCCGCCTATTCCCTGGAGGATATCCCGCTCTTCCGTGCCATGGACGACCTTGATCTGCTCATGTTGGAGCAGCCGCTTGATTACGAGGATATTTACGACCACAGCCGACTCCGGCCTGAGATCCGGACACCGCTTTGCCTGGACGAGAGCATTCATTCGGCCGCGCATGCCAGCTTCGCCATCGCCATCGGCGCTTGCGACATCATCAACATCAAGCCGGGTCGCGTCGGCGGATGGACGGAAGCGCGCCAGATTCACGATTTGTGCCGGTCAAACGGCGTCAAGGTGTGGGTGGGCGGCATGCTGGAGACGGGCGTGGGCCGGGCGGCCCAACTGGCGCTGGCTTCCTTACCCGGTTTCACTTTACCCGGCGATATTTCGGCCACAGAGCGGTATTATGCCCACGACATCGCCACGCCTTTCTTCCTGAACGCGGAAGACAGCACGATCACTGTTCCCACCGGCCCCGGCCTGAGCATTGAGGTGGATATGGAGCGATTGGCGGCCGTGACGTTGAGAAAAGAGACATTCCAGAGGAAAGATTATGTTCACAGATAAAATCATTGCCTTCATCGGCAGCGGCACCATGGGGGAGGCCATGATTCGCGGCTTGTTGAGCAAGAATCTAATCAAGCCCGACCAGATCATCGCCGCCGATCCGTGGCAGAAACGGCTTGATTACCTGCAGCAGCGGCACGGGGTTCGTACGACCCAAAACAACACCGAAGCGGCCGAGGAAGGACAAATCGTCATTCTCTCCATCAAGCCGCAGTCGCTGCCGATGGTGATGCCCGACATACGCGGACACCTGCGCCGCCAGGATTTACTCATCTCCATTATTGCCGGCGCGCCGATCAAGAAGCTGGCGGACGGTGTGGCGCACGCCTCGGTGGTGCGGGCTATGCCCAACACGCCGGCGCAGATTGGCCAGGGCATCACGGTGTGGACGGACACCCCTGAAGTAAGCGACACACACCGGCAGCAGGCAAAGGCTATCTTGGGGTCGTTTGGAGAAGAGATATATGTAGACGATGAACGCTTCCTCGATATGGCCACCGCCCTCAGCGGTACCGGGCCTGGCTATGTTTACATGGTCATGGAAGCGATGATTGACGCCGGGGTACATATGGGCTTTTCCCGCCATGTCGCCCGCCAGCTTGTGTTCCAGACGATTCGCGGTTCAGTGGAATATGCGGATCGGTCGGGGAAGCATGTGGCTGAGCTGCGTAACCAGGTAACATCGCCCGGCGGCACAACGGCCGAGGCGCTGTACCATCTGGAGAAGGGAGGGCTGCGCACCGTCATCTCGCGGGGTATTTGGGCCGCTTACCAACGTTCCATTGCTCTGGGCCGGGGCCAGGAGCACGATGGGCCAAACAGCGGCCGCGGACAATGATGACACAGCAGAAGACCATACTCGTCACTGGCGGCGCCGGCTACATCGGCAGTCACACGACACTCGAGCTGTTGCAGGCGGGCTATGATGTGGTTGTGGTTGATAACCTGTCGAACAGCAAAGAAGAATCGCTGAAGCGGGTCCAGGAATTGGCGGGCCGGAAGTTGACCTTTTACCAGGTTGACCTGCTCGACCAGGCGGCGCTGGATGCCGTCTTCGCCCGGCACGACATTGATGCTGTCGTTCACTTTGCCGGGCTGAAAGCGGTGGGGGAGTCAGTGGCCCGGCCGCTTCATTATTACAGCAACAATGTGGGGGGCACCATTCATTTGTGCCAGGTTATGGCGCAGCATGGGGTGACTGATCTGGTATTCAGTTCCTCTTGCACTGTTTACGGCGACCCGCACACAGTGCCCATTACGGAGGATTTTCCACTGGCCCCCTGCAATCCTTACGGCCGCACCAAATTCATGATCGAAGAGATCCTGCGCGATTTGTACACGGCCGATTCCCGGTGGAACATCGCCCTGTTGCGTTACTTCAATCCAGTCGGCGCTCACCCCAGCGGCCGCATCGGTGAAGACCCGAACGGCATCCCCAACAATCTGGTCCCCTTCATCGCCCAGGTGGCCATCGGTAAACTGCCCGCACTGTCCGTGTTTGGCGACGATTATCCCACGCGCGACGGAACCGGCGTGCGCGATTACATCCATGTGGTAGACCTGGCACAGGGACATCTCAAGGCGCTGGACCGGTTGGCGGCCAAACCAGGTGTAGTCACATACAATTTAGGGACAGGGCAGGGGTATACCGTCCTGGAAGTGGTTGCCGCATTCGAGAAAGCGTGTGGGCGGAAGATTCCGTACCGGATCGTGGGCCGGCGTCCCGGCGACACGGCCGAAGCGTATGCCGACCCCACCAAAGCGGCCGAAGAATTGGGGTGGCGAGCGACGCGAGGTATTGAGGAAATGTGTGCCGATGTGTGGCGCTGGCAAACTGCTAATCCTGAGGGGTATCAATAGCCTGTGGGAGAGGGGGAATTAGCCTGGTTTTACGCCCCGTGTTTCACGCGCACGATTTCCGCCATGATGGCCAGGGCGATCTCTTCCGGCGACTGCGCCCCGATGCTCAGTCCGATTGGTCCGTGAATGCGGTCAATTTGCGCCTCGCTGAATCCCATCTTGTGCAACCGCTGCCGCCGTTTCGCCTGGGTTTTACGACTGCCCAACGCTCCGATGTAAAAAACCGGGCTGTCCAACACGACCTTGAGGGCCGGGTCGTCAATCTTGGGGTCGTGAGTGAGCATGGCCACGGCCGTCTCCGGGGTTAGTTCAATTTCCACAAACGCCTTTTCCGGCCACGCCTGAACTAGCCTGTCTGCATGGGGGAAGCGGGCCTCGCTGCCAAAGGCGCGGCGCGGGTCCACAACGATGGTGTGGTAGCCCAACGTCCGGGCCAGGCTGGTTAGGGCCACGGCGATGTGGACGCCGCCGACCATGACCAGTGTCGGGGCCGGGCGCAGAACATCCACGAACAGCTCGATGTCGTCGGAAAGTGGCGCCCGTTGGGGTTGGTTGGCGGCGCTGGCAGTCTGGATCGCCTGCTCGTCCAAGTCGTCGCCGAGCGAGCCGATGGATTGCCCGGCCCGGCTCAGGGCCAGTTTCCGCCCTAGTTTGGCTTCTGGCCCGCGGATGATGGTGACGCCGGCGCCGGCTTGTTCTTCCTGGACCAGCGTTCTGAGGAAGTCGTAGACGGCCGTATCCAGGGGTTCCACAAATACCTCGATGATACCGCCGCAGGCCAGGCCCACCTCCCACGCCGTCTCGTCAGCCACGCCGAAATGCAGCAGTTGCGGCCGTCCCGTTTCCAGTACTTCCATGCCGGCAGCCACGACAGCCCCTTCCACGCAGCCGCCGCTTACCGAGCCGCTGATCTCGCCGTCCGCGGTAAATGCCATCTTGGCTCCAACCTTGCGCGGGGCCGATCCCCAGGTCTGCACCACCGTCGCCAGGATGATGGACGAATTTCCCGCTTGCAGCCAGTTGTCTATGTCGGTCAGGACTTCTTTCATAATCGTGAATTGTGAATAGTGAATGGCTAATTGTGAATGACGCGCCTCATTAAAAATTCACAAATCCTCATTCACAATTCAACATGATATTTCTCTTCACCGTTTTCCAATAAACGCCGCTCCCTGTAAACCGGACTGGCGGCGTGGGAGCGGTCGAATCCCGGTCGTCAATTGTTGCAAATGCGCTGCCAGGTCTTCCAGGCTGGCCAGATTATGCACTGGCAAGAAATCGTCAATATGGGGCAGCGCTGCCTGCATTCCCTGGGTGAGCGGTTCATACCTGGCCATCCCCAGCAGCGGATTCAACCACACGAGCCGGTGGCAGCTTCGCTGCAGACGGCCGATCTCGTGGCGCAGCAAATCAGGGTCTCCCCGGTCCCAGCCGTCGCTGATGAGCAGGACCACAGCGCCGCGCCCCAGCACGCGCCGTCCCCAATCATAATTAAATGTTTTCAATGCCTCCCCGATGCGCGTGCCTCCGGCCCAGTCCGGCACAGCGAGTGATACCTCATCTAAAGCGGTGTCAATGTCGCGGCCGCGCAGTTGGCGAGTAATGCGTGTCAGGCGTGTGCTGAACACGAACACTTCCACGTTTTGGTCTAACCCTTTAGCCAGGCTGTAAACAAAGTGCAGCAACAGCCGCGAATACCGTTCCATCGAGCCGCTGATGTCAGCGATGATCACCAGCGGGCGCGGTTTGCACTTCGGTTGGCGGCGCGGCCATTCCAACAGCTCGCCGCCGTAGCGTAAATTCTGCCGCAGACTGCGACGCAGATCGAAGCGGCTGCCCAATCCTGGCCGGTACCGCCGCGTGCGGCGCAGGCCCAGCTCCCACACCATCCCGGCCATGAACGCCCGCACAGACTCCATTTCCTCCTGGCTCAATTCGCCAAAATCCTTGTGGCGCAGCACTTCGCGCTGGCTGTAAGTGCGTGTCACCTCAATCATTTCCTGGGTATCTTCTTCACCGTTGCCCTCATCATTCCCGCTAGCGCTGGGCTCCGGGTCTTGGAGAGGTGGCAAGGTGATTATGGGCGTGCTTTCCTGTGTCTTGCGCGTTATCGTAAAGGGATTGAACGGGACTGCTTCAGCGGCCGGCTTGCGCCAGAAGAGGTTGAAGGCGTGGTCGAAGAGCGGCAAATCCTCACAGTTGTGAACCAGCAGGCAGCGGGCCGTGTAGTAGAAGTCTGCTTTACGGCCGATCTCCACGTAATCCAGCGCCTGCACCAGGTCAATCACCCGGCCCGGATTGACATCCAGGCCCAGCGCGCGCAGGAGACGGCCGAACAGCACCAGGTTATGTAACAATTGCCCTGAGGAGGGTGGCCCCTCCTGATATTGTTCACCCATTGATGGCATGAATTCGCTCTAGAATTTGACGCGCTGGCTCGCCGTTCACCCTGGCGATGTCATCCTGGTATTTGAGGATGACGCCGAGCGTATCGTTGACGACATCCAACGTGAGGGCTTGCTGATCGAGCGCCACCAACGCGGCTGTCCAGTCCAGCGTTTCGGCGACGCCGGGTATCTTGTACAGGTCCACCCGCCGTAATTCCTGGATGAAGCCGGTGACCTGCCGCGCCAGTTGAGCTGGCGCCTGGGGAATCTTGGCGTAGACGATGTGCAATTCCTTCTCGAAGGAGGGGTAATCAATCCAATAGTAGAGGCAGCGCCGCTTGAGCGCATCGTGTACTTCGCGGGTGCGGTTGGAGGTGAGGATCACCACCGGCGGCCGCGCGGCGCGGATAGTGCCGATTTCGGGAATGGTGATCTGAAAGTCGGAGAGGATTTCCAACAGAAAGGCCTCGAACTCTTCATCACTGCGGTCAATCTCGTCAATGAGGAGGACGGCGGTTTTCTCGCTGGTGCTATGGCGGATGGTGCGCAGCAGAGGCCGTTCCAACAGAAACTCGCTGCCGAACAGTTCCGCTTCATTGGCTCGCCCACCCTGCGCTTCCAGCAGGCGAATGTGGAGCATCTGCCGCGTATAGTTCCACTCGTAAACCGCCTGGTTGACATCCAGCCCTTCGTAACATTGCAGCCGGATAAGCTCTGTGTCCAGCAGATTGGCGATGACCTTGGCGATTTCCGTCTTGCCCACGCCCGCTTCCCCTTCCAGGAAGAGCGGCCGTTGCAGCTTGAGCGCCAAAAAGACGGCCGTGGCCAATCCCTGGTCTGCGATATAAAGCTGGTCTCGCAATGCTGCCTGCAACTGATCAATGGATTCAAACTGCATAACGTCTCCGTAAAATCTGATTAACTATTTAGGTGACGGTCACTTTTTCCGGAGGGAGCAGTCATGGTATGGCGTGTGTTAAGTGACTGTCATCTCTGGGGCTGAACAGACAATAGTTCATTATTGGGCCGTGTAGCCCCCGTCAATCGGCAGGGTTGCGCCATTGATATAGGAAGCTGAGTCTGAAAACAACCAGGCGACCACATCGGCGACTTCCTCCGGCTGCCCTAACCGCCGGTTGGGGTTGTTGGCGATGGTTGCCTGTTCCAGGCGTGGCAGCGCCTCAAAGGCGCGTTCTGCCAGCGGGGTGCGGATGAAGTAAGGGCAGACGGCGTTGACGCGGATGCCCTTGCGCACGTATTCAACGGCCGCCGTGCGGGTCAGGCCGACCACCCCATGTTTGCTGGCAGCGTAAGACGCCATGCTGTGGGTACCCACCAACCCGGACACGGAAGAGGTGTTGACGATGACGCCCCCCTCCTGGCGCAGCATTTGCCGGATTTCGTACTTCATGCACAACCATACCCCTTTCAAATTGACGGCGATGACCTGGTCAAACGCTTCTTCGCTGATGTCGGCCATGCGTACTGCGGGGCCTTCGATGCCGGCATTGTTGAAGGCACAGTCAAGACGGCCGAAACGATCCACAGTTGCCTGCACCAGCGCTTCCACGTCACGCGCGTTGGACACATTCGCCGCCACAAACAATGCGTCCGTATTTCGCTCTTTTAGCAGCGCCACTGTTTCATTGCCGGCCTCCTCATCAATGTCGGCAACCACGAGGCTGGCTCCGGCGCGGCCGCAGGCGAAGGCGGTGGCGCGGCCGATACCGGACCCGCCGCCGGTGATGAGGACGACTTTGTTCTCAAGGTGAAAGGTCATATTCGCTCCGTTTTCGTTCATCCACTGCCGCTCCAAAGCTGTTACTTGGCAGACACCTGGCTGCGGGGATGCGGCCGTTCCCGCACATCTTCCAGCAGCCCGCCGTGCCCCAGACGGTAAATGTCAACATCCGATAATCGTTCACCGGCCAGCAGCCGAGGCAGTACCCAATCCACGATGTTGGCCTTGCGGCTGCGCACACAGCCCGGCGCACCCAGAACAGGCACATCTCCGAGATAAGCCAGCATCAGCAAGTTGCCGGGGTCTACCGGCGCGCCAAAGCAGGTGACCTCGCCGCCGGCCCGTTCCACGGCGCGCGGGGCGATGTCGTACCGGTCCATGATAGCCGTTTCTCCCGCTAAAACCACCAGATCTGCGCCGCTGCCTGCCCGCTGTTGAATCGCCTCCGCCAGTTCAATTTCTCCCCGTTCCTCTTCCAGCGGGACGAACTCCGTGGTGGTCAATGTGGCGTTTAACGCTTCCAATCGCGCCCGCAGAGGGGGATCGAAGCTGTGCCGGATCCGCGATTCGGCCGCCGGCGACCCGGAGAGAATGAGGGCCACCATCCGCGGCGGCAGCGGATCCACCCAGATGAGCGGTCCGCCTTCGGCCGCGATTTGCTCGACTGCATGCACGGTGGATTCTGGTACGGCGAAGGGCAATATCTTGATGGTACCCACCATCTTGCGATGACGGTTCGCGCCGCCGACGGGCGTATGGGTGCTCAGTGTGGCCAGGGTGACGCCGTCGCAGCCATTGAGGCGCGCCAGCCGTTCCGCATCCACCCGCAGCACGCCCAATGTCGTCGTCATCAAATTGACGCGGCCGGCGGACGGCCCGGACAGGCGCAGCCCTTCGCCAACCACTGCCTGCGCCACGCGCAGCGCGGCCGCATCTTCGTGGACATCGCCTGGTTCCAATTCGGCCACATACACGGAGGCGCGGCCCAAATCACGCAGTAAAGCCAGGTGAACGGCCGTCAGCGGTTTGCCTTTGCGTAAGGCCCGCTTGCCGTCGCGCCCGGCGACATTATGGCCCAGGATTTTGCCCTCGGCGTGTTCAATAGGGACGGGGCCGAATTTCATCTGCTTTTGCGCTTGCGTGACGGCAACCAGGATACGCAATACGAATTACGCAGCAACTTCCCCACCATCAGGACAAAAACTCCAGCACCAGCTTGTTAAACTCCTCCGGCCGTTCGATTTGGGGGACATGCCCGCAAGGGTCAAAAATGTGGAGTTGAGCGTTGGGGATTATTTCCGCTGCCACGTGCGCCTGCGAGACCGGCAGTACCTTATCCTGCTGCCCCCACACGACCAGCGTGGGTGCGGAGATCTTCGGCAGGCCTTCCAGGATGGGATCGATGAATTGGGAACGAACGCCAAAGAAGGTACCCATGGAACGCAGCGTTTTCAGAAAAGATTTTTGTGCGCCCGGCAAGGCGCTCATCTCATATTGGAGATCGATCATTTCCTCGGTGATCTGGGCCGGATCGTAAATGATTTCCCGGAAGAGCTGCTCGACTCCTTTCCGGTTGGGGCGGGTTAATAAATCGCCGAGGAGCGGGGTCGAAGCCAGGCGCAGGGTGATGGTCACCTCCTTGCCCAGCCCAGCGCTGTCCACCAGCACCAGCCGGTCTACCATATCGGGATAAGTCAGCGCGAACTGCAACGCCACACCGCCCCCCATTGAGTTGCCTATCAGGCTGGCCCGGTCCATGCCCTGGGTCTCCATGAAATCACGAAGAAACCGGGCCAGGGCAGAGACTGAGTAAGCGATGTCTGGTTTGTCTGTGCGCCCAAAACCGACCAGATCTACCGCGTAAGCGCGGTAATGTTGGCCTAGCGCGGCGATGTTTAACGCCCAATTTTCAATATAACCGCCCAGGCCATGTACCATCACGACGTTTGCCCCATGATCCCCCATGGCCCAATAGCGCGTCTTAATATTGCCGACTTGGACGTATTGGTCTTGAATTGTTTGTGTTGCCATGGTTATCTCCACTGAGGTCACTGCAGGCCTGATGAGTTTGTTATGGGTCAGGGAGTCACGCATAAACCCTGTCAGGCCTGAGCAGCCTAGAGGATAAAAAAGGGCCGGCAGGAGAAAACACTACCAGCCCTTCATCCTAACGAATATGGGACGGGAGCGGCCGCGTGGGGCGATGACTTTTGGGGTGAGTCACCGCTCTTAAACGAAGCCCTCCCGGTTGTGATAACCGAGCATCACCCGGCCCGCGCGGCGGCCGCGGTCAGCGCCCGCCTGACGAACACCGGCGCCATCTGGCGGCGGTAGTCGGCGCTGGCATGGATGTCGCCCAGGATTTCGCCACCCAGGTCATCCTGCACGGCGTCGGCGGCGGCGGCGATGGCGTCGGCGGTCAACGCTTTGCCGGCCAGAGCAGCGGCCACTGAAGGCGCGCTGGTAGCGTGCGGCGTTAAACCACCCACGGCTACGCTGGCAGCGGTGCAGGTACCGTTCTCCACAGTCACCACGGCCGCTGCGCCGACCATGGCGTAACGGGAAGCCGGATTGAACATCTTGGCATATGCCGAACCGGTGCCCGCTCCTTGTGCCGGAACAGAGATGCCCGTCAGGAGTTCTCCGTCACCCAATGCTGTCTCGAACAGGCCGGTGAAGAAATCTCCGGCGGCCACGTCCCGGCTGCCGTTTGGCCCGGTGATGTGGAAGGTTGCCCCCAGGGCGGTGAACACCGTAGGAAGGTCCGACGCGGGGTCAGCATGGGCCACATTGCCGCCCACTGTCCCCCGGTTTCGCACCTGAGGGTCCCCAATCATCCCTGCCGCTTCCGATAGGACGGTGGGCAAGTCAGAGGAGGCAGCGACAGCGGCATGGGTAGTCAGCGCGCCGATGCGATGCCCGCCGCCGTTGCCGGTGATGCCCGCCAATCCATCAATACGGCCGATGTCTACCAGAACGCCCGGATCGGCCAGCCGCAGATTCATGACGGGGATGAGGCTGTGACCACCTGCCAATGCTTTGGCCCCTTCATGCTGGCTTAACAATGAGATGGCTTCCTCAACTGAGTTCGCCCGATAGTAATCAAATTTCGGTGGATACATCAGTCATTTCCTCCGTTTCCGCTGTGCATGGCATTGTAAATCTTTTCGGCCGTGAGCGGCATTTCCAGGTGGCGCACGCCATATGGTTTCAGAGCGTCCATCACCGCGTTGGCCACCGCCACTGTGCTGGTAATCGTGCCCATTTCGCCCGCGCCCTTCACGCCCAGCGGGTTGTGGGGCGACGGGGTTTCGACACGATCCACTTCAATGGTTGGGAAGCCGTCTGCACGCGGCATGGCGTAATCCAACATAGAGCCGGTCAAGAGCTGGCCTGATTCATCATACACGCCATGCTCCCACAGCGCCTGACCCACGCCTTGGGCGATGCCGCCGACGATCTGGCCGCGCACGATCAGCGGGTTGATCACCTTACCGACATCATCCACGGCAAAATACCGATCCAGATGGACTTCGCCTGTATCTTTGTCAATGGATACCTGGGCGATGTGGGCGCTGTTGGGGAAGGTGAAATTGGCCGGATCGTAAAAGGCGGATTCTTCCAGGCCGGGTTCCAGCCCTTCCGGCAGGTTGTGAGCGGTGTAGGCGGCAAAGGAGATTTCTCCGAAGGCCATTGACTTGTCAGGCGAGCCTTTGACGTAAACTTTGCCTTCCGCCCGGTCGTAGACGATGTCTTCTTCGGCCGCTTCCAGTTGGTGGGCGGCGATCTTCTTTACTTTGGCCCGGATTTTCTCAGCACTGCGAACGAGCGCGCTGCCGCCGACGGCCGCGCTGCGGCTGCCATACGTGCCCATACCAAAGGGAACGCTGGCCGTGTCGCCGTGGACGATTTCCACGTCCTCCAGGGCCACGCCTAACTCGTCAGCGACGACCTGGGCGAAGGTGGTCTCGTGCCCCTGGCCGTGCGTGTGCGAGCCGGTGAAGACGGTCACTTTGCCGGTGGGATGGACGCGAATTTTACCGCTTTCCCAGAAGCCGACGGCCGCACCTAACGACCCGGCGACAGCTGATGGCGCCGGCCCGCTGGCCTCGATGCAGCCGGCCACGCCGATGCCGACGATACCCCCTTCCTGGCGCGCCTTTCCCTGTTCCTTACGCATCTTCTCGTAGTCGGACAATTCCAGGACACGGTCAAACAGCTTGTGGTAATCGCCGCTGTCGTACAGGAAGGCCACCGGCGTCTGGTAGGGGAACTCATCAGCCGGGATGAAATTCTTGCGCCGGATTTCCACCGGATCCATGCTCAAGTCTTGCGCTGCCAGGTCTACCAGCCGTTCCACCAGATAGCTGGCTTCGGGACGGCCGGCTCCCCGGTAAGCGTCCACCGGAACCGTATTCGTCATCGTGGCCCACATCTCCCCGTAGACGCCCTTAATTTTGTACAGGCCGGAGAGCAGAGTGATGTACAACGCCGTAGGAATGAGCGGGGCGAAGGTGGAGATGTACGCGCCGTGATTGGACCAGGTTTGCACGTATAGTCCGGTAATCGTGCCATCCTTCTTCAACGCCATGCGGCAGTGAGTGATGTGATCCCGTCCCTGTGAATCGGTCATCATGGATTCGGAGCGGGTAGCCACCCATTTCACCGGCCGGTTGATGGCGCGGGCGATCCAGGGGGTGATGATCTCTTCCGGATAATGGAAAATTTTACTGCCGAAACCACCGCCCACATCCGGGGAGATGACGCGCAGTTTGTTTTCCGGGATGCCCAGGGTAAATGCGCTGAGCAGCAGGCGGATGGGGTGAGGATTCTGGCTGGTCGTCCAGATGGTCATCTCCTCCATGGGTGCGTTCCATTGGGCGACGCAGGCGCGGGGCTCCATGGCGTTGGGGATGAGCCGCTGGTTCACCAGATCCAATTCCACGACATGGTCGGCTTCAGCCAGCGCCTGTTCCGTCTCTTCCTTGTTGCCTAACCCCCAGGTGTAGCTGATGTTGTTGGGCAGGTCGTCGTGCAGTTGAGGTGTACCATCTTCCGTTGCTTTTTTGGCGCCTATGACGCAGGGAAGCGGTTCATAATCCACTTCAATCAAGTCCAGCGCATCGGCAGCGATGTAGGGAGATTCGGCGACGACGGCCGCAACGCTGTCACCCACGTGCCGGACTTTGTCTATTGTCAGCGGGTAGCGGGTGGGAACTTTGATGTTTGGCACGTTCCAGCCGCAAGGCATCGGCCCCACGCCTCCGTCCACCAAATCCTGACCGGTGTATACGGCAATGACGCCGTCCATCGCCTGAGCGGCCGACGTGTTAATGCTTTTAATGCGAGCATGGCCGTAGGGGCTGCGCAAAATGGCGATGTAGGCCATGCCGGGCAGGTTGAGGTTAGCGACGTATTTCCCCTGGCCTTGAATAAAACGCGGGTCTTCTACCCGCTTGACGCTTTTGCCGATATAGTTGCCCATCAGTCACCTCCCGCCATCGCTTCGGCCGCTGCTTGCACGGACTTCACGATATTCTCATAGCCGGTGCATCGACAAATATTGCCTTCCAGGCCGTGTCGTATTTCTTCTTCGGTGATATTGGGGTTGTTTTCGACCAGCTTGGTGGCTGCCATGATCATGCCCGGCGTGCAGTAACCGCACTGCAAGCCATGATTATCCCAAAACGCTTGTTGCATGGGGTGTAATGCGCCATTGCTGGACAGGTCCTCAATGGTGGTGATTTCGGCCCCATCTGCCTGCACGGCCAGCGTGGTACAAGATTTGACGGCCATGCCGTTCAAGTGGATGGTACACGCGCCACATTGGCTGGTGTCACATCCGATGTTGGTCCCCGTCAGGCCGAGCGTGTCGCGCAAAAAATGCACGAGCAACGTGCGTGGCTCCACATCCCTTTCATAAGTCGTGCCGTTGACGGTCACACTGATCTTCATAGATGCCTTCTCCTTACTAGATCCCGGACAAATAAAAACGAGACACGAGAAAGGGGTTTATTCCGTTTGGTTTCTCAGTCTACACCTCCTTTTCCCGAATAAGTTTGGCGATCCGGCGGGCCAACCGGTTGGTCCACCAGTTGCTAATCAGGCGAAAAAAGACCACAGCGCCAATGACAATCAGTGACCTGGTAATAAGTTCGTCGCGCTGCTCTGGGGGAATGAGTTCTGCGAGCATGTTGCGGACGACGCCAGCGGCAAATTGGGTTTGTGATGGGGGAGCGACGGCGGCCGCTGCGGCCGTGCCTCCTTCCGCGGATTCCGGCCCCATCCGCGCCTGAACTTGTTGTTCCAGGCCGTCCAGGCTTTGCCGGATGATGGCCCGGGCAGAGGTGTCCAGCAGGCGCTGCCCGACGCTGGCGATGCGGCCGCCCACCTGTGCCTCTCCTTCATACCGAAGCAGGGTGGTGCTTCCATCCGATTCCAGGTGGAGAACGCCGCTGCCCTTCACAAAGCCGGGCGCCCCTTTGCCGTCTACGGACAGTCGAAAACTCCCAGGCTCACTGATTTCCGACAACGTCACGACGCCGTTGAACTTGCCCTGTACCGGTCCTACGCGAATCTTCAAGATACCCTTGTACTGATTTTCGCCGAACTGCTCCAGTTTTTCGCAACCGGGCATGACGCTTGCCAACACTTCCGGGTCCATCAGCATAGGCCACACGGTATCACGCGGCGCCGCAAAAGTATGCGTACCCTCGATTTTCATGGTGACTCCTTATGTCAGGGTTAGGAATGGTGTGCGACGATATTTTATCATGGTTGACCGAGGTCTGCGCAGAGTGCTCCATATTTTATCAATCGAGCTTCCCCCAATCATATGTGGGTGATGCATCTGCTGTCAGTAAGCTGGTAAACGACATAAATCAAAGCAAACGGCCGTTTGATTGATTCGTCAATACAAATTTACTTCAGTACCAATACGCCGTTTCGTCCACTTTTTTGCGGCCGAAGGGTTAGTCTTATATGTGTTGCGGTGATGGGGTGCCGCAACAATGGAGTCGGCCGTTAGGCCTGGTTGGATTCCTCTGTCTGGATCAATCGCTCTAGTTTCTCGTTGAGGGCATCAAGTTGTGCGTTGAGTTGTTCTAGTTCATCCCGGGTGGGGACGCCCTTTTTTTGTAGGAACTGCTTCAAATCCTGTGTGGCAGTAAGCGGAGAGTGGTAGCTGCGATTGAGGAGCTTTTCACGTAAGCGCCGGCCTTCTTCATTGGCCAGCTCTCCCCTGCTAATCAGGTCTTGAAGTCGCCGTTCAATTTCCTCATCCACATGTCGCAATAGGTCGAGGGGCGACGTAAGGCTACGTCGTAGGGCATTCATGGTATCGCCGCCAGCCTGGACCAGACCGGTAAGAACAGACTTGGGCAGGAAGCCGCCGCGCTTTTTCTCCTGCTCAAAGATAATCTGCGTGAGGGTGACGGCCGTCAGGTCTTCATTGGTCTTATGGTCAACAACCTGAACCTCAGCGCCCCGGCGAATCAGGTCGGCAATCCCTTCCAGCGTGATGTACCTTTTGCCTTCGGTGTCATACAGCTTCCGGTTGGGATACCGTTTTATCACCGGCATAGTCTGCTCCTCTAAGATACAGTGCCATTGTCATTATAGACCTGATCCCCGTGAATGCAAAAAGGGAAAGAAACCAGCAGGTCCTTTCCCTTTTTGCTCCCTTGTACGTAACTGTTTAGGTGACAGTCACTTTCCCCAGAGGGGACAGTTGTGGTGTGGCGTGGATGAAATGAGTTTCACCTCTGGGGTTGAATCGTTTCCATGACGATGGGCTTGTGGTGGTGTTTACTTGCTTTTTTTCTTGAGTTCGTCTACTTTTTTCGCCAGCATGGAAATCTTGGCGCTCAAAGTCTCTATATCTTTTCGGGTGGGGATGTTCATCCGATCCAGCAAGTTCTCGATGCGATTGTCCAACGATTCCTGAGCCTTCTGCGCCTTTTCACGGCGGCGCTTCATGATATCGTTGACCAACTGCCGCCCATCTTTTTCAGCGATCTCGCCCCGCTCAACCAGCTTGTTGACAAAGTCCTCGATCTCTTCCTGCGCCAGGGCAACTGCACCAACTCCGGCCAGCAGCACGCGCCGCAGCCCGGTGAGCAGGGTGCTGTTTTGGTCAGGTACTGCTTCTTCTTCAATTTCGATTTCTTCAGCCATGATCTGTTTCCTCCCGGCCGTTAACGCCCCTAAACGGGGTCTCAGGCGGCCGTTTTGTTAAGCTCGTCAACCTTCTTGGTCAGGCGTGTGATCTTGGTGTTCAGCGCGCTAATTTCGGCCCGGCTGGGTACGTTGGCGCGGTTGAGCACCTGGCCCATCCGCTTGTTGAAATCAGACTCCGCACGGCGGGCCAATTTGCGAACCTGCTCTTGCCGTTCGTCAATGAGCGCCTCAATCCGCTGGCGGGTGTCGCCTTCGGCCGTTTCGCCGCGGGTGATCAACCTGCCAGCCAGCCCGGCCAGCTCATCCTGCACCAGCCCGGCCGCGCCAAAACCGGCGAGTACCAATTTGCGCGCCCCGCCGAATAAAACTGTCTGTACATGATTTATCTTTGCTGTTTGACTATCCTTACTCACAATATACCTCCAGGTGGGTCAGGCGCAACCGTGTTGCACCGTTATTTCAAAGTAAATGCGTCTATGACGCACTGCATCATGAGTGTAATATAACACACTGCGTCATGAATGTCAACGCCTGAAACGGCCAAGTTTCTGCGGTTGACGGAGGCGGGTATAATGGGGGCCGCAATGAGATGTTTTCCATGTGCAAGGAGCGTACATGACCCGCAGTTCTGACTCGCTCAAGGTGGCCATCCTGCATTTTCGCCAGGTTGCGCCGCGAACAGAGACCGTGGATTTGCTGGGCCGAACCATTGAAATCCGGCATCTGGGATGTGAGGCGGACCTGAATGTCATGGCGGCGCACATCGCCCAACTGGACGGACAGGTAGGGGCCATCGCGCTGCAAGGAGTTTCACGCCAGTTGCGGCTGGGCAAGGCACGGGTGACTCATGAACAGGCGTCTCCGCTTTTTAATGTGGCCCAGAGGACGCCTGTGGTGGATGGCAGTGGCGTGCGGGCGGCGATGGAACGGTGGGCGGTGCGGCTGGCGGCCGAAGCGCAGCCGGGTATCTGGTCGCGGAAGCGAGTTCTGATGGTTCCCGGTCTTAACCACGGCGGGTTGGCCCAGGCGTTGGGGCAGTATGCAGAGCAGCTCCGCTATGCAGACCCGATTGTCTTCTTTGCCTTGCCAGGCGCGCCCGGCGTGGATAGTGCGGAGGCAATCATGCGCGCAGCCGGGCCGACGCTGAGCCAATTGAAGCAAGTTTCCTTCCGCCGTCTCTTCCCAGATGCCGGCAAACCCGCGCGGCCGCGCAGTGATAAGCCGTTCTACTGGGCGGATGTGCTGGCCGGCGATATGGGCACGATTCGCCGTTACGCACCGGCCCGTTTGAGGCGCAAGATCGTCGTGACGGAGGCGACCACCGGGGAGGATTTGGCGGACTTGAAAGCGCGTGAGGTTTCCACCGTTGTCACCACCATGCCGCCTTTGGAGCATGAGCTGTCCCAGATGGGCGCGGCCGCTTTCGAGGCGTGCCTGGTGGCCCTGCGCCCGGCCCCGGAAGCGCCGCTGACGGAGAACACATATCTCAATTTGATGGCGGAAATGGAGTGGCGGCCCGGGATCAAATTCCTCCAGCCGGAGGAGGCGGAGATCGACCGGTTTGCCTTCGTCATTCACCCGTTGTCAACCAGTTTCATCTTTAAACACCCCCTGTTTCGTTGGACTCGTTATTTGCCGCACCGCTTGGTTGAGATCGTGGCGGCGTACATCCCTCCCATTTACATCAGCCGCATCACCGGCATCCAGAGTCCGGCGACCGGCCAGAAGGTGGAGGGCATTTTGCTCTCATTAGGGGGCACCCCGCGTGAACTGATGCGCCACGACCCGGCCTTCGCCTACCGCCGCCTCATTCGCGCCTCCCGCATGGCAGAGCGCATGGGTGCGCGGTTGATGGGCCTGGGCGCGTTTACCTCGGTGGTGGGTGATGCGGGCATCACCGTGGCCCAGAAAGCAGACATTGCCATCACTTCCGGAAACAGCCTGACGGTCGCAGCGACATTGGAGACGGCTAAACAGGCGGTAGTGAAGATGGGCAACAGTCTGGATGAGGCCCACAAGGGTCACGTCATGGTTATTGGGGCCACCGGCTCTATCGGGTCTGTCTGCTCGCGCCTGTTGGCCCAGGCCGTCCCCAATATCACCCTGGTCGCGCCCCGTCCGGAGAAGCTCATCGCGCTCAAACGGCAGATCGAGTCAGAAACGCCCAGCGCGAATGTGAAGATTAGCACCACGGCCGATGATTATGTGGGGGAGGCTGACCTGATTGTGACCACCACCACTGCACTCAACACGCGCATCATTGATATCGCCAAATGCAAGCCAGGCGCGGTTATCTGTGACATCGCCCGCCCGCCCGACATCACGGCCGAGGAAGCTGCCCTGCGCCCCGACGTGCTGGTGATCGAGTCGGGCGAAATTCTCCTGCCGGGCAGGCCCGACTATGGTTACGATATCGGGCTGCCGCCTGGTGTGGCTTATGCCTGCCTGGCCGAAACGGCGCTGCTGGCCATGGAAGGGCGTTTCGAGGATTATACGCTCGGCCGCAATATCGAGATGGAGCGGGTGAAGGAGATTTACCGGTTGTACAAGAAGCACGGCCTGAAGCTCTCGGGCATTCGCAGCCACGGCCGTTTCCTTACCGATGAAGACCTGGCTCAGAAGCGGGCGCTGGCCGACCGCTTGCGGCGCAACCCCGATTTGGTGGCGGAGATGGCGTGCCGGGCGGAGGCAGAGGTTTCCGGGCGGGCGGCCGCGGCCGACGGCGAAGAAACAAAGCGGCTGGTGGCAGCGGGCATCGGATTGGGTCTGCTCGCGGCCGTGATCGGCCGTTGGCTGCGGAGGCGATGAGAAAGAGCTGTGTCCGGGTACCTATTTTCAGGAGAACCATGTGATGAATGAAGATATCCGAATCCGCTGCGCGGCCGTGACCAAATCCGGCCGCCAATGCAAGAACTACGCGCTAACCGATTCCAGCTATTGCCGCATTCACCAACGGCCGGAAGCCGGGACAAACGACAGGGTGCAAGCCCTGGTGGATGAGTTGGATGTGCTGGTCTCCCAGTTGAAGGGAACAATGCCCGCGGGAAGCGCCTCTCCTTATTCGCCGCTAACCTTGCTAAAAGCGCTGCGCGACAATCTGGATGTGCTGGCGCCTGAGGTGCAGTTAGGCATTTTGCAGAGCTTTGAGGGGATGACTAGGGAAGACCTCCTGGACATAGACACCTGGAAGGGGCTGGCGTACATGATGAGCTACTCGGCCCGATTCCAGGCAAATCAGACCCGCGAGAAGATGAATGAGCGCCTGCCGGACCCGCTCAAACCAGACTCCGTGTTGCGGTTCATGAAGGGTAGCTTTGAGAAGCTGGCGCCTGACCTGGCTAAAGATGTCATGGCCAGTTTCCAGGGGGCGACGGTCGAGGACTTGATGGACCCGGACACCTGGAAGGGGGTGTGGGTCATGCTCAACTATTCGCTTCAGTTCCAGGCGGAACAGTGGAAGAAGAAGGTGGCGAATGAGGAATGAGCGGCCGTGCCCGGAGGGGGTATAATGCCCGAATTTGCTACCGACGAACAACTTTACGCGACCCTGCGCGCCTTGTTCGCCCGCATTGAAGAGTATGATCCCCAGGCGGCGCGGACCTTGCTCAACTCCAGGCTGCGCATCCGGCTTCGATTCTCACAGCCCACGGCCGAACTGCTCATAGACGCCAGCCAGCGGCCGTTCCACGTCGCTTACGGCCCCTGTGACGCCCGCCCTGATCTAGATGTGTCGTTGACGGCCGACACCCTGCATCAAATCCTGCTGGGGCGGCTCTCCCTGGCCAAGGCGTTGGGCAATAAGTCGTTGCAGCCGAATGGGCCGGTGTGGAAGGTGATGGCCCTGGCCGGATTATTCCGTCAGGCGCAGGCTGTCTACCCGGACGTCTTGCAGGGACAAAACCGGGCGTAGGGTGGGGGAGAGGGCTAACGGCGGATCAGGCAACTTCGCCAGCCATTTGAGTCAGCACTAAGTCAAGTTCAGCCAGCGCACGCGTCAATTTGTGGGTAGCTCTTTCTTCCCCTTGCCGCTTCGAGGCAGACGGCCGTGATTCCAGCACGCGCCGGATGACATGTTCGTCATACCCAGATCCCCTGATCTCAGCCAGTTCTTCGATCACCAGCCGGCGGCTCAACGGGATGCCGTGCCGGGCTAGTATCTCCTTGTACCGGGCGTATTCTTCGGCCAGATCAATCGTCACCGCTTCAAACCCGTGCCGGGCCACGATGAGACGCGTCGAGTAGCGCATGATGTTGTAGAACGACATCAGGTAATCGTCGGCCCGTGGCTCAATGAGGATGATGTCCACGTCGGGATGCGAGCGGCGCAACTGCTTGATGTGATAATGTAGTCCGGCGTGTGTCAGCGTGCGGAACACCTGGCTGGCGACGGCCTGCATCCCTCTCTCGCTCAAAAAGGCGCGGCCGCCGCTCCCTTCCCGTGCTGTCCCCATTCGGGAGGCGAGGGCCTCCTCTTCCCGGTGGTCGTATGGCACCAGCGGGTTGATGCAGAGAACCAGCTTGGCCCCCTGCTCAATGGCCAGATCCAGGCTGGCGTTCCCCCGGATGGCCCCATCCACATATTCGGCGTCGCCGATGCGCACCGGCGTGTACAGCACGGGCAGCGCCGAAGACGCGGCAACCGCCTGCGAAATGGGGACGTGGCTGTGCTCATCCTGGCTGAAAACAGCCCGCTCGCCCGTGTCCAGGTCGGTGGCGATGATGTGTAACTGCTTGTTCAGCGCCGCGAACGTGTTGCTGCCTCCCAGCTCCGCTAACAGATGCCCTACATACCGCTCCAATGCCCCGCTGTCATAAAAAGCGGACGGCAGCGTTTCCAGCAGAGACCAGAGCATGTCGAAGAGCGTCATATCGTGGGCGTGGCGCACATAATGAGACCAGGCCCGGGAAACCAGCCCCGGCAATCCCAGACTGCGCTGTACCAGTTCCCGCGTATTGAAGCGGAGGATGTCCCGCCGCACGACCGGCTGAATGGCTGCGTGGGAGCCGTCCATGGCTTGCAGCATCATCTCCGGGCTAAAGCCGTTAGCCAGACCGGCCGCTACCAATGAGCCGGCGCTGGTCCCTACGTAGATGTCGAAGTCGTTGACCGTGCGGTCAACCAGCAGATCGTCTATCGCCCGCAGCGCGCCAATTTCGTAGACGGCGCCCGTGAGTCCGCCTCCGGCGAGGACGAGGGCTGTTTTACTTGCGGCGTTCATCTGGGAGCGGGCGTGTGGCGTTGAGAATGTGTTGTTCATGTGGTCGCAGTTCCTTGGTGAGGCAGCCGGGCTGCGGGAGGATTGTAGCAAGGGCATAAACGGCCGCCAAATTGTTGGCGCCGCGCGCCTTCGGACTGGTCATTGGCCCAGGGCTGTGCTATCTTTAGCCGCCGGGCCGGGATGGTTCGGATTTGCGTACTCGACCGAACATTTCTGAGAAAGTGGAGTGGACAAAATGGCAATTGAGTTTGCGACGGAAGCGTGGATTCAAGCGTTGATGGCCGAACTTAACCAGAGTGAGCGCTACCGTGAGGCGGCGAAGAACTGGGAAGGCGATTTTTACTTCGTGATCAACCAGGGGGAGGGCGTGCCCCAGGACACGTATCTCTATATGGACCTGTGGCATGGAGAATGCCGCGCTGCTTCCCTGGTGAAAGACGCCAGCGAGAAACAGCCCGCCTTTGTGTTGAGCGCGCCGCTGGCCATCTGGAAGAAAGTGATCGGCAAGAAATTGGACCCCATTCGTGGCCTCATGACGCGCCAGCTTAAGCTTGAGGGCAATATGATGAAGATCATGAAGACGCCCAAGGCAGCTATCGAACTGGTGGAATGCTGCACACGGCTTGACACGAGCTGGCCAGCGTAGAACTGTGACACACTTATCATCCTTCAAGAGGTAGCGTATGTGGTTCTTTCGCTGTCCGGAGTATTACTTTGGCGAGGATGCCCTGAGCCAGCTTGAAATGCTGTCAGGCAGGCGGGCGTTCATCGTCACTGACGCCAACATCCTCAGCCTGGGCTTTGTGGAGAGGGTGCAGGCTCACCTGACGGCCGCCGGCATTGTGAGCCGCGTCTTTGCGGAGGTGGAGCCGGACCCTTCGTTAGAAACGGTCAGGTGCGGGGCGGAGGCAATGCTGGAGGATGAGCCGGACTGGATCATTGGGCTGGGCGGCGGCTCTTGCATGGATGCGGCCAAAGCGATGTGGATTTTGTATGAGCGGCCGGACATAGACCCGGAGGGGATCAGCCCGATGATTGACCTCGGTTTACGCCGGAAAGCGCGCCTCGTCTGCATCCCCACCACAGCCGGAACCGGTTCGGAGTCGGGCTACGGGGTGGTGCTCACCAACCGGCAGGAACAGCGGAAGATCACCCTGGGTTCACGCGAGGCGACGCCTGACCTGGCCATCGTGGACCCCTCCTTCACCGTGGGGCTGCCGGCTCAGATCACCGCCGATACCGGCATTGATGTCCTGTCACACGCAGTCGAAGGATATAGCAGCAGTTGGGCCAACGACTTCACCGACGGGCCTTGTCTGCAGGCGGCCCGCATGGTGTTCGCCTATCTGCCGCGGGCGGCGGCCAACGGCGCAGCCGACATGGAAGCGCGGGAGAAGATGGCCAACGCCGCCGCCATTGCCGGTATGGCGCTGGGAAACAGCCAGGTGGCTCTGGCTCACGCGCTGGGGCACAGCGCCGGCGCAGCATTTAAACGGCTGCCGCACGGCCGCATCACGGCCGTCTTCCTGCCCTACACCATCGAATTCGTGGCCAACGGCAATGTGGGCCGCTACCAGGAGCTGGCGTTCTCATTAGGACTGCCCGCTCAAGACGAGCACCAGGCAGCGGCCGAACTGGCCCAAGCCATTCGCCGCCTCATGGGCGAAGTGGGGCTGCCGACCAGCCTGGCGGACGCCGGCGTTTCCCATGACGAGTTCGAGACGGCCCTGCCGCTGATGATCGAGCATGTGGAGGGTGACACCAACACGCTCGTTTCCCGGCGCATTCCGGAGGGGGAAGAAGTGGAACGCCTTTTCCGTTATGCATATCAGGGCTGCCCTGTTGATTTCTAGAGACCCAATCAGGGTGCTCCAGGCTCGATGGTGATGAGCGATTTTGCTTCTGCGTAAAAATCATCGCCGGGGCTGCCGGCGGTCACGGTGATCTCGGCCGCTCCTTCTACTTCTTCCGGCAGCAAGACCGGCAGCTCCCAATATCCCCAATAATCGGACTGCGTGTTGTTGTCCGTAATGATGCGGCCGTTTTCCAGCAGGATGGTGACATGAATCGTCTTGTCGGAAGCATTGAGCGCCGTCCCATACAACAGCAATTCGCGGCCGGCCGTCACGCTGCTGTCCGGCGGCGGGTTGCCGATGCGCACGCCCCTGGCTTCGGCATCATCGGCGGGGCGGATGAGAACGGGTATCTGAACTTCACGCCAGGTGTCTTCCTCCGGCGCGCCAAAGTGGGCCACGGCGCAGCCCGGCCCGGACACCGTGTTAGGAATGACCACAAAGCCTTGCCAGTAGCCGCTGCCCCGCAGGATGAAGCTTTGCCGGGAGACGCGCTTCTGGCACTCTTCTGTCCACACGGAGATGGTGACGGTGAGGTTGACCGGCCGCTGCGCCCATCCGTCGAAGAAGAGGTTATAGCCGCCGACGGCCGTCTCGTTGGCCAACGGCCGATACAGGGTCAGATACCGCTCGCTATTCTCTGTGTCCGGTTCCAGGACGATCTCGGTTTCGTAAGAGGCCAACACTTCGCCGTCTTCCTGCCGCACTGTGGCTGCCAGGGTTCCGACCCCGCTCACAAATTCAGGGGGAGTGAAGACAGCCTGCCAACCGGCTTCGGTGATCTCCGTTTGTGTTTCCGCCAGCAGGCGGCCGTTGGCGCTGTGGAGAGTCAGCCACACGCTTTGCGACGGCCCCAGTTGGACCAGGCCGTGCGCCGTCGCCTCCTGCCCCAGAATGAGAGTTCCCCCTGCGGTCGGCTCGATGATATTTAATCCAGGTCGAACAGGGGTGGGCGTCCGGGTTGGGGCGTGGGTGGGGGGCACGGCCGTCACTGCCGGTGCAACAGCCATCGCCGTCAAATCCAGCGTGGGAGGTAACTGCGTCGGCGGCGGGGGGAGGGTCGGTACCGACGCCACCGGCACGCGGGTAGGCAAGGGTAACGCCTCCTGGGAACAGGACGCCAGAAGAAGCGAGAGGAGGAGTAGGGCAAGAAGTCGTATGCTTTGCATCATGGGGTCAAAACCTATTTTGCCTGCCAGATAGCGACGGGCTACAATCCTGCGCACTTCTGACTATGTTACTATCACCCGTAACGATTGTCATCTTGTTGCTTTTAGGCGCAGCCCTTACTGTGGCCGCAGCCCGATTTGCCCCCCGCCTAACCGGTCTAATAGAAGCGCGCCGCGCCTTCAGGTTTCGGCCGCGGTTGGTCGCTTATCTGGCTGTCTGGCGCAGGACGGCCGCTTTTCTGGGCACTTTGTTACGCGAGGCGGCGGCCGTCCTGGAAGGAGAGGGATGGCTGCTGTGGCTGATGGCGTTGATGGTGATTTTGCTGCTGGCACAATGATTGGGGTGATTCTTGAAGTTTGAACTGTGCCCGTCCTGACAGCAGCTGTGAAAGGGAATATTGGATGCCGACAATTTTCGAACTACTCGATCGCTTCTCCTTTATGCAGGGGTATCCCGCGGCATATGGCGTGTTGTTGACAGCGGTAATCATCTTCATGATTCATGAGTGGCGGTTGACCCTGTTCGCCCTGAGCTTACAGTACATCATCGCCGGATTACTGTTTGTTGAGGTGCTGGATCCTCGTCTGGCCAGCGTTAAGGTGTTGACGGGCCTGTTCGTGTGCCTGATCCTGGCCATTACAGGACGGCCGCGCCATGGGAACAGGCTGCTGGAAGATGTGACGGAAGCGGAGGCTGCCTGGCTGCGCCGGGTGCGGGGCATTGGCGCGGGCAAAGAGGTTCGTATTTCCGCCGCCCTGTTACGCCTTTTTGTGACGGCGATGATGGTGCTGGCTGTTTGGACGCTGGCGCAGCGGCCGGAGATCAGACTGCCGGCAGTTGGGGGCGAGTTGGGGCATATGAAACTGGCGATTTTCACCCTGGCGGGCATGGGGCTGCTGGGAGCGGCGTGGACCTCGGACCCGCTGCGGTCCGGCGTAGGCGTCCTCATGTTCCTCAGCGGATTCGAGCTGTACTACTATGCCCTGGAACAATCCGTGGCTATGTTGTTTTCGCTGGCGGCCGTCAACTTCGTGGTTGCGCTGGTAATTGCCTACCTGACTCAGGCTTATTATCAGGTGACGGACCTGATCGAGGATCAGGAATCGTCGCTGGAGGGGTCATAGGGAGGAAATGCCGCTGCCTGCCCCGGTTCTCCTTATCGCTGGCCCGCTGACGGCCGCGGCCGCAACGCTGTTCCTGAGTCGCTGGCGGCGCGTGACGGCGTTGGCAGGGGGAATTTTCGCCTGGTGGCTGGGGGGAGTGCTGGCGGCCGTTCACCCGGGCCAGACGGCCGGCGGCGGGCAGTTGTTCGGCGGCGATACGCTGGCCTTTTATGGCCGCTCGCTGCTGCTGACGGAGGATGTTCGGGCGCTGTTCCTCTTCCTGTTCGCCGGGACGGGACTGCTCTGTCTGCTCTCGCTATTTTATCCGGCTGGAAGGCGTTTTGTGCCCGGCAGTTTGGCGATGATGTCTTTCCTGGCGGCCGCGCTGATGGTGCGGCCGTTTGCATTTGGGGGACCCCTTTTGCTGGTGGCGGCGGCCATCGGGGCCATACTCATCCAGGGCGACAAGATGGGGGATACGTACGCGTCGTGGCGGTATCTGATCATGATGCTGTTGGCTGTACCTCCGCTGCTCGTCGCCGTCTGGATGTTGGGGCGGGGGCAGGCAGCGCTGGCGACCCAGGCTTCGTGGTTGTTACTGATCTCTTTTGCCATTTTGCTGGCCGGTTTTCCCTTTCACAGCTGGGTCAGACCGGTCGCGGCTCATGCGCCGCTGCTGGTGACGGTGCTGTTGTTTGGCCTGGTACAATTGGCGGTCGCGGCTTTCGTCTTTGGCCTGCTGGGAGATGGGAGCATGTTTCAGCAGGATACGCGGCTGGTGCTGATGCTACGCTGGAGCGGGGCGCTGACGGCCGTGATGGGGGGGCTATTGGCGGCGGCGGAACGGGACCGCGGCCGTATGCTCGGCTACCTGATTTTGCTTGACATGGGCGTCAGTTTCCTGACCCTGGCCATACCGGGGCGCGACGGGTACACTCTGGCGATCGCGGCGCATTGGGGGCGATTCGGGGGGCTGTTGGCGGCCGTCATTGGGCTGGCCCAACTGCGCCGGTACGAAGCGCAGGCTCAAGCTGAGCCACCGGGTCGTGCCCGGCGGCCGATACCGTGGTTGGCGCTGTTTGCCTATGGATGCTTTTCGCTGGTGGGGTTGCCCCTCACGCCGGGGTTCATCGGCCGTTGGGGGCTACTGGCGGCCGTCATACATGCACCACCGCCGGCCCCCTGGCTGGCGTCATCCTTATTGCTGGCCATGGGCGGGGGAGTGACCGCTGTTTTGTACAGCCTGGGGCATTGGCTCCCAGACCCGTCACTGAATGCGGATCAAGGAAAGAACACTGGTCAGGAAACGTTTTAATCCGGCCGTTTGCGGCTCAGCATTCTTTAGATAATCGTCCTGGTAATAGGCATAATGCCCATTTCGCCGCGGATGAACCCCGTTGAGGAGAACGCCGGCGATGTGCCCTTCTACCGCTTTAAGGTGATTGACGGCAATAGCCAGCGCCTCTAAACGGGTGCTGCCACTGAAGGCTACCAGCAGGCAGGTGTCCACAAATTGCGCCAGCAGCGTGCTGTCCGTCACCGCCAGGATGGGCGGCCCGTCAAGGATGACGTAGTCTGCCTGCTCCGTCAGCCAGGCGGTCACATCTTTCATCCGCTGTGAACCGAGCAGTTCCGCCGGATTGGGCGGCTGCATGCCGCAGGGGAGGAGTCGTAGATTGTCCACCGGTCCGGGTTGGAGGAAGGATTCATCTTCACCATCGCTCATCAGGAGGTCGGTGAGACCGCGTGACCCCGAGATGTGGAACAACTCGTGAACCTTCGACAGGCGCAGGTCCGTGTCCACCAGAATGACTTTGTGTTCAGCCTGGGCCATGGCGACGGCCAGGTTGGCGGCCGTGGTCGATTTACCCGCGCCGGCGTTGGCGCTGGTGACGAGAATCGTCTTGAGTTGCCGGCTCACGCTGACGAACTGAATATTGGTGCGCAATTGGCGGTACGCTTCTGATATGGGCGAGCGCGGTTCGTTTACCATCACCAATGCTTCAGACCGGTGATTTTGTTTGGATCCCCGTTTGCCGAAACGGGTGATGATACCCAGGGTGCTTAAGCCGACGACCCGTTCAATTTCGTCGGGGTCCTTGATGGTGTCATCCAGATACTCCACCAGGAACACCACGCCCAGCGCCAGCATGGCCCCGACGACGGTTGCCAGGAGGGTGTTGAGCAGGATGCGCGGCCGTACCGGTTCGTCCGGCGCCCGTGCTGCTTCGTCAATGATGAGATTGTTCAGACTGCGCGCTTCGGCAATGCGAATATCTTCGTAGCTGCGCAGTAATTGGGAATGGGTATCGCGCAGGCGGGTGACATTGCCGGCCAATTGGTCTAATGTGTCTTGGGATGTATCTCCCCCGGCCCGGGCTGTTTCGAGCGCTGTTTCGGCCGCTGCCAGTTCTGTTTCAATCTGGCTCAATTCCGTTTCCAGGTTGCTTTTGGAACTGGAGAATCGCTGGAGCTGCTGGGCTATGTTGCGCTCGGCAAATACAGTGGGGATTTCATTGGCCAGCGCCGCGGCCGTTTGCGGGTCCGGGTGTTCAACGCTGAGTTCAATAAGTTGGGAGTTGTTGAGCAGCCTGACTTGCAGGAAATCCTCACGCAGGTCATCAGGGTCCAAATCGACCCCCACATTGGCGATAGCCTCCGCCAACACTTCGTAATTGTTCAGGCGTTCAATATAGGATTTGGCCAGGCGCTCGCTCAATTGAAAGGCGGTGAAGTCGTTGCCGCCGGCGACGTCTCCTTCGGTGATGAGCAGGACGGCCGTGGCCTGGTAAATAGGCTCCTGGGCACGGCTGATTAACAACGCAGTGCCCCCGGCAACCACCGCCCCCAGCAGAATTAACCATAACCAACGCCACACAAGATTGAAGTATTGACGAATCTCCATAATGCTCCAGTTTGTCACCCAAGATTGGCCAAAGCATTCATTCGAATGCCCGACCACATGGTACATTCATGAGTTTACAATAATATCATTGTTCAGCGGCTGTGATGCGGGGTGTCGGCGGGTAAATCGCAGAAACTTTCTGGACAAAGAGTACGCCATTTCGCTGCGGTTTGCTTTAGGGAAAGCAGGTGAATCGCTTTGTCGATTTTGGCTGGTTGCCTGTTTTCACCTAACTCCGCTTTGACGCGATTCCATTATCCTGGAATCGTCATTCGTGTCAAGCTGTTTCGCCAGCGGCCGGCGCCAGTTAGGACGGAATGGTAGTTGCCTGGCGGAACATCCGCGGGTAGACTCATTCGACGTTGCGATCCGTGGTCCGTATGCCGCAAGCCGTAATCGGTGACCCGTGACCCGCCCTGATCTGGAGGTTGATGAATGGCGTCCAACTGGTATGCGCTCCGGGTAAAGCCCCATAAAGAACGATCTGTGTTCCAATTGTTGCAAGCCCGCGGGGTGGAGGTGTTCTTTCCCGCCGTGCGAGCGAAACCCAAGAACCCGCGCGCTGCCAGGGTACGGCCGTACTTCCCCGGCTACCTGTTTGTGCGCGCTGACCTGGAGGTGATGGGGCGTAACGCCTTTAGCTGGACGCCGGGCACGCATGGTTTGGTGACTTTTGGCGGCATTCCGCCCGTCGTCCCTGATCCCCTTGTCCAGGCGCTGCGCCGGCGCCTGGCGCAGTTAGAAGCTGGAGGCGGGCTGGCGCTGGATGAGTTGAAGACGGGCGATCGCGTGCGAATTGTCAGCGGCCCGTTCGAAGGGTATGAGGCGATTTTTGACGCGCGTTTGCCGGGCAGCGAACGGGTGCGGGTGTTGTTGGCCTTCCTCAGCAGCCACCCCCGGCCGCTGAAGCTGGATCGGGCGGATATCGAGAAGCAGAAGCGGCCGCGAGACGGGCAGTCACGACGGTGAGCGCTGTTTGCCCCCTGTTTAGGCTTGTGATAAAGTGAAACCGGCATTCGTGGAAGCGTGCAAGGGGCTGGTCATGCTGAGTGAGTTGACGACGTGTGTTGAATGCAAATAAAGGGAAGACGTTTCTGCTGCCGCTGTGTCTCTGTGGATGACGGCGGCGGTTTGTTTTCTGCGGGATGTTCAGAGATCGATCTGTCAAGTTGGCGGGGCTATGGCGGTTTTCGCAGCTGGTTAATCTGTGATGTAACGTTTTAATGCTATAGTGGCAGCGCGGTGAGAGCCAGCCCGTTGCCGGCCCTTGCTGTCTTCATTGGCCATTGAATCAACTTACTGATTCAGAGCAGCATTCGCGATGAATTCCGGGTTGGCGTGATTCCCAACCTGCTATTCAATAGATTAGAGCCATCTGCCGACCCGATGTCGGAAGGGCGGAGCATGCCCGGTAGAGGAAAGCAGGAATCAGGTTGATGGCCGGCCGTATTGTTTGTGTTCAGGGTAAATATGAACCGCAAAGCAGCTTTATTGCAAAAGATTGAGGCGCGGCAGGCGACGATTGGCATCGTCGGCCTGGGCTACGTGGGGCTGCCGCTGGCGGTGGCCTTTGCGGAGCAGGGATTCACCGTCGTTGGGATTGATTTGGACGTGGAGAAAGTAGCGGCCGTGAACCGGGGACAAAGCTAC
>JBHHTQ010000020.1:0-77020 GCA_046753445.1 Anaerolineae bacterium | reverse complement strand
GGAACAACCAGCCCGCGCCGACTACCGGCGCCTTAATCGGGCTGGACGCGGGCGTTATCCCGGCGGGAACGGCGCAAACCGTCCGCTGGACCGATTACAACAAGGGCGCGTTTTCTGCCTGGCTGGAAACGCAGCGCGCGGCCAACGACGGCAGCGCCACGCTGGCGCTGGCGATTGAGAACAGCGGCAACCCCGGCCTGGCCGATGTCTTTTTTGAAGACAGCGAGGGCAGCGGCGCGGCGAATGGCTGTACAGACGCCGGCATTGTACCTACGCTGGACGTGAGCGCGAATGTGACGTATTTCATTTACTTGCCGGCCGTCCTGCGTCAATAAAGATGAACTGGTCGGCGGTTATTGAAAACCATTATCTGATCAATTGCGCACGTAACGACTCAGGTGACAGCCACTTTTCTAGGACGCGTAGTCGCGGAGTGACTTGTTCCAAGTGACTGTCACTTTTGGCGCTTTAGTGGTGAAAAACAACCGACCAATAACCAATTATGAAGAAAATCAAGAGATCGGATTATCAAGCGTTTCTGCTGCGTTTGTGGCGGGATGATGAACAACAACCATGGCGGGCATCGTTGGAAGATCCGCACACGGGTGAACAGTGCGGCTTTGCCAATCTGGAACAACTCTTCGCCTACCTGAAAGAACAAACGGCATCTGGAACTGGGGGATTAAATGAACAAATCCAGGATCAATCCACTAATAGGAAACAATGATGATTTTGCGGACACGGTTCAAGGCTTGGCTTTCATTATTACTGATGATGTTCATTTTGTTTACAATGACATGGATTTTAACGCAGCCGATACGGGCGGCGACAAAGCCGTTCCATTCAGCCCCAACCAGTGCAGCGGTGATCTCCGACACCTGGTACGGTCTTTACGTAGACGCAGCCAGCTATGCACCCGGCGACACTATCAACATCTACGCTTCCGCGCCCGACCAATCACAAGTCTACCGGTTGGTACGGCTGGATGCGGATTGGACAGAAATCACCCTCACTAATCCGATCACGGTCGGCCCACAGCAATCAAAAGCTGGTTCCTTCATCGAGTTTCCTGCCTTCACCCTGTCCGGGCGCACCTCATTCACGCTGGAGGGCTGGTACTTCCCCACCCAGCTAGGCGGCGATTGGGCGGTGGTGGCCGGTCAAATGGGGCTGTTTAATGCAGCGGCTGGCATTGTCATCAGCCCAACCGGCGAGTTGGCCGGGTATGTCAGCGATACGACCCCCATGGACCTGAATAAATTAGCGACGGCTCCCCCGCCGGCCGATTTCCAAAGCTGGCTTGATACCTGGCATCATCTGGCGCTGACCTATGACGGCGCGCAGGTGAAGCTGTACATTGACGGCGTGCTGGCGGCGCAGCGGGCGCAGACGGGGGCGGTGGCGCCGTTCAATCCGCCGTTCCGACTGGGGGCGCGGTCAAATGCGCCGGGGAACATGACGGGGGTGATTGACGGCCGTATCGATTCCTGGGCGGTGTGGCCGGCCGCGCTAACCCCGGCCCAAATCGAAACCCGCCGCCAGCGCGGCCTGACGGAAGGCGATCCCCTCCCCAATAACCTCAACAACGTAGACCTGTATGTCGGCTTTGAAGAAACGTATCCAACCGTCGCCGACGCCTCGCACAACGGCTACACCGCCACCGTTTACAATCACGGCAATCCGGGCGTTTCCGGCATTCTCACCGACACCGGCCACGCCTTCCGCCTCAACCACGACCAGATTGTGGACGCCGGCTGGCAGGTGACGGCGCAGATCGCCATCCCGACAGACACGGAATCCGGTATGTACGCCATCCAGGCCCTAGACGCCCCCTTCACGGCGACGCAAACCGGCGACCGGCTTTCGGTGCGCGCCTTCGCCATCCGGCCGGCGGACGGGGCGCAAAAAGCGCCCATCGCCGTCATCTTGCCCACGAACACCTGGAACGCTTACAACCATTGGCCGGGCAGCTACAACACTTACCTGGCCGGCAGCGGCATCACGCCGCGCAGCCGTTTCCCGCTCACCACGACGCTGGCGGGCGGCAATAACTCCGCTTACAAGAAAATGGGCGACGGCGTTTCGCCCGCCTACTATCACGGCTTGCGACGGCCGTCTAAAGAGATGAGTCCCATCGGTTCCCGATTCGATCCGCAGGGGACGATTGTGCGCGCCCCCGGCTCCATGTACCTGACGCAGTGGCTGGACGCGCAGGGGTACGCTTACGACGTCTACAGCGACGATGATTTTGACGCCGGCATCATTCTAGCTTCCGACTACCGGGTCGTCATGCCTAACGCGCACCATGAATACTGGTCGGACGGGATGCTGGATTCGCTCACCCAATTTCTAAACGACGGCGGCAGCGTGGTGGCGCTGGCCGGGAATATCTTCACCTGGCGGGTCATTTATGGAACCGACCGGGTGGTCGAGGTGCGTAAATTCTTGCAATCGCCTATTTTGGGGCTGGCCGACATGCAAAGCGGGATTGACGGCCGTTACGCGGGCAATCTTGAGGATGCGGCCTTGTGCAACGGCGGCAACGGCTATCAAGCGCTGGGCGTGCAAATTCATCTGACGTCCCCTTGTAAAGACCAGCCATTCTGTTACGGCCGTTGGGCGGCGCGCAACGCCGACCACTGGCTCTGGCAGGGCAGCGGTCTAACGGACGATGCGCGCTTTGGCGACGGCCGTCCCATTCCGGGCGTCATCACCCCCACCTACGCCCTGGGGCATGAAGTTGACACCTGGGTAACCGGCATGCCCCTGCCGGGATTGGCAGCCGGGCAACAGCCCGTCATTCTCGCCGAAGGCACAGATTTCGACCTGAACGGCACAGGCAATGGGGGCAGTATTAATAATTTGTTGGGTACCATCGGCCAGCAAAATACGTGCCAGGATATTCAGGACCTGGTTAATCATCCGCCAACGGGGGGCGGCCGTACCCAATTAACCGTCAACGACGTGGCCGGCACGATTTTATACTTCCCGCACAGCGGCGGCGGCGACGTACTGGTCATTGGGGCCAGCGCCACGCCCTGGGCGCTGGAAAGCGACGCCGCCTTGTCGGGTCTGACACAGCGGGCGCTGAACTGCTTCGCTTATGACCAGGGCTGCGGCTACAACGTGTACCTGCCCACTGTAACGGCGGGGCCTTAGTTATTGTTCATGAAAAGATGTTTTGCGTATCCAGAAATCATTTGGGCGCGCAACCGGGAGGCGTAGCATGATTTTATATAAACATAACAAACGGATCACATCATTTTTACTCATCGGGTTCATCCTGTGCGCGGCGACCTGGGCGCTGGCGCAGCCCTTACAGGCCAGCGTGGGAGAGACAACCGCGACTTGCACCGTGGACATGATCAACGGCGGCACACATGCTTCCATTCAAGCGGCCATTGATGATCCCGCCTGCGATTTAATTCAAGTCGCCAATGGCATTTACAACGAAAGCCTCGTCATCACCCGCAGCCTCACCATCATCGGCCAGGATAAAAATGGCGTCACAGTAGATGCTATCGGTAGCTCAGAGCAAACAGTAAAGGTTCAGAAACTTGGTGCGGACGTAACGCTCAAGGGAATGACCCTGGCCCAGGGATTTGGCGGCAGTGGCCTTTCCGGTTGTGGCGGTGGGATTTGGAGTAATGCCCGGTTAACCCTGGACGATATGATTGTGGTCGCCAGTTCTGCTCCAAAAGGCGGCGGTATTTGCAATACAGGAACATTAACGCTGACTCACTCTTTGGTGTCGGGGAATCACGCTAATAATTATGGGGGCGGTCTTTACAATGAAGCTCAAGCAACAGCCTTCATTGACCATTCAGAAATATCCGGCAATGATGCAATAAGTGGAGGGGGAATATATCAATCTGGTCATGGGATTACATTAACTCTTCGAAATAGTCTGGTTGCCTTCAATGATGCAAGTGGCGGTGGTGGGATGATGCTTTACGGCCCATCAACGGTTGAGAACAATATCATCCAAAACAACCATGCAACAAAAAGTGGAGGAGGGATGGTAATATCCTGTGAATGCACCATTAACCAAACCCAAATTTTATCCAATACGGCCGATTGGTCTGGCGGTGGTATTGAAGGTACAAACACATTCACAATCACCAACAGTACATTTCGAAACAACATTGCACAAAATTATGATGGTGGTGGCGTTTATTTTAAAGCTGTAGACAGCGATAAATCACTCGTCATATCTAATACCAACTTCGAAAATAATTTCTCTGGAGACCTTGGGAGCGCCATATTTGGCTTCGGCTACCTTGTAAGTACCACCATCAAAATAGATAACAGCTACATCGCAAATAATCAATGTACATCTCCATTTGGTTGCGCAGCCATTGAAACAAGTACTCAAGACATCGTCCATACAGGCGAGCTTTTCATTACGGATTCCCGGATTATCAGCAATTATAACGACGGTATTGACACTCTGGGCAGTGTGACCATGACGCGAAGCATTGTCAGCAGCAACCTGGGCCATGGCGTTCGTGGCCACGGTGTTTCGATTTCTGATAGTCTGATCCTTTCAAACTCTGGTAAAGGGGTTAGTAGTGGTGGCAATAATCTGACAATCTGGTTCAGCTTTATCCTTAATAATGCCGGGACTGGTATTGGGGGATCTGGCGACTTTATAGAAGTGAGCAACAGCACTATTAGCGGCAATTATAGCGGTTCTAATGGTGGCGGCATTTTTACCGCTGCCGATAATGTGTCATTGACGAATGTTACCATCAGCGGCAATTGGGCAAATGGGGATGGGGGAGGTATATGGCTCTCTCCAGGAAATTCCGCCTATCTGAACAGCGTCACCATCACCGACAACACGGCCGACGCCGATGGCGACGGCGTTGGCGGCGGCGGCGGCATTTACAGCGCCAACACCGGGGTCATTAGCGTAACGGCGACCGTCATCGCCGGTAACATAGACAATTCCGGTTTTATCCTCAATGCCAATGATTGTTATGGCGATTTCACCAGCCTGGGTTTCAATTTCATTGGCGAAGATACGGCCTGTAATGGCTTTACGGACGGGTCAGATCAGGTGGGCACTGCCACAGGTGGGCCGCTTGATCCCCTGCTCTTGCCGTTGTGGGATAACGGCGGCCCCGCCTGGACACATCTGCCTGACACCGACAGCCCACTCATCGACGCCAGTAGCAGCCCGGATTGTCCCCTGTTTGACCAGCGAGGCGTCTCCCGAACAAATAACGCGCCATGTGACATCGGCGCGGTTGAGGTGGGAACCTGCCAGCCGCCTATCACGCCCACGCTGCAAATAGCCCAGAATGGCGATAATCTTGACCTGAGCTGGGACGCACACATCATTAACCGGGAGGTGGCGGTGTGGCGTGGCTCGGATGGAGTGCCCACAAATCACTTTAGCAACGTCTGGACGAATCCGGGGCTGCAAACGACGTATACCGATTTGAACATGATCGGCACGCCTACGCTGGATCATTTCTATTATGCCCAGGGGCAGAATTCATGTGGTGACTTTTCGGCGGTCTCGAATATGGTGGGCGAGTTGGAGTTTCCGGTGATGGCAGGGGGAAACGGCCGTGCCCTGCGTCTCACTCTCATTTCTGTCCCCCTCACAGGAACCATCCCGGCAACGGCCGATGACCTGGCTCATTACATTGACCCCAACGGCAGCGTCAAAAAAGTGGCCCGGTGGAACAAGAACACTGGCAGTTGGATCGTGCGCACCGTCGGCGCTAACTTTGGCACGCCCAACTTCCCGGTGCAGTTGGGGGATGTGCTCATGATCGGCGCCGATACCACTGCGCCTGACTCTTTCCCCTGGGTGGGCGATGTGCCCGCATCGGGGCAGATTCAGTACAACTTGACAAAACAGGCCGTTAACTTCATCTCCATCCCCTTGAACGAAGCCACCAATTTCACCATGACCGCCGAGGGCCTGGCCGCCGACATCGGCGGGGTGCGGGCGGTGGCGATGTGGGACGCCAGCCAGCAAAAATGGGTGGTGCGCCAGATAGGCGTGAGCGGGACGAATTTCACGGTGGTTCCGGGACGGCCGTACGCCATTATGACGACCAATGCTGCGCCGCCGGTGTGGCCGTAACCAGTAAATTCCAAAATAGGAGGCAGCCAAAATGAACACAATCCAAGTAAGCAAGAAATTGATCCCGGCAGCGGTCGTGCTGCTGGCAGCAGTGGCAACAGTTCTCCTCATTACCAACCGGCTGACCAGCGCCGCTCCTACCAACTCGGCCACGCTAACGGCCGTACAAGACAGCTACACCGATCTCAACTTGGCCAGCGCCAATTTTGACGGCGGCCTGCTCAACGCCGCCAACTCCTCCGGCGGGCCGGAAGACCCCGACCTGACTACCAAATACATTTTCGTGGAATTCGACCTGAGCGGCGTCACCTTCTCCATCAACAGCGCTACGCTGGAACTCTCTACCCTCACCTGCGGCGGCACACTGTTCTCCGATGACGTGGACGTGGTCGTGTACGGGGTGGACAACAGCGTGAATTGGTCGGAAAGCGCGTTGACCTGGAACAACCAGCCCGCGCCGACTACCGGCGCCTTAATCGGGCTGGACGCGGGCGTGATCCCGGCGGGAACGGCGCAGACCGTCCGCTGGACTGATTACGCCAAGGGCGCGCTTTCCGCCTGGCTGGAAAGCCAGCGCGCGGCCAACGACGGCAGCGCCACGCTGGCGCTGGCGATTGACAACAGCGGCAATCCCGGCCTGGCCGATGTCTTTTTTGAAGACAGCGAGGGCAGCGGCGCGGTGGCCAACTGCGCCGACGCCGGGGCATCCCCGACGCTGACGGTCAGCGAAACGGCGACCTATTTCGTTTACCTGCCAGCCGTCTTGAAATAGAGAATCGGTAACCGGTAACCGGTAATCAGTTTTCAGTAAACGAATTACGGATTACGAATTACAAATTACGGATTACGAATTACGGAATCAAGACATGAACAATCATAACGAGAAACCAACCCAATCAGTAACTCTTACACGCCGGACGAAACGGCCGTACCTGCTTCTGCTCTGTGTACTGCTGGCGCTGGCGGCTTGCGGCGGCGGGGAAACGGCGGCGACGGCCGTTTCCTCCACCCCCGCGCCCCAACCGACGAACACGGAAACGGCCGTGCCGTCCACTGAGACGCCGGTTCCGCCCACCGCCACGCCCGAACCAACAGCTACCCCGGACATCGCCGCCAACTTTGAAACCTTTGACGATGCGGCCGGCCGGATTACCTTCCAATATCCGCCAGAGTGGGAATTGCAAACCGAAGAAAAAGACAATGACGGCTTACTGTTCATTCTCACCTCAAGCCAGGAGGCGACCGACTTGCTGGGCGCAGATGATTACAGCCGGCCGCTGGGGTTTGCTTTCGGTCAAATTTTCTCGACGGCCTTCTTCGGCTCCAATGATCCCGCGCTCATTTTAACCGCGTGGGTGGACGACTCGGGGTTGGAGATGACGCCGCTTGGCGACAGTTCCCAATGGGAAGAGGATGGCGTTCAATACGCTATCCAGAATTTCGAGGTTCCTAATGAAGCCGGCGATACATTGCTGCTGACATCGGCCGTCATTGTGAATGGCGGGCGCGCGGTTCCCTTTACTTACGGCGCTACGGCCGTTGGCGTAGACGATTATGCCGCAATTGCCGCCGCGATTTTCGATTCGACGGCCGTCGCTTACGTAGACCCGGCGGCTGAACCGACCGACCAAACCGCCGACACGCCGCCTGCGCCTGTCTCTCAGTTTGCCGGCGAAATGGCCTTGGTCACCAACGAAGAGGGACACTATCAAATGGGCCGGTTAAACCTGGCGACCGGCGTTATCACCGACATCGTGGATCGGGCGGCAAATCCTGGCTGGCGTCCCGGTTCGGATGATTTATCTTATACCACCTGTGATGACGAGTTGTGCCAGATACGATTGACTTCCAGTGAACATGCCTTGGTGGCCGACGATCAGGTCAGTTTCCGCAATGGCAGTTGGTCGCCAGACGGCCGTTACCTGGTATTTGCCGCAAATCCAGACGGGATGGACGATATTTACGTGTATGACTTTGGCGTGGATCCCCCCGGACTAACGCGCCTCACGGAAAACCAGGGTCAGAACGCCGTACCCATTTGGTCCAGCGAAGGAAACATCATCATTTTCGCCTCGGATCGGGATGGTGATTATGACATTTATGTGATGGGCGCAGACGGCCGTAACCCGGTCCCCATGACCGATAACGATACCCAGGACTTTGCCCCAGACTTGTCCCCTGATGGAAAAAAAGTGGTTTACTTGTCAGATATCGGCGGCGTGATGGAACTGTTTGTTTTTGATTTTACCAGGAATGAAAACCTGCAATTAACGCATGACAGCCCCCGTTCCAACTTCTCGCCCACCTGGTCGCCAGACGGAAGCGCCATCGCCTACCTGGCTTTGCTGGATAACGACGAGTACCAGATAACCTTTATTCCATCCGACGGCGGCGCGCCCACGCCCTACGCTCTCTTGCCCTCTGGCCCTTTCTTTGAAATCGCCTGGCGGCCGGCCCCGCGCGAAATGGCCCTGGAAATGACAGGCGTTGATTTTGCCGATCCGGCCAGCGTCTTGCAAGCGGTGTTTGCGGCGGCGCAATCCGGGGATTTCAGCCAACTGGCCGGGCTGTGCGACCCGCTGGGCGAAAATGACGGCGATACGGCCGACATCTGCGCCATGACGGCCGATAACGATGTGGCCGCTTCCTTCCGCGAATGGTTTGCCACTGGCCAGATCGCCGGGGAAGCGGCAATCAACGGTGATCAGGCCGAACTCCCTTTCACTTTCGGCCCCAATGGCGACCAAAATGAAACGATGACGCTGATTCGGCGAAACGGCCGTTGGTACTTGTATGAATTTTAAAAATTTAATGTGGATAGCTTACAGGAGTGGATGACAATGAACACATTTAAATTTACAGAATTAGAACCAGGCGAAGAAATCGTTTTTGGCCCGATGACACGCACCAAAACGGCATCTGTCTCGGCGACCGGGCCGGGGCAGCCGATTGGCCCGCCGCAGCCGCAAACGGCCAGCTACACCCATGCCAGCGGGCAGACCATCGGCGTCACCAACCGGCGCGTCATCATCGAAGACCTGCAGTCGCGCGACAAAAGCCGCATCATCGCCAACGAGGATATCAGCCGCGCCTTTGTGCGCCGCAAGACGAAGAACAACGTGACGACGCTGACGCTGACCCGCGTGCAAACGGCCGCCGGGCAAACGCAGAAACTCGACCTGGGGGGGATTCCCGCCCACCGGGAACCGCTGCTCAAGGAAACCTTCCCCAACGCCGAAATCAGCGAAGACAAGGGGTTTCTCGGCTCGAAGGGTTGTTTGATTGTCCTGGCGATTTTGCTTTTCCTGGCCTGCGGCCTGCCGGTGATTGGGTTTATTGTGAGCAACTTGTTTAAGTAAAAGGGGGATGATCATGGCGCAAGCAGGCATTCATGGCATTGTTGGCGTGGTAACGCGCAAATGGACAGCAGCGCGAAAGTGGCTGGCGTTAGGAGTCGTCCTGGGCAATATGCTGCCGGACGCCGACAACCTGGCGGTGGCCGCCGCCACGCTGACCGGATCGTCCACGGAGGGGCTGCACCGTACGTTTACGCTCAGCCTCTTCACCGTTCTGGCCATCGTCGTTGTTTTTTACGCGATAGCCCGGGCGAGCGGCCGTCCCCGTTGGGGCAATCTGGGGCTGGGTTTGGGCATTGGCGTTTTGATGCATATTTTGCTCGACCTCGTCATCTGGTTTAACGGGGTGGAAATCTTGTGGCCTTTGCCCTCCTGGATTAACTTTTGGGAAGGCGTCGCGCCGCCGCTTTGGTGGAGCCAGTTGATGCTGCCCGTCGAGATGCTCTTTTTTGCCCTGTTCTTTTTCCTGCTGGAGAAAAGGGCGCGGAAATTGGGGACGGACAGCGGGTTTTTGCGCCCGCTGCGGCGGTGGACTTTGGTTCAGGCCGCCCTCTTTCTCATCTTTTTGGTTCTGGTTTACGTGATGGAAAAGGGGTTTCTGACGATTTTCGGCGCGGTTTACCTGTTGTCTTTGGGGCTGGCTTTTGGCGTGACGATTCGCATGCGGGAAACGGTGGAAGCGATCTAACGGAGGCGGCAGCATTGTATGAAAAATAGGGCTTGGAAAACGGCCGTTCGCGGCTTCATCACCGGCGGCATCATCGTTGGCCTGCTTTTTGGCGGCGTCGCTGGCGCTTATGCACTCTCCGAACTCTGGTTCTGGCCACCGAATGATTACACAATTATGGTCATGTTTGTTACCATGTTCGCGTTCAGCGCCGGGGGCGCGGTCGGGTTTGTCCTGGGCGGGCTGCCGGGCGCGATCATCGGCTTCTTGCAGGGCGTTTCGCAGCCGGAACAGGCGGAGGAACCGGTTCCTGTCCAACCGGCCAAGGAGCAGCGCGGATCTTCTGCCTGGAAAGGGGCTGTGTGGGGCGGGCTGGCGGCTGTTTTGTTGGCCGGGTTCATTGCCGCCATCCTTGCTTTCATCTCTCTTCTTGCGGGCGGGATCGACTTCAGTATGTTTCTGTTTTGCTGGGGCGGGTTGACGCCGCCGCTGCTCATGGTAGGCGCAATTCTGGGGGGATTGCTGGGCCGCCGCCGCTCACGCCGGGCGCCATCAAGCCCATACATGACGCTTCTGTTTTTGCTGCTGGCCGGGCTGTTTCTGGACGGCTGTACACCTGCGGCGGAACCGCCGCCGCCCACGCCAACGACGGCGGCTGTTTTGCCATCGGCCACGGCCGTTCCCCCTACCCAAACGCCCGAAGCGACAGAAACGCCGGTTATCGTCACCATGCCCCTGCCGCCAACTTCCACGCCCCCGTCCACGCCCTCACCCACACCAACGGTGGAACCAACCATCACGCCTACTCCGCCACCGCCAACCTTAGTGGAGTTTAACGGCATACACTTTTTATTGGACGGCCGTCTCGCCGACCAAACTTACCCGACGATAGAAACCTGGGGCGACACCGGGATGACCTACACCCTTTTCAAATTCACGCCGGAAGGGTTATGCCGGGACGTAGGCTGCATTGAAGTGTACGACGTGGCCGCTTACGAAGCGGCGCGCCCCGATTGGCCGCTGCCGCCGGTAGGCGCGGCGGTTATTTTGAAGACGCGGCGGCAAACTTTGGCTTTTCAAAACGGCAGCGGTTCCCGCGACTTGCGCATGTATGGGCAGATGGGGTATTTTGCCAACAACGAGGCGCTGTTGTATGAGTACAGGGGGTTTACGGCGGACGGCCGTTTCTACATCCTCGTCTCCTTCCCTCTCGACGCGTCTATCCTGTTCAGCGGGTATGAACCCGACCAAAACACAAACCTCAACGCCATCCCCCTGCACGCCCCGCTGCCTGACGATTTCGCGGCCAGGAACCAGATGATGATGGCTTATAACCAGGAAGCGGCGGGACAGTTGGCGCTGCTGGCGGCGTCTGATTTTTCCCCAGACCTAACTTTGTTGGACGAATTGGCGGCATCGGTGCTGATTGAAACGGCCGTTCCTGGGCAATAGCCCCTGAGACGACCGCTTCTCCTATTTGACTTGCCCCCTACCTCATCTTGTGCTAATCTTGATTCTGCTAGGCGAAATCATGTTTCTCTTGATGAAACATTGGGCGCAGAAATATGGCACAATCCCCTTACACCATTGAGTCGCTTCGGCGAGGTTTGCAAGTCCTTGCCTTGTTTGATCATGACACCCCCACGCTATCCCTGACCGAAATAAAAGACGCAGCCGGGCTGAACAAGACCACTGCCTTCCGCATCGTTTCCACCCTGGAGTCGGCGAATTATCTCGAACGCGATCCGGCGACGAAAAGGTATCGTCCTGGTTTGAAAGTGTTGCGGCTGGGTTTCACGGCTTTGTCCAGCCTTGAGTTCAGGCAGGCAGCACGGCCGTATCTCCGGCAGTTGTCTAAAGAAGTGGGCGAGACGGTCAGCCTGAGCGTGCTAGACGGCATGGATGTGGTGTACGTGGATCGGGTGCGCAACCATCAGATTGTGGGGGTGGTTCTGGGCATCGGCTCCCGCATCCCGGCCCACTGCGGCTCGATGGGGAAGGTGATGCTGGCCCATCTACCCCCCGAAGAGCTGGCGCAGCGGCTCAATCAGGCGCTCGAACCGTGCACCCCGAATAGTATCGTGGATCGGGCTGCCTTTGAGGCAGACCTGGCCCAGGTACGCAGGCGGGGATATGCCCTGAATGATGAGGAGTTGGAAATCGGTCTGCGGGCCGTGGCCGCGCCTATCTGGGACAATCATGACCAGGTTGTAGCGGCCATCAACATCACCGGAACGGCGCGCACCATTTCCCACGAGCGGATGATTGGCGAGCTTGCCCCGAAAGTGATGGCCACGGCCGCTCAGATTTCACAGGCGTTGGGTTATGAAGGAGCGTAAACTGTATATCGTCATCCGGCATCCGTAATCCGTAGTCCGTCATCCGTAATCGGAGTACGGGACACGGGCCACGGAACACGGAATACGGAACACGGAATACGGAACACGGACCACGGAACATGAACTTCGATCTATCACCAGACCAGATCGCATTGCGGGACAAGGCGCGTATCTTTGCCCAGGAGCATATCGCCCCGGCGGCGGCGCGCAATGACCGGGAAGAGATTTTCCCCCGCGACATCCTGGAAAAACTGGCCCCCACCGGCCTGATGACGCCGACGCTGCCGCCGGAATTAGGCGGCTCCGGGACGGATTTTATTGGCGAGGCGCTTGTCTTTGAAGAGATCGGCAAGGCGTGTTCGTCAGTGCGGACGATTTTGTCGGTGCATAATTCGCTTTGTACGCTGGCGATTCAGCAGTGGGGCAGCGGGGAACAAAGGGCGCGTTATTTGCCGGAATTGGGGCACGGCCGTCTCCTCGGCTGCTTCGCCCTCACCGAATTCACTGCCGGGTCAGAGGCCACCAACCAGAATTTGCAGGCGCGGCAGGAAGGGGATGAATGGGTGCTGAACGGCCGTAAGGCGTGGGTTTCCAGCGGTACAGAAGCGGACCTTTGCTTGCTTTTTGCCCAGACCGACCCGGACAAGGGGTATCGGGGACTGGCTGCTTTCCTGGTTCCCACCGATACGCCCGGCTTCCAGGCGGAGAAAGTGTCGGGGAAAACCGGCCTGCGTTCAGCCCACACCGCCCATTTGAACCTGAGAGACGTGCGCCTGCCCGCTGAACAGTTGCTGGGGCAGGTAGGGGATGGCTTCAAGATCGCCATGAGCGCGTTGGATAACGGCCGTTACGGAGTGGCTGCCGGCTGCGTGGGACAGGCCCAGGCCTGCCTGGATGCCAGCATCGCTTACGCCAGAGAACGCATCGCCTTTGGTAAACCCATTGCCGCCCGGCAGTTGGTGCAGGAAATGATTGCGGATATGGCCGTAGCTGTCGAAGCGGCCCGTTACCTCGTTTACCGCGCCGGGCACGCCAAGAATAAAGGTGTCCGCAACACCTATGAGACCTCGGTGGCCAAATTGGTGGCTACGGAAACGGCCGTCAACGTGGCCCGGAATGCGATCCAGTTACACGGCGCGGTCGGCTACACCGACGAATACCCCGTTGAACGCCACCTGCGCGACGCGCTGGCAACCACCATTTACGAAGGAACCAGCCAGATTCAGAAATTGATCATCGGCCGTCATCTGACAGGAGAGAGCGCCTTCGTTTGAAATCGTGATCTCTTGGTTGAGGGTAACTATTCAAGTGACAGTCCCTTCTTTCCAGAGGTGATGGCAAAGTTGTGTCCATTTTTTGCGGCTTTTACCTGAGGAACATTCACATTATCCTGATGCAACACCCAAATCATTCTGCGTTAGACGATATTTTAATCATTGATCTCTCCCGAGTGCTGGCCGGGCCATATTGCACCATGCTGCTGGCCGATTATGGGGCGAAAGTCATCAAGATCGAGCAACCGGACAGCGGGGATGGTACCCGCCAATGGGGGCCTCCCTGGATTGGCGATCAGAGCGCTTACTTCCTCAGCGTGAACCGGAACAAAAAGAGCATGACCCTCAATCTGAAAACGGCCGAAGGGCAGGCGATCCTGAAACAACTGGTGGCTGAAGCGGACGTGCTCATCGAAAATTTCAAACTGGGTACGATGAAGCGGCTTGGCCTCGATTATGACACGTTGGCTGAGGCGCATCCGGACCTCATCTATTGCTCCATCACCGGTTATGGGCAAACAGGGCCTAACCGTGAACGCCCCGGCTATGACTTCATGATCCAGGCCCAGGGGGGAATTATGTCAATCACCGGCCCGGCTGACGGAGAGCCGCACAAAGTGGGGGTCGCCATTGTAGATATTACGGCCGGGTTGTTTGCCGCTAACGCAATTCAGGCCGCGCTGCATTATCGCAGCCGGACTGGCCGGGGGCAGTTCATTGATGTCGCTTTGCTTGATTCGCAGTTGGCCTGGCTGGCGAATGTCGCCCACAACTACTTTGCGACCGGCGAAAAGCCGGTCCGGTATGGCAATGCCCATCCCAACATTGTGCCCTACGAAACGTTCCCCACGGCCGATGGCTTCGTGGCTGTGGCAATTGGATCGGACGGGCAATACCGGCGCTTTTGCCAAGTGACAGACCGGCCCGATTTATGGGGGGATGCACGTTTCCAAACCAATGCTGGTCGGGTCGAGCACCGAAGTGAGCTTGTCCCCTTGCTGCAAGCGTTATTTAGCACGCGGCCGACCCAATACTGGCTGGATCTGTTGGTTGAGGCAGGCATCCCTGTTGGGCCAATCAACGATATTCCAACGATTTTGGCCGATCCGCAGGTCGCCGCACGAGAAATGGTACAGCAGATTGAGCACCCGACATTGGGACCCATTGAAGTGCTGGGGCCGGTTGCCAAGCTTTCGCACACGCCGGCTACAGTGCGCCTGGCTCCCCCAACGCTTGGCGCGGACACGGATGCCATTCTGCGCGAGCGATTAGGATATTCTGCAGAACGAATTGCCGCCCTGCGCGAAACTGGAGCGATTTAAATGAACAATTACCAGTTACCAATTACCAATTATCAATGAGTAATGAGTTGCCCCAGTGAAGAGGGCGGTCCTCCGGGATAGAGATACAGCGGAAGTAGTGGCCGAAATTTTGTTCATTGTTCATTGTTACTTTCTCATTGATTTGGAGGTTTGCATTGAATCCACGCAGCATTGACGTTATACGAAGCGCCGAGCTGATCATCCATCGGCTGCTGGCGGTGAATGCGGGCGAACAGGTCGCCCTGGTTTGTGATCCCCACTCGGCCAGGGAGATGGTGTACGCGTTAGCGGGAGTGGTTGAGAGTGTTGGTGCAGAGTACACGATTTTGATGCAGCCGACGCGGCCGACGGGGCGCAAGAATGACCTCACGCCGGTCATCGAACGTGGCCTGGAAGCGGCCGACTGCCTCATTGGGCTGACCGGTTCTTGCGGCGCACCTACTTATGCCACGGCCGTCAAGCGGCTGTACAACGAAAAGCGATTGCGCACCATTTCGATGGTCATGCGCACGCTCGATAACTTCACCGAAGGAGCCGCCCGCGCCGATTACGATGCGCTTTACGCGGACGGCCAGCGGCTGGCGGCCGTCTGGCGCGAAGCGGCATTCATCCACCTGACAACGCCTGCCGGAACTGACCTGCGCGCGCCGATTGCCGGTGAAGAGGTCATTATTGAGTGCGGGTTTGCCACCGAGCCTGGGTTGGAAGCTGCTTTCTCGGATGGGGAAGTCTCTCAGATGCCGCGCGAAGGCACCGCCGAGGGCGTGGTCGTTGTAGACGGCCCAATCGCCCACGTCGGCCAGCCAGACAGCCCCATCACGCTGCAGGTAGAAGGGGGCCGGATCACGGCCGTGAGCGGTGATTGCCGCCAGGCGGACGAGCTGCGTCACATCATTACCACTATTCCCAACGCCGACAATATCGCTGAAATTGGCATTGGCCTTAACCCAGACAGCCGCCGCAACGGCGACTTCGAAGAAGAGAAAAAGGCACGCGGCAATGTGCATGTGGCCATTGGGGACAATGTTTTCTATGGTGGCGATGTTCGTTGTAACGTTCATATGGATATGGTGTTGTATCAACCGACTGTCCGTTTGAATGATCGTGTCGTGGTGGAAATGGGCCAGGTGCGGTTGGATTGGAGTGAGATAGAAACTGGAGACTAGAGATTGTTCTGGTCGGCAATCTCTAGTCTCCAATCTTTGACAAGGAGGCGCTTATTGAAACAACTACTGCCCGTTTTTGATGATAGCTCGAATAGTAATTTTGGAGGAGTTTAGAGAATGTTAAAGCGATTACCCCTTTTGGTAATATTCTTGTTTGTTTTATCCTTAACCCTGGTTGCCTGTGGTGGTCAGCAGGTAGTAGAAGTGACTCGTGTGGTCACTGAGACGGAAACGGTTACTGAAGAGGTGGAAGTGACTCGTGTGGTCACCGAAACGGAGATAGTCACCGAGGAAGTTGCGGTTGAAGTTACTCGTGTGGTGGAAGTGGAAGCGGAAGCGGAAGCTGTGGAACCGATTGTGATTGGCGCCACCGGCCCGCTCTCTGCGCCGGGTTCTGTGGGCGGCGGCATTGCCATGCAGTTCACGGCCCAGTTGGCAGCCGGTGAGATCAACGATGCAGGTGGTGTGTTGGGTCGCCCGATTGAGTTGGTCTTTGTGGATACCCAAGGTTTGCCGGAACGCGGCACGGCCGTTGCCGAGCGTCTGATTGCGGAAGATGGCGCAGTAGCCATCGTCGGCGAGTACCATAGCGCCGTTGGCCTGACCATGATCGAGGTTTGCCACGAACGGCACGTCCCCTGCATCTTCTCCGAGACCTGGAACGACAACATTACCGGAACCCAGTATGACGAAGTGTTCCGCATCGCGCCCACCTCTACCCTGGTGGCCTCGCAGCAGATAAACTGGCTGGATGCGCTGGGCCTTGAATACGTCGTCATCATCGCCGAGAACACCGATTATGGCATCCCCGCTTCTGAATCGCAGGTGGATTTCATGACCGAACGAGGCATTGACTCTGACGTGTTCTTCGTCGAGTTGGGGACAGAAGACTTCCTGCCGGTGTTGACACGTATTCAGGAAGGCGAGCGCACGCCTGACGCCATCATGGTGCTGGTAACAGGCGAAACGAGCTACAACGTAGAACAACAGATGGCCGAAATTGGCCTGGCGCCGACTGAAGATACTATCTGCGTCGCCAATCAGGTGGCTATCAACGCTGAATACTGGGACAACGTACCCGACGGCAATTACTGCGCTTATCTGCGCGTGGGCCTGACGCCGAGTAACTACAACGAAATTACGCAACGAGTGGACGAAGCGTACCGCGCCCAGTTCGACCGGCCGGCGCCGAGCTTTGCCCTGGCAACGTACGATAGTGTCTACATGATGGCCGATGCCATTGAGCGTGCCGGCTCAACCGATCCGGATGCGATCCTGGCTGCCATTGAGGCAACGGATATGACGCTGTCACAAGGGCACTACTACTTCCTCTATGGGATGAACAGCCCTGTGCCGGATGATGTACCTGCCTGGATGTGGCACCAATGGCCGGATGCGGCCGTTGTCATTCAGCAGTATTTCGAGTTCGGACAGGACCCGGATGATGCGGCCGTTGTCTATCCTGAAGCATTCTGGACGCACGATACCTACTTGATTCCCTACGGCACGACGCCGTAGAGTGGGTTGGCGAATGGAGAAAATGTCCCCGGCGCACGCGCGTCGGGGACATTTTGTAACTCGCGGCCGCGAGTTCGCAATCTAAACATGGTAATCTCAGCCAAAACAACGTGAAGATTCTGGCCTATCAGCCCCTTATCGGACAGGTAAGATCAGTTGAGGACAGGCGCGTTCATGTGCGTAACGTGGCCCGATTTCTGGAAGCGCGCTGTCGCCGGGAACCGGGCATCAACCTCATCGTTTTACCGGAGCTGTCTACAATCGAATATGCCACTGCCTCATTTGAGCAGTTGTCCGTTCTGGCCGAACCCCTCCAGGGAGAAACCTTTGCCGAAATGGCGGCCCTGGCCAAACGAGTTGGCTGCGCTGTCTCCTATGGTTTTCCCAGGTTGGAGAATGGGCAATATTTCATCTCCCAGGCGGTGGTAGGGACGTCAGGACAATGTTTGACTTATTACGACAAACTTCATCTGGCGAAGTTTGGCGCTTCAGAGGAGCGCGACCATTTTTCTCGCGGCAGAAAACTGGGCATTTTTGAGTTGGATGGCTTTCGGTTCGGCATCATCATATGTTACGATTTTCGATTTTCGGATTTGATAAAGTTGTTGGTAGATGAGCATCAGGTTGATGTTATCTTACATCCTGTTGCTTTTACGCGGGATGGCACGTTTGAAAGTTGGCATCATTTTGTCGTTTGTCGGGCATTGGAAAATCAAGTTTACTTTTTGAGCCTCAATCGCGCCGGGCGCGCGTGGGGAAATTCTATCTTTTGCCCGCCCTGGGTTGATGCACACACAAAGCCGATCATCCTGGGCGAGAAAGAAGAAGCGTGCGTGATTACCATTGATAAGAGCGTGATCCGTTCGATAAGGGGAACGTATCCATTTCGCCAGGATAGATTGGCAAATTATGCAGCTTTGGCGACTGTGGACTAGAGAGTGCGGGCTAAGGACTGGCGACTAGCAACCAGCGACTAGTGGCTAACGACTGGAAGAAGGAGAAGGTTTATGGAGAATATAGAACCGATCTGGATCTTGCTGGGAACAATCGCCTGGCTTGTGGTCTGGGGGACACTGGGCAGCATTCGCACGCCGAATGTGTATCGGCACAAAAATCTGAACCCGGAGGGCGCGCGCGTGGTGGGGATTTTGGCCGGGATGCTGGGCGGGCCGATTTTATTGATTCCGTTGTGGTATTTTACGCCTGAGGTGAGTACGCGGTATACAGCCGTTCTCGCCCTCCTCCTGGCCATCGTCCTCTACCGTGTGTTCGCCCTCTATGACCCCGATAATTTATGCGTCACCAGCTACAACTACGTCATCAACCAGACCGCTAACGGGCTGCAAATCGGCTTCATTTATGCCCTGATGGCTGTCGGGCTGACGCTCATTTATGGCATTCAGGGCGTCATCAGTTTCGCGCATGGGCAACATTACATGATCGGCGGTTTTCTGTCCTTCTTCTTCCTTAAATGGATGGCCGATAGCGCCGGTGTGCCTGTCAGTCCCTTGTGGGGCATCCTGGTCGCCGGCGTTGGTACGGCCATTTTGGGATTCATATTCGAGCCGTTATTTTTACGCCCCATGCACCTTGGAAAAATCGAACGCCCTGGCGAATACGCCATCCTGGTTACATTTGGACTGGCCTTTTTGTTGGAAAATACCACCCTTTCCATTGTGGGGCCGTTTCCGCAGAAAGCAGCCGGATACTTGCCGGAAATTGGCATTATTACCCTGGGGCCGTGGCTGCTGGGCGGCCTGGAACTGGGGCCGCTGCGTCTGGTGGCCGACCGTCTGATCGCCGCCGGCGCTTCTGTGATTCTAATTGGAGCGTTGCTGCTCTTTTTAAATCGCACCTGGGTCGGGCGCGCGCTGCGGGCCGTTTCCATGGACAAGCAGGCGGCGGCCGTTGCCGGGGTGAACCCATTGAACATGAACACGCTTGCTTTCGGCATCGGCACCATGCTGGCGGGTATGTCCGGGGCAACATTAGTGCCTATCTTCTCCTGGGTTCCCTGGATTGGCGCGGAGGCGGCCGGCCGTTCCTTCGTCATCATCGTATTGGGCGGCCTGGGGTCCGTGCCGGGCGCGCTATTGGGCGGCCTGATTATTGGCCTGGTGGAGGCGATGGGAACGGCTTGCTTCCCCGACCCCTCGCGCGGATTGGCCTACAAGGCAGCGTTTGGACTGGTCATCTTTGCTTTGATGCTCCTGTTCCGGCCCACCGGTCTATTTGGCAGGAAGGAGTCGTAAAATGGCGACGCTACAATCTTCAACTTCTCGTTACGATTACCAAAAGTGGCAATTGGCCTTACTCAGCATCTTGATACCGGCCGCTTACGGGGCGGTCATGCTTTCGGCGCTGGTCGAGTCGGTAGCGGCCGCGTTCTTGTCAAAGATACCGGATTCGCCCTCGATACTGTTTTTGATTATGCTACTGTTCGCATTGGTTCGCTACGGTCTGATTGGCGCGGTGGCTGGTTATTTGCGTGTTGATAGTCAGCGCGGCAACCTTTGGCTGGCGACCGGCAGCGGTGGGGTGGCAGGCATTCTTCTGTTCTTTGTCACCAACGTATTCCTCCAGTTGCCCTTGAATGTGGGGCAGTTGGTTTTTGTCCTGGTGGAAAGCCTGGTTTTGGCGCTGATAAGCAGTTTGATTATAGGCTGGGCGCCGCGTTTCCCCTTCCGGCAAACGTTCCCCGTTGGCATCCTGTTATACCTGGGGGTGCTGGCGCCGGTCGCTTTGGGGAATGATTTCCGCATCGGCGTGGTGACAGAGGCGTATTTCCTGGCGATTATGGCGTCTAGTTGGGCGCTGTTGGCCGGCGTAGGCGGGCAATTTTCCTTTGCCAGCATGGCCTTTATGGCCATTGGGGCCTATACGTCTGGCCTGCTGGGGCGCGATTATGGCGTGCCGCCTATTCCTGGCATCATTATCGGAACGTTGATGGCCGGTTTAGTCGGATTCGTCATTGGCGTCTTATGCCTGCCGTTGCGGCGCGCGTACCTGGCCCTGTTCACCATCGCCTTTTCGGAGATTTTCCGTATTGTGCTGGTGACGGAGTTTCAATACACGGAAGGTTCCAATGGGTTGCAATTGGCGCGCCTTTTTCCAGTGGGACGCGGGTTTGGCGATTACTATGTGATGTTGTTGCTGTTCGTGGGCAGCCTGACTTTGATGTATGTGTTGTCTAATTCGCGCTTTGGCATGTTTTGGCGGGCGATCCGGGAAGATCAGGAAGCAGCGGCGGCGATGGGCGTGGATGTGGTACGGTACAAAATTATGTTGTTCGTCATCACCAGCATGTTGGCAGGGATGGCCGGAGCCACGTTTTATCACACAGTTACGATCATCACGCCGACTAATATCGAATTATTAATTATGAGTACGGTGATTGCGATGGCTGTTATCGGCAGCCTGGAGATTTTGGCGGGCGCGGCGATAGGGGCCTTTGTGTTGCATATTTCACTGGAATTGTTGCGGGAGATTTTCCTGCCGTCTTGGGCGGTGAATGCGTTGGTGAATATCGGCATCCCAGCAACGGAGCGGATCCAGTTTGGCACCTGGCGTTTTGTGCTGTTTGGCTTGCTACTGATGCTGACGCTGCGGTTTGCGCGGAATGGCTTGCTTTACCCGGTGTTTGAGCGGTTGAGCGGAAGCGCGGAAGCGCGGAAGGCGACGGTGGCGAAACGCAACCAAGCGAGTGAAACGGCGAAAACGGAGGCGGCCCGATGAACAATAATGGAAATGACAAGACGCTTGAATTGCAGAATGTGAGTAAAAATTTCGGCGGTTTACAGGCGGTCAACGATGTATCGGTGACGGTAACCGCGCCCTCCATTGTCGGCCTGATTGGGCCGAATGGGGCGGGCAAGACGACGTTGACGAATCTGATTGACGGCGTTTATACGCCGACGGGGGGCGCGATTTTTCTAAATCGGGAGCGGATTGACGGGCTGCCGCCTTACCAGGTGGCGCGGCGGGGAATCGGCCGTACCTTTCAGGTGACGCGGGCGTTCCGGCGGATGACGGTGATGGAAAATATGCTGGTTCCGGCGCTGGCGCTGAATCCGGCGGCGAACCGGACTGAGATTGAAGATAAGGCGTACGAGATTTTGAAGTTTTTGACGGTGGAGCATTTGATTGGCGAATACGGCCGTAGCCTTTCCGGCGGCCAACAGAAGTTGTTGGAGTTAGGGCGGCTGTTGATGTTGGACCCGGACTTTATCATTTTGGACGAGCCGTTTGCCGGCGTTCACCCTAAGCTACAAGAAACCATTTATGAGTATATCAACAGGGTGTATGAGGACGGCAAGGCGGTGTTGTTGATTAGCCATGATATGGGGGCGATTTTTGCGGTGAGCAAGCGGCTGTTGGTGCTGAATTTTGGCTCGTTGATTGCCGATGGGGAACCGGATGAGGTGCGACAAGACCCGGTGGTGATTGAGGCGTATCTGGGAGAGGATGAAGATGAGTGAGTTGGATAATGAGATGAGCGGGGCGGGAAACGGCCGTAATCCAGAAGACATGATGTTGCGCGTGCTAGACTTGTACGCCGGCTATTACCCAGACCTGCATATCCTCCAGGGCGTCAATCTGGACGCCGAACGAGGTAAATTAACCACCGTGTTGGGCGCCAACGGCGTGGGTAAATCCACCTTACTCAAGGCGATTTACGGCTTCCTGACCCCCCATGCGGGCCGGGTCATCATTGATGGGCGAGACGTCGTCGGCACGCCGACCCATGAGCTGATCAACATGGGGCTGGCCTACATCCCGCAGCATACCGGCATCTTCAAATTCATGTCGGTGGAAGAAAACCTGATGATGGGCGCTTATACTTTCCGCAAGGATAAAGTCCGAATACGGCAAAAAATGGAGGAAAACTACGAACGGTTTCCTACCCTCAGAGAGAAGCGGCGTCAGCTTGCCGGGGAACTTTCCGGCGGGCAGCAGCGGATGGTCGAATTGGGTCGCACATTGATGACCGACCCCAAAGTGGTGCTGGTGGATGAGCCGACGGCCGGTTTGGCCAAGCTGCTCAGCGAGGAAGTGTACCAGATGCTGGTTGACCTGCGCGACAAAGAGAGCAAAACGATCATTCTGGTGGACCAAGAAATCCGGCAGGCATTGAAGATTGCCGATTATGTGTATGTTCTGGAGCTTGGCCGCAACATGTTTGATGGCCCGGTGGAAGAGTTTACCGATCTGGAGAAGGCGTTCTGGGTGTGAGGGGGCCGGAGAATAGCAACAGAGACAGGGCAAGAGGGTAAATTTCTAGCTCTGTCTTTTGTCTCTGTCAGTAAAAGGAACGGATGGCTGACGAAAGCACGGCGAAGGTCATCGGCGTGGTGGCCGGAGCCGGGCCGTTTGCCGGCCTGGATTTGCTGGGAAAAATCCTGGACCAAACGGCCGCGGAGAAGGATCAGGATCACTTGACGGTGATCAGCCTGTCACGGCCGTGCAAGATCCCGGATCGGACGGAGTTTTTGTTGGGCGAGACGGCCGTGAACCCCGCCTACGCCATCTTCCGCCAACTCCAAACATTGGAACGGGCCGGCGCGGCCGTGGTTGCGATCCCATGCAACACAGCCCATGCCCCAGCCATCTTCGGCCTGGTGCAGGAGCAGCTGCAAGCTGCAGGGAGCCAGATTCAGTTCTTGCACATGATCGCCGAGACGGCCCGATTTTTACGCCAGCAATATCCCACCCTTCAGCGCGTTGGCGTTCTTTCTACCACCGGCACGTATAAGTTCCGCCTTTATCCTGACTTGCTGGAGCCGGCCGGGTTCACCGTGCTGGTTCCTGACCTGCACCTGCAGACCCGGACCATTCACCCAGCTATTTACGACCGAAAGTACGGCATCAAGGCGCGAGGACAAGCCACGCACCAGGCCAGGGAGGGATTATTGCGCGGGGTGCGCGCCTTACAGCAGCAAGGGGCAGAAGCCGTCATTCTGGGCTGCACGGAAATTCCCCTGGCCCTCCGCGAACGGCAGATAGACGGCGTGGTGATGGTTGACCCGACACTAGTGTTGGCGCGGGCGCTTATCCGTGAGGCAAACTCGTCCAGATTGAAACCGCTTCCGGCTTGACAGAGAGCTTTCTCAATACTATACTCCCCCATAGTATATCAATCACGCTTTTCTGATGACTGGGTATTGGGGGTAAGAATTCATGCCGACATATTTGTTCCTTTGCCGTGACTGTGGCCAATCGTTTGACAGGCGGTTGAGGATGTCACAGTCTAGTGAAACGCAGGCCTGCCCTTCCTGCGGCAGCAAGAATACCCGCAAACGGATTGGGGCAGTGGCCGTTAACGGGCCCGCGCGCGTTTCCGGGCGTGCAGCGACCCCTCCCCCAGGCAGTCCTTTTTCTTGAGTGAGTGGTTGCTAGGCAGGCAGTTTGCCTGCCCGGAGAAGGGGATCACTTGATGAACACACCATCGCCGGCCCTCAAAGCGGACATGCAGCTTCGATTGCGACGCATTGAAGGACAGTTGCGCGGCGTGCAGAAGATGCTTGATGAGGATCGCGATTGCCGCGAAATTGTGCAGCAGCTCAATGCGGTCCGCGCTGCCTTGCAGAATGCATCGAGCCTTTTTCTGCGATCATATGTCAAAGATTGCCTGTTGAGGGTTGAGGAGATAGACGCGGCCGCACGCGGGGCGCTCGTGGATGACCTGGTGGAGCTGGTGGCCCGACTGAAATAAAATTCGGGGCCACCCTCAAATTTCTGTTTCCCCTGAATCGGGAGTGCACTAAACAAAAAAACGCCCCGGACGAGGGTCAAAAGGCGTCCTTGCGGGCAGGGGTTGGGCGGGGGTATTTTGTTGAATCTCTTGGCGGCCTATGACAGATGTTGGCTTCGGATCATTACCTACTCTATCGAAGCATACAGGCTCGCTATTGGAGATTCGGTGACCGCTTATTTGCCTGCCCACCTTTTGATTGTCCGAGGCGATATGGCAAATTGATAACCCCATTATAGATGTCGGACGCTACGGCCGTCAATCCATTCAATCTTAAAGTTTTGTGCCAGCATAAAGATTCCTGTTAAGGTGGCCCGGTTTGCCCGTTGGACAGGGGGCGCATACAATGCCTGCTGGCGGCAGTAGGTTTTCGGCATGAACTGTTTCAGTGTGTGCCGGGAGATCCCGCAGCCAGATGAAAAGGGGTTGTTTCTCCAACAATCCTGTCAACGAGGAGGGCATTGCTACCCGTGTACAGACTCCGATCTCTTCATCGTTTCTGCTCCTGGGCTTTCCTGCTGGTTGGATCGGGTTTCGCCTTTACATTGATTGGCTGTCAGCCGACGGCTTCCCTGGAACTGCCGACGCTGATGCCCCTGGCGTCGACGGTAGATTTGAGCACACGTCCCGCAACGGCCGTGGCTGCCATTCCTCCCACGTGGACCCTCTCGCCTCCCGACATCCCCACGCCGACAAGTACACCCCCTCCGTCACCGACGCCCACCCCAACGCCTACTTCAACGCCAGTACCGCCCACCAATACACTTGTCCCGACGGCGACGAGCGCTCCCACCCTCACCCCTATTCCACCGACGCCGACAAGCACCCCCACGCCTACTGCCACAGATCCCGCGCCTCCAGCTACAGATACGCCCGCTCCCCCACCGACGTCCACCTCGACGCCGGAACCAACGCTCGGTGACAATCTCTTGCCCAACCCCTCTTTTGAGGAAGGGTGGTACAACCAGGATGGGGTGAGCGAGTTGCAGTTACCCAACCAATGGTTCTTCGAGTGGGACGGGGGAACCAATCCCTTTGTCGCTCCGCCTGACGATTACTTTTTGCGCCCGGAAACACGCGTGCTGCCGGCGGACGCGCTACCTCCTCATGAGCGGCCGCTCTTCGTGTGGGACGGCTGGTATACGGTTAAGATTTTCAAAGGATATTGGGCGATCAATGTGGCATTGATGACAGAGGTATACCTGGAACCGGGAACCTACCTGTTTGAGATCAATATATTCCCCGATCTGGTGAACGGATATACAAGCGATGGGCAAAAGATATGGGCGCCAGATCCCTACTCCGGCGAAGTGCGGTTTGTTAACAGCCTCGGCGGAAGCGACTGGTTCTTGCCCACCTTCGGCCAGCGGAATACATTCACGCACACTTTTGCCGTGAACAAAGGACAAGTTATTCGCCTGGGCGCCGGCTTCCGTAATCGGTATGGACTGATGAACAATGGCTGGTTCATGGATAACTGGTCTTTACGCCGCTTCTCAGATTCATAAATAGAGGTCAGTGCAACCATCCCTACTTGCAGACGTAGAGGAGGTGTGAATATCAAACACTGAATTGAGTGAGGAGTGACATCTAATGAGCGAGGAACAGACCCCCAGCGTAGATGAGATTAAAGAACGGTTGAGAGTGGAAATTCCGGTGGAGGAAGAGGCGGCCAAAGCAGAGACGAGCAGGGATATCGCCACTGAATTGAAAAACCTGGGCCGGCAGCTTGCCGATACGTTACGCACCGCCTGGAACAGCGAAGAAAAACAGCGCGTGGAAGTTGAGATTCGTGAGGGGATGAAATCCTTCGTGGATGAAGTGGATAAGATGATCCGCGAGGCGAAGGAAAGTCAGGCGGCGGCGCGGGTGAAAGAAGAAGCGTCACAGGTCAAGGAGCGGGTGGAGACGGGCGAGATCAGCCGCAAAGCGCGCGAAGGGGTGGTTCAGGGGCTGCAATGGCTCAGTGAAGGGCTGGGCAAGCTGGCTGAACAGTTAGCCCCGGCCGAAAAGCCGCCGACCAACAATGAGAACGCGTAACGCGATTTGTTAAAGCGCCTGCCAGGTTGGGATTTTCACTTGGTGGGCGTTTTTTGTTTGCGTCAACCGAGCTGGGAGAGCACGGCGTGAGCCAGGGCTTCTAGCCCATCCAAATCGTCCAGGTTAAGCCATTGCAGCATGACGCGCTGCACGCCTGCCTCTTCTAGCTGGCCCAGTTGATCTACGATGTGGGAGGCGGTTCCCAAAATCAGCCCGCGCTGGCGTAGTTCGTCCAGCGAGAGGCTGGTGTGGCTGAATTTGGCCGCCAGTTGGGCCTCGTCCCCTATCTCCACGCGGGTCATCAGGGAGCGGCGCACGTCGCTGGGGGAACGGCCGTTTTCTTCCAGCAGATCATTCAGGCGGTGGCTCAATTCAGCAAACCGCTCCCCCGGGATGTATACGCCGTTCCACTCCTGGGCGTACTTCGCCGCCAAAGGCAGTGTGCGCTTTTTCCCGTTGCCGCCGATGAGGATGGGCGGCCCGCCCGGCCGTTGCGGGCGGGGCAGCAAAACAGCTTCGTCTAGCCGGTAATAATCCCCCTGAAAATTCACCGGCTTGCCGCTGTGCAGCAGCCGGGTGATGATCTCCAATCCTTCCTGGAAGCGGGCGAAACGGTCGGGCACGTCCAGCAGTTCCCAGCCGTAATTGGTATGCTCCCGTTCCTGCCAGCCCGCGCCCAGCCCTAGAGTGAGGCGGCCGCCGGATAAATCGTCTACAGCGCTGGCCATGCGTGCTGTCATCGTCGGATGGCGGAAGGAAACGGGGGAGACCAGTGGCCCGAATTCAATTCGCTTCGTGTGGCTGGCCAGCCAGGTGAGCGACACCCACAATTCCAGCGAGTCCTTGTCTGGCGGATTGGCGTTGGTGTAATGGTCAGAGCGGTAAAGGCCGGTAAATCCTAACTCCTCAACGGCCGTGCCGATACGCTTCCACCGTGCCCAGTTCAAGCCATTCTGCCCTTCCACCATAATGGCAATTTCAATCATCACATCTTTCCCTGGGTAACACAAAAAAACGCCCGGTCTCTTAAGAGGGCGGGCGCTTCAAACTTGATAATCCAAAGTCGGTGCTTAGGCAGCAGCTTTGTCTAGGTGAGGCAGAACCTGAGCCAGAATGCGGTCTTTTGGCAGCGCACCGGTGATGCGCGCGACCACCTGACCGCCCTTGAACAACATGAGGGTGGGAATGCCCACGATGCCGTACCGGCCAGGGATCGCCGGATTGTCATCCACGTCCACTTTGGCCACCTTCAGTACATCGCTGTACTCTTCCGCGATCTGCTCTACGGACGGTGCAATCATACGGCAGGGGCCGCACCAGTCTGCCCAAAAATCAACCAGAGCCGGCTTCTCGGAATCGAGAATCTCCTGCTGGAATGTTGCATCAGTCACTGCTAATGGTTTAGCCATCATTTCGCTCCTTAAAAAACAAATTTACACATCCGTCTTAATAGATGCGATTAATTGTGATATTCTTACCTCCGAAGTGTAACGGATGAGAAAGTGCTGTCAAGAAGAATCTCGTTAAAATCACGGCCGTCAGTGTTGTTTTTAATTCAATTCATAGTTGTCAGCCGTGCATGGAGGGTTAGAATCAGTGGTTATGGACGAAAAGCCAGTATCTGAGACATTGATCACGAACGGCCGACTGGTCACATGGGGGTCGCCTAATGAAATCATCGAGAACGGCGGGTTGCTCATAAAAGACGGCCGTATTGCTGACCTGGGTGACAGCACTGCGCTGATTAGTAAGTATCCGGATGTGGAGCAGCTAGACGCCAACGGTCAGCTTGTCATGCCCGGTAATATCTGCGCCCACACGCATTTCTACGGCGCATTTGCCCGCGGCATGGCCATCCCCGGTCCGCCCATGAAGGATTTTCCGGACATCCTGGAGCGGCTGTGGTGGCGGTTAGATCGTGCTTTGTTGGATGTGGACGTGACGTACAGTGCGCTGGTCGGCCTGGTAGACGCCGTCAAGCATGGCACGACCACGCTCATTGATCACCATGCCAGCCCCATCGCCATCAATAACTCCCTGGATCAGATTACCGACGCCGTCGAGGCGGCGGGCGTTCGCGCGGCCCTTTGCTATGAGGTGACGGATCGAAATGGGCCGGAGGGGGCGCAGGCCGGCATTGATGAAAACGTCCGTTACCTCCATTCGCTGCAGGAGCGGGAGAGCAATTTGCTGGCAGGGACTTTCGGCCTGCATGCTTCCCTGTCGCTTGGCGATGAAACACTGGCTGATTGCGTAGCGGCCGCCAAAGACCTGGGCATCGGCTTCCACATCCATGCGGCCGAGCATGAGGCGGACGAGTATGATTCGCTGCACAAATACGGCAAGCGCGTCATCGACCGCCTGGCCGATGCAGGCATTCTGGGGCCGAAGAGCATCGTGGCGCATTGCGTTCACGTTGACCCGGCGGAGATGGCGCTTTTGCTCCAAACCGGCGCCTGGGTAACGCACCAGCCGCGCAGCAATATGAACAATGCGGTCGGGGCGGCCGATATCGAAGGGATGATGCGGCTAGGCATTCCCGTGTGCTTGGGTAACGATGGGTTCAGCAACAATATGTGGGCTGAGTGGAAAGCGGCGTATTTCATGCATAAACAAGTTCACCGCGACCCCCGTCGGGCGAACGGCATGGACATTGTGCAGATGGCCATCTACAATAATGCGGCCCTGGCTCGCATCTTCTGGCCCGAATTGCCCCTGGGCGAACTGGCTGTAGGGGCCGCGGCCGATATCATCTTCGTGGATTATCACCCGACGACGCCGCTGACAGCCGGCAATTTGCCCTGGCACATCATCTTCGGCTTTGAGGCTAGTGTGGTGACAACCACGATTGTGAATGGCAAGGTATTGATGCGAGATCGACAACTGCTGACGTTGGACGAGGCGGATATCACTGCCCGTAGTCGAGAATTGGCGGCCGAAGTGTGGCAGCGGTTTGAGCAGTTGAGCGCGTAATGCTAGCAACCTCGATTTTCGAAGTGGCCATTCTGGATGTTAAACCCGGACAGCAAAACGAATTTGAAGCAGCATTTGCCCAGGCGCAAACCATCATTTCCAGCATGAAGGGGTATCAATCCCACGAGTTACAAAAATGCCTGGAAATAGACAATCGGTACATTTTGCTCGTGCGCTGGGAAACGGTAGAAGATCATACAGAGGGATTTCGGGGGTCATCGGAATATCAAGAATGGAAGGCTCTGTTGCATCATTTTTATGATCCTTTCCCGGAAGTAGAGCATTATCGATTAGTTTTTTCGGGCGGGGAGTAAGCGATTGATTGAAAACAAAGTAGTTTAACAGAGGGAAATTTTGGAAGGAGTGAACATTGAAGATTGCAGTTCTAGGTGGAACAGGGAATGAAGGTTTTGGATTGGGCTATCGGTGGGCGGCCGCCGGCCATGAAATCATCATCGGCTCCCGGCTGGCAGAGAAAGGGGCGCGCGCAGCGGCCGATATGCAGGCGAGACTGCCCGGCGCCGCGATTTCAGGCACGGATAACCTCTCGGCCGCGCAACAAGCTAAACTGGTCGTCCTTTCCGTGCCCTACGCGGCGCAGAAACCAACCCTGGACACAGTCAAAGAGGCGTTGGCCGGTAAGCTGCTGGTGACCGTGGTTGCACCGACCGGCGAAAAGGCGGCCCGTGTGCAGCGGCTGCCCAGCGGAAAATCGGCCGCAGAGGAGGCGCAGGAACAGGTGGGGGAGGCCACTCGTGTCGTCGCCGCGTTCCAAAACATCGGTGCCCATCACTTGCTGGACCTGGACCACCAGATGAATTGCGATGTGCTGATATGCGGCAACAAGAAGGCGGATAAAGCGATCGTGATGCAGTTGTGCCAGGATGCCGGACTGCGCGGCATCAATGCTGGCGCGCTGCAAAATGCTTCTGTGGTTGAGGGGCTTACTTCTGTCCTCATCGCCGTAAACATCATTTACAAAGTCAAGAGCGCGGGCATCCGCATCACGGGCATCTGAGCATGGAGTGTGAAAGAGAACGCTCCCCGGTTCACGCCCCGCGTTCCCCCGGCATATGACTTCCCGACTGACGCTGGCCGCCATCCCCCAAATTCCCCATGTGCGGACCGGCGATGACGTGGCACAATTAATTCTGACTGCGCTGGAAGCGGCCGCCATCGCCCTCCGAGACGGAGACATCCTCGCTATCGCCCAGAAAATCATCTCCAAGGCTGAAGGGCGCCAGGTGAACCTGGCTGATGTAGTTCCCAGCACGCGCGCTCAACAGGTGGCTGCCGAGACAGACAAAGACCCGCGGCTGGTGGAACTGATTTTGCAGGAGAGCGAGGAGATTTCACGCATGAAACCGGGTGTGCTCATTGTGCGCCATAAGCTGGGCTTCACCAGCGCCAATGCGGGCATTGACCGTTCCAATGTCGCCCAACCGGGCCAGGAGGAGACGGTCTTGCTCCTGCCCTGCGACCCGGACGGTTCGGCTGCACGCATCCGCCGGGCGATTCAGACTCGCCTGGGAGTGGACGTGGGCGTCGTCATCAGCGACAGTCACGGACGGCCGTTTCGGTTGGGTACTGTAGGTGTGGCCATCGGCGTTGCCGGGCTGCCCGCGTTGTGGGATCGGCGCGGCGAGCACGACCTGTTCGGCTATACCCTGCAACACACCGGCGTGGGCGTGGCTGACGAAATCGCCGCCGCCGCCGGATTGCTGATGGGACAGGCGGGCGAAGGGCAGCCGGTTGTCCTCATTCGCGGGTTAAATCTACCCGCGGCTGACGGCAAAGCATCAGACCTGGTGCGGCCGAAATCACTCGACCTTTATCGCTAGGTGAGAGGCGTTTGCGAATTCTTCGTTACTGGCTGATATTCCTGGTACTGGGTCTGGCGGGCTGTCAGGAGCAGGGGCTGCATCTGCCCACCCGTGCTGTTGCGGCCAAGCTGCCGGCGGTATCTGCGGTGGGCGTCCCCCCGACTTTCACGCCAGTGCCCACGGCCCTGCACCCCACCGCCACCCCCACGAAGCCGCGGGGAAAGCCAGGCCCGACCGGGACGCCTTGGCCCATCCCCACCAATACGCCGGTTACGCCCACATCAACGCCTACCAACACGCCGACCGCCACCCCCCTTGTGTTTCCCACGGCCACGCCGGTGATTAAACCCATTGACCAATACAGCTACAGCGAAGTGATCCCGTATCAGGCGTTTCCGACTCCGCCGGGCGACAATGGGTGGGGCATGCATTGGATTCCTACCATGAGCCAGGATCCGGGCGTGGTGGACCGGTTTGTGGGGGAATTGGTTCGTATGCACATCAAGTGGGTCGTGTTCTTGAATGATGGCGCCGACATCGGCCGCAATGATTACCTGGTTGATCGGCTAGTGGCTGCCGGCATCATGCCCGTGATGCGCCTGTATCGTTCCGCCTTGCTGCCTTATGACGGCAATATTACGGCGATGGTGACTCACTACAGGGCCAGAGGGGTCTACTATTACCAGCTTTACAACGAACCAAATGTTAATCTGGAGAACAATACCGGCTTTGCCAATCCCAACCAATATGCGGTGGCTTGGGCGGCGGCGGCACGCCAGGTGATTAGCGGTGGCGGCTTACCCGGCATTGGCGCATTCAGTCCCGGCGGGGCGTATGACCATTACGACTTCCTCGATCGAACGCTGCGGGCATTAGCTTACAATGACGACCTGCACTTGCTGAACCATGCGTGGCTGGCGGTTCACAACTATCATGGCACACGGCCGTTGGATGACCCTGAGGGTTTCCTCCTCTTTCGCAAGTACGATGAAATCATCCGCAGCCATCTCGGCCGTTCCCTGCCCATCATCGGGACAGAAGGGGGGTCATACAGCCTGGACCGTAACCTGGAAACAGAGCTTATTTCTGCTCAGTACCGGTATATGCGGAATGCTGAGCCGTACTTCCTGGCTTTTAGCTACTGGCTGCTGGCCAATCAAGCGGGAGGAGGATGGGACATTACCTGGGAATGGCAAACGTTGTTCCGGGACGGATTTGTGCATCCGGTTGTGACTGAGTTTTTTTACAAGAATGAACGTTAGCTTCCCAAGCTGAATGTGCCGCTTTTGCTCATTCTCACTCGTTGACCAGGTCATCGCCGCGTAGTTCCCCTTCAAGCGTGTCCCACAGCCGTTTGTATGCTTTCAGGCGGGCCTTGGCAGCGCGCCGGGCCGGTTTTGTGTGCATGCTGGCCACTGTTTTTCGCTGCCAGCCGGCGTCCCGGGCGCGGGCGATCAGGTCTGACATCTGGTGTTTCGTGCTCCCTGCCAGCGCGCCTCCTGTCCAATGAAACGCGGCCGTCAGGCCGATCTTCGCCAATTTATCAGCATCCCACAACACCATGGATTCCAGGTCAGTTAACGGCTCATCGCGCCACAGCCCCATGTGATTCTCGATCGCCTTCGCCACGTGCTCGATCTTCTCTGGCGGGAAGTCGGTTTGGGGCAGAAGGGCGCGGGCGAACTGCGCCCCTTCTTTGGGATGCTCATCTTTCTTCTCTTTGCGCACATCGTGCAGCCAGGCGGCCGCTTCAACCACTTCCACATCGGCGCCTACCAACTGCGCCAGTTTGACAGCCAGGGTGACAACTGCCTTGACATGTTCCCAACGATAGTTGAAGGAGTGCTCCCCATTGCTGTAACGGGCGAGAGCTTCCCGTTCTGTGGCTTCGCGCATTGCTCGCTTGACTGCCTTGCGCCACTTTTTCTTCTTATCTTTCTTTTTCTTGCTCATTTGGCTTGCAGATTGTTCACAAATGGGTTCATTACTGCCAGGGGAAAGGGGCCACTGGCGTAATGCCGTAATACCGTTCCACAACGCGGCGGAAGATGGGGGCAGCGACGGCCGATCCTTCGCCTGCGTGCTCCACCACTACCACAATCGCAATTTCCGGCTCTTCGATGACGGTTCCGTTTGCCAGTGTGTATGGCGCTGCTGGGGCGTAACCAGCAAACCAGGCGTGTGGCTCGCCGGGCGGCGCTTCTGCGGTGCCAGTCTTCCCGGCCACGGGGACCGGCAGCCCGACAAATCGGTGAGCGGCCGTCCCGGCGCGGCTGTTAGCCACGTTCCATAAGCTATCCTGAATGACCGCCAGATTTTCCGGCGACAGGGGAAGTTCGCCGCGCACCTTGACCGGCCATTGTTCCTCCGGCGCACCCCCGCCGGCCCCGATGCGGTCAACCAGTGTGGGTTGGTAAAGCGTGCCCCCATTGGCAATGGCCGCGATCAAGTCAACGAATTGCAGCGGAGTAACCTGCACAAACCCTTGCCCAATCGCCATATTGACGGCGTCGCCGCGCGCCCAGCCTTCGCCCTCATTGGCGATTTTCCACTCCGGGCTGGGAATCAACCCGGGGGTTTCCTCAATCTGGATGCCCGTCAGGGAACCCAATCCCATCTGGCGCGCGGTCAGGGGCAGTAGATTTGGGTCCAGTTCGTCCAGGTTATACCCCACGTCATAGAAACAGGTATTGCAGGACACGACGAGCGCCTGGCGCAGGCTGATGGTGCCATGCCCCCCTTCGAGCCAGTCGTATTTGATGTAACTGTCGCCCAGCCGGTTCCAGGAGCCGGTGCTGGTGTACAGGGTATCGGGCGTGTAAAGTCCGCTGTTGAGCGCGGCCGAGATGGTGACGATCTTAAAGAGTGAGCCAGGCGGGTACGCCCCCTGGGTGGCCCGGTTGATCAGCGGTTGTCCGGGATCGCTTAATACCGCTCCCAGTTCAGCCGCCGATTCCTGGCGCAAGGCATCAAAAATGATGGGGTTGAACGACGGATAGCTGGCCATCGCTCGGATTGCCCCGGTATGCACGTCCATGACGATGATGGCCCCTGCCTCGCCCGATGGGTGGGTGGTGATGGCCTCGGCCAGCACCTGCTCGATCGTGGCCTGGAAGTCCCGATCAATTGTTGTGTACAGGCTGCGCGCCTGCTGCGGTTCCGCTTCCTGAATGGTGGTGATGTACTCGCCGCTAGGGCCAACGACGGTCAGCGTCCCGCCGCGTTCCCCGTTCAGGTAATCTTCGCCCCATGCTTCCAGGTTTGACCGCCCCACGAGTTCGTCCCCGCGGTATCCCTTTGCCCGATAGGCTGCCTCTTCTTCGGCCGGGATAAAGCCGGTGTAGCCGATGATATGGGCGGCAATGCCGGCGTCGGTATACAGACGGGCCAGGCGGGTAGTGGGTTGGGCCAGGCCTGCGCCGAAATACGGCCGCAAACTGGTGGCGTATTGCTGCATCCTCTCTTCGGAGATTTCGCCCAGCGGCCAATACCAGTCGGGCAGGGCGGGCGCGTAGATTTGCTTGATCTCTTCCGGGGTTAAGTTTAGCACCGGGCTGAGGGCGTTGAGCAACCCTTCCTCATCTTCAATCTGGCCCGGAATAACGCCCAGGCCGATGATGGTGCCTTGATAGGCAAGTGCGAGGCCATTGATGTCGTAGATATTGGCCCGCGCCGGGATCCGGTAATCCATGAACAGGCGGTAACCGCCGGCCAGTTCAGGCAGAATGAGGCCCTCATCCCAGACAATGCCCCAGCGCCCCTGGTTGTAGACCATCGGCACTGTGTAATCGCGCGTGATGTCGCCGACTACGGCCGTCTCCCATGTGACGCGCGCACTGAACTCGGCGTGATCGTCTTCTTGGAGCATGGCCAGCGGCTGCGTGTGGATTGCCTGCACGGCGGCCGTTGTCATTGCCTCTTCATATCGTTCCACGAACGAACGACTGTCCACCAGCGCCTGGCTTTGCGGCGAGAGTAGACTGTACATGCCCAGGTAATCGCGCCCTTCCCAGGCCCGGAAGAAGGCGCGGCCGATCCCGCTGGCATCCTCTCGCACCGGCGTCTCAGTTGGTTCAGGTGGCGATTCTGTCGGAAGGGGGGATGTCGTTGGCGTTGCGGTCTCGATTAAGTTCTGGGCCGGCGGGGTTGCAGTTTGACGGCACGCCCCCAGCAGTAGAACGGGCAGAAGCCCAAGGAAAATGATTCGTTTCATAACCATACAGGTGTTTGATTATATCTCAGCTTGATGATGCGGCTAGCGCCAGCAGCGTATGCTATGGGAACATTCGTAATTTACTCAGCACTTTGGTTATCCGTGTTTCGTAATCCGTATTCCGTAACCTGTAACCCGTGACCCGTGATGGAACATGATTCACAGTTCATGGTTTTCGAATCCTGAGAAGCTGTTCCGAACGATTTCTCAGAACGCTCAGTATGTTTCTTGTTTTGAGACGGGGACTCCTAATCGCCAGGTCTATATCCCTATTGTACCTGCCTAAGCGTCCCTATTTTTCTTGCCTGCGGCAAATGACTGTGCTAGTATCCGCGCATCCCTGCTGTGTGCGTGATGGGCTTTTATGTTGAGCCAACGCCACCCAAAAGGGGATCAAAAATGCGCAGAGGGGATGTAGTAGCCGTCAGGCAAGGCAGAGTCCTCGCGAAAAGATTCCCACCTGCACATGCAGGTTCAAGCAGTAGAAGTTCACACGGCATGGCGGGGCCTGATTCTCTTTTTAGAATGGGAACAGGGCCTTCGCACCGAGAGGGTTTTTGGCCCCTGATGCACGTCAGGGGTTTTTGTTTCCCAACACATCCAATAACTAGCTCTTGACGAGGTAATGGAAGTGCATGGTTCGTGAGCGTATTGCTGACGACGTTTACGTTTTTACAAGCCAGTCATATGCGGGGGTGACGGCTGGCGCTATCTTGACCGATGAGGGAGCCATCCTTATTGATACCCTCTTTTATCCTGAAGAAACCCAGGCCATTCAAGCGTTCCTGGAACAACGGCTTGGCTACCCTGTGCGCTATGTCATCACCACCCATTATCACGCGGATCATACCCAGGGTACTCACCTGTTCCCGGAGGCCCAGGTGGTCAGCCACGCGCTGTGCCGGCGCATGCTGGATACAGTTGGCCGTAAGGGGTTGGCGAAGGCGCAGGAGCAATCACCGGAATTAAATGGCGTCGAAATCGTCTTGCCGACCCTGGTTTTTGAGGAAGGTACGCTCACGCTGCATCTCGGCGGCAAGAGCGTGCGCTTACATCATATGCCGGGGCACAGTCCCGATTTGATCAGCGTGCACATCCCCAGTCACGGCATCCTGTTTGCATCAGACAATGCCATGCCGGTACCTACCTTTTTTGACGGGAGTTACGAAGACCTGGTCCGCTCTTTAACGGTCGTGCGTGAGATGGCCCCTCAGTTTCTGGTTCAAGGGCATGGGGAAGTAATCCTGCGGGGCGCGATGGGGCCAACCATTCGCGAAGACCTGACTTATTTGCGGCTGATCAAGGAAATGGTGGGTGCGCTAATCGCCAGTGGGAAGCCGGCGGCCGCGTTGCAAGAGATTGACATCGAGCAGTGTGGCAAGTCGCGCATTCCTTTAAACGGGCTGGTTACGGACCTTCATCGGGCGAATCTATTCAAACTGTACCAACAGATGCAGGCGGAATCGCAGGCTGCGGCCGTGCAATCATAGCCAGGAGGCAATTATCAAGAACCGACCGCTCCTCATTCTCGTGCTCATCGGGGTCACGAGCCTGGCCGGCGTGCTGATCGCTGTGGTCAGTGGCAGCTGGACCCCCGTGACGCCCAGGCCGGTGCCGACGCTGGCTTCAATTGCCAGCGTGCCCACAGCTGCTGTTGATCCCCCGGTTGCTGCCACTTTGGATCCGTCGCCTGCGAACACGCTCCGGCCCCCGGCTGTGCCCACAGCTGTGCCCACGGACACGCCCAGCGCCACGCCTACGGCCTCACCTACAGCAACGCACACGCCGACAGCTTCCCCCACACCGTCCCTCACCCCCACCACCACACCGACCATGACCCCAACGCCGATTCCCACGAATACGCCCGCAGCAACGGCCGTGCCGACCAACCCGCCGCCGGGGACGGATACTCCGCAGTCACCGCCGCCCCCCGCCACAGGCGGCATCTACGACCTCAACCTCGTCCCCGGCCAGCCGCAGGGCTTCCTGGATAAGTTCCGCCTGGTCACTTACTATGGCAGCCCGTTGGGAGGGGGGCTTGGCATTTTGGGCAATCAATCACGCGACCAGACGCTGCGCATGCTGCGGCGAGATGTTGCTGCTTACCAGGCGCTATCGCCCTCACGAACGGTGCTCCCCGGCTACCACATGGTTACTACCGTGGCCAATGCCTATCCGCCTGACTATCGGCATCATGTGGAACTGGCTGTGATCGAAGAGTGGGTGGCGGCCGCTAGAGCGCAAGGAGTGGCGGTAATCCTCGACATCCAACCGGGCCGGGCCAACGTAATGGATGAGTTTAACCGTGTCCGGTATTTGCTTTACCAGCCCCATGTTAACTTGGCCATTGATCCTGAATTCACCATGAATGATGAACAGGTACCGTCCGTCAATCTCGGCCAGCTTTATGCCAGTCAGATCAATGAAATCCAGGCCAACATGAACGGCATCGGATATGAGATCGGTCTGAACCGCGTGCTGATTCTGCACCAGTTTGCTGACCGGATGCTTCCTGACAAGGAATTGATCCAGCCGTATCCTTTTGTAGAGCTTGTCATTGATGGGGATGGGTTCGGCCCGCCGGGGCCTAAGATTTTGAACTACAACCAGTATGCAACCGAGCCTGGCTTTGAGTATGGGGGATTTAAGCTGTTCCCGACGCATGGCGACGATCCGCTCATGTCGCCGGAATGGGTCATGTCGGTATTGTTTCCCCAGCCGGTTGTCATTATTTATCAGTAGCAGCGGTGAACGGCCGCCCAAATGGGGTCGAAATCGCTTTCTCAGGGCGTCAGCAGGGTGATCTTGCCGGGGAGCACCCGGTATTCCAGCGACGTCTCTGCCTCTGAAATGATCTCGCCATCCACGTGGATGGGCGTGCCGGGTTGGCTCTCCACCCGGAGGTGAGTCGTTCGTTCAAAATGTACCTGTGGGTGCGCCACGTGGGTGCCTTTGAAAAGGCGGCCCAGCAATGCCAGCAGCGTCCCTTTGGAGACTTCAGGAACCAGGACGAAGTCGAGCAGCCCGTCATCCATCAGCGCCCCCGGGGCCATGAGGAACACCCCGCCAGTGCGGGGAGTGTTGCACACAGAGAGCAGGTATGCCGGCCCCTTGAAATCGCCATCATCCCAGATAACGCGCATCTGCCACGCCTTTAGCTTGATCAACGCGCGTACCAGGGCCGTGATGTAGCGCAAATTGCCAGACAGCCGGGTCATCTTGATGTTTTCCAATGTGACCATCGGCTCCATCGCCAGTGCGCTGTTATTGTCGAAATAGTGGGTGCCGTCCAGCAGCTTAACCCGTCCCGCATCTATCTGGCGTGTTTTGCCGGCGGCAATGACCTGCACGGCCGCGGCCACATCGCGGGGGAGTTCAGTCATATCGCCAAAATCATTGGCAGTGCCGATGGGAATCACCCCAAACGGGATGGTCGGCCCATCCTGCGCGGCCGTGATCAGCCCATTGATCACCTCCCCCAGCGTGCCGTCCCCGCCGGCGGCCACAACGGCGTCATACGCTGCCTGTTGCGCCGCTTGTTGCGCCGCCTGTCTCCCTTGTCCCGGCCCGCTGGTGACGGTGATATCGTAAGCAAGGCCGGCCGCGGCGCACGCGGCTTCCACTTCGGCGCGCCGCTCCCCAGCCCCCCAGCGATTGGCATATGGATTGAGGATAATTTTGACCTTCATAAAACCCTCCTGTGTTTGGGCTTAGGCCATGTGCCTCAAGACGCTTGTTGCAGGCTTTGCCGAATCACATCCGGCTTGTTGGTAATGATCCCATGCACACCCAGGCTCACCAGACGACGCGCTTCTCCAGGGTCGTCCACAGTCCAGGCGTGAACGCGGTAGTTCCGGCTGTATGCCCACGCCATGTACGTCTCATTCACCAGCGAGAAGTGGGGGTGATTGGCCGCGCCGCCGCGGAACAGGGTGTTTATTTGCTTCCAGCCGGGGAAATGGATCAGCGCCAACGGGATATGGGGTAAATATCGGTGGGCGCGCCGGATTGACAGCGGATTAAATGAGGAGATCAACACCCTGTCCTCTAATCGGTATGATTTGACGCAACTGGCCACGGCCGCTTCTGTGCCCCGGTCACGCCAGCCAAAATCCTTGAGTTCGATGTTGTAAAGAACGCGCGGTCCCAATAAGTCAAACACGTCACCCAACATGGGCATGGTCTGCCCATTGCCAAGTTCGAACGCTCGCAGTTGGGCTGCGGTGAAGGCGGAAACAGTGCCCGTTCCGGCTGTCACCCGGTCCACCCGGGGATCGTGGGAAATGACAGGCCAGCCATCGGCCGAAAGCCGGACATCCAGTTCAATGCCGTCCGCTCCCTGGGAAACAGCCAGTTCAAAAGCAGCTAACGTATTCTCTGGGGCGTATGCGCTGGCCCCACGGTGTCCAATAATGAGAGGGTGCTGCGCGGACAACCAGGGTATCTGGCGATCATCCGGCAGGCGGCCGTGCCTGGTCACAGTTTTACAAAATAAGAATCGGCCGCCCGATCCAGCAATTCCTTCGTCAGCCTGGGTTCCACATCCAAATAGTCGGCGATGTCCAACAACTGATCCAGTAGATCGCGGGGATGGTTGGCGCGCAGCTTGAATTTCCGGTTAATGTAATATTCTTGCAGCAAGTAGCGTACGGCCTGTTCCTCGTAAGGAATGCCACGCGCTTTGGCTACTCGCCGAAAAATCTCGCGGTACCCTTCAAATGTGGGCGAGGTGACTTCAATCTTGTGACGAATGCGGCGCAGGAACGCCTCATCCACCAGGTCACGCGGCGGCAAGTTGGTGGAGAAGACGATCAGCACTTCAAATGGGACTTCCAGCTTGCGTCCAGTGTGCAGCGAGAGGAAGTCAATGTTCTTTTCCATGGGCACGATCCAGCGGTTGAGCAGGTCGCGCGGCCGAATTTGCTGCCGGCCAAAATCATCAATCAGGAACATGCCGCCGTTGGCTTTCATCTGGAAAGGGGCTTCATAGAACTTATTGGTGGGGTCATAAACCAACTCCAGCCCTTCAAGCGTCAATTCGCCGCCTACCATGATCACCGGACGCTTGATGCGAATCCAGCGAGCATCCTTCTTTCGCGCCCCTAACACGCCTGTGCTCCGCGGCACCAGGTCCGGGACAGCCTCATGGTTGATTTCGTCATACACTTTGATGACCTGCCCATCCACTTCTACGGCGTAGGGAATGTAGATGTCGTGCTTCAACACCATGCGGCCGATACTCTCAGCGATTGTTGTTTTGCCATTGCCGGGAGGGCCGTAGAGGAAGATAGACTTTCCCGAATTCACCGCCGGGCCGATCTTGGAGAACACAGACTCTTCCAGCACCAGATGGGACAGGGCCTTTTCCATATCAGCCGGGCTCACCCGGAGCTGCTTCCCTCCCTGAACTTTGATGGCAGTGACGTAGCTGTCCCAGGGAACCGGGGCAGGGCCGGAATAGGTGGAATGCTCCAGCTTCTCTCGCGCTCTGGCGGCTCCCTTTTGGGTGATGGTGTATTGGTAGGTGGCTTCCCCTAAGCCCCCGGAGCCTTTGACTTCGCACATTTGCTCCCGTTTTAAGAAGTCCATGATGGGGTTTACGACTGTCTGAAACGGGAGGTGCATCAGTTCAGCGATTTGATGACCGGTTACCTGTCCTCGAAAGTACATGACCTTGAGGGCCAGGTCCTGCAAAAACCCATGGGTCAAGCCTGTGTCATCTATGCTTTTGACAGGAGGGGGGACCCAAATGGGTTCATCTCGGACGACTTCAGCTATCTGTGCTTGTACTGCCATACTCAATGCTCCACCTCATCAGGGGATTTCATTGCAGACTATCGTAATAGTACGCTAATCGGTGTCAAATTCAAGAGGACGTTGGTGTGATTTCATGCACCTGGATGAGATTGGTCTTGCCCCTTGTGCCAAAGGGAACGCCGGCCGTGATGACGATTTTGTCGCCTTTACTAAGGCCGAACTGCTGCATGGACTCGACGGCTTGCTTCAACATTTCATCGGTACTGCTGAAGTTGGAGACCAGCAAACAATCCACGCCCCACACCAGCGCCAGACGGCGTTGGGTTCTGGGCAACGGTGAGACGGCCATCACGGCCGTTGGCGGGCGGTGTTTTGCAATCTGCTGCGCCGTGTAGCCGGACATGGTGGTGCTTACAATTACCCTGGCGCCTACCTGTTCCGCCACATCACAGCAAGCTGCGCTAATGGCCTCGGCTACATTGGCCGGCCCGTCGAGTGCAAGCTGCCGCCGGCTGCGCCAAACTTCGTAAGGAAAAGACCGCTCGGTGATCTCGCTGATCTGCTGCATCATCATGACCGCTTCTACCGGAAACTTACCAGAGGCTGTTTCGCCGGAAAGCATCACCGCGTCGGTTCCGTCCAGAATGGCATTGGCCACATCGCTTGCCTCGGCGCGGGTTGGGCGGGGGTGGTTCACCATAGACTGCAACATTTGTGTGGCTGTGATGACCGGCTTGCCCGTTTCGTTGCAGCAGTGGATGATCTGCTTTTGCAGGATAGGGACTTCCTCTGGTGGTACTTCAATGCCCAGGTCACCGCGGGCCACCATCATCCCGTCGGCCGCATCCCGGATCTCTTGCAGGTGTTCGATAGCTTCTTTCTTTTCAATCTTGGCAATAATGGGAATGTCATAACCGTTGGCGGTGGTCAACCGGCGCAGTTCTCGCACATCAGCGGCCGAGCGCACAAAAGAGAGAGCCACATAATCTAGTTCCAGCCGGCAAATCAATTCCAGGTCGGTTCGATCCTTTTCTGTCATGCTGGAAATACCCAGGTCAGTGCCTGGCGCATTAACTCCCTTGCGCGACTCTAACAGACCTGCCACCGTCACGACGCAGCGGATCGTATCTTTTTGTTTTTCAACGACCTCAAATTCAACTTCGCCATCGCCGATGACAAGCCTGGCGCCCGGTTGGATGACCGCGATCAAGTCGGGGTGGGGGAGGTGAATCATCGCCGGCTGGCCTCGCCGTGGCGTAAAAACCACTTCATCGCCGACAGCCAGGGGAATACCGCTTGCCTTGATGTGGCCCAGCCGGATTTTCGGCCCCTGCAAGTCCCCCATAATCGCCAACACCTTACCTTCTTCGGTCGCTATTTGCCGTAGCATGTGGACTGTGTTGGTATGGGACTCGTGATCGCCGTGCGAGAAGTTAACGCGGGCAACCGTCATTCCGGCTGCCAACATCTTGCGGATAGTTTCCGGATGGCTGGATGCCGGCCCTATGGTAGCTACTATCTTCGTACGCGCCATAAGTCAGTCCAATACAGGTAAATGGGCGGCACCCGTATCAATAAGAGTAGAGATGTCCCCAAAGCAAGAAACCCCACTGGCGACGAGAAGTTGTGGGGGATAACAATCCTGCCAGCAAGGCCCACCGGCTAAGACGACGGCCTCGACTAATCCTTAAAGGTCAGTCTGCCGGCTTCAATGAGATTTGAATTTCAGCGTCGCTGAGTTTTCGTGCTGTCACCTGAATTTTATCACCGGCACTGAAATTGTCCTCAAACCAGCGGTGGACGACAGGACTGAGCACCAGACGGGCCTGTTCGCTCGGTACCAGACGCCACACAGAACAATCCTTATCATACACGCCTTCGTAATAGACGGTGACCGGCCGCGTTTCTGTGCGGGAGTTAATGGCGAAAAAGGGCCAATGCTTGGGTGTCAGATTGATGAAGCCACGGCGGAGATGGAGGGGTCTTAGCTCAGTGATGTGGGTGAATCCTTCCACAACGTCCGCTTCCGGGAAAACCGGCTCGACGGCTGGTTCCTTCTTGGCGCTTTTCGTTTTCGCTTTCTTTCTGGCGGCCGGCTTTTTCACGCTGCGGCCGGTCAGGAACCGGAATACTTGCAGCAGAGCAGTGACATGCTCCGTCATGACCTCGACGACGGCCGTGCCCATGGCGGCGGCCTGTTCGGAGGAAAAGCGTTTGCTGATGAATAGAGGAGTCACCCATTGCGCCTCGCCGTTCAGATAGCGAGCCTTGCTTAAGATGGCGACGGCCGTTTCTTCGTTGAGATTGGTTACATTGTCCTTGAACAGATCTTGATAATGTAACGCTTCTCCCGATTCAGCGTCTACCTGCATTTGCTGGACGCGCAGAGACCAGTCAGTCCCCAATTCCGTAATCATCCGATGACAAAGCGCCGGATTCTTCTCCGCTGCCTCCAGCCCCTTCTCCAAAACAGCCTTGTCTCTGAGGGCGAGCTGAATCTCAAAGCTCATCGGCCGGGCATAGAACGCAATGTAGCCGTCACGGGCCAATTCTTCGTTTGCAGCCAGATAAACGCTCTGACTCGCCTGATCGATGCCGTAATGAGGCAATAATCCCAGCGCAGAATGGGGTAAGTTGTCGTGTACCTGGCTGATGAACATCTCTAACTGAGAAAGGGCGTAGCTGATTGCTGCTTCTTCGCCTGCCCAGCCAAAGGCTGTGAAGACAGGCATGGCCAAGCCAGTAAATTGTTGTGTTTTTTGCATCTGAATAACGGTCCTTGTCCTTCTATAACTGAGAATCTTGGCGGCCGCTGTGGAAACGACGATTGAAACCGGTATCACGAACCACCAAACGCTCAGGCGATTGCCTTGCACTTGTTCGCATGCAGACCATCATGCATATTTACAAGACGCTAAACCCGCTTTCGCCTATGATCTTGTGAACGCCAAAAAACGTTAACTCATGAAATCACAGAATTCGGGGGAATGTATACGAGGATGTATCATTCAACTTAGATCATTTATAGCCAACCATGCTCAAATGTCAAGTTTGCCCAGGAATCGGCCGAGAAACGGAGGTAAATATTCCTTTGTTTCTCAGAAACAGGCCCCCTCAAATTGCGGTTTCCCGCCCCGTCTGTCACATGATAGAATTGCTGCGCTTCCCACTTTCCCTACAGGATTGGGCCATGCGTGCATCACGCTTCTAGTTCAACGGCCAGGGCAACCGCCTCGCCGCCGCCCAGGCATAGGGAAGCCACACCGCGTTGGAGGCCACGATTGCGCAGCGCGTAAAGGAGCGTCACCAGGATGCGGGCGCCACTGGCCCCGACAGGGTGGCCAAGCGCAATGGCCCCGCCATTGACATTGACTTTATCCCAATCCCAATCAAATCCATTTTGGACGAGTTCAACTCCGTTTGCCAATGCCTGCGCGGCAAAAGCTTCATTTAGCTCAATGAGGTCTACATCGGCTAATGTCCAACCGATTCGCTCCAGCAGGCGAGGTATGGCGCGGGCCGGGGCGGCGAAAAGCCACTGCGGGTCAACGGCCGCAAGTGTGTAACCGACAACGCGTGCCATCGGCTTCAATCCCTGCTGCTCCGCTTCAGCGCGCGTCGTCATCACCAACGCGGCCGCTCCGTCATTGAGGCCCGGCGCATTGCCGGCCGTCACCTGGCCGTCTTGTTCAAACGCCGGCCGCAGCTTAGCCAACTGCGTCAGGCTGGTGGTGAGTTCGTAGCTGCCGTCGTCGAACCTGGCCCGGATGGGTTCGTCCGTGGTGACCACGGCCGTTCCCTTGCGTCCTTTCACCTCAACCGGCACGACTTCATCTTTAAATTGCCCGTTAGCGGTAGCCGCGGCCGCGCGTTCATGGCTGCGTAAGGCAAACTCATCCATTTCCTGGCGCGTTACTTCAAACTGCCGGGCGATGAATTCGGCCGCGTTGCCCATCGGCCATTCCTGGAACGAGCACCACAACCCATCCTGTAACAGCGAATCCTGCACCTGGCCGTGCCCGTAGCGCAGCCCCTGGCGCACTCTGGGCAGCAAGTAAGGCGCATTCGACATACTTTCCATGCCGCCGGCCACAAACACATCCGCTTCGCCAGCGATGATGCCGTTGGCGGCTACCATGACCGCCTTGAGGCCGGAACCACACACTTTGTTGATGGCGGCCGCGCCCACAGTGTCCGGCAAGCCGCCGCGCAGAGCCGCCTGCCGTGCCGGGGCCTGTCCCACTCCGGCTGAAACGACGTTGCCCATAATCACTTCGTAGACGCTGCCAGGGTCAATGCCGGAACGAGACACGGCCGCTCTTACCGCCACGGCCCCTAAATCCGTCGCGCTCAAGCTCCCCAGCGCCCCCATCAACTTGCCTCCCGGCGTCCGCGCCGCGCCGAGAATAACGACATCACGTGCATTCCCATTTGCCTGCATTATTAGCTCCTACTCCGCGAATCAATAAGGGGACGTCGTCCCCAAATCTATATAGACACGGCTCAATTTTACCCCCGTCGGCCACAAACTGGAAGCAACTCCATGATGAAACAACAAAGCCACCCTCTGCTGGGTGGCTGTGATGATGGCTGCGGGACCTGGATTCGAACCAGGACTAACGGATTCAGAGTCCGCGGTTCTACCGTTAAACTATCCCGCAAGGTACAGAAATTTTATCATGTGCCGGCGTGAGCAGCAAGTGTGATCATGCCTCGAACAATGCGATTACCCGGTCTAATCTGTCCAGCACACGAGCACGGCCGAGGACGAGAATGGATTCAAATAGGGGTGGGGAGACTTTGTGCCACGTGACTGCCAGCCGCATCTTACCCAGGAACGGGCCTGCTTTGCCATTGCTGGTGACGCGCTCGCCAATTTGATAGAGACCCTTGCTGAGGGTGTTCAGGTCAAATGGATCGGCCGTACGCACCAGCTCCCGCGCCTGCTGGAGTCCGTTCAGCGCCGCCTCGTGGGGTAGATGTTTGTGGACGAGGTCATCGGCCGTGAGTGTCAATGCGACCTCTTCAAACAGCGCGCGGAGGAATTCTACTGCATCCGAAAGGCGTTTGAGCCGCTTACTCATGGCCGGCGCCAGCAGCTCCAACGTGGCCGAATCAATTTCATATCCGGCAGCATCCAGATAAGGCTTCACGGCCTGTGCCAATGCCTGCGGCGCCATTTCTTGAATATAAAGGTTGTTGAGCCAGTCTAACTTGCTGTACGGCAGCCGCGAAGGAGCCGGGTTGATATCTTCCAGCCTGAACCGGGGAATTGCCTCCTCGATGTCGAACTTTTCCCGGTCATCGCCGAACGACCAGCCTACATTGGCCAGGAAGTTTATGACCGCCTGCGGCAGATAGCCGGCATCACGAAACTCTTCTACCTTGACCAAAACCTGCTGGCCTGCGTCAGTGAAGGCTTGGGTGCGTTTGCTTAACTTGCCCTTGCCGCTGGGATTCATGACCAGGGAAAGGTGAGCATAAGCGGGCGGCTCCCAGCCAAAGGCGTGGTACAGGTTGATGTGCAGCGGCGCGGTGTTGATCCATTCGTCCGCACGCAGGATGTGGGTGATTTCCATGAAATGGTCATCCACTACGTTGGCCAGGTGGTAGGTGGGAAGACCATCCGACTTGAGCAAGACGGCGTCAGTGATCTGGCTGTTCTCATAAGTGATGTCGCCGCGAATGGCGTCTGAAATAACGGTCACCCCCTCCAGCGGCATCTTGAAGCGAACGACATGGCTCAATCCGGCCGCTTCCTTGGCTGCTCGTTGTTTCGGCGTTAAGAAGCGGCAGCGGCGATCGTAGCCCAGCGGCTGCCGGGACGCCATCTGTGCTTTGCGCATCTCGGCCAACTCATTCGGGGTGCAGTAACAATGGTATGCGAGCCCCTGTTCTACCAGCCAGTACGCCCACTTGCGGTACAAATCAGCCCGTTCTGTCTGGATGTACGGCCCGTAATCGCCGCCGCAATCCGGCCCCTCATCCCAATCCAGGCCAAGCCAGTGGAGGGCGTCCAGGGCGGCCTGGATGGCGCCGGGGACGGAGCGTTTCTGGTCGGTATCTTCGATGCGCAAGATGAAACGGCCGCCATGCCGGCGTGCGAACATCCAGTTGAATAAAGCGGTCCTGGCACTGCCGATGTGCAAATACCCGGTTGGACTTGGGGCAAAACGAACGCGAACACTCATGGAGATATGGTCCTATTGGGAGATGATTGAATTGCCGGTCGCCGGCGATTGGTTCCTGGTTAGCCGAATTCCTGCTTGCGGTGACGCATCAGCACGGATTGCACCACGCCGATGGCCATGAAAAGGGTGATGAGCGAACTGCCGCCGTAGCTGACAAAGGGCAGCGTAAGGCCGGTCACGGGCAGCACCCGCACATTCATCCCGACGCTCACGACGGTCTGGAAGAACAGGATGGCGGCAATGCCGGCGCACATATATTTCCCCGCCGGATCAGGGCTGATCATCGCCACGCGCAAAATGCGCAGCAGGATAAAGCCCATGAGAGCCAGGACGAAGAGTGACCCGAAGACCAGCCCCATCTCTTCTGTGACAACGGAGAAGATGAAGTCGGTGTGCTGGACGCGGAGGAAGCCAAGCTGGCTCTGGGTTCCTTGCAGGTATCCTTTGCCCCACAGCCCGCCGGAGCCGATGCTGATGAGCGCCTGTTCGATATTGAATATGCTTTCGGCGTCGGCCTCTGCCGGATTGAGGAAGGTGGTAATGCGATTCCGTTGGTAATCGGCCAGGTTGGGATAGACCAGCGCTATGCCTACGATCCCCACGATGGCCAGGGTGATGAAGTGGGAGAGGGGCAGACCGGCCAGCCATATCATGACAAACCAGACGACGAGGAAAAGGATGGACATCCCCAGATCAGGCTGGATAAAAATGAGCATGACCGGGATCCCCACGTAGACGAGTGTGACTAGCGTGTTGGAAAAGTGGTTGGTTTTGTCGCGCCGATCCGCCAGGAACTGGGCGAACGTGACCGCCAGCAGGACACGGCCGAACTCCGAAGGCTGTAACTGAATCGTGGACGTAATTTGGATCCAGCGGCGGGCCTCGTTGTTGATCTGGCCCGCGGCGGCCACGAAAATAAGGGATAGGACAAACCCGCCATAAATGTACCAGTGTGCTGAGGTCAGGTAGCGGTAATCAATGGCGGCCATTGCCATCATCGTGATCACGCCCAGGATGGCCCAACGTACTTGCAGAGCGGGCAGCGGCTCAAGCGCCGGCGCGCCCGTGACTGCACTGCGGATCATGAGGATGCCGTATGCAGTTAAAAGTAAGACGGCGGCCGTCAACCAGATGTCAAAGTGCCGCCAGACAGAGGTGCTAGAGATCATAGCGATCAATTTTAGATGATTCGGGGGTGTTTGACGAACCTACGGCACGGCGGCTGAGACTGGAGATGTGAGATTGCTAATCTCCAGTTAACCTGTCTCCAAACAGGGATACATTTCCGGCCAGGGCACTTAATTCCGTTTGCGGCCGTTTGCCAGGGGGATCTCCGCCACCAGACGGCTTTCGCGGGCAGACTGCGTCAGGTTGATCACCACATTCTCCGGATCAATCGCCAGACGCCTGGTGATGACCTCAATGATGTCATCCTTGATCAACTCAATCAACCCGGGTGAGACATCGCTGCGGTCATGAATCAAGACCATTTGCAGCCGTTGTTTTGCTACCTTGCTGCTCGTTTCCTGCTTTCCGAACAATCGCCCGACCCAACTCATGGCTTCTCCTTGCTGCTGACGCTGTCAGGGCAACCCTGCTTCGCTAGCGTCCTCCCACCCAGCCCCGCAGGCGGTTCAAAAAGCCGCTGCCGGCCGTCAAATCGAGGAATGGCACCTCTTCCCCTTCCAGCCGCCGGGCGATGTTACCAAAAGCGTGACTGGCGCTGGCCCCATTGGTGCTGGTCATGGCGACCGGCATCCCCTGGTTGGATGAAATCAAAATACGTTCATCTTCCGGGATCACACCGATTAGCTCAATTGCCAGCACATCGAGAATGTCTTCCACGGAGAGCATGTCGCCGCGCGCCACCATGTCCGGCTTAATACGGTTAATGAGCAGTTGTCCCGGCCCTTTTTCTTCTGCTTCAATCAGGCCGATGATGCGGTCCGCATCGCGCACGGCCGAAATTTCGGGGTTGGTCACCACGATCACCTTGTCGGCCGGGGCAATCGCGTTGCGGAAACCGCGCTCGATGCCGGCGGGCGAGTCGATGAGAACGTAATCCATTTCCTGACGAAGCTGATCGCAGACCAAAACCATATCGCTGGGGCTGACGGCCATCTTGTCCCGCGTCTGCGCCGCCGGGATCAGGTACAGCTCAGGTTGCCGTTTGTCCTTAATCATCGCCTGTCGCAGCCGGCAGCGCCCTTCGACCACATCGACCAGATCGTAGACGATGCGATTTTCCAACCCCATGATGACATCGAGATTGCGCAGGCCAATATCCGCGTCAATCGCCACGACCTTTTTGCCCAACATTGCCAACGCAGAAGCGATGTTGGCCGTCAGCGTCGTCTTGCCGACGCCTCCTTTACCAGATGTGATTGTGATAACCTGTGCGTTCATCGCTATCTCCTTCGGGAGATGTAGTGTGTCCGGCGTTAAAGCCCCGGCAACAGACATCAATTACGTGGTATTTGCGGATCGCGCGGCGTCCACGGCTCGGCAACAATGCGCCCGGAACGAATTACGGCCCGTTCCGGGACAACCCTGGCTTGCGGCTCGTCTGGCGGGACGGCGATCTGGTTGGCGATGCGAAGCTGTGTCGGGCTGAGTTCCAACGCGCAAATCACGGCCGTTTCGTCGCCCTGTGCACCTGCGTGAACCAGACCGCGCAGCCGTCCCCATACCACGACATCGCCGCCGGCGATCAGCTCTGCGCCCGGATTCACGTCTCCGATGACGACGATATGCCCTTCATGGAAAACGGATTGTCCTGAGCGCACTGTTTCTCGGAACATGACCCCTTCAGAGCGGGTGTGCGGCGAAACGGTGCGGTTTCTGTCTTCTTCCTCTGCCTCCGGCCGTATGTTGCCGGAGAGGTTGGTGCGGCTGCCGGACAACCGGGTGGCCAGGCCAAGCTGGCGCACGGCCGCCCGCGTGCTCTCTTGTTCTGCCAGTACCGTCCGCAGGGTCAGACCGTGGCGTTCGAACAATGTCTGTATCTCAGTGACCTGCTCTTGCTGTAACGGCCGCTCATCCACTTGCAGCACAACCTGGCTTCCGGCCAGGAACCGCTGTTTCCGGCTCAATTCGGCCGCCAGGTGCTGTAAAGCTTCCCCATACGAATCCGCGCCGAGCGTCACGAGAAGCCCGTCGCGGATGCCTTTGATGCTTACCTTCTGTGCCACCATGGTTTCCATTGCCAGATTGCAGAACGGGGTACAGACTGGGCACAGGATACAACCTATGCGGGATAGTACAACAATACCAATTGTTGAAATAATACAACAAATACTGGCGGATTGCAAGTGAAGAGGGGCTGAGGCGGCGGGCCAGACCGCCAATCTGCTGCCTGTCTAGACCCGGAAATGTGACAGCCGCACCGGACGGCGGCGCGCCCCCCAGTTGCCGGGCTTGTTTTCAAACACGCCTGGGCAAGGGGTTCCGCATGAAGCGCAGCGGCCGTCTTCAGTTAAGCGCCAGCGGGTCAGACGATACCAATCACGACCGATGAGCTTCTCCCCGCATTGGTGGCAGTAGGTGCTGCCGCCCTGTTCGTCGTAGACATTGCCAGTGTAAGCGTAGCGGACGCCGTTCTTAAGGGCGATCTCGCGGGCCTGGGTCAGCGTGGCAGGCGGCGTAGGGGGCGTGGCGAGCATTTTGTAATCCGGGTGGAAAGCGGTGAAGTGTAACGGGACGTCTGGCCCCAGGTGCTCTACCATCCATCGAGTCATCGCATTAATCTCTTGGGGGGAGTCGTTGTGGCCGGGGATGAGCAGCGTCGTGATCTCAACCCATACGGCCGTCTCCTGCTTGAGATAGCGCAATGTGTCCAGCACCGGCTGCAAATGCCCGGCACACAACTGCCGGTAGAAGGCATCGGTAAACCCTTTGAGATCGACGTTTGCCGCATCCATATGGCGGTAGAATTCGACCCGCGGCTCATCGCAAATGTAACCGGCCGTCACGGCCACGGTCTTGATGCCCAACGCATGGCACGCCTGGGCCACGTCCACTGCGTATTCGAGGAAGATGACCGGATCGTTGTAAGTGAAGGCCACACTCCGGCAGCCCAGTTTCTGGGCAGCGCGGGCGATGGTTTGAGGCGAGGCCGCGTCTGCCAGTGTGTCAATCTGCCGTGATTTGCTGATGTCCCAATTTTGGCAGAACTTGCACGCCAGATTGCAGCCAGCTGTGCCGAAGGAGAGCACCGGTGTGCCTGGCAGGAAGTGATTGAGTGGTTTTTTCCCAATCGGGTCAATGCAGAAGCCGCTGGATCGGCCGTAGGTGGTGAGCACGATCTGGCCCTCCTGGCAGGCCCGGACAAAGCAGAGGCCCCGTTGCCCGTCTTTAAGGCGGCAGTAGCGGGGGCATAGATCGCATTGAACACGGCCGTCCGGGAGCCTGTGCCAATAGCGAGCGGGGAGTGGTTCCGAAACTGCTGCCATAACTGTGCTATCACCTCATTGAATTCGTGAACGCCCATACCCCTGTTTTGAGATTGGAGACAGGCGCACGGAGAGTGCCAGTCTCTATTCATTAGAATCATTGAAGCGTCTGATACTCACATTATAAACGGCGGGGCAACTCAGGGGACGACGAGGCCCGGCACCAATACCTTATCATCAACCGGCGTTCCGGATTCATCAAGGACGGGGAGGCGGCGCAACGTGCTGAGCAGATAAGCGCCTACCTGAAGCCGGTATGGTCCCGGGGGCAGGTCATCTGCCAGGGGCACCAGGTGAGGGTCCGTAATTGTTTCGCCGGGCGGCCATTGGCTGGTCGGGTAGGTGCCCTGCACCGGCCAGGCGTCCACCTGGCCCACGATCCGATCCTGCGCGTCCAGCACCTGGACGAAGATAGTGTAATCTTCATTCATCGGCGCGAGTCCTTGCCAGGTTAGCTCTACTTGCAGTTGCCCGCCGGGTTGGAGGTGAGTGTCTGGGAGGTGGAGTGAGAGGAGCGCCATCTTGTCCTCGAAGTTGGTAGCGCCGGCGGGCAGGGGCACGCCGCTGACTTCGATCTCGCCCAGCACGCAGCCGGCGGTCGGCGGCGCGAGCCAGCCGCACGTACTTGCGCCATCCGGATGGACGGCCGTAATCTGGTAACGGCCGGGGGGAACGGCCGCCGTCAGGCGCTGGGCGAAGGTAAAGGGAGAAAGAAATTCCGGGTCGATCCCGACTTGCTTTGCATCCAGGGAGGATGGCGGGCCGGCCGTTTCCAGACGAAGGATCAATTGCGCCGGGTCGTCTCCATAGCCGGACAAGGTAACTGGGACATCTGCCTGCGGGCGAGCCTTAGCCGGGAAATCAACGCCGCTGAGCAAAATAGGCCCGACCGCCATCCGCAAAACATGGGCGAGATCAATCTGTCCGGCCGCCGGCGCCTCCATCGTGGCGAGGGTTTGCCACTCAAGCTTTTCTGGGGCGGTGAAGGGGGGGGCCAGCGCAACCTGGATGGGCATCGTTTGGGGGCGGGGCAGTAGAGGCCGGGGCAGCAGGTGAAAATCAGGCACAATTTCCCCCGGTTCCCAGGCGACGGTGGGATAATAATTGTTGGCCGGGTGCTGGGCGGGGGTTGTCTCGTCGCCCAGGCGGAGGGTCACGTGGAGAATATCGCTGACCGACTCTTTCGCCTGCCAGTAAAGGGTGACGGCCGTCTGTGTGGGATCGACGGCCGCTTCCGGTTCCAGCGCGACCCCTATCAACTGCACGCTGCCAAAATCGATTCGCACCGGCACGGCCGTGTCCGGCAGCGTGGTTAGCGGGCTCCGGCTCACTTCAGTCAACGGGCCAACTGAGCGCAGATGATAGACGCCCTCCAGGCCGGGCAGAAAGCGGGCCAGATACAACGGCCGGCCCGCCGCCAGGCGCGCGTCGAGTTCGGCCCGATACGCCGCCTCATCCGGCAGCACCATGATGTCCAGGTCGGGACGCACGCCTTCTGCTTGCTGCAAGTAGAATAACGGGGCGATCTTTTCGCTGTCCGCCAGGATGACCGCCCCCTGTGCCAACGGCAGGTTCAACACCGCACGGCCCCACTGCGTCAATTTCTCTTCCCCGGATTGATCGATGGCGGGCCAATGCTCTACCGTAAGGAACAGCGTGGGAATGGTGCTCGCCAGCAGCAGGAGAAGGGCGATGGCGGCCCGGAAGCCGGCTTGTTTCAGTCGGGACAGGAATGTTTGCAGGATCGCCGCCACCCCGGCAGCCCAGACCACAGCGATGACGAGTTGAGCGGGGATGAGGAAGACGGCCAGGTCGGGCACGTAGTAGTTGAGGGCGTAAAAGGCGAAGCCAAACCAGGCAGACGCCAAAATTACGGCCGCTTTTCTCTGGCGGCGGATAAGAGTGAGGAAGCCGATGCCGGCGAGGAACAGATTCGGCCATCCCCAGTTGTTCAAGAAGAGACGGCCGACGATTCCGTAGCGCGTTGGGTCATGGAGCCAGGCGGCCCATTGCAATGCGTCTTGAAACCGGCCGCCGATCACCCAGTCCACAAAGCGGCCGAGGCCCATCGGCTCCCCATTCACGGCCGCCCAGCGCAGAGGCAAGTAAGCATACAAGAGTAAGGGCAGGATCAGGGCCAGCGCCAGCCGGAAAAGGAGGCGCATCAGATCGGACGGGAACTGGCCGGTGCGCTGTGTCTGGTAGGCGAAGACGAGCGTGATGAAAGCAGGCGGGAGCAGAAAAACGGTGGTCAGGTGATTGGTCAGCCCCAGCCCGATGAGGAGAAACAGCAGGGTGAGCGTGCGTTGTCGCCCGGTCTGCCCTGCGTTGATCTCGACCATCAGCCACAGCGCTGCCGCAACGACCAGTGCGTGCAGCGCGTACACTTCGGCGGTGATCGCCTGGCCCCAGAAAGTAGGAGTCAGGCCGAAGGCGACTGCGCCCAGCAGCGCTGGCACGGGGTGGGCCGCCAGCCGGTAAGCGAGACGATATAACAACGCCACGGCCGCCAAGGCGTAAACGGCCGAGGCGAAGTTGAGACGCCAGGCGACTGAGCTGAGGGGGATCAGGGTGAATAGCTTGCCCAGCATCAGGTAGAGCGGATAGCCGGTGGGGTGGGCGATGCCCAACCGCGGGGCCACCACCTGGAATTCAAACGTGTCTGCCTGCCCGACATTGTGAGACATGGTCAGCAGGTACACCGGCAGCAGCGCCGCCAGCGCGAACAGGATGCTCAACCAGCGCCAATGTTGCCGCGGCGCCGCCTGGCGCACCCCCAGGACGGCCGCCAGCCACAGGGAGGCGGCAAGGAGGAGACGGCTGCCCACCAGGTTCACCGCCGGATTGAAAAGGAAGGCCAGATTCAGGGCAAGGGGGAGGAAAACGGCCGCGCCGGCCGCCGGGCCTATCTGGCGGGCCAGCCGGCGATACAGGCGCCAGCCCAGCAGGGCGCACAACGCAGCCAACAGGAGCACCGGCAGCGGTTGACCAAGCCAGCGCAGCCGGGGGAAGCTGGCTTCGTAGCACGCACGCATTGCAGCCAATCCACCGATAGCGGCCAGTAAAGCGGCCGCAATTTGCGGGATTTGCCCTATCCGGAATGGCTTTTGTCGCCAGCGTAGAACGTTTGCCATCATTGATGCCTCATGCCCAATTGTACACACCTCCAGCCAGAAGCGATAAGGTCATTCCCTTCGGATTTCGTCTCGTTCCCAGCCTATGCTACAATACCCGCCTGAAATCGGGATCAGGCACTGTTCCTGAAGAAGATTCGCTTCTAAGCAGAGCAACCGCAGTGCAACCAATCTGGCGCATTGGGCCGCAAGAAACGGGATTGGGTATGGTTGCTGTCGAGAGAGGTTTATGAGTCCCAAGGTCATCGCCCTGATAGCTAGTTCACTCCTGTTTGACTTCTTGAATGGCTTCCATGATAGCTCCAACATCGTTGCTACGCCGATTGCTTCTCGGGCTATGTCCCCGCGCAAGGTGTTGTTACTGGCTGCGCTCGCCAATTTTTCCGGCCCGTTCCTGTTTGGCGTGGCTGTTGCCGAGACAATCGGTAAGGGGTTGGTTGATCCGACTCACGTGACCATGCCGGTGGTGATTGCCGCCATGCTGGCGGCCGTCGTCTGGAACATCATTACCTGGTGGCTGGGGATTCCTTCCAGCTCTTCACATGCCTTAATTGGAGGTCTCGGCGGGGCGGTTGCCGTCAGCGCCGGGCTGAATGCCATTGAAAGCCCCGGGCTGATCAAGGTGTCCGTCGCTTTGTTCCTCTCCCCCGTGTTGGGTATTTTGTTGGGATACTTGTTGATGAATCTGACGCTTTTCCTGGTGCGGGGCGCTTCGCCCCGTATCAACCGCTTCTTTAAGCGGGCGCAGATTGTGACGGCCGTGGGGCTGGCGATGAGCCACGGAGCAAACGACGCTCAAAAAACGATGGGTATCATCACCCTGGGTTTGTTTGTGGACGGCGTGATCCCTGAGTTTGTGGTGCCCCGGTGGGTGATTGCTCTCAGCGCGGGCATGTTTGCCACGGGCACGGCCGTCGGCGGGTGGCGTCTCATTCGCACATTGGGAGCGCGCATTTATAAGATTCGACCAATCCACGGCTTTGTCTCGCAGACCACCGGCGCGGCCGTTATCCTGATGGCGGCGCTGCTGGGCGGCCCGGTCAGCACCACCCAGGTGATTAGTTCCTCTATCATGGGGGTTGGTTCAGCCGAGCGGTTGACCAAGGTGCGGTGGCAGGTGGGGTCTGAGATGCTCATTGCCTGGGTGTTAACGATTCCTATTTCGGCCGCGATCTCAGCGCTGCTTTATTTTCCGCTGTCAGCTATTTTCGGCGGCTGAACGCAACCATGGAGGTTATTCATATGTCAATGGAATGGCTGAAACGCTTTCTTAAACCCCGTCAGAGCAACTTTATGCAACTGTTGATTGAACAGGGTGAATATGCAATCGCCAGCGCCGACGCATTACAGGCTTTTCTGAAGAAGCCCAATGAAAAAAAGAGCCAGCGCGCTCGCCAGGTGGAAAAAGAAGCGGATGAAGTCCGGCGCATTCTGGTGCATGAGCTGCTAGACACCTTTGTGACGCCCATTGACAGAGAAGACTTGTTTGCCTTGTCCCGATCCCTCGATAACTTTGTGGATTATGTGTATACGACTGTCGAGGAATTAGAAGTGTTCGAAATGGGGGGTCCCGACTCGGTGGTCGAGATGGCTACCCTGCTGCAAGAAATGGCCGGAGAGCTGCATATGGCAATGAAGCGCCTGATGGATCATCCGGGCGTGGCCACGGAACATGCGCGGCGGGTGAAAAGTATCGAAAATGAGGTGGAAGACGTATACCGCCGCCAGATTGCCGCGTTATTCCAGGGGCCGGAGGATGTACACCACGTCATGGAGATGCTGAAGACGCGGGAAGTGCTGCGTCACCTCTCCAATGCGGCCGATCAGGGAGATATGGCTGCTGATGTGATCATGGATATCGTGGTAAAGTGGAGCTGAACCAGAGAGCGATCTATCTGGTTGCGGACCGAATGGGGGTATCCTCATGACCATTGACAAATCTTCAGACGCCGATCTTCAATTTGAGACGCTGGCTGTCCATGCCGGTATTGAGCCAGATCCGGTGACCGGCGCGGTGATGACGCCCATCTACCAGACTTCAACCTATGCCCAGCATGATGTGGCTGTGCACAGCGGCTATGAATATTCGCGCACGGACAACCCGACCCGCACAGCTTTGCAGGCATCGCTGGCTGCGCTGGAAGGAGGGCAGTACGCACTGGCTTTTGCCTCAGGTATGGCGGCGATTGACACGCTGCTCCGGCTCATTAAGCCTGGCGAGCATGTCATTTGCGGCAATGATGTGTATGGGGGCACGTTCCGCCTGTTTGACAAGATTTTATCCTCCACCGGTGTTATCTTTGATTATGTGGACACGACGGACCTGGATGCGATCACGGACGCATTGCGGCCCGGCACGCGCCTGATCTGGCTGGAGACGCCCACCAATCCCATGCTGCGCATCAGCGACATCTCGGCCGTGTCGTCCATCGCCCGCGCGCATGGCGCTTGGCTGGCTGTGGATAACACCTTTGCCTCGCCGGTGCTGCAACGGCCGCTTTCCCTGGGCGCTGATTTTGTCACCCACAGCACGACCAAGTACATCGGCGGCCATTCCGACGTGGTGGGCGGGGCGCTTGTGTGCAATGACGCCGTTGCTTATGAGCAGTTGAAGTTCCTGCAAAATGCAATCGGCGCAGTGCCCGGCCCCATGGATTGTTTTCTGACGCTGCGCGGCATTAAGACCCTGTCCCTGCGCATGGCCGCCCACTGCCGGAACGCCATCCACGTGGCTGAATTCCTGGCTGATCACACGGCCGTGGCCGAGGTGATTTATCCTGGCCTGGAAAGCCATCCTCAATACGAACTGGCCCGGCGGCAGATGGCTGGGCCGGGCGGGATGGTCTCGTTTATTTTACACGGGGGAGAAGCGGCCGCGCGTAAACTGGCGCGGGAAACCAGGCTGTTCACTCTGGCTGAATCGCTGGGCGGGGTGGAATCGCTGATCGAGTTACCGGCTCCGATGACACACGCATCGGTAGCGGACTCGCCGCTGGCGGTGGATCCGGGACTGGTTCGCATTTCTGTGGGCATTGAGAACGCCGGCGACCTGATCGCTGATCTGGGCCGCGTCTTGAGCGCGCTTTAGCCCATCCGATTCACTTTCAACGCGCTCGCCCAATGACGGCTGGCGCTGCCTTATCGCCGGGCCACGTAGACGTTCCACTCGTCGGCGTCATACAGGGGGAGGCCGTCCCATTTGGGATAAATGTCTACGGCCGCAAAACCGGCCTGCCGCATCATCTCCACCATTTCCCCTTCCGCATACGTCTGGTCGCACAGCGTGATCTCATCCAGTTGTCCTGTTTCCAGGTGGAGGATGAGATACCGTTCCACCGAGGTTTTCTCTTCTTCTATCCAGAAGCGCTCGCCCAGGTGCAAGAAGGGAGCATCCCCCCAAAGGCCGGTGTCATCGGTGAACCACCAGTTGCTGTCTTGCTTATCTACCCTGTCCTGATTGAGAAGTTCCACACACAGACGGCCGCCCGGGGCCAGGGTGTCAGCAATGCAGGCCAGCAGCTTCTGTGCTTCTTCCCTGGTGAAGACGGCAAGCTGCCCGTAGAGAAGCAACGCGGCGTCGAATTCCCCGGCGGGGAGCGCCATCTCCCGCACATCTTGCTGCCGGAAACGGCATCGTTCGGCCGCCTGTTCTCTGGCAGCGGCTGCCCGCGCATAGGTGATGGAGGCCGGGCTGAAATCAATTCCGGTTACCAGGCAGCCGCGGCGGGCCAATTCCACCGCATACAGGCCCGGCCCGCAGGTTACGTCCAGCAGACGCGATCCGGGCTGCAATGAGAGCCTGTCCCAAAACCATGCGATTTGCCAGGCGCGTTCGGCCGTCACGCGAGAGGCAGCCCCGTGTGACTCGTCCAAATGCTCGCGCAGCATGCGGGCAGAAAACTGGGGATCATCCCACGGTAGATTGCCCCCGGAGGCCCAGGGAAGCGGCCGTTGCGGGCGATGGTAAATGCGCCACAATGCCGCAGCGAGGCTTTGCCTGCGTTTGGACTTGTCATTTTCCTGGGTTGTGGCCTGGGTATTCAACATGCTATCATAGGCGCGTCATGGAGCGTGTGAGCGGGTTTGCGCACGATTATAGCAGATGGAAATATTCTTGAATATTCTGGTATTTGTTGTTGGGTTTATTGTCGTTGCGCTTGCCTCTAGCCAGATAGGCGATTACTTTGCCCGGATCCACCTGCCGCTTATTAGTGGATTTCTCTTTGTCGGTGTGCTCACAGGCCCTTTTGTGTTGAAGTTTATTCCTGCGGCCGCTTTGGAGAATTTGCGCTTTGTTGATGAAGTTTCGCTTGCTTTCATCGCCTTCGCCGCCGGCAGTGAACTTTATTTGAGGGAGTTAAAGAGCCGGGCCAAAAGTATCTCGTGGGTTACGGCGGGCCTGGTCGTGGCGACATTTACCCTGGGCAGCACGGCCGTTTTCCTGCTGGCGGACTTCGTTCCTTTCATGCGCACTATGCCCATTGCTGGACGCGCGGCCGTTTCCCTGCTTGTGGGTGCCATTCTAGTGGCCCGTTCTCCCTCCTCAGCCATTGCCATCGTCAATGAATTACGGGCAAAAGGGCCGTTCACCCAAACCGTGCTGGGCGTCACAGTTATCATGGATGTGATCGTCATCCTTCTGTTCGCGTTGAATTCAGAGATAGCGGATGCACTCCTGCTAAACCTGGGCTTCAGCGTTGGGTTCATTTTATTACTGCTGGTAGAACTGACGCTGTCGTTGGCGATTGGATTTGCGTTGGGTAAATTCATCACCTGGATTTTGTCTCTCCGTATGAGCGGCCGCCTGAAAGCAGGAGTGATCTTGTCCGCAGGCTACGGCATCTTCCTGCTTACCGGCAGGCTGCGCATGGCAACTCATCAAGCCCTCCCTTTTGAACTGTTGCTGGAGCCGTTGCTTATTTGCATGGTGGGCGGCTTTATCGCCGCAAACTATGGCGGTTATCGCGCCGAGTTCCTGAAAATGCTGCACGATGTCGGCCCCCCGATTTACGTAGCCTTCTTCACCCTGACAGGGGCATCGCTGGCATTGGATGTGTTGGCTGAGACATGGCTCATCGCGTTGATCATTTTCGGGATTCGTCTGGTGGGCGTTTTCGCGGGTTCCTTTAGCGGCGGTGTACTGGCGACAGATCCGATGCGGTACAATCGTATCAGTTGGATGGCATTTGTAACTCAAGCAGGGGTGGGGCTGGGGCTGGCCAAGGAAGTCGCGGTCGAATTCCCAGAATGGGGTAACGAGTTTGCCACCATGCTCATCGCGGTCATCATGTTGAGTCAGATTGTCGGCCCGCCGCTGTTCAAATGGGCGGTGAACCATGTGGGCGAAGCGCACACCCGCGCTGTGACCGGTCCGTTTGATGGGGTGCGGGACGCCATCATTTTCGGTTTAGAAGGGCAGTCATTGGCCCTGGCGCGCCAGCTTCAGCAGCACAACTGGCAGGTCAAAATTGCTTGCCTGGACAATCGCCCGCCGGCCCAAACAAGCGAGCCGGGCATTGCGGTTTATAGGGGAGTCCCGCTGACGCTGGCAGGGTTGCAGCAGTTGGAAGCTGAAAAAGCCGAAGTCATTGTCACGATGTTGGATGACGAGGAAAATTATACTGTCTGCTCGCTGGCGTATGAACATTTCGGCACGGATACGCTGGTTGTGCGGCTAAACGATCGCGCCAATTTGGTGCGGTTTCACGAGTTAGGCGCGCTAATAGTGGAACCGTCTACGGCCATCGTCAGTCTGTTGGATCATCTGGTTCGCTCGCCCGTGGGCGCCTCGCTCTTGCTGGGATTGGAAGAGGGCCAGGATGTAATGGATATTGAGGTTTGTGATGAAAGCCTGGATGGCGTCGCTTTGCGTGATCTGCGGTTGCCGCTGGACACGTTGGTGCTTTCAGTTTGCCGCGACGGCCATGTTTTGGTGTCGCATGGCTATACCAGGCTGAAAATCGGGGATCGGGTGACATTGCTAGGATCGCCGCAAAGCCTGGAAAAGGTGCTGCTAGACTTCAGCAGAAGTTAGCGGTAGCGTCTGTAGCACCCTCGTTGATGTGATTTGCATTGAACTGTTGCCATTATGCCTTTGTTACCGGGTGAAATTCTTAACCAGCGTTACCGGATCGTATGCCTTCTTGGTGAGGGAGCATATGGGGCGGTGTACCGTGCCTACGATGTGACGGACGGCCGTGATGTGGCCGTCAAAGAATACCTGAACCATTCGCTGGAAATCCAGCGGCGGTTCCGGGAGGAAGCCCGCCGCCTGGCGCGCTTGAAGCACCCGCAGCTTCTGCCGGTGCTTGATCATTTCGCGCTGGAAGCGACGGGCCAATATCTGGTCACGGCATACGCTGACGGTGAAGACTTGCAGTCCATCCTGGCTCAATACGGCCTGCTGCCGTCCGACCTGATCATCGGCTGGTTGCAGGCTGCCTGTCGGCCGCTCACGTACATCCACGAACAAGGCCAGCTCCATCTTGATGTGAAACCGGCCAATATCCGTCTGACTCCCTCCGGGGATGTGTTCCTGGTGGACAGCGGCCTGCCGGGGCTGGGTTTCCGGGCGGTCAGCGGCAGTTACAGTGCGCCGGAGCTACAATCGCAGACGGCCGCGACTCCCGCGAGTGATGTCTACAGCCTGGGCGCTACCCTGTACACCTTGCTGACGGGGAAGACTCCCCCGGATGCGCTGCGCCGCGAGAGCGGCCTGGAAGATTTGATTCCGGCCCGCGAGGTGAACCCCAATGTGGAGCCGTACCTCTCCATCGTGGCCACGCGGGCGATGTCGCTGCTGCCTGAGGCCCGATATAAGTCGGTCGAGGCGTTTGCCAAGGCGTTGGAGCGGCCGTCAGGCCGGCCGGCGCCGCAGTACACGGAGCTAAGGCGTACCCCGGCGCGCCATGGGCCGGCGCCGGCTCCGTTCCTGCCTGTGCGCACCCGCAGGCAAATGGAAAGACGCACCCTGTGGGCGCTGTCTGTTTTGCTGCTGATCGTCATCGCGCTGGGCGTTGGCTTCGGCCTGTTCAATTTGGGTCAAGACGAACCGGCAGAAGCGGAAGCGACAGCGACGATTGAATCGGCCGTGGTTGCTGCGCTGACAGCGATTGCCCCATCCCCGACGCCGCTACCGGTGCCAACCTCTCCCCCAACGCCGACGCCGGAGCCGCTGATCACGGAGACGGGCAGCCGCATGCTGTTCATGCCGGGCGGGATTTTTCGGATGGGCAATGATGAGGCGGCGCCCGATGAACGGCCGTCCCATCTGCTGCGTCTCGATCCCTACTTCATTGACGAAACAGAAGTGACCAATGCCCAATACGCTTTGTGCGTGGAGGCCGGCGTGTGCAATCCGCCGCTCCAGCCCGGCGCAACGTATCATCCCGCTTATTATGGCGACCCCGCTTTTGATGAGTACCCGGTCATTTTTGTGAGCTGGTACGACGCCGACGCCTTCTGCCGCTGGCGGGGCGCGCGCCTGCCTTCCGAGGCGGAGTGGGAGAAGGCGGCCGGGTTTGATCCCGACCAATCCATTAAACTACGTTACCCGTGGGGGGATGCATTCGACGGCACGCTGTTGAATTTTTGCGATGCCAACTGTCCCCGGGACGGCCGCACTGTCACCGTGGATGACGGCCACCGGGATACTGCGCCGGTGGGCAGTTATGTCGGCGGGCGCTCCCCCATTGGGCTGTATGATATGGCCGGGAATGTGATGGAGTGGGTGGGGGATTGGTACGACGCCCGTTACTATCGCGATTCGGCCGATACCAACCCGTTAGGCCCGCTTGAGGGCGGGTTCAAGGCGCTGCGCGGCGGGTCCTGGCTTTCACCGGAAGATGAGCTGGCCATCACCACGCGCAGCTACTACGATCCGTCTGTGGCCCGGGCGAACCTGGGCTTTCGCTGCGCTATGTCTGTGCCTTGATAGGGTGTAACATAGGGGGTTTCCGGATGCATCCAGGCGAAAGCAAAAACCGTTGGCCGGTTGAGGAACAACTGCACCTGCTGGAATCGGCCGTCAACCAGACCAGCGAAGGAATTGCTGTGCTCGATCGGGACGGCCGCATTCTGTTCATCAACCGCGCCTTCGCCCACCTTCACGGCTACACCCCGGAGGAACTGCGGGGAGAGCATTACTCCATTTTCCATTCGCCGGAACAACGGGCGGCCGCGGAAGCCGCCGTACAACAACTTTGGGGCACAGGCGAGTTTCGTGGCGAGGTATGGCACGTGCGGCGGGACGGCGCCCGCTTCCCGGCGCTGATGCGCAATTCTGTCTTGCGCGACCCAGAGGGCCGGGTGATCGGGGCAATTGCCACCTTGCGTGACATCACCGAAGAAAAAGCAACCGAAGCGGCGCTGCAACAGCGCAACCGGGAATTGGCGCTCCTCAATCAGGTCGGCCGCGCCTTCAGCTCGACATTGGACCTGGATCAAGTGCTGATCATGGTGCTGGATGGCGTGAGAACGCTGCTCCGGGTGGTGGCCTGCTCAGTCTGGTTGGTGGATCCGGTAACGAACGAGTTGGTCTGCCGCCAGGTCACCGGCCCCAGGAGCGAGATCGTTCGCGGATGGCGGCTTCAGCCGGGGCAGGGGGTGATCGGCTGGGTGGTCGAACACAACCAGAGCGTCATCGTTCCCGACTCGCACGCGGACCCCCGTTACTTTGATGGGGTGGACCGGCGCAGCGGCATCAAGATTCGTTCGATACTCGCCGTACCTCTGGAATCGAGCCAGCAAGTAATCGGGGCGCTCCAGGTGGTGGACAAAGAAGTCGGCCGTTTCGTGCACACCGATTTAACCCTGTTGGAATCGTTGGCGGCCACCGCGAGCGCGGCCGTGGAGCATGCGCGGCTTTACAAACAGGCGCGGCAAGACGCCGAAACCAAGACGATGCTGCTTCAGGAAGTGAATCATCGAGTGAAGAACAACCTGTCGGCCATCATCGGCTTGTTATACGCCGAGCGGCGGCAGGCGGCTATCGAGAAACAGGAATGGCGTCAGGCCAGCATCAGCAACTTAATCGGCCGAATTCAGGGATTGGCCACGGTGCACGATCTCCTCTCGGCTTCACAATGGACGCCGGTCCCGCTGCACCGGCTGGCCAGCCAGGTCATCCACGCCTCGTTACAGGCGCTGCGGCCGGATAGAAAAGTGGATGTGAACGTGCCCCCCTCACCCGTGGAAGTTACTCCTGAGCAGGCGAGCGGGCTGGCGCTGGTCATCAACGAATTGACCACCAATTCGGTCAAGTATGCGCTTGGCGGCCGTCAGCGGGCGTGCGTTTCTGTGCGCATCTCGGCTAAAGATGGGGAAGTGCTGTTTGAATTCCAGGATGACGGCCCAGGCTACCCGGAAGAGGTGACGCGCCTGGAACGGCACAGCGTCGGTCTCTACCTGGTGCAGAAAATCGTCACCGACGATCTGCGCGGCGAATTGACGCTTCTCAACGATGACGGAGCCGTTACCCGGATACAATTCAGGTCGGCAACGTAGCCCAGTCAGGGAATGGGTTTCCTGTTTTGGGACTGGTAGCCTCTAATCTCCACTCTCCCCCAGTCTCTCATCTTTACCCCCACTGCTGTCACACCACGTGTTCCTGGCGAAGCAACGCGATGGCCTTCTCATCAAGTCCCAGCAAATCTTGCAGAATCTCATCGGTGTGTTGGCCCAGCAGCGGGGGCGGGAGGCGCACCTCGGTGGGGGCGGTAGGAATTTGCAGGGGGGATGCGACCAAGGGCAACTGACCGGCCGTGGGATGGGTGATTTCGGTGCGCATGTGGCGCGCCTGCACCTGGGGGTCGGCGAATACCTGCTCTAGATTGTTGATCGGCGCGGCCGGAAGCCCGATTTTATCGCACAGGGCCAGCCATTCGGCCGCATCACGGGCGCCGAACAGATCGTTGAGCAGCGGGATGAGAATGTGCCGGTTCTGCGAGCGGGCGGCATTGGTGGCGAATCGCTCGTCTTCCACCCATTCTTCGCGGCCTACTGCACGGCAAAACTTCGCCCACTGCCCGTCGTTTCCTGCGGCAAAGGCGAAGTATTGATCCCGCGCCTTGAATGACTCGTATGGCACGATGTTGGGGTGGGCATTGCCGAACCGTTTGGGCAGCTCGCCGGAGATCAGGTAGTTGCTAGCCACATAGGACATCAAGGCCACCTGCGAATCCAACAACGACATGTCAATGCGCTGTCCCCCGGCCCCGCGCTCCCGCGCGAACAACGCCGCCAGGATGGCGCTGGTGGCAAAGACCCCTGTGGCCAGATCAGCGATGGCAACGCCGGAGCGGGTCGGGTCGCCATCCGCCGGGCCAGTGACGCTCATGGCCCCGCCCATTGCCTGCACCATGAAATCATACCCCGGCCGGTTGCGGTAAGGGCCTGTGTATCCGTATCCGGTGATAGTGGCGTAGATGAGCCCGGGGCGAATCTGTTGCAGAGTATCGTAATCCAGCCCCCACTTTTCCAAGGTGCCGGTACGGAAATTTTCGACCAGCACATCCCCCTGCCGGATAAGATTCTTTAGGATGTCGCGGCCGCGCTCCGATTTCAGATTCAGGGTGAGGCTGCGCTTATTGCGGTTGACGCAGACGAAGTAGGCGGATTCGCCCCCTTTGGTGAAGGGCGGCCCCCATTGGCGCGTATCATCACCGCGCCCCGGTACTTCAATCTTGATGACGTCAGCGCCCAAGTCGCCCAGCATCATGGTGCAGTAAGGGCCGGCCAGAACACGGGTCAAGTCAATGACAGTGACGCCGTGAAGCAGCCCGTTGTTTGTTGTGTCAGGTGTGGCCATTGATTCCTTTCCTGGAGAGCGGTTGCGGCCGTTTCCAGACGGCCGACCAGCGTGATTTAGGCGGTAAAACGCCGCCTTGTGAGGTTTGACAAGATGGCGCGATTTCATGATAATGGTCGTCCCTCTACCTTAAAATACGTGTCTGGGAATTGGAAATCGGGAGCGCGCTCACCTTGCGCAGAATTATACATGGTTCATTCCTGCCAACCCAGGTGCGTTGCAACTCAGGTGACCCCGTTTCCGATGGTAGGTGTTGTAAATGGGAAAAGGGAATGCCTGATAGGAACCGCCCCCCCGATCGCAAAACGGATGGGGCGACTCTTTACCCATTTCACGGTCAGGCATGGCAGCGGCCGCTTGATAGCCGTTATGCCTTCTACCTGACATTCAGACGAAAGGAACTGCCAATGAAACCGGCTCCCTTCGAATATGTGGCCCCCAACTCTCTGGAAGCTGCCCTGGATGCCCTGCATCAGCACGGGTATGATGCCAAGCTGCTGGCGGGGGGGCAAAGTCTGATTCCGGTGATGAATTTTCGCCTGGCGCAGCCGGCCGCACTCATTGATCTCAATGGGGTACCTGAACTGGATGTCGTGCGCCGCAACGGGGATGATACCCTGTATCTGGGAGCGATGGTACGGCAGCGGCGCCTGGAGCACGATCCGTTGGTGGCCGAGCTGGCCCCGCTCATGCACATGGCCATTCCCTACATCGCCCACCCCCAGATTCGTAATCGAGGTACGCTTGGCGGCAGCCTGGCGCACGCAGACCCGGCAGGGGAGTTGCCGGCCATCGCCGTCGCCCTGGAAGCCCGCTTTCGCCTGCAATCGGCGGGGGGCGAACGGTGGATCAGTGCGGAGGAGTTTTACACGGGGCTGTTTGCGACCGACCTTGCCGAGGATGAAATCCTGGTGGAAGTCGCTCTGCCGCTTACCCCGCCCGGTTCCGGCTGCGCTTTCAGGGAGATGGCGCGCCGTCATGGGGATTATGCGCTGGCCGGCGTGGCAGTCACCGTCACGTTGGACAACAGCGGTGTCTGCACCAGCGCGCGAATCGTGTATCTGAACGCCGGAGAAGTTCCCATGGTCGCCCGAAAAGCGGCCAAACTGCTTGTGGGGGAGAAGCCGTCAGAAGCGGTCATTGGGGAAGCGGCCGCTGTGGCTGCCGCGCAAGAGATTGAACCAGCAGGAGACATCCATGCAACGGCCGATTACAAGCGGCACCTGGCTCAAGTGTTAACCCGGCGCGCTTTAGGGCAGGCCTTTGCACGGGCAGCCAAGAAGGAAGGATGAGGCGGATGCACCGGATTACAGTGACTGTTAATGGCAAACAATATCAGCGCGAGGTGGAAGCTCGCCTTTTACTGAGTGACTTCTTGCGTCACGAATTGGGCCTGACCGGCACGCACGTGGGGTGTGAACACGGCGTCTGCGGCGCGTGCACCATCTTGTTTGACGGCCAGGCTGTCCGCTCATGCCTCATGCTGGCCATCCAGTCCAATGGGCACGAGATCATGACGGTCGAAGGGCTGGCCGAGAGCCAGACAGATCTCCACCCGCTGCAGGAGGCGTTTTGGGAGGAGCATGGTTTGCAGTGCGGCTTTTGCACTCCCGGCATCCTCATGACGGTGCTGCCGTTTTTGGAGGAAACGCCGAATCCGACTGAGCAAGAAATCCGGGAAGCGATTTCCGGCAATCTCTGCCGCTGTACCGGATACCAGCATATCGTCAACGCAGTTATATCGGCAGCTGAAAAAGGCGTCGGGCGTGTTGCGTAGCAGCTTGCCTGGGGCGGGAAGGGCGTTTGATAAATGATGCTGGCAAACTTTTCTACCGAGTCGCTAGCCAGGACTGCGAGCGCCCTGCGCTCTGGCAGTTGGAATTTGCTGGAGTACCTCGATTGGCTGGAGGCGCGCTTTGAGGAGTGGGAACCGGCTGTGTTGGCGTTTGTGCCGGAGGAGGGGCGCTTTGAGCGGCTGCGGCGTCAGGCTGCGTCGCTGCTGTCAGCGTACCCTGAACCGGAGAATCGGCCGCTGCTATTTGGCGTGCCGGTGGGTGTGAAAGACATCTTTCATGCGAAGGGCTTTGAAACCCGCGCCGGAAGCCACCTCCCCCCGGTTGTGCTTCAAGGTCCGGAGGCGGACAGCGTTACTGCCCTGCGCCAGGCGGGCGCACTAGTGTTGGGGAAGACGGTAACGACGGAGTTCGCTTACTTTGCCCCTGGCCCGACCCGTAACCCGCACCATCCCGAACACACACCTGGCGGCTCCAGCAGCGGGTCAGCCGCGGCCGTAGGCGCCGGCTTGTGCACCCTGGCATTTGGCACCCAGACCATCGGCTCCGTGAACCGCCCTGCTTCGTTCTGCGGGGTGGTTGGCTACAAACCAAGCTATGATCGCATTTCCAGGGCGGGCGTGATCCCGCTGTCTGTCTCGCTGGATCATGTGGGCCTCTTCGCGCCAAGCGTGTCCGGGGTGGATATGGTGGCTGGGCTGTTATGCCGGTATTGGCAACTGGCGGTCATGGAGAAGCGGCCCGTCCTGGGTGTGCCCGACGGCCCGTATCTGGCGCGCGCCTCTGAGGAAGGGTTGGCGCATTTTGAGATCACCTGCCAGCATCTGGCGGCGGCCGGGTTTGAGGTGAAACGGGTTTCGGCCATGCCCGACTTTGATGCGATCTACGCGCGGCACAATCTCATCGTGGCGGCCGAAGCGGCCCAGGCGCACGCAGATTGGTTCTCGACTTACGCCGACTTGTATCACCCCAAAACAGCCGAACTGATCCGGCGCGGGCAGCAGGTTGAGGCCGAAGCGTTGACGGCCGCGTTGGCGGGCCGGGTAAATCTGCGCCATGAATTACTGGCCCTCATGGACAAACACGAATTGGATTTATGGATCTCTCCCGCTGCGCCTGGCCCTGCGCCCAAAGGGCTGGACAGCACCGGTGATCCGGTGATGAATCTCCCCTGGACGCACAGCGGGCTGCCCACGCTGAGCCTACCTTCCGGCGTAAATGAAGCAGGGTTGCCGTTAGGGCTGCAACTGACCGGCCGCTGGTATGGGGACGAGATCGTGCTGGCCTGGGCTGCGGAAATTGAGCCGGTGATCCGGCCTGAATTGATGTGAGCGAAAGATGCGATTTCTGGCATTAGGGGATTCCTACACCATTGGCGAAAGTGTGCCTGAATCGGCGCGCTGGCCGGTGCAATTAGTTGACCTCCTGCGCCGCGAGGGTATTGGGGTGGCGGAACTGCAAATCATTGCCCAAACTGGCTGGACGACGGCCGAACTGTCGGCCGGTATTGACGCGGCCGTTCCCCACGGCGTGTTTGACCTGGTCTCGTTACTTATCGGCGTGAACAATCAATATCGGGGTCTCAGCCAGGCAGAATACCGGACGGAGTTTAAGGCATTGCTGCAACGCGCGATCGGGTTTGCCGGCGGCGAACCCAGCCGGGTGATGGTGCTGTCCATTCCCGATTGGGGTGTGACGCCATTTGCGGCCGATCGCGACCGCGCTGCCATTGCCCGGGATATTGATGCCTTCAACAAGATCAATCACCTGACGTCGGAGCGGGTGGGCGCCGGTTATGTGGATGTGACCCCTGTTTCGCGGCAGGCAGCTGGAGATGCCATGATGGTTGCTGATGATGGCCTTCATCCGTCCGGTGGGATGTATGCTCAATGGGCTGAATTGGCGCTACCGGTTGCCAGGCGCATCCTGACCAACATATAAGCTGCCGGGCGTGATCGGAAAGGGCGCCCGTGCCGCTTCCCTTTTATTGCGAGGTGATATGAGTTTCATCAAATATGAGGTACGCCGCGGGGCGTACTATGATTCAGTGGTCCTGATGCAATTGCAGCGCGCCCTGGCCGGGCTTCCCGGCGTGCTGGATGCGGGCGTGGTGATGGCTACGGAGGCCAACCGGGAGCTGTTGGCAGTGAGCGGCCTGCTGCCGGATGCGGTGGAGGCTGGCGCGGATGACTTGCTTCTGGTGGTTAGTGCAGAGACCGCGACGATCGCGGCCGACGCCCTGGCCCAGGTGGATACCCTGCTGCAACAACGGCGTGCGGCCGTAAGCCAGGATTTTCGGCCGCGCAGCCTGGAAGCGGCCGCCAACATGTTGCCGGCCGCAGCCTGGGTGCTGATCTCGGTGCCGGGCCGATACGCGGCCGGCGTGGCCCGCCAGGCGCTTGACCTGGGTAAGCATGTGTTTCTGTACAGCGACAACGTCTCATTGGAAGATGAGGTCAGCTTGAAGCAGAAAGCCCGCGACAAGGGTTTGCTGGTGATGGGGCCGGACTGCGGCACGGCGATTATCAACGGCATCGGGTTAGGCTTTGCCAACCGTGTGCGCCGGGGGCGCATCGGCCTGGTGGGCGCGTCGGGCACGGGCCTGCAGGCTGTCACATCGGCGATCCACAATATGGGCGCGGGTGTGTCGCAGGCGATTGGCACTGGCGGCCGCGACCTGAAGGGGAAAGTGGGCGCTATCACAGCCCTGCAAGGGCTGGACGTGTTAGACCGCGACCCGAATACGCAAGTGATGGTCTTGATCTCCAAGCCGCCTGCGCCGGAAGTGGCCGTGCGCTTGCTGGCGGCCGCGCAATCTTGCCGTAAACCGGTCGTCGTTGACTTCATTGGCTACCCGCCCCCTGCCCGCCAGTTAGGGAATCTGCATTTTGCCGTCGGTTTGAATGACGCGGCCGAACTGGCGGTTGCATTGGGACGGGAAACTGATGATGGGAGACTAGAGACTAAGGCGTCCACGCCCCAGTCGCCAACCTCCAATCCCCAATCTCCCAACTCCGGTTACCTGCGCGGACTCTTTTCCGGCGGCACGCTGGCATACGAGATGATGATCGGCTTACAAGCGACGCTAACCCCTCTGTATTCCAATGTGCCCATTCGTGAGGACCAGCGCCTGCCTGATCCCATGCAAAGCCAGGGGCACGCCATTCTTGATCTGGGCGAGGATGTGTTCACGCAGGGGCGGCTGCACCCCATGATGGACAATGATTTGCGATTGCGCCGCCTGCGCCAGGAAGCGGCCGATCCCGATGTCAGCCTCATCCTACTCGATGTGGTATTGGGCGAAGGGGCGCACCCTGACCCAGCGAGCGAATTGGCCCCGGCCATCGCCGAGGTGAAGGCAAGCCGACCCCTTGAGGTGGTAGCCATTGTCGTCGGCACAGATGAGGACCCGCAGGAGTTGAACGGGCAGGTGGCGCAGTTAACCGAAGCGGGCGCGAGGGTCTTCCGCCATGTGAGCGAGGCGGTGGAATATGTAGCCCGCTATTTTCATGCGCCGGTTGTTGATGAAGCGCCTGCGGTTTCGCTGGAACCGATCGGCGGATCGTTGGCCGCGATCAATGTGGGGTTGGAATCTTTTTATGACAGCCTGAAGTCCCAGGGCGCGGACGCAGTTCATGTAGATTGGCGGCCGCCGGCGGGGGGCAATGAAAAGTTGATGGCGATTTTGGCGAAGATGAAAGGGAAAAGAGATTGAGGGATTAAGAGAGGGGGAGATTGCGCGGCGTCAATCTCTCATTCTCCCAATCTCTGTTTTTAGAGGAGACCAAGATGATTGACATAGAAAAGGCAAACGAAACGGCCGTAGAGCGCATGATGTCAGCACGGCCGATACTGACCGGCGTGGCCACGGCCCGGGATGTAATTCCCGGCATGAAAGATAACCTGCTCCTGCACGCCGGGCCGCCCATTGAATGGGAGCGCATGTCCGGCCCGATGCGCGGGGCCATTATTGGGGGTCTTATTTTTGAGGGACTGGCGAAAGACGACCAGGAAGCGGTGGGCATGGTCAAAGCTGGAGAAGTGGAGTTCGCTCCCTGCCATGAACACAGCGCGGTCGGGCCGATGGCCGGCGTGACCACAGCTTCCATGAAAGTGTACGTCCTGGAAAATGAGACTCACGGCAATAAGGCATACTCCAATTTGAATGAGGGATATGGCAAAGTGCTCCGCTATGGCGCATACAGCGAGGAAGTCATCGCTAAACTGCGCTGGATGAACGACGTGCTTGGCCCCATTCTGGCTGATGCCCTGGCCCGCAGTGAAGGCGGTCTAGACATTCGTGCCCTGTTGGCTGAATCGCTCCACATGGGGGACGAAGGCCATAATCGGAACAAGGCAGGGTCCATCATGTTTACCACGAAGCTGGCCCCCCTGATCGCCGGCGTGGTTGATGATAATGAAGTGGAAGCAAAGGTGTTGAAGTTCCTGGGCGATAACGCCCTGAGCGTCCTCAACCCGGTCATGGCCGCTTGTAAGGCGATGGCTGACGCCGGGCATGGCGTCGAGGGCAGTACAGTGATGACGGTCATGGCCCGCAACGGTACCGAGCTGGGTATTCGCGTCAGCGGTCTGGGCGACCGCTGGTTCACCGGCCCGGTGGGGCAGCCTGATGGCCTTTACTTTCCCGGGTACACCAGTGAGGATGCCAGCGGCGACATCGGTGACAGCACCATCACGGAGACGTCCGGCATTGGCGCTTTTGCCATGGCCTCCGCCCCGGCGATTGTCACCTTTATCAGCGGCACGCCGGAAATGGCTATCAATACCACCCTCTCCATGTACGAAATTACCGTTGCCGAGCACAAGGCATTCACGATCCCTGCCCTGGGCTTTCGCGGCACGCCGGTCGGCGTCGATATTCGCAAGGTGGTGGAGTTGGGCATACGGCCGCAAATCAACACTGGCATCGCCCACAAAGAGGCTGGTGTGGGTCAGGTAGGCGCAGGACTGGTTCTGCCGCCGATGAATGTGTTTGAAGAGGCCCTCGTCTCCTTTGCAGAAAAATACTTGAACTAGATGAAAACTGACTTCTGACGAAGGCTTTAGTCAAATAAATCGCCAATTCCCTTGTAGGTGATCTCGCTGCGACGCACAACGCGGCCGATCAAGACGAGTTTCTCCTCGTCGTACACCTTATAAATGATACGATAATTGCCGATGCGGATGCGATAGATGTTGGTGTGCAATTGGATGGCTCCCGGAGGGCGGGGTTCTTCTCCCAAGGTTTTTACGGCCGTGCCAATACGCACCAGTTCTGATTTTGGAATTCGCTTTAATTGCCGTTTAACGCGGGTACGGGCGGCTTCGACCCGGTACATTCATTCAGTCTCCGCCTGCACCTCGGCTAGTAGATCGGCGAAGTTCACAGCATCACCAGAACGATATTCCGCCTCAGCTTCGCGCATCACTTTTACGTCTTCCATGTCCTGGATCAGTTGGGTCAACTGGTTGACTGTGTTTTCCAGTTGGGTTAAACGGTTGAGGAGAGTCTGGTACTCCCCTGCCGGTAAAATGACAATCGGGCCTTTTAGCGTTACAGTTTCCATTGGATTCTTCTCTCCAGGTCTGATAGGCACATTGTAACACAGAGCGTTTACACGGAGGAACAAACCATGAAATTCATAGACCTAACTATCCCACTCGGCATTGGCACACCGCCCTGGCCGACGTATGAGCCGTTGCAGGTTAAGTATTTCAAGCGGCTGGCCCCTAACGGAGCGAACGGCCAGGTCGTCACCCACAGCAACCACATCGGCACGCACCTGGACGGCGAAATTCACTTTTATACGCCGGGGAAGGATATCGCTTCGCTGGATTTTGACTTTCTCGCAGGGGAAGCGGCCGTGGTTGATCTGAGCGACTGCTGCGGCGACTATGACGTGTACACGCCGGAGATGATCACTGAGCGTGTCGAAGTGAAGGATGGCGACATCCTCATCATCCACACCGGCTACCACCACTTCGGCTGGGACCAGCCCTACGGCAACGAGGTGCGCTACATGGTCATGCACCCCGGCCCCGATGCCCGTTTTGCCAACTGGTGCATCGAGAAGAAAATCAAATGGATTGGCGTAGACTGCGGCAGCGCCGACCATCCCATGAACACCAAAATCCGCGACTGGATGCCCGCCCAGGCGGAAGACGCTGACCAATACTTCCGCGAGAAATACGGTAAACCGTTAGCCGAATACTTCACCAAAGATATGTACCAGATGATGCACCTGTGGATGTTCCACAAAGGCATCATCCACGCCGAATGTGTTGGCGGCGACATTGATTTGCTGGTAAACCGGCGGGTGCAGGTGGGCTGTTTCCCCTGGCGCTTCGTGGACGGCGAAGCCTCCATCGCCCGCATCGTCGCTATGGTGGACGATGACGAATACGATGAACTGATGCAGAAGAAAGCAACCATGCCCAAGACAAAGTTCGGCGATTGTTATGATCCCGTACACGTTGAGCGCCTGGGCGGACGAGGCAAGGTGTATTAAAAGGAGGTGCTTATCGTTGGAAGGTGGCCGATGTTCAGGAGTCAGGTATGAGTTGTTTGCGTTTGCTAGGGCCTATACAAGGAGAAGTGAGATGAGAAAACTGATCACCTATTTGATGCTGATATCAGTCTTGGTGTTACTTGCAGCCTGTTCATCCGGAGCACCCGCAGAAGACACGGGCGGGTCAGATGGCAAGCTTTCGGTCTTTGGCGCGTACGCCACAGCTATTGAGGAACCTTGGGATGGAGTGATTCATTCTGCGCTAAACAAGGCGCAAGATGACGGCCGTATCACCTATACATACAGCGATGACATCGGCTACGCCGGCGATATGGAACGCATCCTGCGCGAGGTGGCAGAGGGGAATAAACCCGATATTATTTTTGGGGATGCGTTTGGTAATGAGGAGGCCGTTCGCCGAGTGGCCAAAGATTATCCAGATATTGCCTTCGTATTTGGCTCTGGGGGCGGCCCGGCCGAGCCAAACTTCTCGGTTTTCGACAACTGGATTCATGAACCAGCTTATCTGTCCGGCATGTTGGCCGGCGGCCTGACTAAGAGTAATGTGATCGGCGTGGTCGGCGGACTTCCGGTGCCGGAAGTGAACCGAATTGTGAATGCGTTCATTGCCGGTGCAGAGTCTGTGAATCCTGATGTGGATGTCAAGACGACATTTATTAACAGCTGGTTTGATCCTGCGGCCGCCAAGGAAGCCGCGCTAGCTCAGATTGATGCCGGCGCTGACGTGCTGTTCGCTGAGCGCTTTGGCGTGATTGAAGCGGCCGCCGAAAATGGATTGTATGCTTTCGGTAATATGAGCGATCAGAAGGAACTGGCGCCGGAACACGTTGTCAGTGGGCCGGTGTGGAACATGGAACCCACCGTTGATTACATCATCAACCAGGTTGCTGCCGGAGCCTACACTGCTCAGGACCTGAAGGATTTCAGCATGGTTGCCAAGGGAGGCGCTTCGCTTGCGCCCATCAATAATAATGTGACCGGCGGCATCCCCGACGGCTTGCTCAAGATGGTTGACGACAAGCAAGGAGAAATCATCAGCGGCCTGTTCCGCGTGGACATTGACGAAGCCCAACCCCCTGCTTCTTCGAAAGCAGGGCGGTAAATCTTGCATTGAGGGATTCAGGGTGATTCCTGCCCTGAATCCCTCAATCTCTTACGTGCCATGAATGCTTCAGATGCACCCTATGCTGTAGAAATGCGCCAGATCCACAAGCAATTTGGCTCTGTTAGTGCCAATAGCGGTGTGGATTTCTTCCTGCGTACAGGGCAGATTCATGCGCTGCTGGGTGAGAATGGGGCCGGCAAGACGACGCTGATGCGAATCTTGTTTGGCTTATATCGTGCCGACAGCGGCGAGATTCGGGTGCAGGGCGAACCAGCGCAAATTCATTCGCCAAAGGATGCGCTGCGCCTGGGCATTGGCATGGTGACCCAACATTTCGCCCTCGTTCCTACGCTGAGTGTCACCGAGAATATCGTGTTGGGGGCCACAAACGGGTTCCGGCTTGATCTGGCGGACGCCCGGCGAAAGGTGGCCGAGGCCTCGGAACGATTCGGTATCGCCGTCGAGCCACGCGCCCTGGTTCGTGATTTGTCTGTGGGCCAGCGCCAGCGTGTTGAAATATTGAAAGCGTTATATCGTCAGGCGACGGTGCTCGTCCTGGATGAGCCGACGGCCGTGCTCACGCCGCAGGAAGTCAACCAGCTCTTTGAGAGCTTGCGACGTTTGCAAAAATCGGGCCTGTCCGTTGTCTTCATCAGCCACAAGCTGCACGAGGTCATTGAGATCACCGATCAGGTCACGGTGCTGCGCGGCGGGGAGGTTGCGGGGGTAGTAGCTACCCAGGAGACCACGCGGGGAGAATTGGCCCGCATGATGGTGGGCCGTCCTACTTTTGGCGTGACCAGACCCGGTAAGTCTATGAGAGGGGATAGCGCCCTAAAGTTGGATTGCCTGACCGTGCGTAACAACAAAGGCCTGTTAGCGCTGAAGGAAGTTTCGCTGGACGTGCGTGCGGGCGAAATCGTGGGTCTGGCTGGTGTATCCGGAAATGGCCAGGTGGAGTTGGCGCAGGCGTTGGAAGGCACCCGCCGGGCCGCCAGCGGCCGCATCCTGGCTCTGGAGCAGGACATCACCAATATGAGTCCCACTGGCGTGATGGCCGCCGGCGTCGGCCGTATCCCTGAGGATGGCCGGGCCAACGTCGTCAGCGAGATGAGCGTCGCTCAAAATATGGTCATCGAGCATCTCGATGAGTTCACCACGGGAGGCAGACTGGACCAAAAGCGCATTCGTCGCCACGCGGAGAAGCTCATCCGCGATTACCAGATCAAAGCGTCGCCGGATGACAAGATACGCACATTATCGGGCGGAAACATGCAGAAAGTGGTGCTGGCTCGCGTGCTGGAGCGCCAGCCGAAGGTGATTGTGGTTTCCCAGCCAACGCGCGGTCTGGATGTGGGAGCGACGGAGTATGTGCGCAGCAAGTTGCTGGAGCAGCGTGGTCAGGGGGCGGCCATCCTGTTGATTTCGGAGGACCTGGACGAGATTTTGCAGCTATCTGACCGGATTGCCGTGATATACGAGGGTGAAATCATGGATGTCTTGCCGGTGGAAGAAGCAGATATCCAACGTCTGGGCCTGCTCATGTCGGGTGTTCGGGCGCAGCCGGGCGAGGAGCTGGTATGAATTATAAATTTCAGATCGAGCGCGATTCCGCGTAAACGCTTACACGTCATTTAGGGCGAGTTCATTCTTATGAATTATAAATTTCAGATCGAGCGCGATTCCGCGTAAACGCTTACACGTCAT
>JBHHTQ010000019.1:0-78249 GCA_046753445.1 Anaerolineae bacterium | reverse complement strand
ACACCTCTTCAATCGTTGTGCAGCTCGTCGTCTTATCAAAATTCAGCCGGTACTCCGCGCCAATGTGCGGCTCCAGATTTTGCCGCGCCTCGTCCCGCAGCTCCTCATCCGTCACAAACAGCGCCAGTTGCGAGGCCAGCCGGGGCAGTTGTTCCGTGATGCTGTTGCGGTGGTGCGACGACAAACGGCCGAACGGCGTATCCATCACCAGCGGCGCTTCCTCCTCGCTCACCTGCGCCATCGCCGTGATAAACGACAGGCTCAACACCTGCCGCTCCCCGGCAGAAAGTTCCGGCCGCGCCGGTTGGCCGTACCGGTCAATCACTTCCAGGTTGAAATCCTCGCCCAACTGCACATCTTGAAAATGGCTCTCCTTCCACACCAGCTTGCGGAAAATCGCTTTGGTGCGCGCCTCAATGCGCCCGCGCATATCGTCGGCAAAGACCTGGTACATCTCCTCGATGGCGTCGGCCGCTTTTTGCGCCAGTTCCAGCTTCAGGCTCAACTTTTGGCCCCGCTGCCGTTCCTTACGCGCTTTGGCAATCTGCTTTTCCAGCGCGTTGATTTCCTTGCCGGTCTGCTCAATTTGCTGCGTGAGCGCGCCAATCTCCAGAGTATAGCCGTCCACATCGGCGGCAAAATTGCGCCGCTGCGTTTCCAGGCGGCTGATCTCTTCCTGCGGCGACCCTTTTAGCTGGCGGCTGACGTCGTCCAGTTCGGCGTCCAACCCTTGAATGATCTCGATCAGTTCGGCCCGGCGGCGCATGTTGGCGTCAATCTCTGCCTGCTGCTGGGCGATTTTGTCGGGGAAGGCGTTGAGGGCGGCGCTGGTATCCAGCACGGCGTCTTCCAGCGAGCCGGGGACGCTGTTTTCCAGCAGGCGGCGCAAATGCTGCTCTTCCGGCCCATGCTCGGCAAAGGAACGGCCGCAAATACAGACCCGCTGCGCCAATAAATCCTGAATAAACTGCTGGCGAATGCTGCTGGGGATCTCGCCCCGCGCCCGTTTTTCGTTGAGCATGGTCATGGCCTGGGCGATGGCCGGCTGCGCCAGCGAGAGATAGGCGGAGGAGGCTTTGTCCCGAATCATTTCCACCGTTTCCGCCAACTCCTTGCGCCGCTGCTTCAAATCTTGTTCCAGCCGGTCGCGCTGCTGCTGCAACGCTTTGGTCTGTTCCGAATCGCGTAATTTTTGGTCAATCTCGGCGATTTTGCGTTTGGCCGATTCCACTTCTTGCGCCAGTTCTTCTTTACGCTTTCTGGCCTGTTCTTGCGTTGCCCGCAGCTGCTCGTCTTGTTCCAGCAAGTCGCGCAGTTCGCCGCCGGAGCTGCGTTTCAGTTCACTGCGGTAATCGGCCGCTTTTTTGCCCAGGTGGTATTTGGCCCGCTCCAGGATTTTCAGCTTCATGATCAGGTGAATGGCCTCTTTCACCTCGGCGGCGGCTTCCGGTTTGGCGAAGTTGTCAATTTTTTCGCCATCAAAAAGAAAATATTCGCGGGCGTTGACGGGGAGGATGGCGTTCATCGTGCCGATAGGATTGAGGACGGGTTCGGCACGGCCGTCTGCCCCCTGGCGCATCATCGTGAATTGATCCAGTTCATTCAGCGCCAGATCGCCCGTCAGCCGTTTGCTGCAGGTGAGCGTGCGCTTGACGGTGTAGCGGTCGCCGTTGTGCAGGAAAGCGATGGTGACCGAGGCGCGCACTTCGTCCCCCGGCTGGGCGCGGCTGATGGCCTCTTTGCTCACCAGTTCGCCGACGTTGTCTACCACTTTGATGTTTTCGGCGTTACGGCCGTACAAACACCAGTTAATCGCCAAAAAGAGCGACGTTTTGCCCGCGCCGTTAATGCCATGAATCACCGTCACATTGCGCTGCTTGTCGCGGGCAAAATCAAGCTGTTGCTGCCCAAAATATTGGCGGAAATTTTCCAGCACAATCCGTTCCAGCTTCATGCGTCACCCTCCCCTTGCCGCCGCAGCTCTTCTTCCGCAATGCGGGTGATGACTTCGTCAATCTTGTCATAAATGCCGCGCGGCCGTTCCATGGAGATAAACTGCTGCTCTATCTCGCCAACTTCGTTGATGACCTGGCGCACGGCCGGATCATAGTTCTTGAACAATTCTTTTAAGCGATCGCGTAACATGATGTGTCCTCGTGAAGATTGGTCCAATCTTGGAGATTGGACCAATCTAAAACGACAAAACTAAAAATCCAACAGGCCATAATGTTCGGCCACTTCCCAAATCACATCCAGCGCCTGGTGCTTGTTCAGCGCCGGATTGGCAAACTCCTTGAACCGCGCCAGCTCCCGGCGCATGATGCTGCGCTCTGCCTGGAACGTGGGCGAAGCCTGATCCAGCGTCATCGGCGGCACAGCGATTAAATCGTGAATAATGGAATGCGCCTTGCCGGGGTATTGGCGCAAAATGCGTCCGCGCCGCTGCACAAATTCGCGCGGGTTGCTGCTGCTGGCTAAAAAGTAGGCGCTGCGCGTGCTGGGCACATCCACCCCTTCATCCAGACATTTCATGGCGGCCAGCGCCTGCAAGCTGCCGTTGGCAAAATCGGCCAGCAAACGCTGCCGCTCTTTGGGCTTTTCTTCGGCGGTGAACTGGTTGATCAGAATCCCTTTTTCCCAGCCCACCAGCCGCATCACCGCGTCAATTTGCCCCGGCGCGCAGTAGAAGAGGGTGTGGTGGATGCCGGTTTCCCGGTCTAGCAGGTCGGAGAGGACGGTGAGTTTGTTTACGGCCGTATTCAACAACCGCGCCCGTTTAATCAGCAGCATCTTCAACGCTTCCTGCTTCTCCACATCCTCCTGGTTCACCAGCCGTGCAATTTTCAACGACAGCGCCTCATACTCCGCCATCTCCTCATCGGTTAGCTCCACCAGATGCGGATGGTAGTAGTACGGCGTGAGGCTGACGCCGATGGCCTGCTCCAGCGGAAAGGCAAAGACCGTTTCGCCAAAGTAGGCGCGCAGCGCGGCCGTGCCCATGTCGTCGAACCAGCGGTCTGGCGTGGCCGACAGCGCCAGCCGGTAGGGGATGTGCGCTGGGTAATAGCGGCGGCTTTGTTCTGCGCCCAGGTGGTGGGCTTCGTCGGCGATGAGCAGGGCGGGGGCTTGCAGGCGGGCAACGGCGGCCTGGAATTCGGGGCTGATGAAGGTGGTGTGGGTGGTGATGACGGAGATGAAGGCGCGGTAACGGCCGTTAAACTCAATCACCGCATGATTCAACCCATCCAGCCAACGCCGCTTGCTCTCGTAGGCCAGAATCGGCTTATACCCAAACGCCTTCGCTTCCGCCTGCCACTGGTCCACCAGATGCTGGTAGGGCACGGTGATGATCACCGCCAGCCGCGCCTCCCGTTCAAACAGCCGCGCCGAGGCGGACAATGCCGTGATCGTCTTGCCCGTGCCGGTGGCCATTTCCAGCAGCCCGCGGCAGTCGTGGGCAAACCAGGCGGCGATGGCTTCTTCCTGGTAATCGCGCAGGGTGATCTGTTTGGGGATGGCGGGGCGGGCTGGCCGGTAGGTTGGGCGGGTGTCGTGGATTTCTTTTAGCCAGGGTGGGGTGGGATACGGCCGTTTCCCCCGCCGCAATCGCAAAATCCGCGCCCGCGCCGCCTCCGGCAGCTCATACACGCGCACATTCGGGTCTTCATTGCCCCACAGCCGTTCAAAACGCTTCACATCCGCTTCAACCAACGGCTGGAAAGCGAGTTCCCACGATTTAAAAATCTTGTTCGACTCGTAGTTAACCGCTCCTCGGATGCTCTCATTGGGCGAGCCATTAAAACTAACCTGATTCCCCTCCGCATCGGTGAAAATGCCAAACTTGTCGTGGAAATCCCCGCCCGCCAGCTTATTCTGCGGCAGCGCCAATTTGAACGTCAAGACTTCGTCGGCCACCATCCAGGCCAGCGCCGAAAGCGTGTGTTCTTCCAGCGAAGATTCCAATTCACCCACATTGCAAATCAACACATCCCGCAAAACAGGGTCAACCTGCGCTTTCGCGCCCAATTGCAAGGCTTCCCAATCCGCTTCATTGAGGATGGGGCTGGTGATGATGCGCGCCCGGCCTCCATTGGCGGCAAAAGGAAGCAATCCCTGGGCCACCATCCGCAGCCAGCCGGAACTAAAAAAGCCCACGCCCCGGTCATAACGTACAGAAACCGAGAGCGCAGGCGCATAAAAGTCAGCGGCCATATCGGCCGAAGACGAATCAATCGTGACTGGTAATGAAAGGCTGCGTAATGACATTCGAGAATCTATACGCTGTGAAACTTGTGACGGGACTGAACATCATTCTAACACCTTTACCCTGAAATTCCACCCCGCCCCAATCGCATTCTGGCCCTGAAAGAGTTCACGAACGGTACAGGTCCGCGCGGGTGAGCGGTAGGCGCGCCACCCCGCGGCCGCTCTTGCTCAGCAGCGCCTGGTACACACTCGTCTCCCCCTGCGCAAACCCCTGCGCCGAGACCGCCATATACAAACGCCACGTCCGGTAGGTACGCTCATCCTTGACGGCAACGGCCGTTTCCTCATTCGCTTCCAGGTTCCGCACCCAGTGCCGCAGCGTCAGGGCATAATGCTCGCGCAAGCTCTCCACATCGCGCACTTCAAAACCACTCTCTTCGGCAAAGGCCAGCATCTCGTGGATGGGCAGCAGTTCCCCATCGGGGAAGACATACCGCTGGATGAATTGGCCGCGCTGCAACAAAGTGCGCTGGAACCAGCCCACCGGCCGCATCCGCTGCCGGGCGATGGCGTGGTTCAGGAACAAGCCGCCCGGTTTCAGAGCGCGGTAAGCGGCCCGGAAATAGTCGGGCAGCCGGGCGCGGCCCACGTGCTCCGCCATCCCCACACTGACGATCTTATCAAACGGGCCATCCACGCCGATGTCCCGATAATCGCGCACCAGCGCCGCGGCCCGGCCAGACAACCCCGCCCGTTCAATCCACTGCCGGGCATATTCAGCCTGGGGGCGGCTCAGGGTGATTCCGGTCGCCTGCACGCCAAACTTTTCGGCCGCGTACACGACCAGCCCGCCCCAGCCGCAGCCGATATCCAGCAGCCGCTCTCCCGGCCGCAGGCGCAGCTTGCGGCAGATATGCTCGAACTTGGCCGCCTGGGCCGCATCCAGGTCCATTTGCGGCGTGTGGAAGTAGGCGCATGAGTACGCCATCCACCGCCCCAGGAAGAGGGCGTAAAAGTCATTACCAACGTCGTAATGGTAGGTGACGGCCGCCCGGTCCCGTTCCCGCGAGTGCGGCCGGCCTTTGAGCCGCATCGGCCGTCTCCCCTCCTCAAATCGTACCGGCGGATCGGTCAGCGGCAGTTTGCGCGCCAGCCGGATCAGGCGCAGCCAATCGGCCGCAGTGAGGGCGTCGAACGTAATCGCAATCCGCATGGCCCCCACGATATCCCCTTCGATGTCAAAATCACCGCGCAGAAACGCCTCCGCCAGCGTCAGCTCTCCCGGCGGCCAAAACATGCGCCGCAGCGCCCCCGGATGGGTTAACACAAACGTAAAATGGGGTTCCAGGCCAGTTTCCGCCGGCAGCGTCGAGCCGTCCCACAGCTTGATGGCAAACTCACGCGGGGTATGGTGTTGGAACAATGTGTCCAGAATGGCGAGGATGGCGTCATGAGCAGGATGGCTTTCGGCCGGGGAACGCAACCGGGAATCCCTGGTCGTCGTATCCATTTTGCACGCTCCATCTGGCCATCACCGGTACGCGATCACCCCTCCAATGCGACCAGTTTTGGCCGGTATTGCTGCGAGAGCGGGTGTTTCTCTCCCAACAAGGCGAACAAGCTCCCCATGACTTCGATGAGGTAGGGCCGGTCAATGGATTCACCCACCTGAACGGCCGCGAACAGGCTGTCAAGCGCGTGCGCCGGCTGGCGTCGCCGCATCCCTTCGGCGGCCGCGAGGAGCTGTGCATCCAGCTCCTCCAGGCCGGTCAGCCCATCCCCATCTTCCATATCGAACAAGAACCGGGCCAGCGGCAGTAGGCGGCCGGCCCGTTCAGCCTGAGGGCTGTTGGGGAAGTCGTTGAGCAGGGTAAACGCCTCAAACCCTTTCCCTTTACGCAGATGATGCTCCGCCTGCTGAATCCGTTTTGACGGCTTGCCGCTCCCTTTGACCCCAGGGGCCGGGGCAGCGGTGGTCTCCTCGATGAACCGGCGCACCAGCGGCTCCGGCATCACGCCGGTGAACTCCCCCACGACCTGGCCATTGCGGAACATTTTCACCGCCGGGATGCTGCGAATGTTATAGCGAGCGGCCGTGCGCTTGTTATGCTCCGTGTTAAGCTTGGCCAGGATAAAGTCACCGTCCGGCTCTTCCGCCAGTTTCTCCAACACCGGACCTAGCTGGCGGCAGGGGCCGCACCATGAAGCCCAATAATCCACCATGACCGGCGTCTTAAAGGAGCGCCTGAGCACCTGCTGCCTGAAATCGGCGTCCCCGACATCGAGGATGGCCAGACGTCGTTTTGACTTTTGCTTTTTTAGAAATGGGAACCAGCTCATAGATGCGCCTCAAGATGAAGGTTTCTTGAAAGTTTACAATAGACGCCCGGTACATTGGCTGTAAGCCAGGTTGCAATTCAACATGCAACAAACACAGCTTCCCCGGATTGAGCCTGTCAAATGCCCCGGATTCCTATTATAAACCCTTTTGGGGGCGCCAAAGCGAAAGCGCCTGAAGGACTTCAAATGGCCGGGACGATTGTGTATAATATGAGCCTACGTCTTGCGTAATCTCGTAACATTCATGCAAAGGAGACAACCATGGAAAGTCACGAAGTCGATTATCAGGTTTTTGGTGACGATCTTCAGTTCGTTGAAGTGGAACTCGACCCCAGCGAAACAGTGATCGCAGAAGCCGGAGCCATGATGTATATGGAAAGCGGCATCACCTTTGAAACCAAAATGGGGGACGGCTCCAAGCCAAACGCCGGCTTCATGAGCAAGCTGGGCAGTGTGGCCAAACGCGCGATCACGGGAGAGTCCCTTTTCATGACGCATTTCACGAATAATGGACAGGGGAAGCGGCATGTCGCTTTCGGCGCCCCCTACCCCGGCAAGATCATCGCCATTGATCTTGACGAGGCCAACGGCGAGCTGATCTGCCAGAAGGATTCGTTCCTCTGCGCGGCCCTGGGCACAGAAGTGAGCATTGCCTTCAACAAACGGTTTGGCGCGGGCCTGTTCGGCGGGGAGGGCTTCATCTTGCAGCGCCTCCGCGGCGACGGCAATGTGTTCATTCATGCCGGGGGTACCATCATTGAAAAGCGTTTGAGCGGTGAGAGATTGATGGTGGATACGGGCTGTATCGTGGCGTTCGAATCAACCATTGAGTATGACATTCAGCGGGCGGGAAACCTGAAGTCCATGATCCTGGGGGGCGAAGGGTTGTTCCTGGCAACGTTGCAGGGCGCCGGCCGCGTCTGGCTGCAATCGCTGCCCTTCTCCCGTCTGGCAGACCGCATCCTGGCCAACGCTCCCTCGGCCGGCGGCAGTTCCACCGGGGAAGGCTCCCTGATCAAGGGCGTCACCGATCTGCTCCAGGGGTAATCGGCAACTTTCCGGCCGGCAGCGGGCCGGTTTGACAAATAAAAAGGGCGTCTCTGAATTGAGACGCCCTTTTTTCACGGAAGCTGGTAACCCTCCATCAAGCACGGCCGTTGGCCACGGCCGCCTTCGCTCCGTTCACCCCATTGGTATGCACACCCATCACCGCATCCGCTGGCGGCTGGCGGCCAGTCAGGTCAGCATCCACAAAGTAGCTCATGCACGCTTCGTCAATCAATTCCGGGGTTAATCTGGCGAGGATGTTCTCATACGCGCAAATGGAAAGTACCGTCTTCACCAGATCGCGCGGATGAACCGCTTGCATGGCGCGTCCTGGCTCCCGATACCATTTCTGCAATAAATAAATGAAGCTCTTTTTGTCGAAAGGCACATCATACGTGCGGCAAACCCGGGTAAATATCTGGTAGAACAGCCGCTCATCCGGGGGCGTGACCGCCACTTTCGTCTGGATGCGCCGGAGAAAGGCCTCATCCACCAGGTCCATCGGATTGAGATTGGTTGAAAAGACAATCAATTGGTCAAATGGGACTTCCAGGGATTGGCCGGATTGCAATCGCAGAAAATCAATGCCGGTTTCCAGGGGAACGATCCAGCGGTTGAGCAGTTGCTGCGGGCTGATCTGCTGCCGGCCGAAATCATCAATGATGAAGATACCTCCATTCGCCTTGAGCTGCAAAGGGGCTTCATACACCTTGGACACAGGCTCCAGCCGCAAATCCAGCGCCTCCATCGTCAGTTCTCCGCCCACCATGAGCGCCGGCCGCTTAAAGAGCCGCCACCGATTATCTACCTTAAGCTTCCCCGTATGTCCGTGGAGAGCAAAGTCGGTCGTGTGCCGGGGAACCTCTTCCTCCCGGATCGGTTCATGCACATGGGGGTCAATAATCCGGATGATTTGCCCGCCAACTGTAATTGCATCCGGCAGCCAGATCGCTTCTTCCTGGGAGAGGATATCCGCAATGGCCTGGGCGATCGTGGATTTCCCGTTACCCGGCGGCCCGTACAAGAACAATGAAGAGCCTGAATTGGCGGCCGGCCCGATGCGCCGGTGGAAATTGTCGGGCAGGATCAGGTGGCTGAGCGCCGCCTTGACCTGCTCCGGCGTGATGCGTTTCGCCCCGTGGGATTGGAGGCGAACGGCCCGGGTGTATGCTTCCAGCGAAACCGGAAGACGGCCGACATAATGGCTGCGCCCAAATGCGTCCCGCGCTCGTTTGACGCCCGCTTCCGTCAGCCCGTAAGTGAAGCTCATGCTGCCCAGCGACCCGGCCCGGGTGATCTCAACCAGATGCTCATGCTTGAGCCGGCCCATCAATTCATCCACGACGCGGGGATGCACGCCCAAAACATCCACGATGCGGGCCACGTTGGCGTCACCCTCGTTAAACATCAGGCGGAAGATGATGTCCTGGACCAACCCTGCCGGAATGTCTAATTGCTCGACGGTTGGAATTGGGGAGAGAAGTTTGCTGATTTCGCCGGTTTGTACTGTCATACTGTTTCACCGTTGACGACTTGATTGAGGTTACTGAACTATCCAAATTCATGGCACATCAGGCACAAACCATCGTTGGCCTCATGGCGCAAAAGGGCATCATTGGCGGCCGCGTGCGGATCGTGGCACGTGCTGGTACAGGTCATGAGGCTGCCGGTCACCGGATCGATGCTGGCGCCGACGGGGTGGCTTCTCCCCAAAGCATCCGCATCATGGCAGCTGATGCATAGGTCAATCATTTGCATGGAAGCCGCCTCTTCGCCCCATCTTGCTCCACCGGCAAGATGGGATGGGGGTGTGTCATGGCAGAGGGCGCATAATTCTTCAGCAAACGGCCGGTGGATAGATTGCCAGGAGTTTTCCATCATGCCAGCGTGGCACCCCTGCTGCATACAACCGGCCGTCGGGCTTTGCTGGACATGCGCTTCCATTGGGAGCAAGGCGGAAGGGGAGACATAGACAAATGATCCAATTAAGGCAACCAATACCAGTAATCGTCGCTCCGGCGATGTCATCATTGTGAGCTACGGTACCCTACCAACAAGCAACGTCTACAAAACCAGTACTCAATTGGACACATTATAGGGGGGATAACGCGGCAGCAATATAGTACAGTGGGAATGGTTCGCCCTCAGAACACCCGTTTCCGGACGAAAGTACTATATGATGCTGAAGTGAGAGGGGAGGTGTGGGCGGGGAAGGGAACTATCCAGATGAATTCGTGGCCGGGTTTATTCAGCGGCGTTACCGGCCGCCAATGCTTCAGGGGTTTCGCCGTTTTCTTCCTCGCTGACGCGGGAGAGCCGCCCGGCGCGTACGACAGCCACAGACGCGATTGTGTCTTCGCCGCGCAGGTCCATCACCCGCACGCCGCGCGTGTGCCGGCCCTGGCGAGAAATGGTGTCCACGGCCGTACGTAGAATGATCCCGCCCGTGGAAATGCATGTCACCTCATCGCCTGGGGAAACCACTCTGGCTGTGACAATGCGGCCGGTTCGCTCCGGTTCCAGGATCATGGCCCGGACGCCCTGCCCGTACCGGTTCTGACGCCGGTACTCCACAAGCGGCGTCCGCTTTCCGTGCCCTTTTTCTGTGATCAGCAACAAGTCGCTGTCTGGCTCCACCACATCCGCCCCCGCGATCCGGTCCCATGGATCGAGGCGCATCGCATTGACGCCGGCGGCCGCGCGCCCCATTGCCCGCACATCCTCCTCGCTGAAGCGAATGCCCCGGCCTTGTTCGTTCACCAGGATTAAATCCTGGCCGCCCCGTGTCAGCTTCACCCATCCCAGGCTGTCATCTTCATCCAGGTTAATGGCGATCAACCCGCTGGGACGTACATGCCGGAACGCACCCACTTCTACCCGCTTGATACGCCCTTTGCAGGTGATCATGGTCAGGTACTCGGCGTCCTCGAAGTCATGCACCGCCAGCGCGGCCGTGATCTTCTCATCCGGCATGAGCGGCAGGATGTTCATCAACGAAGTCCCGCGCGCGGTCCGTCCCATTTCCGGAATCTGGTAAGCTCTTTCCGAGTAAACTTTGCCCAGGTTGGAGAAGAAAAGGATGCTGTTGAGCGAGCCGGCGGCGAATAAATGCGCCAACTCATCCTCGCCGCGCGTGGTCATGCCAATCAGCCCTTTGCCCCCGCGTCCTTGCCGCCGGTAGGCAGCAACCGGCGTGCGTTTAATATAGCCCCGCTGCGTGATAGAGATTAAAACATCCTCGTCCTGGATGAGGTCTTCCATGTTTAACTCAGCATCCAGGCCAATCGCAATTTGCGTGCGCCGTTCGTCTCCGTACCGTTCAATCAGCGCGTGCAAATCTTCCCGGATCAATTCCAGGACTTTCTTCTTATCTGCCAATATCCCCCGCAGATAATCAATATGCTCGCTGACTTCCTTGTACTCGTTCTCGATCTTCTGTCGTTCCAGCGCAGCCAGCCGTCGCAGCTGCATGTCGAGGATGGCGGTTGCCTGCACTTCTGTCAGGCCAAACCGCTCCATCAACTGCCCCCGGGCCATCTCCGCATCGGCCGAACGGCGAATCGTCTCAATCACCTCGTCTAGATGATCGAGGGCGATGAGCAGCCCTTCGAGAATGTGCTGCCGTTTGAGCGCCTTGTCCAGCTCAAACTGGGTGCGGCGGGTGATCACCTCGACCCGGTGATCAATGTGGATTTGCAGCGCGCGTTTGAGCGACAGCAGCCGGGGCTGTTTATCCACCAGCGCCAGCATTTGTACGCCGAACGTCGTTTGCAGCGCCGTGTGTTTGTATAGTTGATTCAAGACCTTGAGCGGCTGCGTTCCCCGCTTGAGTTCCACAATGACCGAGATGCCGTTTCGATCTGAGCTATCGCGGAGATCGGAGATGTCGGGAATGACGCCCCGGTTCACCAGATCGGCGATTCGCTCAATCAGCATCGCCTTGTTCACCTGGAAAGGCAGTTCCGTGATGTTGATACGCTGCCGATCCTGTCTTCTCGGATCGTCTTCAATCTTCGCCACGCCGCGGACGATGATGCGGCCGCGTCCCGTCCCGTACGCATTGCGGATGCCCTCATTGCCCACAATGATGCCTCCGGTGGGAAAATCCGGGCCGTGGACAAACTGCATCAGGTCATCCAACGCCACTTTGTCCTGCTCACCCTGATGGTCAACGAGGTAAATGATCGCCTGGCAAATCTCAACCAGGTTGTGCGGGGGGATGTTCGTCGCCATCCCCACAGCAATCCCGGAGGAGCCATTGAGCAGCAGGTTAGGCAGCCGGGCAGGCAGCAACTCCGGCTCTTGCAGGCTGTCGTCAAAATTGGTGACGAAATCAACGGTATTCTTGTCAATATCCGCCAATAGTTCATCGGCAATACGGGCCAGCCGGGCCTCCGTGTAGCGCATGGCCGCCGCGCTGTCGCCGTCAACACTGCCAAAGTTCCCCTGCCCATCCACCAGCATGTAGCGCATCGAGAAGTCTTGGGCCATTCTCACCATCGCGTCATATACCGAAGAGTCGCCATGCGGGTGGTATTTACCCAGCACCTCGCCCACGATCCGAGCGCTTTTTCGATGGGATGTATTAGAGCGGATGCCCATATCGTGCATCGCGTAAAGGATACGCCGATGCACCGGCTTCAACCCGTCGCGGGCATCCGGCAGAGCGCGAGAGACGATGACACTCATCGCGTAATCGAGATAGGAGTTGCGCATCTCCTGATTAATGTCAATTGTGCTTATGGTACCGATTTCCAACTGTGCCTCCAGCACCAGGAAAGGCTGAGATCGCCTTCCAGAAAACGTGCAATAAAATGAAAAATGCCACCACAAAAGGGGTGGCTTTCTCCTGTCCAATCACGAGATTCGACCCGCAATATTATACCTCAATCAGCCCGAATTTTCGAATGCGGGCAAAGAGGTAGAGCCGGCTGTGCTCTCATGTGTGACCGGCAAAACAGGGGGGGGCTGGAACCTAATCTACTTCCGGGCGCAGGCGGATTTCTCCGGCGGTCAGGGCCGCGCGGCCGTGGAGCACGGCCGTTTTCACATACCCCAGCGCCACCGGCCCATTCGGGCCAACGGCCGCTGAGGTGATGACGCCTACGCGCCGGCCGCCGGCCGTGATTTCCACGCCCGCGTCCACCGGCGCATCGAGGCGAAGCCGGACCAGCTTCTTGGCCAGCCGCCCGCGGCTTTCCATGCGGGCGATGATCTCCTGCCCGATGTAACACCCTTTGGTAAAAGACACATCGTCCCACAGGTTGGCTTCCAGCGGGATATAGTCGCCGGTTAACTCCCGCCCAAAACGGGGTAGGCCCGCCTCAATGCGCAAAAGCTCAAACATCGCTTCATCGGCCGGCACAAGCCCTGCTCCCAACAACTGCTGCCACACCACTTCCCGGTCGGCTGCTTCGCAGGTGACAAAGTATCCATCCCCGGCAATGGGATCTGTCCGGTGTACGTAGGCGGTCACGCCGGCTACTTCCGCCTGACGCCAATGATGCAAGGGCAGTTCGCCGGCCGGCAGCCCGGCCGCTGTTAACCGCGCTTCTGCTTGCGGCCCGTAAACGGCCAGGACGGCCGTCTCTGCGCTGATGTCCTGCATGTGGAAGTCATCCTGAAAGAAGACAAAGCGCATCAGGTAGCGGGCAATGGCGTCGGCGTTGTTCTCGCCGGTCACCACATACACCGCTTTCTCCGCCACATACAAAATGAGCCGGTCAATGATGCGGCCGATGTCGGTGGTGAGGATAGTGGCCGCGCCCTGTCCGCTGGCCAAATCCGCGACTGCCTGGGTGGACATGCGGTGAATCAGGTCCAACCGGGTTTCGCCCGTCACCTTGAGCATGCCCAGCTCGCTGCGATCCACGAGCACGGCCGCATGGTGCGCCGCTTCGTATACGGTCGTTTCGGCTTCTTGCTTAGTTATCGCCATCACGATCCTCCAGGCTGCCCCCAGGCGGCACAGACGGCCGCCCATTCCCATGCGCCTCGCGCCAGGTCTGCGCAAAACGTTCCAGGTCGGGGAGATAGCGTGCTTCCCGGTGCAGGATGACTTCTTCGATGAGTTGGGCCAACGAACGGCCACCCAGCCACGTGTAGCGGCCAGGCTGATTCAGGTCGCGGTCACGCAAATCCGCCAGCCATTCCTCCAACTGCACCCGCACCTGCTGCCAATCGGTGAAGATCGCTCCCAACTCGCGGCCGTGCGTTTCTCCGACACGCGCCTCATCATACGCTTCCCGCCGGGCCAATGCATCAAGCAGGCGGCCGGGCTTCTTCCCCTGCCCCAACCGCATCAAGGCTGTCACCAATTCTGCTTCCCAGGCGGTCAGAAGAGACAACAGATCCGCAACCGACCAACGGCCGGCAGCATCAGGTTGCAGCAACGCTTCATCAGGCAGCCAGGCGATCGCCTCCAGCAATTGTTCCCGGCTCCGGTCTAATTTATCCTGAAGTTCGGCCGCTCCGCTCATGTTCCGCTCATCTTCCTCTTGGGGAATCCGCCCCCAAACTCACCCACGATTCTAGCATGCCGGTCACGCCTATGGCAATCCGGCTACAGGAGAGCCAGAGGGGGAACACATGACTTACATCACACCGCTTACATGAGCAATGACATGGACAGCTCCTACCAACCTCCTATACTGTAGACCTTAAGATTAGCTTAAACTTCGCCGAATGATGGTAGACAGCGGTATACGGTCAGTATAATGGAGTGCAAATGAGAGCCGCACTTTCAATGAGCAAACATGAGCAATTCAGCTTCCCAGGCCCTACCCTTTAACAGTTACGACGATTCTGCAAACGCTGGCGGCAGCGAAGAAGTTCGCTGGGAGATCGTGGCTAGAATGCCGGGATTGATGCCGGCCAAGATTTTGGCTGGCCGTCTGCAAGCAGAAGGCATTCCCGCACTCGCATGGCAGGAAGGCGCGGGGCAGGCTTTAGGGCTGACTGTCGGTTTGCTCGGTACCGGATATGTTTCCGTGCCCGATTCATATGTTGACCAGGCGCTCGATATCCTGGCAGACGAAAATGAAGTTTCGGATGATTGGGATGCGAGCGATGAGGTGGTTGAGGAAGACGACGAGGAAATAGGATAACCGGCTTCACGCACAAGAAGAAGCACAGTAATGGATGCCTGAGAAAGGCGAGTTTAAGTCTTACTCTCATAGCTTGTGCGCCTTATCGGAAAAATATTGATTAGGAGCAAATAAGAACAATGACTGGAACAACTTGGACAAACGACTCTGATATTACTGCGGTTGAACCGCGAGCAACAAATCGCCTTAAATTCATCATCGGCGGCGTGTTGTTGTTAGGCGCCGTGGCGTTCCTGGTCGTTAACGCGATGCAGGGCAACACGCAGCTATACAAGACAGTTGATGAATTTTATGCTGAACAGGATCGCCTAATCGGCCGCGACTTACGCGTGGCCGGGGTGGTCATCGGCGATTCTATCGAGTTCACGCAAATTGACGCGACGACGACCCGCCTGGAATTCGACGTCGTGGATGACATCAATAATCCTGACCAGCGGCTGCATGTCGTTGCCATGAACGAGCCGAAGCCTGACCTGCTGCAACATGAAGCGCAGGCGCTGGTGGAAGGGCATGCGGATGAAAACGGCGTGTTTTTCGCCAATGAGGGCGGCTTGCTCCTCAAATGTCCCACCCGTTACGAGGAACTCGATCCGAGCCAGCAGTAGGCTCACGAAAACGGTAGAGTTCACAAAAAAGGTATTGGTTTATGATTGCTGATTTGGGTTTCTTTGCTTTACTGCTTGCCTTCGCGGCCGCTATCTATTCGGCTGGTGCTGCCTGGTATGGCAAACAGCGGGACGAATCGCGCTGGATAGACAGCGCGCGCAACGCGACGATCGCCATTCTTCCCCTGCTGCTGCTGTCCAGCGCGCTGCTTATCGCTTCCATCTTGCGCAACGATTTCTCGGTTGAATATGTGTGGCGGGTGAGCAGCATCCGTATGCCCACTTACTTGAAAGTGACGGCGCTATGGGGAGGCCAGGCCGGCTCTTTGCTGTTCTGGAACCTCTTGCTCTCTGCCTTTACGGCCGCGGCCGTCTCCCGGAAGTGGGACGGCGAAAAAGATTTAATGCCTTATGTGCTGATTGTGATCAGCTTCACGCAGATCTTCTTCCTGGGCATCACCGCCTTTGTGGAAAATCCCTTCATCCGTCTGGATGCCGTGCCGTTGGACGGTAGAGGCTTGAATCCGCTCCTGCGCCATCCGGGCATGATCATCCATCCCCCCATGCTGTACCTGGGCTTTACCGGCTTCATCATTCCCTATACCTTTGCCATGGCCGCGCTCATGTCGGGCAAACTGGATTCCGCCTGGATTCGAATCACCCGCCGCTGGACACTCGTCGCCTGGCTGTTCTTAAGTCTGGGGCTGATTCTGGGCGGCCGTTGGGCATACGACGTCCTGGGTTGGGGGGGCTATTGGGCATGGGACCCGGTGGAAAACGCTTCCTTCATGCCCTGGCTGGCCGGTACAGCATTCCTTCACTCTGTGATGATCCAGGAAAAGAGAGATATGTTCAAAATGTGGAACATGTTTCTGGTGGTCACCACCTATTGCCTGGTCATTTTCGGCACATTCATCGTACGCAGCGGTGTCATTTCGTCGGTACACTCCTTTGCCCGGTCAGCCATCGGCCCGCTTTTCTTCGCCTTCATCACCATCATGTTCATCTTCTCGGCCTATTGGATCAACTCTCGCCGAGATGAACTGGCCTCTCCGAACCGGCTTGACTCATTGTTATCACGCGAGGCTGCGTTTCTTTACAACAACTTTCTAATCCTGACCATTCTGGCGGTGGTGTTTCTCTTCACCAATTACCCGATTCTTTCCGAACTCATTACCGGCGAGAAGGGATTTGTTGGCCCGCCTGTTTACAAGAAGGCGCTGGGGCCGCTCTTCGCCCTGTTAATGGTGCTTATGGGGGTGGCTCCGCTCACCATGTGGTACCGCACCTCCATCAAACGGCTGGAAATCGGCCTGCGCTGGCCGACGCTGGCCACCACCATCTTCATCGTCGGCTTATTCGCCCTGGGTATCACCAGTTGGGCTGCACTGGTTGGCTTGTGGGTGGTATCCTTCGCCCTCGTATTAACAATCCTGGAGTTTGTAAAGGGAACCAGAGCGCGTATGCGCAGTAAGGGGGAATCGGTGTTCACCGCGTTCTCTACCCTGGTGTCCCGGAACCGGCGTCGGTATGGCGGCTATTGGATTCATCTAGGCGTCATCGTCATGGGCTTCGGCATCATTGGCGTGGAACTATTTCAGCAAGAAACACAAATCCGACTTAACAGCGGAGAGTCAATTACACTCGGCAATTACGAGATGGTCTTTGACCAGGCGAGACAATTCCCCGGCGCAGATGATCTGGTCATCACTGAAGCGAAGGTGAATGTATTCTACAACGGCCGTCTGGTGAGCACGCTCACACCTCACACTGAGTTGTACACGCGTACCAACCAACCAATGACCATTCCTGATGCCAGGTCAACGATTGCCGAGGACTTCTATGTACTGCTGGTTAATTGGGAGCCGACGTCGGCTAACTCAGCAACATTCCGTATCTTCTTAAATCCGCTGGTCAACTGGGTGTGGGCCGGCGGTCTCATCTTTGTGCTGGGCACACTTATTGCTGCCTGGCCTAGTGATCAAGAGAAGCGCGTGGCGGCCGTGCAGCGCGCGCGCCGCGTCGTCGCCAGCGCAGCAGATTGAGGAGGTGGCAGATGAAGCAATTCCGCTCGATTAAACGCCTCACTTTTGTATATTCGCTGTTCCTGCTCTTCCTGGCAGCGGCCGTACCGCTCATGGCCCAAACGCCGGTGACCGACGACCAGGTCAACGAGATCGCCAAGCAGGTTTACTGCCCTGTATGCGAAAGCACACCGTTAGACGTGTGCCAGACCCAGGCCTGCGCTGACTGGCGCGAGCTGATTCGCACCAAGTTAAGCCAGGGCCAGAGCAAGGAAGAAATCTTCCAATACTTCGCCGACCAGTACGGCGATCGAGTATTGGCTTCCCCGCCCAAGCGGGGGTTCAACTGGTTGCTGTGGGCGTGGCCGGCCATCGCCGCCGGCATTGGCATCGTGATTTTTAGCCGTTACCTGCGTAAGCTGAGAAGCTCGGCCGAACTGGCTCCCGCGAACCCGGCCCCGGCCGCTCCCGTCTCGTCTGATGATTACATTGCGCGGGTGGAAAGAGAACTGGAACGTCGAAAATAAGGATGCGTTTACAAATAACGTTTGAAATGGAAAGAAAAAATGAGTGAAACAGTTCAAGCATCCCCCTCCGCCGCGTCCCCACGCTCATTCCGATGGAGCAGCGTTATCTTGTGGGCCGTCGTGTTCGGCATCATTGGCCTCCTTGGCTGGGGGTTAATGAATAGCAATGCCACCCGCCCCGAACAGGGCGCCCCGGCCCCCGATTTCGACATGCAGTTCTTCGACGGGTATGGGTGGGATGGCCGCTCTACTGCCAAGCTGTCAGATATGCAGGGCAAAATCGTTGTCCTCAACTTTTGGGCCTCCTGGTGCGTCGAATGTCGCGTTGAAGCAGAGGACCTCCAAGCAAGCTGGGAAAAATACCACGGCCAGGACGTCGTCTTTCTGGGCATCGCCCATGTGGACGTAGAGCCGAAGTCCATCGCTTATTTACAAGAATTCAACGTGACTTACCCCAACGCGCCTGACCTGGGCACGGTTATTTCCAATGATTACAAGATTACGGGCGTCCCGGAAACTTTTATCATCGGAAAAGATGGTAAAATAGCACACGTACAGATAGGCCCCATTACCGGCGCCACCTTAAACGGAACAATTGAACAACTTTTGGCAGAAGGAGGATAGGGTAAGATTAAACGCGAGGAGCCTCCCTGACTCCTCCGATTTCATGCCTAATTTATATCAAAATGACTATTGGTTCCATATTACTTGGACTTGCATTACTTGTACTCGTGGCCATGTTTTTGGCCCGGCCCCTTTTGGTGACTTCACGTCAAGAGCGAAGCCGGATAACCAGACGCCAGCTATTGCTGGCACAAAAAGAGGCCACTTTGGCCCAGATCCGCGAATTGGATTTCGATCACAGCACCGGCAAACTGCCGGCTGAGGTACACGAGATTCAACGCGCCGAGCTGGTTGCCAAGGCGGCCGCCATCCTGGAAAAGATAGATGAATTGGACAAGATGGTGACCAGCCAGCTTTCAGTTTCCGCCGACGAAAAGGACATTGACGCTGAAATCGAAGCCATCGTGGCCCGGTTACGCAAATCCAGCGCGGCCGCCAACGCCAAATACGCTGTGACAGCAAAACGGCAAGTGGCAAGCCACCAAAGCAACGGATATTGTCCCCAGTGCGGCCAGTCTGTAGACGCCGGCGATAAGTTCTGTGCCAGTTGCGGTCACAAACTACACGCCAAAATACCAGCTTAACACATCGAAATAGCGAATGAAGACACGATTACGACCGCCTTTCACAGACGGCCCCTTACGGGCCGTCTTGCTCTTGTTTGTCTTACTGGCCGCGATTCCCCTAGGGGCAGCGTTGGCTCAAGAATCCGCCCGCCCGCAGTCCCCACCCGACGCTGAGTTGGGACTGGATCAATTCGCCGAGCGCTGCGCCAATTGCCACGGTCCGACCGGTGGTGGGGATGGGGAATTAACCGCGAATCTACCGAATCCCCCGGCCGCTTTCTCTGCGCCGGAATACCGGCAGTCCGTCATTCCGGCCATGCTCTTTGAAGTCATCACAGACGGCCGTGTTGACCGCGGCATGCCTCCCTTCGGCCCGTCCAGCAACAACGCGATTGACGAAGAAAGCCGCTGGAACCTGGTCGCCGCCATATACAGCCTGAGCACCCCGGCTGCTGCCATTGAACAGGGACAGACCATTTACAACGAAACCTGTCTCGCCTGCCATGGGGCAGAAGGGAAAGGGGACGGCCCAGATGCGGCCGCGTTGGAAACGCCGCCCAGCGATCTGACCAACCTGGACTATTGGTTCAGTCGCAGCAATGAAACCGTCTTTGCCGATGTGGAGAGCGGCATCATTGCCGCCCACGATTACACTCTCAGCGATGAGGAACAGGGGGCGGTCGTTGACTTCGCCCGCACATTCAGCTATGCCTACATCGATCCGGCCGAATTGTTCGCACCCATTGAATCTGCCACGGTAACAGGCCAGGTAATCAACGGCACTACAGGGGAACCTTACCCCGAAGCGGTCGCTGAACTGCGCGCGTTCACCCCCTCCTTCCAACAAACTCTGAACCTCACCACCACCGTTGAGGCAGACGGCACCTACCGTTTCTCGCTGACCAATGTCGAACGGGATTGGGTTTTCTTGACCAGCGTCATCTACAACGACCTCAGCTTCAGCAGTAACGCCGGGCAGATCAGACGAGCCCAACCTGAGTTGACCCTGCCTGTGACCGTGTATGAGCATACTACGGATCCCGCTTCGGTGAACATCGAGCAAATTCATGTTGTTCTGGGCTTCCAGGAAGATTTTCTTGAGGTCAGCGAATTGTATGTGTTCAGCAACAATGAATCGGCCGTTTTTGTGGGGGCATCGGGCATCCCAAGCGAAGGCACGGTGGAAATCCAACTGCCGGACAATGCACAGAACCCCTCCTTTGAGCGTTCATTTGGCTCTCTGCAACGAACGGTCCCGGCTGATGAGATGATCCGGACTGAATCCGGCTGGGCCGATACCCTGCCCCTGCGCCCCGGGCGCGGCGTCTTGAGCCTGATCGCCCGGTACGAGATACCTTTTAGCGAAGGGATGCGCTTCACGCATGGACTTGCCCATAACACCAACAATGTGAGCGTGATCATGCCCGATGTGGGTGTGACGCTGAGTGAAGAGGGCTGGGATGCACAAGGCCCGCAGGAGATGCCTGGTGGGGGATCGTTCCTCAGTTATTCTCGCGCCAACCTGGCTGCCGGGGGCACTGTGGAGCTGGTGTTAAACGGCCGTCCCAAGCTGGTGGCCGACGCTGCCACCGGCAATCCGCGAATCGCCCGCGATACAAACACTGAACTGGCTGTCGGCGCTGGCATCTTCCTGGTTGCCGTGGCCATCGCTGCATTCATCTTCCGCAACTGGCAAACATCTCCGCAAGGGCAGTCCGACCCTGAATCAGAAGTGCGGCTCCTCATCGAAGAGATCGTCTACCTGGATGATGCCTACGAACGGGGAGAAATCGGCGAGGAAGAATACCAGCAGGAACGGAATCAACTCAAGGCTGAGTTAAAAGCAATTTGGGGTCAGTAATGGCCGCGATCTGGAGGCTTCGTCGTGTTTAAGTTCGTGACGATGTATCGCCGCGTAGATGACCAGGAAGCGCAGGAGCTTTTCTTCTCCCACACTCACCTGCCTCTGGCTGAGCAGTTGCCCGGTCTGATGAAAAGCGAGGTCAGCCGTATCAGCGGCAAGCCGGGCGGTGAGTCCCGCTTCCACATGACCTATACATTGTACTTCGAAACAGAAGAACAATACTTTCTGGCATTAACCACAGAGCCGGGGCAAAATTTGATGGCGGCGCTCAAGCCGTGGGCAGATGCGCGGCTGATTACCTGGTTCATGGCAGAGACATATGAAGAGGCGGCCGGACTTAGAGAAGAAACGGCCGACGAGGAAGAATAGATCGTATTCCGTCCACATTCGAGCCGCGGTTTACGGAATACGGTTCACGGCTTACGGACAGCCGGGTGCCTCAAAGAACTACTGATCAGAGCTAGACGCGGCCGCCGGAATGAACGTCTGGTAAACCAGCGGAGCATACACCAGGTTGTTATCTGACAATTCCCCGTTACGGCGGCCGCCCAGCGCATAAATCCGCACTTCCACACTGGCCACACCAAGATTGGCCCAGGTCGGGTCTTCAGCCAGCATGGGCGTATTCACAACCTGCCATGTGCTGCTGTTCACATCATAAAACTCGCTAAAGGCCACCCGATTGCCATCCAGCAGCCCGCCCCCAATCACGTAAAGCTTATTCACCAGAACCGCAGCGGCGGCCCCCCCACGGGGCAGCAGCATATCAGGGCAAGTCGCCCATTCTTCTGCCGAAGGCTCATAAGAAAGGCATGTCTGCAATTCTGACTGGCCGTCGTATCCCCCCGCCACAAACAGCTTGCCGGTCAGCGCGCCGCCGGCTGCAAAGGCAAGGGACAGCGGCATGGAAGTCAGCGGCCGCCAGCTGTCCGTCCCCGGATCGTACACGTAGCTCGTATCCAAGTAACGCTCTCCGTTCCAGCCCCCGAACAAATAAAGAAAACTGCCGTCAGAGAGGGCCAGTCCCCCGGCAATAGGCTGCGGCAAGGCCGCAATCGGCCGCCATGCATTGTTGGCTGGGCTGTATGCTTCGACCACATTGGTGGGCTGGCCGTCCGCCATCCGGCCGCCGGGCACGTAAATCTCACCGAAGAGCACAGCCGCCGAGGCATCAGCCACGGCCGTCGGTTTGGCCGCAACCTCGCGCCATACATATTCTGTCGTGTCAAACGCATTGACAGAGGCAACAACGCCGTCGGCAGTCTCTCCCCCAATCAGGTACAGGTTCAACCCCACGGCCGCCACCGCCATGCTGGCCCGCCCGCCCGGCAGCGGCCGGCTTCTAAGCCAGTGAGTATTCCCCACTGCTTCCTCCTCAAACGGTTCCGGCATCGGGTCGGCTCCCGGGCTAAACGCGCGCAGCCCAATCAATCCGGCCGCTAACCCAGACACGATGAGAATTGCCAACAGGAGGTAAGCCTGCCGGTTAAAGGGCCGGCGGCTGGCTGGCTGGACGACGGCCGTGTCCGGAGCGGGGTCTACATCGGTCGGGGCTGTTTCACTCACGGCGGCCGCTTCGCTGCCGGGAATCGTCACCAGCCCCTGCTGAAGCGCCAGGGTGGTTGCTTCCGTGCGGGACGAAGCACCCAGCTTCATGAAGATGTTGCGCAGATGGACTTTGACCGTGTTCTGGCTGATCACCAGGGTCGCGGCGATTTCCTTGTTGGATGCGCCGCCAACGACACACTGGAGAACTTCGATCTCTCTTTCACTAAGTGGATCACCGAGTTCAGGCATTGAAACGATTATATCCAGGCTTTTTGCATGCAGCGAGTGGCTTCAGTTACCAAAGTGATAGACGCGCGACCTTACGGCGTTGAATCGGTCGCGGCCGGCGTCAGATGCAGGATAAACGAGTCCGTCAGGACTTGTGAAGACGTAATTGGTACTGTTGTTGTCACGGGGGCTGTCGGCGTCGGTGTGGCCTGAAGGCATGCGGCCGTGGCCTGTTCCAACTTCTCCGTCAAAGCGCGATCACGGCCGTACCGGTTCGCCTCCGCGTAAGCCGACTGCGCCGGACACCAATCCATCAAACCTGCCAATTGATCGCCATACAAGATTAGCGATTCATGCAAACGCTCGCAAGAGGATTGATAAAAGGGAGCCGCCAGGCAAAGGTCGCGGAAGAAATAGGTCGCCGCGCCCCAGTTGACGCCATAAAACGCAATCCCCTGTAAATACAATTCAGCCCAGGTGCGGTAGTCAATCACTTCCTGCGGCAAATCACCCAACCGCTCCGCCTGTTCCAGATAAAACAGGCCCAATTCTACCTGCTCCCCTTGCAGCAATTCCAGGCCTAGGCTGATGCTAGCGTTGTATAACATTTCATCCGTGGTCTGACGTTCATAACTGGGGAATTGGTGCTGGAATGTCATGAGGGCGGGAACGGCCTGCTCCCATTCTTCGGCCGCAACCAACGTCTGAATCCGATCCAGCTCGTCTTCGGGATCAGCGATGGGGCCATAGGTGGCTGTGGGCAGAGAAGACGGGGTGGGCACGGCCGTTTCCGCCGGGAAGGATGGGGGCGCCAACTGCGCATCCAGCGCCGACTGGGCATCCTGGCGCAAGGCTAGAGCATCCTCGCGCGCAGGAGCGCGGTCCAGCACCCAATCCAGCCGCCGAATCGCCAGCGTGTACTTCCCTTGATCAATGTCATCTTGGGCCAGGCTGACCTGTCGATCCAACTGTTCCTGAAGCAGGCGCTGGCGCTGTTCTGCCAGCCTGGCTTGCCCGCTCTGCCAGCCCAGAAAAGCGATGATCAAGTACCAGCCCACAACAACGGAAAGGACGATGAGCAAGACACCTGCCCCTCGCACAATCCGGCGCGAATTGCCTGATGGAGACGTATTCGGCTGGTCAGCCGTCTCTGAAATTGGCTCGCTCATATCCAGTCTGCCAAACGCGCTTCTGTGAATGCCGCGACTTTCCGCGCCCGCTATGTTTCAAGTGTAGTATACCCTTACCCGGTCATCATGTCCCGGTAAACTACCACTGTTTGGGCAGCAATTTGGGCCTGAGTATATCGTTCCAGTACCCGCTGCCGCCCCTTTTTCCCCAACTCAGCCCGTAGCTCGGCGGACTGCATCAACCGCTGCAAATCCGCATAGAGAGCCTCGATATCATCCTCTGGAAAGATCAACCCGGTCGTTCCGATGACGTTGGGGATCTCGCCACTGCACGCACCCACGACGACCACCTCGCAGGCCATAGCTTCCACCAAAACGCGGCCAAACTGCTCTTTCCAGTTTGGCAGCGTGCGTGAAGCCAGAACCAGGATATCGAGTTCGCGCAGAAAAGCAGACATCTGGCCGGAGGAAATGTTGCCGACAAACTGAACACGCTCAGCAATGCCCAACTCTTTTGCCAACCGTTCCAGGGACGGCCGTTCCGGGCCATCGCCGGCGATTCGTAACTGCCAGGCGCCGGGCAGGCGTGCGGCCGCGCGGATGAGCAGGTCCACGCCCTTTTCCCGCACCAGCCGCCGGTTCGCTGATCCGATCACAACCCCCTGCCCTTCATCTCGATGTTGGCGCGGGCTGTAGATTTCAGGGTTCACCCCAAACTGAGGGATGACAGCGCTTCGCCCCCGGTACCCTTTGGCGCGCCACACCTCCACCGCTTCCTGGTTCCCCATGATGGCAAAATCCACCCCGTTTAACACCTGTCGCTGCATCCAACTGAACGGAAACGGGTAACGGCGGTTTAGATTCTGCCAGCTAAAGAATAGAGGTCTCGCCCCAACCGCGCGGGCCTGCCGCATTGCCAGCCAGGTGGCCAGATTGTACGGCTCTTCGTCAATGTGGACGATGTCCGGCCGCAGCTGAGCCAGGCGCTGTTTCAGGCGGTGAAAGTAATAAAGATGGTAGTGCCCGTTGAAACGAATCGGATCCACCAGCAATTGGTACCCTGTTGTGTGTGCGCGTTCGAGTGTGACCAGCCCGGAGGGATCGCGCCAGAAGGGAGGAACAATCACCGCCAATTCCACATCATCGAATCTGGCGATCTCCTCCAGTTTGGTCTGATAAGCCCCCACCTGGCAGGCCTTTGACAACATCAAAACACGCATACAGTTCAGCCACAATATGAGAGCGAGCCGATGGCTCGCTCTTTGCTTACCCTTTGTGAAAGTTGACGCAGATGCCTATTTTGCTATACTTGCTCCGGTTTGACAACTTTGCCGGAAGAGAAACGATTGTCACCCCGAATAAGCGGCCCATCCCATGTGGGGTGGGCTTTGTTGTTGCTGGCGATAGTGACGGCCGCCTGCCTGCGCTTCGTTTACCTGGGCCGGCTCCCCCCTGGGCTTTACCGAGACGAGGCGTTTAATGGGTTGGATGCACTGGGGGTGCTGGATGGGCAGCATGCCGTGTACTTCCAGGCCAACAACGGCCGGGAACCTCTCTTCATTTACCTGACCGCTCTATCCATTGCACGGTTCGGCCGCTCAGCGATGGCAGTGCGCCTGGCAGCAGCCGTGGTCGGCACCTTGACAACCTGGTTCACCTACAAGCTGGCCGCGAGCTGGTTCGGCCGTCGTGTGGGGCTGCTTTCCGCCTGGCTGTGGGCGATTACGCTATGGCCGGTGCATTTGAGCCGGATTGGGCTGCGGCCGATCTTGTTACCTCCCCTCATGGCCGCCGCATTCTGGCTGGGCACCCTCGCGTACCAACGGCAGCAACGCTGGCTTTGGCTGCTGGCCGGGGCTGTTTACGGGGCAGCTTTTTATACGTATCTCCCAATTCGATTCACGCCGCTGTTGCTGCTCGCCCTGGCCGTGTACCTGGCAGCCACCAACCGCTGGCGCCGGTTGTGGCCCGGCGCATTCTGGTTCGCTGCCGGGACGGCCGTGACGCTGGCCCCGTTTGCCTTCGTCATCTGGCAGCAGCCCGACCTGCTGTTAGGTCGCGCCGGGCAGGTATCCATCCTCAATCCGGCGATCAACGGCGGTGATTTCTGGGGCACGCTGTGGCGGCATCTCTGGCGAGCCACGGGGATGTTCCTCTGGCGCGGCGACAGCATCTTGCGCCACAATCCGGCCGGACGTCCCGTATTCGACTTTCTGATGGCCCTGCCTTTCTTGGCGGGACTGGTCTGGTGCGGCCGCCATTGGCGGCGGGCGTCCTCCTTCATCGTCTTGCTCTGGACGGCCGTCCTGCTGGGGCCGACGATCCTGGCGGAAGATGCCCCCCATTTCCTGCGCGCTGTCGGCGTCTTGCCCGCGGCCATCATGCTGCCGGCAATTGGATTGGCCCGGCTCTGGACTTGGTCACACCTCCCGGCACAGCCGCGGCAGATGCTGGTCATTCTGTTGGCGGCGGGCAGCCTGGCCATCACCTGGCGGGATTACACGAACTATGGCAAACAGGCTGACGTGGCCTATTTGTTTGAAACGGCCGCGGCCGAGATGGCTCTGCAAATCAACAATGAACCACCCGACACGGCCGTTTTCGTGGATGAGCGATTTTGGCAGGAATGGTCATCGCTCCCCTTCCTGGCCGATGCGCATGAGGTCACGCTGTTCCGGCCGGATGAGGGAATCCCCAAACAGGGAGCGCCAGTGGTGATTTACGCCTGGCCCTACGGCCCACTGGATTTCGTTCCCCGCGCTTTCAACCCACCGGCTCTGATTTCGACCGAGACGGGCGGGCTGGCGCGAGAGGACCTGGCGGAGCAGGCGAACCCGTTATTCGTTCGTTATGCAGAGCAGCCGACGACGCCGGAGGGAGGAATTCTCGCCAAATTTGGTAACCAGCTCGTGTTACAACAGGCGGCGACAACATTCCCGGCTCCGGATCAGATTGAGGTGACCCTGTACTGGCGAACGGATACGGCCGTGCATCAGGACCTGGTACTGTTCGTCCACATCATGGGGCCGGACGGGCTGGTAGCCCAGGATGACGCCCCGCCGGCCGCCGGGTATTGGCCGCGCGCCTGGTGGCAGCCCGGGCTGAGCATTGTAGACTCGCATACAATTACCCTGCCGGCACCCTTTGACAGCAGCCGGCATCAAATCCTGATCGGCCTTTATGACGCCGCCACCGGCGCTCGCCTGCCCGTATTCGACAGCTCCGGCACTCCGGCAGGAGACAGTTGGCGGCTGCAACCGTAAATTATGATGTCTACACACCCCTTCCAACGTCTCAGTAGCAAAGCAGCCATTGCTCTGGCAGCGGCCGCCTTACTATACCTTATAGCCATCGCCCCACCGGCGAGCCTGGGGCAGGAACCGCCCACTGCCACCCCGGATGCGGAAGGGGTCATTTACACTGAAGTCAAACCGAACGATTCCCTCTGGAGCATCGCAGCCCGCGCCGGGATCACGCTGCAAGAACTCCTTGACCTGAACGGGTTAAGCGAGGACGCAATTATTCAGCCGGGGGATCAGCTCATCATCGGGCATGGGCTGCCGCCGGCGACGCCCACCGTACCGGCGCCGACGCCCACAGTCACGGCAACGCGGCCGCCGCCAACCCCCACGGCCACTGCCTCGCCGCCGCCGCGCACAGCCATCTGCCTTCTCGCCTTCATGGACCTAGACAAAAACGGCCGGTATGAAGGGAACGAGCCGCTGCGCGCGGCCGTGGCTTTCACCGTATTCAATGAGGAGACAGTCGTGGCCAACTACATCACAGACGGTCTATCAGAACCATTTTGTGTCGAGGATTTACAGCCGGGAAAATACAAAGTGACGCGCTCTGTCGGCCGTCATGAAACGTTGACCACCGCCGGCGATTGGTCGTTGACGTTAACCAGGGGTAATATTCTCAATCTGGAATTTGGCAGCTACGCAGATACGGATGTGACAGGGGCAGGTGTGCCGGCAAACTCCACCTCACTCCCAGGCCCTGTGCCTTTAGGAACAGAGACAGCCAATGATAACGGGCAGCAAATTCTCATCATCCCCATCGTCGGTATGGGTACAGCGCTGCTGGTGCTGCTGGTGGCGGTACTGTTTCTAATACGTTATTATCGCCGCTCTGTGCGCCACACCCTGCGGGACGGCTAAAGATGCGTTGACAAATAAAAGACGCTTCCGATAAAACACGGAGACGCAGAAAACACCGAGAAATTTACCAGAGAAACTCCGTGTCCTCTGTGTCTTCGTGGCAGCTTTTTTCGGCAGACTCCAATAAGCTGCGACAGGTTTCAACAGCAGTTCACTTTTCATATGAGGGTCATCGTCCATGAAACGGTTACACTTGATAGAGCTATTCGTCCTCGTGATGGGATTCATCCTGTTCTTGCCGGGGGCGGCCGCGACCGCCGGAGGGGGCCATTGGGCAGCGCGGCCGTTGTTACAGGCGCAACCGGGGGGGAGCATTTGCATCAACGCTTTTGCTGACGAGAACGCCAACGGCATCCACGATACCAACGAGGGATACATGGCCGGGGTCACCATTACCGTGGCCGGTTCCCAGCAAATTGTGGGCCAGGCCGTCTCCCCGGGCAACCCCACCCCAGTCTGCTTTGAAAACCTGGCTCCCGGCAATTATCAGGTTGCCCAGACAGTACCCGGCCGTCTGGAAATGACCACGGCCGCCAATGCCATGCTCACGGTTGAACAGGGCAAGACGTATGGCGTCGAGTTCGGCAGCCGGGTGCGGCCGCCGCAGAGCAACCCCGCGCCAGAGACGCCAATCAGCAGCGCCCCCATCCCGGCATCATCAGATGCGGCAACAAGCGCCTCCCCGGCACAAGGGAACAGCGGCGGGTTCGGTATATTAGCTTATAGTGGGCTGTTCATCTTATTCCTGGCCGTACTGCTTTTTGGCGTGCTCATCTTCATCGCGCTGCGCCAGCAAGCCAATTAAGAACGCCATAACTGGCGCAGGCACATGTCTCTTGCTCTCTTAACCAGCCGCTTCTCCCGCCAAAGCTGGCTGCTAACGGCCACCCTGCTGATCGCCGTCATCGCGGCCTGGCCCGTGTTGTCCGAACCCGGCCTCTTGAACACGCCGCGCGGCGGGGGGGACAGCCCGTTCCTATTGCAGCGTCTGCACCAACTGGAAACGGCGCTCTTAGACGGCCATTTCCCCGTGCGCTGGATGCCGGACACCAACTACGGCTACGGTTACCCTTTCTACAATTATTACGCCCCGCTCTCCATTTACATCGCGCTCCTCTTCCGCATTCTCGGCTTCAGCTTCGTGCGCGCCATCCAAATGGCCCAATTGGCCGGGTTCATCACCGCCGCCTGGGCGATGTTTCATCTGGGCCGCCGCTGGCTGGGAGATGAGTGGGGCGGCTTATTAACGGCCGTCGCTTACACCTTCGCCCCGTTTCATATGGCCAACGTCTACGTGCGCGGCGACTCCCTGGCCGAGTTCTGGGCGATGGCCCTGTACCCGCTAATCATTTTAGCGGCCGATGACTTGTTCACTGCACCAGCACAAGGCCGCGCCCGGCGGGTCAGGATCGGCCGTCTGGCCCTTGCGTATGCGGCTCTCGTCTACTGCCACAACATCTCGGCCATGATCTTCACCCCATTCTTGCTGCTGTTTATTCTGCTGCGCTGGTTAATGACGCCCCAACGCCAGTCACCAGCCGCCGGTGAGGAAGCGCACGGCAGCGACGACATGGGCTTCCCTTCCCGCCCCTGGCTGGCTGGCGCGGCGGCTTTTAGCCTGGCCCTGGGTCTGGCGCTGGCCGCGGCCTTCTTTCTGCCGGCCCTGGCCGAGAAATCGTTGGCGCAGTTGGGGCCGGTCACGGAGGGGCATTTCTTTTACGGCAACCAGTTCCGGGGCATAGACCTGATTCAGTCACGGCCGTTGTTTGATTATGACGCCCTCAACGGCATCGCTTTTCGCATGGGGTTGGTGCAGGCGTTGACGGCCGTCGCCGGCCTGCTGGTGCTCCTGCTGCCCGCCAAGCGGCGCGGGACGCCCCGGATTTCGCCTGTTCTGAAGCTCTTTCTTCCGGCGACCCTGCTCATCGCCACCTTGATGATCACACCCCTGTCGCGGCCGCTGTGGGCCCATTTGCCGCTGCTGGCGTTCACGCAATTCCCGTGGCGCTTTTTGTCCGTCCAGGCCCTGGGCACGGCCGTTGCCGCCGGCGCGTTATCGCTTCTCCCCCGGCCGCGCCTGACTGCGCCATTGTGGATCGCGCTGCTGGCGCTGGCTGGGCTGGGTGATTTGCACACAGACCACCTTATATTGACAGACGCCGACATCACCGCCCAGAACCTGGCCCAGTACGAATGGTTCACTGGCAACATCGGCAGCACCGTCAGCGCAGAGTACCTGCCCCAAACGATGCAGCCCCGCGTTTTCACCAGCGATTGGCTGAATCGAGGGGAGCGCAACCTGGCCCGGTCAGTAGGGGGTGAACTGCTCTCCGCCCGGCTCATCCGCAGAAAAGCCAGCCGTCAAACCTGGGAGATCATCACCGCCCCGTCTGGCGCGACTGTGCGCTTCCCCACGATGTTTTGGCCGGGTTGGCAAGCGGCCGTGGAGGGTGACCCTGTCGCAGTACGGCCGTCACCTGGTTCCGGCCTCATCATTGTGGACGTGCCGCCGGGCGAGCATCTGGTCACGCTGCGCCTGGGGAGCACGCCGGTGCGGCGGCTGGCCGGGGTTTTGTCATTGATCGCCCTGTTGGTGACATTTTGGCTGCTCAGACCAGCCCGGCGGCTCAGACCGAGTAAGCGCACCTGGGCAGTGGTGGCGGGCCTGGTTTGGGTAGCGTTGCTGTTACGCCTGCGGCCGCCGGCCGCTTTACCTGCCAACGACCTGACCTGGGACTTCAACCAGATGGGGTATCTGCATCATGACACAGAGGGTGTACGCTTTCAAAACGGGGCGCTGCTCCGAAGTTATACGCTCAGCCATGATGTCATCCCCGCCGGAGAAACGTTGTTTGTCACACTCCACTGGTCGGCGGCCGATTCCTCAGTTCCGGCTGCCGTGCTGGCGCTGGCGTCTCCGGCCGTGTACCGCTTTGAACAGGCGCCGCTTATTACAGGCGAAGAATTAGGGCGGGACGCCAACCAGGTCACGTATGCCATCCCCATCCCGGAAATCGCGCCGGCTGGGCTTTATGTCCCACGGTTGGTCATGCAGGACGGCCGTCCGCTGACGCCGGGCGGGCGCGAACGGGGCGATCTTTTCCTCCGGCCGGTGCGAATCCGCAGCGTGAGTGCCCCTACTGCTGCCGAGACGGCCGATCTAGTCGTTCGCCCGATACAGGTGGATCTGCGCGGCAGCGTGCTTGACGTGAAACTGGCATGGCTCACGCGCCAACCGTTCAATCGAAACTACAACGTCTCCCTGCGGCTCATCGGCAGCGACGGCCTGGAAGTTGGCCGTTTTGATGGTCAGCCCGGGTACGGGTTTCAGCCCAGCAGCGGCTGGCCTGTGGGGCAGTGGGTGAATGAGTGGCTGACGCTGCCGCTATCTTCCGAATTGACCGGCGCTTCCCCTTATGCATTGGTGGCTCGTCTGTATGATCCGGGGACAGGCGCAGAGATTTTGACCAGGCGGTTGGGCGAATTAACGCAAACTCAGGGGGAGCTGGCATTCTCCGCGCACCAGCCGCAGTTTGCCCTGCCTGATCACATCACGCCCCTATCAGCACGATTCGGAGGCGGCCGCGTGAATGTGATAGAACTGCTCGGCTATACACTAGACCAGACGGAAGAGGCTGTCCACCTGACGCTGTATTGGCGTGGGCTGTCGGAGATGGCAGCCGATTACACGCGCTTCGTGCATCTGGTTATTCCTGACACCGCTCACCCCCCCCTGGCCCAGGATGACAGCATGCCAGTCTATAACAGCTACCCAACCAGCCAGTGGACAGTTGGCGAAGTGGTAACCGATCCGATCACCCTCTCCTTTGAGGATGTCCCGCCGGGTGAGTACCAGCTCGCTGCCGGCTGGTATGAAATCCTGGAGAATGACCGATACCCCCGGTTGACGGCCGTCAATTCCGTTGGAGCACCGTTGCCCGACGACCGGGTGCTGCTGCCGCCAATCCTCGTTGTGGGCGCAAAGCCGTAATTGCTCTGCGGCCGTCTAGCCGCTGGGTCACTTCTCCAGGAAACGCAGCGCCCGCTTCACGCTCTCCTTCGGGCTTACCTTGAATTGTATGTCTTCAATGCGGCCGTCGGCCCCAATGACGAAATGGCTGCGGATGATGCCCATGTAGGCCCGCCCATACAACTTTCTCTCGCCCCACACGCCATATGCCTCGGCCGTCACATGGTCGGGGTCAGAAAGCAGCGTATAAGGCAGCGCCCGCTTCTGCTTCCACCGGGCCAGCTTCTCCGGCGAATCCGGGCTGATGCCTAAGACTGTCCCGTTCCCGGCTTCAATGCGCGGGAATTCGTCACGAAAGCCGCACGCCTGTGTCGTACAACCAGGGGTATCCGCCCGCGGGTAAAAGAACAGTACAATACGCTTCCCTCGAAAATCTGCGAGCTTTACAACTTCATTGGCATCAGAAACCAGTTCAAATTCAGGGGCCATATCACCAACTGCCAGCATTTTTCACTCCTTATGTCTCTCGAATTGGTCCATCGGTGCGCGATTTGCTTCATCACGCTACGGATTTCATTGTTCATCCATGAGGCGCGCAATTCGCCCATTAACCTGAGCGGCCACCATATTACCAGTACAGCAGCCCGCTGCCATGATCTGTAACCATTTTCTAACCCCGGTCAGCGCCTTGTATGGTACCATGCAAAAATCACACCTTTTTCACGCACAATCGGTAAAGTAGGGACTAGACTTGAATAATATAAGGTAGCAAAGTTTCCCTACTATCCGACAAAACCACAGGGATCGCCTATGTTTCCTTGATCGCTGTACATCTTTGCAGGAGGCTACCCATGAAGAGAATTAGCAGATTTAATGGAGTCGCGTTGATAATCGCAGGCGTCTTGCTTATCGCGATGGCAATCACACAAATGGCCGTAGCTGCACCTGGAGCGAACACTGGGGTGACAGGCAGGGTGGTAGATGCCAAGACAGTCAATCCGTGGGTGTATGGGGGCGAGGTGGTTGTGATTCAAACCACAGGTACGAATATCGGGTTAAAAGGTTCTACTTTCCTCGCCAGTGATGGTACTTTTACTGTTGTTTATAACAGCACGGATGATTTAAATCTTTGTGGAAACGGAATAGGTCAAATGGGACCATGTTCAACCGCCGATAACTTCGCAAATATCCAGATTCTCATTGCCTTTACATGCGATCTAAATACAGGTAATGGAACCCGGCCTAATTCCGCCTCTTCCAACGACGCAAATTGCCCCTTGACAGTTGGTGGCATTCCTCTATCTAGTCTACCGAACAATATGGAGTACCAATTAACGGATACATTTATTTCCGGAATTAGAAACGTAGGGGACATTGACACGAATCGGGGGCCAACGGCCGTCACATTAGAAACGATCAGCATCTCCAATAACGAGCAGTTCCTGGTGTTGATTGTTGTGGGAACTATCTTGATTGCTCTGGGCACATTCCTGACCGTGCGTCGGCGCAGGTTCCAGGTGTAGCCGCTCCCTCCCCAACTCACGATTCACACTTCTCGCGCCCCTTTCAATTGCTGATTGGAGGGGGCGTTTTTTTGTGCTCAGCACCCCCTAGGGCCTTACAATCACTCAGGTTGTGATGCTTGCCGGGCCTTCGCCCGACGCTCGACCAGCTGCCGGCGAATCTCGTCATAGGTATCGCGGTCCAGCGGGTAGCGCCATGCCACCAGCGTGGACAGAAGCAACATGATGGCGGGTAGCACTCCAACGAAGAACCGCAGGGTCAGCAGCGCGCTCTCCGGTTGGGGAATGTAGGCGCTGCCGGTGGTGCCGCTGATAAACCCGGTGGCTGACAGCACGTGCCCGACGATGAAGATGGCCACGGCCGATGCCAGCTTACGGAAAAACACCAGATATCCGGCATACAGTCCCTCGCGCCGCTTCCCGGTACTCAGCTCATCTTCTTCCACCACATCGGCAACAATCGCCCAGGGAATCACATTGGCTGCCCCAAAGCCAAGCCCGGCAAAGACGGCCGCGATCAGCACCCACCGCTGTCCCCCCGGCGGTACCTGGCTGATGATCACCATCACGACAGCCATCAGCAGCATACTGGCAATGTACGTCTCCCGCTTGCCGTAGCGGCGCATCGCCTTGACGACCAATGGCATCGTCAGGAACGCCAATCCCATGACCACCGCCAGAACCAGGCTGTCAACCCCCGGGTCTACCCGAACGTAGTCAATCAGGAAGCGGATAAACACCACCAGGATGACATCCACAGTGGCAAAGCTCAACAAGTAAATGATGGCTCCCAGGCGAAACGGCCGATTGCTGAAGACCTCCTTAAACGTCTGCAACGGCCGTAACGGGTCCGGATCAGGGACGCGCTCCGGCTCCTTGATATGCCAGAAAAGTAACAACAAGGGGAGAGCCAGCGAGACGCCCCAGAGTGCGGCCGCGAGCGAATAACCGGCCCGAATCCCTTCTGTGCCACCGCCATACCACGTACCAAACACATTTTCTGCCAACAGCTTAAAGGTGCCGCCTGTGACCAGCGCAGCAAAAATGGAGACACCGATCCGCCACCCGGCCAGATTGCTGCGTTCATCATAATCATCACTCAGTTCAGGCGTTAATGCCGAATAAGGGACGTTTACCAAAGTGTACAACGTGTCAAAAACGAGGAAGACAACGCTGTAATACACAACCAGGCCCAGCTCACTTTGGATCGGAGGGACGCTGAACATGAAGAAAAAGGTGAGCCCAAATGGAACGGCGCCAAATAAAAGAAACGGCCGCCGGCGTCCCCAACGCGTGTTAAGCCGGTCGCTGAGCATACCAACCAACGGATCGTTGACCCCATCCCATATTTTGCCCACAAGCACGGCCGTTCCCGCCAGCGCAGCATCAATCCCCACCACATTCGTCAGGAACACAAACCAAAATGCATTACGGGCAGTAGTCGCGGCCGAAGTGCCCCAATCGCCCAGCCCATAAATGAACTTGGTGCGCCGGGGCAATTGTACAGACTGGACAAGTTGTTCGCTCACGCGTTTTTTCTCATCATGACCGCATGCTGGTGGTAAATGAGCCAGACGCTCCGTCAGGCCGGGACGTTGGGAACCAATTTGAACAAAGTAACGTCTATTGAGTCATGTTCGGTTTCAATTCCTGGGAGGCTTGAGATGCAGACATTTTACATGGCTTTCTGGTCAATCACTATGATAATCGCAATTGGTGTGTGGCGCTTGCGCAGTTGGGGGCAGATGTTGGTCGTGACCCTGGTGACGGCGCTGGTGCTGATATTGAGCCAGTCTCTTTTCATCCAACTGTCAGTGAGTGCCGGCATAGACCCCGGCAGTGTTCTGTCCAGCTCGGAAGCATTTTTGCGCGGCGGACCGGTTGGCTGGTTGGCGCTACTGGTCATGCCCTGCGGCTGGCTCGGCCCGATCATCGGCTTTAACCTGACACGACGCCTGAGTAGTGTGAGGGAAGAACTCGCGTAAGCTGCTGCCAAACAGCCAGACGCGCTTAAGAGACGCCCATCATGCCCAGCACAAACCGCAGCAGACGGCGAAAGAGCCGCTGCATCAGACTCACCCGGGGTGCGGCCGTCAAGCTCTCTTCCATCCGCACCATCGCCTCCAGCCAACGTCCCTGGCGCAGGGTAAGCAAGCTTAATGCGCGCAAAACCCGGCTCTGTCTTTCCATGTCCCCCGCCTGGGCCAATAAGGCGGCCGCTTCACTGTAGCATCGAGCCGCCTCACGGCGTTCCCGGTTGGCCGCATACAGGTCTCCCAGATTGCCCAAGACCTGTCCTCTACGGCCGACATCCCCTAATCGGGCAAAGATCGCGGCCGCGACCATGAACGTGTGCATCGCCGCCTTTCGGTCACCGCGCACCCGTTGAACAACGCCTAAGTTGTTCAACGCCTCCGCCTGGCCTGCTTCATCCCCCGTGGCCGCGAACTGGCTGGCGGCCGTTTCAAATGCAGCCAGCGCCTTACCGTAATCGCCGCGCTGAAACAGCCGCACTCCTTCCTCCCTCGCGTCAGAACCACTTAGATCACTCATCAAAGATTCGCCGGCAACAGGTTAACCTGCCCCTTAAAAGATGCTGTTGGGGCTGGGAATATGATGACATGGTGTATTGTATATTCCAAAGGGACTTCTGATTGAGATGAAGCCAAGGAATCATCCCAACCGGTGTTATCAGACTGGAAAACATAACGGCCGACAAGACTTACTTCCTCGACACAGCCGTGAGAATAAGCGGCGGCCACCTAAAAAGTGATTTCCAGGATACTTTCGGCGATCAGGCGCAGCTTTTCCACATCCATCTCGCTTAAGCGCCTGGCCGTTTCCAGGTACGTGATATTTACCGGATTTAAGATAAACGCCTGCATTTCCGGCGACAACTGATGAAATTGCTTCTTTAATTTTTGCTCTGCTTCGTGGCGGCCCAGCGGCCCGTGTTGATCATCTACAAAATAATCTACAGACACACCGAAGAAGGCGCTCAATTGCTCCAGATGAACATAGGGAATAGATTTCTCCCCTGTTTCATACGCCTCAACCACTTCCGGCTCGACGCCGAGCACTCTGGCCAATTCCTCCGTGGAGGTTCGAGCCTGGAGTTTTAGCTGGCGTAAGAGAACACCAATGAGCCGGTGCCGCAGGGCCAACATACTGACATAATCAACGGCCGCAGACTTGACCATCTCTTCGCTCCCCCAGAAATATCCCATTGGCACCGAAAGATACAAAGCCAACGCCTCCAGGTCCGGCAGCGAGATGAGATACTCCCCTGCCTCTGCCTGCTCAAACTGCTTAGGGGTGAGTTTCAAAATATCGGCACAATCGGCAATGGTGCGGCCGGCATTGATGCGCGCATCTCGTATCAACCCACCTAACGTTTTGGCCCTATTGCTCACTGCTTCATCCATAGATGCCAACCCCCAATACACCAGGCATTTTTGCACAGGTCAAGGTTTCTGGATCGCGTTTGATATTAGCATAAAGCGAATCACGCGCAACAGGCTCACGGCATCCCTGGCCGCCATAATCTGATTTACAGGGAAGTTCAGCGGCCGACAACCTGGCTGCGCCGTTCCATGAGCAGCACATCACGCCAGACACCATGCAAACAGCCAATGCGCTCCCGAGTGCCAACGATCCGAAACCCCATTTTCTTGTGCAGGGCCACGCTGGCCCGGTTCTCCGGGAAAATCCCTGCTTGCAGCGTCCAGACGCCGGCCCGCTCCGACGCCTCGACGAGTGCTTGAAGAAGCGCTGTACCGACCCCCATGCCCTGCCACCGCTCTGCAACGTACACGCTCACCTCAGCCACCCCGGCATAAACAGCGCGACGGGAAACAGCCTGTAAGGCCGCCCACCCGGCCGTCTGCCCGCCAACAGCGGCAATCAGACGGCAATCACCCCGGTGACTGCGATCCCATGCTTCCCACGGGGGTATATCGGTTTCAAATGTTGCATTGCCGGTGGCAATCCCTTCCCGATAAATGGCCTGTACTGCTTCCCAATCGGCCGCTTTCATAGGCATGATCACAACATTCATCATACGACTGGCTCCAACGCAACCTTCCAGAAATAAGGTCTTTGTCTGGAGACTGGTTAACTGAAGACCGGCAATCTCTAATCTCCAGTCTCTAACGCCTACTCACCAATCTTTAGCATCAAGAAGTAAAATTATAAACACTTCCTCAACACCGTCATGCTCACACGGCGCCGGGGGATAGTTGGAGAGCTTTCTGAATTGTTCTACAATGGGCCTGATCAGATTGCCATAGGATTGCCGGCATGTATTCACCTACTGCTTCTACCCGACCCAGAGCTGTGGCCGCGCTGCGCGAAATCGCACGAGCCTTAAGCGCCGCCTGGGACCTGGACACGACCCTTGATTTGATCGCCAGGAAAACCACGGAAGTGATGCATGTGGACTCATGCACCATTTACCTGCTGGACCCGGACGGCGAGATGCTGCGCCTGCGCGCCACTACCGGTCTGGCGGAACGCGCCCTGGGCCGGGCCACGCTCAAAGTGGGCGAAGGGATGACCGGCTACGCCGTGCAACGGAATGAGCCTGTTTATGCAACCAACGCCCAGGTGAACCCTCACTTCAAATGGGTAGACGAAGCAGAAGAAACGGCTTTCCAATCGCTGCTGGCCATCCCCCTGGTGATTGATTCTCAGCCTATCGGCGCGCTTAATGTGCAAACCATTGCCCCCCATCAATTTAGCAAGGCGGAACTTGAGGTGCTCTCGCTCATCGGCGACCTGGCGGCCGACGCTCTGGCCAAGGCCCAGCTCTACGACCGGCAGAAGCGCCAGATCGAGGAGCTGCGTGCTCTGTCTGAACTGAGTGAGGTCGTCACGTCACCCCAATACTTGGACGATATGCTGGACGTGGTGACGGAAATGGCAGCCAAGGCGATGAACGCGGCCGTTTGTTCCATTTTCCTGCTTGATGAGAGCGGCCAGCACCTTGAACTACGTTCCGCCCGGCGCACCTCCGAGCAGTACCGCAGGCGACGGCCGTTCCCGGTGAGCGAAGGCGTGGTCGGTCAGGTAGCAACCAGCGGCAAGCCGGCCTACATCGCCGATGTGCGCACCGACCCAGCCTATAAGTCCCAGGACCTGGCTCGCGCTGAGGGGCTGGTTTCCTTGCTGTGCGTCCCGCTCAGCGTGCGGGATCGGGTCATTGGCGTGTTCAACTGCTACACAAACAAACGACGGCCGTTTACTGAGGAGCAGCGGGCGTTGTTTTCCACCCTGGCCAACCAGACTGCGCTGGCCATTGAAAACGCGCGGCTGGTGACCAACGCGGCCGTGGTGCGGGAGATGCATCACCGCATCAAAAACAACTTGCAAACAGTGGCGATGTTGATGCAGCTGCAGATACCGGATGCGGATCGCCTGGATACGCGCCAGGTTCTGGAAACCAATATTCACCGCATCCGCAGCATTGCTTCGGTACATGAAGTGCTGTCGGAACGGGGCTTTCGACTGGTGGATGTGAAGGATGTCGTGGAACGCATCACACAAACCACGGCCGAAACCATGACTGCACCCGGCCAGGAGGTCGCTATCCATGTGTATGGGGAGACGCTAACATTGCCCAGCCGCGCCGCAACTGCGTTGGCGTTGGTAGTGAATGAACTGGTGCAAAATGCTTTGCAACATGCTTTCACCGGCAGGGAGCGGGGACGGGTGGATATCTCGATGGGGCGCTCGCCCGATGAGTTAATTGTTGTCGTCCGCGACGACGGCCGTGGCTGGCCGGATGAAGCGCAGCATGGACTGGGGCTGGAAATCGTGGAAACGCTGGTCAACGACGACTTGCGCGGCCGTCTGATATTTAATCGGCCGCCCGATAGCGGTGCGGAGATCAGCATCCGTATGCCGCGTGCATTAGAGCAGGAACTGGCGTAACAGCCGCCTGCCGGGTTGGTTCTCCACAGACCTGCCGTATACAAGGAGCCTTCTCATGACAAACGATGTCAACCAAAAACTCATCCAGGCCGCTTCCGCAGGGGATCTCAACGGCGTGTCTGAAGCGCTGCAAATGGGCGCGGACGTCAATGCGCAGGATCAGTTCAACGATACTGCCCTGAACCAGGCCGCAGAATATGGGCATTTCGAGGTGGTAAAGCATCTCCTCGAAGCCGGCGCAGACATCCATAATAAGGGCGGAGCCGATAAGACCCCCATCATGAATTCTGCTTTTGCCGGGCAGGTGGAAACGGTACAGCTTCTATTGGAACAGGGAGCCAGGGTGAACAATGACCTCTTGTCCAGCATGCAGGTCAAGGTCAATATTCTCAAGGAGAATGCCGAGGCCGGCATGGTCAGTCCGGAAGCAGTGAAAGCTTGGGAAAGCTTTCTTCGTTTCCTGGTCACGGCGCGGCTCAAGCAGGACCTCCCCGAAATTGTATCCGGGTTGTCGGCCATAGAACCGGCCATGCGCAAGAGCGCTTTGGAGCGGATTGACCAGGCTGTGCGCCGTGGGATTGACATCGCCGTGGCCGTAGACCGCCTCCGCGAACTGACGGCCGACGAGGATGCAGAAACTCGGACGATTGCCGGTTCTGCCCTCACCATACATTACACACGCGCCCGGAAGTGGGATCGCCTGAGCCAACTGTTTGATGCGGGAGATGAAGACGTGCAGGTTGGCGGAATTCCGATCTTGGTGACGGCGGCTCAAGACGGCATTGACATCTCCCCGATCCTGCCGGCCATCACCAGCCTCCTCACCGCATCCTCCCTGGACCTCCGGCACGATGCGGCTATCACGCTGGGCTATGCCGCGACCAACGGGGTGGATGTTTCCAGCGCGATCCCGGACCTGGCCCAACTATTGTCCGACACGGAACCAGAGGCGCAAACCATGGCTGGGTGGGCTTTGTATCGCATCGCAAAGTACATCGGCGACATCTCTGCGGCCGTTCCTGCGCTTCAGGCCCTGCTTGAGAACGAGAATGTGGAAGTGCGGGAGATGGCAGCTGAAGCCCTTCGCATGGCGGAAGCATTTTGACAACGCCTACTTCATCTCCTTCATTTTCTCGCTGGACAGAACGCGGCCGGCGTATCTCTCTTTCATTGATGCAGGGCGAGTGGATGACTTTAATTTTGGCCTCGCCAGAGACACAATCCGCCAGACGTTGGAGTTTATCACTCCGTATATTGACGCGGCCGCGGTCAAAATTTAAGCGGTCATCTGCTTTTCTCGTCTGCACAGGAATGCCCAGACAGGCTGCTGACCGGCCTGTGGCCCAGTTGCGGCCGCGCCGGCTGCTCAAAAGCCATTGACATTCTGTCACAGGAATCACTATACTTCGCTTGGGCCGATTAGCCGCGAGGTATAGTGATGGATCTTCAGCACCTTAGACAGCAGATGGCGGAAAACGGTGAGCGCATCCGCCTGCTGGTGGAGGGCGTCTCGCCCAAGCAGGCACAATGGAGGCCGGAAGAAGACGCATGGTCAATCCTTGAGGTGATCAACCACCTGTACGACGAGGAGCGGGAAGATTTCCGCGTCAGGCTGGACATCATTCTGCACAAACCCAACCAGGCGTGGCCAAAGATTGACCCCCAAGGCTGGGTTGCGGAGCGCAAGTACAATGAAAGGTCACTTGAGGAGTCCGTGCAGCGCTTTCTCCGCGAGCGCAGGGCATCGCTTGAGTGGCTGGGGGAGTTGGCATCTCCTGACTGGGAAGCGGCCTACGAAACACCATTTGGCCCCATTCGGGCGGGAGACATGTTCGCATCGTGGGCAGCTCATGATTTGCTGCATATGCGCCAACTGGTTGAACTGCACCGGGCATATCTGCTCATCCGTGCTGCGCCATACCGGGCTGATTACGCAGGCCCCTGGTAATGTAAGCGGGAGCCGATCCGGCCGTTACAAAGTGACACAAATTTTCCATGCGCATACTCATTGCTGATGACGAATCCATTATCCGCCTGGGACTGAAGGCGATGTTGACCGAGCAGGGGCACGAGGTCCTGACGGCAGCCAACGGCCGTGAAGCGCTGCAAATGGCCCGCCGCCACCAGCCCGATCTGGCCATCCTCGACATCAAGATGCCATATACTGACGGCCTGCAGGCAGCCCAGACCATCAGCCGCACCTGTCCTATGCCCATTTTGCTACTCACCGCATTTAGCGAGCAGGACTTGATAGACCGGGCTACCGACCTCCCCGTCCACGGCTATCTCATCAAGCCCATCAAGCCGGAAGAGCTAGCGGCCGCTATTGCCGTCGCCAGCAAGCGGTTCCGGGAAAGCAGGCAGCAGGCCGCGCATAATGCCCGTCTGGAACGAGACCTGGCAACACGCAAGATCATCGAACGGGCAAAAGGGAAACTCATGCAGCAAGGGATGAGTGAAGCGGCCGCGTACCAGACGCTGCAACGCCGCGCGCGAGCCAACCGCCAAACCTTGGCCGAAACGGCAAAAGCCATTTTGAATGCCTCATCTTGAGCCAAAAATGTGGGCGATTCGGCAAATCGCCCTACATTTTTGATGAGTGAAGCTGCACATGGATGAATTAACGAACGCCATTGCTGACCTCGACGAAACGACCGTCCTGGCATTGGTGCAGGAACGATTAGACGCCGGCGACGAAGCGCTGGCCATTCTGGACGCCTGCCGCCGGGGAATGACCATCGTCGGCGAACGGTTTCAAAATGGGGAATACTTCATCTCCGAACTGATCTTTGCTGGGGCGGTGTTCAAACAAGCGGCAAATCTGGTGGAACCCCGCCTGACCAGCGCTGCGAGCGATCCAAAGGGCACAGTCGTCGTGGGTACCGTCAAGAGCGATATTCACGACATCGGCAAGGATTTGGTGGTCTTGCTCCTCAGAGCGGCCAATTATGAGGTACACGACCTGGGTGTGGATGTGCCCCCGGCGCGCTTCGTACAGGCGCTGCAAGAAACTGGGGCGGCCGTGCTGGGGCTGTCCGCCTTGCTGACTACTTCGTTTGGCCCGATGAAAGAAACCGTGGCTGCGGTGGAAGCGGCCAGGCTAAGGCCGGGGGTTAAGATCATGATCGGGGGCGGGCCGACCAATGCCCAGGTGCAGGCATACGCCGGGGCTGATGGGTGGTGCGCTGATGCTCAGGCGGCCGTGGATTTGTGTAATCAATGGATGGGGGTGACGAATGCAAAGCGCAACAACTGATACAGCCGCCTTGTACCAGGAACGCGTGACCCGCATTGAAAAGGCGATCAACCTGGAGCCAGTGGAGCACATCCCGACGATTTTCATGGGCATCGCCTTCGCGCCTCGTTTCATGGGAATGTCCATCGCTGAATTCTGCGCCGATCCGGACGCCCGCGTCGAGGTTACCCTGGCGGCCATGGATCGGTTCGGCGGATTCGACGGCATCAACGCTCTCCCCGGCGGCCGTATCACTGTTTCGCTGAGCACCCTGTGGCTGTCCCGTATTGCCGTGCCGGGGCGCGACCTGCCCGATGACAGCCTATGGCAGGTAGACGAAGCGGAGATCATGACGGCTGAAGATTATGACACCATTCTCGACCAGGGTTGGCCCGCCTTTCTGGAAGCGTATCTGCCCCGCATCATTGATGTGGCCGAAATCGAGGCGAATCGGGCATGGATCCGGGCCAATCTGGCGGGCACTGTGCAGCGATTCCGCAGCCGCGGCTACGTTCCCATTTCCTTCGGTGCGACGACGATCCCTTTTGAGTGCCTGTGCGGCGGCCGCTCCATGCAGCAATTCTTCCTCGACCTGTACCGGAGACCAGAGAAGGTCAAGGCCGTTCTGGATGTGATCCAGCCAAGTCTAATTGAGGTCGGCATTCGCGCCGCCCGCCGTTCCGGCATCCGCGGCGTGTGGGTGGGCGGCTGGCGCGCTGCCAGCTCGCTGCTCTCCCCCCAGCTATGGGATAAATTTGTCTTCCCCTACTACCTGGAAATGGTCACCGCCCTGGCAGAAAACGGCGTCGTCTCCGTGCTCCATTTCGACCAGGATTGGACGCGCGATCTGGCCCGGCTGCGAGAGTTCCCGGCCAACATGTGCGTCTTGAACCTGGATGGGATGACGGATATTCGCCGGGCGAAGGAAGCCCTGGGGGATCACATGGCGATCATGGGGGATGTTCCCGCCGCGCTGTTTTCCATTGGCACGCCGGACGAGGTTTACCAATACGTGCGCGATCTGGCGCGGGATGTGGGGCCGACCGGGCTGCTGTTGTGCCCCGGCTGCGACGCGCCCATCAACACAAAGCCAGAAAATATGGAGGCTTTCGTCGCCGCCTGCCGCGAGTTTGGCGGAGGATAACGGCCGCCGCTCTCTGCGCGAAGCTTTTAAGTGTTTGGCGGTATATTCTCAAAAAACCCCGTGGAAGGAATAAACCGCCAAGCCTCGCGGTGTCACGGTTTTCCTTTCTTAAAGGATAAACCGTGACACACTTAACCCGCTTCGGCCGTTTCCTTTTTCTCCGGCGTTTTCTCGTCGCTGGCGGGGCTATCCATCCGGGTGAACTGAAGCTCGTTGTCCACCACGTCGATGCAGATGCAATCACCAGCCTGGAAATCCCCTTTCAGCAGGCGGACAGACAGCGGGCTTTCCACATATCGCTGCAAAGCGCGCTTGAGCGGCCGTGCGCCGAAATCTTCGTCAAACCCCTGCGCCGCAAGCCATTTCTGTGCTACATCCGTCAACTCAATGCTCAAGCCGCCATGCTCAGCTAGCCGCGCTTGCACTTCCTTCATCTGCAGCTTGACGATCTCCACGACATCTTCCTCACTGAGCGGTTCAAAGATGATGATCTCATCAATGCGGTTGATGAATTCCGGACGGAAGGTCTTTTTCAACGCTTCCTCAATCCGTTTGTGATCCGCCACCTGATCGGTGTCGCGCACGCCAGAAAAGCCAAGCGCACCCGACTTCTTGACGAACGAGGTGCCGACATTGCTGGTCATCACGATGACGGTATTGCGGAAATTGATGACGCGTCCCTGGCCATCCGTCAGGCGGCCGTCATCCAGGATTTGCAGCAGCGCATTCCACACATCCGGATGGGCCTTCTCAATTTCGTCGAACAGCACCAACGAGTACGGCCGTCTCCGCACCTGTTCCGTCAATTGTCCCCCCTGCTCGTAACCGATATAGCCGGGAGGCGCGCCAAACAGGCGGCTGACCGTGTGCTGCTCCCGGTACTCGCTCATATCCACGCGAATAAGGGCGTCCTCATCATCGAACAGGAACTCCGCCAACGCCTTGGCCAGCTCCGTTTTGCCCACGCCGGAACTGCCCAGAAAGATGAAGGACCCAATCGGCCGTCGCGGGTCGCTCAAGCCGGATCGGCTGCGGCGAATGGCATCAGACAACGCGGCAATGGCCTGATCCTGGCCCACGATGCGCTCGTGCAGCCGCTCTTCCATATGCAGCAGCTTCTCAGCCTCCGTCTCCATCATCTGCGTGACCGGAATGCCGGTCCAAGAAGCTACCACCTCCGCAATGTCGTTCGCATCCACGTCCTCATCCAGCATATTCTCCGCCTGCCAGGCGGCGCGCGCTGATTCAAACTCGCCGGCCAGCCGTAATCGTTCAGCCCGCTTGACGGCCGCCCGTTCGTAATCGCGGACGGTGTGCGCTTCCTCTTCCTCTAGCGTCAACTGATCCACTTGCTTCTTCAGCTCTTTTAATTCCGGCGGTAGCGTGTGGAGCGCCACGCGCAGCTTGGCGGCCGCTTCATCAATTAAATCAATCGCCTTGTCCGGCAGATGGCGATCGGTGACATAACGATGCGACAGTTTAGCCGCTGCCACCAGCGCCTCATCAGAGAAGGTGATGTTGTGATGCGCCTCATAACGGCCGCGCAGACCGCGCAGCATCTCAATTGTCTCTTCCACCTGCGGCTCATCCACAAAAACGGGCGCGAAGCGGCGTTCCAGGGCGCTGTCTCGTTCGATGTACTGGCGGTATTCATCCAGCGTCGTCGCCCCTACGCATTGCAGTTCGCCGCGGGCCAGCGCCGGCTTAAGCATATTGCTGGCGTCCATGGCCCCTTGTGCTGAACCTGCGCCCACCACCGTGTGTAACTCGTCAATGAACAAGATGATCTCGCCCTGCGCGCGCTGGATCTCCTCCATCGCTGCCTTGAGTCGCTCTTCGAACTCCCCACGAAAACGACTGCCGGCGATCATCGCCCCCAGATCAAGGGAGACGACGCGTTTGTTGAGCAGGTTTTCGGGGACATCGCTGGCGATGATTTTCTGCGCCAGCCCTTCGACGATGGCCGTTTTGCCTACCCCTGCCTCGCCAATCATCACCGGGTTATTCTTGGTCCGCCGGCTCAACACCTGAATGACGCGTAAAATCTCCTCGTCACGGCCGATCACCGGGTCCAGCTTCCCTTCGCGGGCCATTTGCGTCAGATCGCGGCTGTACTTATCCAGCGTGCGGTACCGGTTTTCAGCCTGGCGGTCGGTGACGCGCTGGCCGCCGCGCAGCTTCTTAATCCCTTCCAGCACCCGCTCCCGGTTCACGCCAAACTCCTGCAAGATGCGGGCAGAAGGCGTATTGCGCTCGCTGAGGATGGAAAGAAAAATGTGCTCAGTAGAGATGAACTCATCCTTCAACCGGTTGGCCTCGCCCTGGGCTAGTTCCAGCACGGTGCGAATGCGCGGCGTATAGAAGATTTGCCCGACGCCGCCGCCGTAAACGGCGACTTTGGGGCTGTTGCGAAGTTCCTCGTCCAGCCTGCTTTGCATCGCATGGACATCTACGCCTAATTCAGCCAGGATTTGGGGAACCGCGCCATCGTTTTGCTCCAGTAAAGCCAGGAAAAGATGTTCCGTATCCACCTGGGTATGGCTGTATCTCTGCACGATTTCGTGGGCACGCGCGGCAGCATCCTGAGCGCGTTCCGTGAAACGATCATACTTCATAATTCACACACCTCATGCTGTGTTGGTAAGCATCATAAAAGGACACGCCCTTGTGGCGTGCTGCCGTTGAGTATAGCGCACAAACAGTTGGATTCGCATAAGAGTTATCGTGGAGTTGGGAATCGTAACAACCTGTCCAAACCCGCATGCTCCTCCGCTCCGGCTTTAGGCCAAGGGGTCACCAAATTATACTGTATGCGAGCCTATCACGCCGAAACCAGACGGCCGTCACGCCAGTTAATTTCGCTTACAGGCACCGGATAGCCAAGCAGCTGCTGCGCCAGACGGCCGAATTGGGCCGCGTCACCGGTGGTAAAAGCGGATACGCTGCCTTCGCCTGCATCAGGACCGAGCCAGCCCCGATCGGCCAGCACACGGCCGGTCTGCCGGGCGACAGCCGGCGCCGGATCAATCACCACCACTTCATCGCCCGCTATCCGCTGCAACAGCGGCGCCACAAACGGATAATGCGTACATCCCAACACCACTACGTCCACGCCGGCGGCGAGCATCGGGGCCAGACAACGGTGTAAACGCTGCTCTGCCTCCGGCCCGTCCAGGACGCCGCCTTCAATTTGTTCCACCAACCCGGGACACGAGTCTTCGTAAACCACCACGTCCCGGGCAAAGCGGGCCATCAACTGCTCGTACCGCTGGCTCTCAAATGTGCCGGCGGTAGCCATAACGCCGACTTTGCCGCTGCGGGTGCGGACGGCCGCCGGCTTCACCGCCGGTTCCATGCCTACAAAGGGGATATCAGGGAAGGTCGCCCGCAGGTGGGTGAGTGACGCGGCCGAGGCTGTATTGCAGGCAACGACGACCAGCTTGGCTTCTCTGGCCAGCAAGAAATGGGTGATGGCTTCGCTTAAACGTTGGATTTCGGCCGCGGGGCGCGCCCCATAAGGGACATGCGCCTGGTCAGCCAGGTAAAGGAACTGTTCACCGGGCAGCTGGTTCCGTAAGACCCGCAGAACCGACAGCCCGCCCACGCCGGAATCGAAAATGGCAACAGGTTGGTTCGCTTCTGCAGGCGTCATCATGAAACAGGCTCGCCACGAGGAACAGACGAGGCGGCTTACTTCTGGGAAGAAATGATCCGCCCAACCCTACTGTATTTTTTCATTCGGAACGATGCTTTAGCGTGCGCCGGCCGCCTTTTCCAACTGTGGTTCCGGTGAACAGCCGTTGCAGGCCTTACCTACCAATCCCCGAAACAGCGCCAACATCACCGGGTGATCCTGAATCAGGTGCTCCGGGTGCCACTGTACACCCACGGCAAACGGGTGGCCGGGCACTTCCACTGCCTCGATCACGCCGTCTTCTGACTTGCCCACCACGGCCAGTTCAGGAGCCAGATCGCGGATGGCCTGATGATGCATGCTGTTGACAGGCACCTTCTCGCGGTCCAGGCAGCGGGCCAACCGCGACGCCGGGTCCAGTTCCACGACATGGGCGATGTGGTCGCGCGGAAACCGGCTGAAATTGTCATGCTGGAGGCCGCCCGGCAGCTCACTGTTCACATCCTGCCACAGAGTGCCGCCCAGCGCTACATTCAAGACTTGATGCCCCCGGCAAATCGCCAGCAGTGGTTTTTGCCGGGAAACGGCCGCGCGCACAAGTTGAATTTCGGTCTCATCCCGCGCCCGATCAACGCCGCGCAGTTCAGTGCGGGGGGAGGCCCCATAATAACCCGGATCGACATCCCCGCCGCCAGGAACAAGCAGCCCGTCCACGAGATCGAGGATAGTCATCAATTCATCCGCATCGAGATTTGGGGGGATGAGCAGTGGAACGCCGCTGGCCGCCATGACCGCCCGGACATATGCGGTAGACATGCCAATCATCTCGGAGGCTGCACTCTGACCAGTCCGCTTACGATACGCAGTGCAGCCAATCAACGGCCAATTTCGTCCCGAATCCGTATGTGACGCCGGCATGAAAAACTCCTAACAACTGTACGACAAAACGAAAAAGGGTGAAAGCCGCCGACTTTCACCCAGAGAAAGCTCACAGAGCCAACGGTTACAAGGCCGGCCCAGGGACCGCCTGCAACCATAGTCACGGCCGCTTAATAAATGCGCTTTTCCCGCAGCCGCGCCGACTTACCGGTACGATTACGCAGGTAATAAAGCTGTGCCCGTCGCACATGCGCGTGGCGATGAACCTCAATCTTCTCAATGCGCGGGGAGCGCAGCAAGAAAGTACGCTCAACCCCAACGCCGTTGGCGGCGATACGGCGCACCGTAAAGTTCAGGTTATTCCCACCACCCCGCAGGCGGATAATGGTACCGCGCACCAACTGAACGCGTTCGTTCCGGGTGCCGACGTTGATCCGTAGATGGATGGTAACACTGTCGCCTACCCGCAGTTGGGGCAGCGTTTCGTTATCTTCGTTGTCGAAAGCTTTGAGCAGCAGATCAGACATGATAATCTCCGACGATAAAAGCCAGTCATGGCCGAATGGGCATAAAGATAGCCCGCTAAGCGGGCCAAGCAAAACTATATCACGCCTGTGCTTGAATGGCAAGCGAGTTTTCGATCAAGAAAGCGGGGGGGGGTGCGGCGGCTCTGTCACGACGGCCGTCTGCAATGCTTCCTCTTTAGGCGCGCGCCAAGAACCCAACAGGGCCAGGATCATTCCCACATTGATCAGCACATCGGCCACGTTAAAAATGCCTGGCCGAAGCGGAGACTCAATGAAATCGAGCACTTCCCCCACGATCACCCGATCCACCAGATTGCCCAGCGCACCGCCAATGACCAGAGCCAGGCCGACGCGCAGCAGCCGCATGGATCGGGGCAGTCTCAGCATATAAAAGAACATGCCGATCACAACAGCGATAGTCAGCCAGCCAATCAGCGGCCCAATGCCCTGGAACATGCCGAAAGCAATGCCGCGATTATACGTTTCGCGCAGGGTGAACAACGGGTTGAAGGTCGTGGGGCCATGCTGGGTGAGATACGCGGCCGCCCACTGCTTGGTGAACCGGTCGGCCAGGAAGGATAGGATGATGAGCAAGTAGATGATCATAAGCCGGTAGCCGGACTACTCCTCGGTGCGGCCGAATAAACCGCGAATTTTGTCAAACAGGCTTGGGCTTTCGATGCCCAATTTGTCCCGTAATTGGCTGAAGGAGGGCTCGGTCAACTGCATCCCGTCAGGGAAAATCAGGGTGGGCACGCTGGCATACCCATTGTTCAGCGCTATGAGTTTCTTGCGCGCCTTGGGATTCCTGTCAATGTTGATGAGCCTGACCGGAATCTCATAATCTTCCAGAAAGCGTTCTACAGACCAGGAATGGCTGCAGAAGCTGGATGTGTACATGGTGATTCGGGGGTTAGACTTAGCCATGGATACTTTTCTCCAGATACGTACAACTCACATCAGGCTGAATAGCCTGACCTGTCGTTACTATTTACCCGCTGGAGCGCTGCCCGTCCGTAGTCTGGCCCACATCCGTTCCTTGTTGGTGCGCTTCGGCCGCCTCAAACTGCGCCTGGGTGAGGAAACGGCCGCCCTCGATTTCCTGCTTCGTCACCTGATACCGTTGATCCAGGTGAACCACGACCGGGATGTGGCGAAAGCAGCGGCTGTCTACAATGGTTTTGTGCCACACATATCCCCCTTCCTCGAAGTTCAAATCATGCCGCTTATCAGCCCGGACGCGCACGCGGCTGTCGCAATGGTCGCACTGAACGTAAAAATACAACCCCTGCTTGTCCACGTGCTTCCCTTTCTTCTCACCACGCCCGCCAAATAATCCTTTCATGAATCCCATCATTTACTCCCTCAGGTCGAGGCGGCGCTGACACCGTAAAGTAAGGCACAGTTCAAACTTAAAGAACCATGATAATCGTTATGCCTTTCTTCTAAGGAGAAAAGTTCCTTCCGCATCTCTTGCTTTTTCAATCAGGTACTTTTCTCCACTTTTTACGCCCGCGACCTCACAAGACATCCAGCGCGGCCGCCAGTTTTTGCCGCCACGCCATCGAATTCATCTCGGCCCACAACGCGCCAAACTCATCCGTCAGCCGCCTTACCTCCGCCTCCTTCGCCGGACGATAAAGAGACACGGCCGCTTCACAGCCAGCCGTTTCCTCCAGCAAACGCAGGGCCATATCCACATCATTCAGATTGCCCAGATGCTCTTGAATCTGCTTGACAACGGCAATGACCTCCCTCGCTTCCGGCCCGAGCAGCGGGCGAAAGAATAGGAGCGTATAGCGCAGCTCTTTGCACCGGATGCGCAGCTGGTGCAGCAGCGGCGCCGTCGGCTGCTCTAGACGGTTTTCATAGGCGCTCACGGCCGCCGCCTTTTGCGCAATTACAACCGGCACGCGCTCGCTCACCCGGCTCATCTCCGGAAGCGCCGCTTGAGCGAGGCCGGCGCCGGGCGAATGGACGAATGCGTGGTATCGGGCCAGCCGCCGCTGAAACTGTGGCCGGCTCACATACCGCCGCGCGCGCTCATCCGCGGCCGATTTCCGCTGCTGCCAATACCGCTCCAGCTCTCGCAGCGCTGACGCGGCGTGGGCCTGTTCGCCGCCCGCTTCGCTGATGAACTGTCTCAGCCCGGCCAGAAAGACGGCCGCATCCCGGCATGGAGCCAGGCGGCGCATCATCTTTTTCAACCAGCGCCTGTGTTCCTCCAAACCATCCGGTTTAAACTGATTTCCGAATATCTTGACGGCCGTCAACGTGCGCCGGATCGCTTTGCGCGTCTCATGCACGGCCGTCTCGTCCGCGTCATGTTGCAGCCCACTCAGGTGCGCCAGGATCGTATCCAACTCGGCGGCCATCAAAAATCGGCCCGCTTCAGCAAACGGCATCTCGGCCGTCAGGTCGGAAAAAGCAACCATACTCCAGATTATAACAGAACCCCCGTACTCATTCCTCATTGTTCATTGTGCTTTAGTCATCTCGTGCTAGACTTGTAGGCATGGTCACCTCCACCGAATTCTGGCACGCTCTGGAGCAGGCAACAGACCCCACCGCCTACAAACCCAAACGCAAAGCGCGGGTGCTGGCCGCCCGGTTGGAGTCGCGTGACGCGCCCTACTATGTACTCAAGGAACCGCAGATCCGATCTTACTTGCGGATGACAGAGCCGGATTACGCGTTGTGGTGGCAGATGGACGGGAAGAAGACGATCCGAGACCTGTTGTTCTACAATCTCAATCGGTACCACTCCCTGCCCATCGGCCGTCTCTCCGGCCTGGTCGCAGATTTGCGCAACGGCCGTTTCTTGCAAGACCCCCCGGTTGACATCTACGCGCAAATCGAGCAGCAATTAGCCGAGAACAGCCCGGCCAGCCGCGGCCGCCGCATCCTCAATGCTTTTTTACGCACCGAAATCACCGTGGACGGCCTGGACGGCTTCTTTACCCGGCTGTACCGGTGGGCTAGGCCGCTGTTTTATCCGCCTGTGCAAATACTTTTTATCATCGTCATGATTGCCGGAGGGGCTGCATTCAGCCGGTTGGTCCTGGATCAGGAGTTCGCGCACGCCGGCGGCGGCGCCAGCGTCCTGACCCTGCTGCTGGCCAATCTCATCGTTCTGGCAATCCATGAGCTGTCCCACAGCCTGACTACCAAGCATTACGGCCGGGAGCTGCACCGGGGTGGATTTCTCTTATATTGGGGCATGCCCGCCTTCTTTGTGGACACGCGAGACACCTGGATGGCGCCACGGCGGGCGCGCATTGCCGTCTCCTGGGCCGGGCCGCATTCCGGCTTGCTGCTGGGCGGTCTGGCGGGCCTTGCGCTCACGGCCGTGACGATCACCCGCCCCGCCCTGGCAGAAACGCGCTGGGCCGTCTTCCTCTACCAGATGAGCTTCATCTCCTACCTCAGCGTTTTCATCAACATCAATCCACTGCTGGAATTAGACGGGTATTTCATGTTGATGGATTGGCTCGACATGCCCGGTCTGCGGCAGCGGGCGCTAGAATTCTGGCAGGGCGAGCTGTGGCAGAAGCTGAAGGCAAGCAAACACCCTCGCCAATTCTGGAACGATCTGGCGTGGCAGGGACGTGTGCTGACCTTTTATGGCGGCCTCACGATTCTCTACTCGCTTTACGCGGCCGCCTTCGCCCTCTACTACTGGCGCACCCGGCTGCTCCCCTTAACGCTTCATCTGTGGCGCGACTACGGCCGCTTGGGGCAGTGGCTGTTACTTTTGCTGACGGCCGTCATCGTCGTGCCCGCAGGTTACTACCTGCTCTCCTTTGCCTGGAGCCGCATCATGGCCGGGCTGGAATGGCTGTCGCGGCACGATTTGCTGGGGCGGCCTGACGTATTGGCCCTGCTGCTGGGGCTGCCGCTGCTGCTGGGCGTGGCGCTGACATTTCCGGCGATGGCCTCCCTGCCTCGGGCCGATTTATGGCTGACGCTGGCCGTATGGCTGCTTCACATCGCGGCCGTGGCTTCGCTGGTGGGCGTTGCCCGGCAGCATAGGGGGTCCCGCTTTCAGTGGGTGATCTGGTCGCTCGCCGGGACGATGACGGCTGTGACAGGGTCATGGGTGGGCAGCGAGGGGTTCTGGCGGGACTGGGGGCTGGCGGCAGCCGCGGCCGCTGTGCTGGCGGCAGGCATCGTGGCTGCGCAAACCGTGTGGCCCCGGCAGCTAGAAGCGGCCGACCGGGGGATGATCGCCCTCTGGTTCCTGCTGGGCCTGGGCTACGGAGGGATGATGTTCGTCATTGGGGGCGGCGCCAGCCTGCTTCCATTGCTGGTCGTTGGGACGACATTCGCCGGGCTGACGCTGCTGGTTCCCATGTGGTTGAACTTTCTACATTCCCGCTTCGCCTTCCCCTGGTTCCTGCTGGCGCTCGCCATCCTCTCTCTCCCCTGGCTGAGCTTCTTCCCCCGTCTATACATTCCGACGGCCACTCTGTGGCTCTACGCCGGGCTACTGTATTTCTTGTTGGGTACACTAGCCCAGTTCAACCGGCAAGCACAGGTCCCGGAAACGGCCGCCATCTACGGCGAGCGGGAGCGATTGGTCAACGGCTTCAACCACTTTATGAGCGCGATGTTTGCCGGCTACGAGGCCGTGTTTGGCGGCCGCCGTCTCACCGGCATCCAGATGGAGATCATCGCCCTGGGACCAATTGATCCCAAAGACACCATCCTCCAACTCGCCGATCGCTGCCGCGCCGCTTTGTTGCTGGCCGTTGACCGCCTGGACGACCTGGCCGGGTCGCCATTTACGCGACAGGCGGGCGAAGCAGCATATGACAGCCTCCCCTGGCTGGAAGCGGAAACGCTGGCCCGCCACGTCCTGGTCGAGATCGGTTGGGGCAGCCAACTGGCTCAGGGGTTCATCCAGGCGCGGGACCGCCGCGCTGAACTGGTCCGCCTGGCCGACATCTTTGCCGGTTTCGACCAGCAGGCCGTGGAGGAAGTGGTGGCGATCATAGAGACGAAGGACCTGCCGGTCAAAGCGATGCTGGCCCGCGTCGGAGACGACGCCCGCCGTTTTTACCTGATCGATGCCGGGCGCGTAGGCGTGTTCCATGAAGGAGCACAGGTGGCGGTTCTCTCGCCGGGAGGATATTGCGGCACGGCCGCTCTGCTGGAAAGCGGCGATTACCAGTTCACTTACCGCGCCTTGACCCCGGTGCGCGTCCTTATCATCGAGCGGGAGCGGTTTGATCCGCTGCTGCGCGCAGACACAACCCTGGCCTCGCAAGTCAGCTCCGGCGCGCACACAAGGCGGCTACTTAAACAAATGCCGCTCTTCAGTGCGCTCAGCCCGCAGCAGTTGGCGGCCGTGGATGCCCGCTTGCAGCGGCGCAGCGTTTCCGCCGGGGAACTCATCGTGCGCCAGGGACAACCACGGTCAAATCTGTTCATCATCGCTGAGGGAGAGGTCGAAGTCCTACACAGTACGGCCAACGGGGAGGAGGTCGTCGGTCAATTGGGGCCGGGAGAGCATTTCGGCGAGTATGCTTTATTCGCAGACACACCCTACACGGCAACATATCGGGCGGCGAGCGACACGCTACTGCTGACGCTGGACGAGGCCACGTTTGATGCGCTCGTGGCCGGTTGCGAAGAGATGACGCATTATGTCGAGCAAATCGGCAGCAGCCGGCTCATCGTTTCCCACCGCCGCCTGGGGCCAAGCGGCGTCATCGCCTGATTTGTCATTCCGCGCGCACGCCCGTACAATTCGCTCGTAACTTGGCTGAAAGGAGACCATCGTGGACAAAACAGCGGAACATCACGCCGCGTTGAAAAATATTCGCAAAGGACTATCCACCAAAGTGCGCATCCTGGCCAGTCATGATTCTTGCCCGGTATGCAAGGCAATCGAGGGCGCTTACGACTTTGATGATGTGCCGACTTTGCCCGTTGAGGGATGCTCTCACCCTCAAGGGTGCCGCTGCCATTACGCACCTGTGCTGGACCGGTTTGGCCCCTGACTCGTCGGCGTCGCTAACGGATCAAGTGTGAGCGCGCGTACAGTCTGCCCGACGCGCCAGGCGTAGACTGACGTCAGGCGTCTGGACGGCAAGCCGGTGCTTCATATTCGCTCTGCGGCCGCCAAATTCGCCAGGCGTCTGAAGGACGAACTCAACAATGGCCCGGAAACATGTGCGCATCACGCATTGTCCCAGCGGAACAGTGCTGGCGGAAGGTCCGCTCGGATGGGGAATTACGCCGTTTGAAGGCAATTACTACATTCGCCGCAAGTACCTCAAGACGGATGGGTTCAAGGTCAATTTCATTCCCGGAATCTGCACCTACAAATTCCTCTACGTCTGGCTGAACCTGCATCTGGAGAACGGTGAAAAGGTTCGAAATTTAGGATGGCTCTACTGGCTGCCAAATCCGCTATTTCCATTCATCTGGTACCGCGTCGCGCTGCCGGGGAGGCATCCGGAGCTTTTGGTCGAGGAATTCGAGCCGGTTCCGACCGCAGCGTGATCCCACGGCCGGGCACGTTTCATGTGGCTACTGCTTGAACTCGCCCGTTCAACGGTCGGTCGCTTCATCATCGGTTGGGTACTCACCCATATGAGCTTTGCCATCCCCCTCAACAGGCTCCGCGAAACCGGCACGCTCATCGCCTTCCACCACCCCAGCCCGGCCTATCCCGTGCACATTCTGCTGGTACCCAAGCGCGCCTTGGGCAGCCTGATGGCGGTGCAATCAGCAGACGCTGATTTCCTCACCGACCTCTTTCAGGCCGTCCAGAGTCTGGTCGCCGAATTCGAGCTGGAACAGGCCGGGTATCGCCTCATCTGCAACGGCGGCCGCTACCAGGACGTGCCCCATTTGCATTTTCACCTCATCTCCGGGGAGACTAAAGAATCATCCACAAACACCTTTTCAGATTAGGGGGACGATTCCGCAAGCAATGGCCATTTTAAACTTTTGCGTTTTGGCGGAAAAACGGCCATTGCCTAACATCCGCCCGGCAGATACAGGCACGGATTCACCGTCTGCAGATTCAGCGTGATCTCGAAATGAAGATGGGGCATGGTGGAGCGCCCGGTGTTACCGGAGAGGCTGATGAGTTCCCCCTGGGCTACCCGCTGCCCTGTCCTCACCTTCAGTGAACTGTTGTGGGCGTAGAGGGTACGAACCCCATTGCCATGATCGAGGACGACTAGGTTGCCATACCCGTACGCATTCCAACCGGCAAACTCGACTGTCCCCGCCGCGGCCGCCACGATGGGCGTGCCGGTAGAAACCACAATATCAATGGCCCCGTGTCCGGTATGAAAATATTTCACAATCTGGCGGCCGTCCTCAGGCCAGATGAACATCCCTTTGCCGGAGCTGCTTGGCGGCAAAATGACGGCCGTTTCCGGGATGACCAATACCTGCCCCACTCTGAGGAAATTCGGATTCGCCAGGTGATTGGCGGCCGCCAGCGCCTGCGCCGTCGCCCCGAAACGGCGGGCAATTCCATGCAGTGAGTCGCCGGGGCGCACGATATAGGTGGTGGCACCGACACTATCAGGCGCTTCCTGGGCGGGAGGGGGTGATGGAGCAGCTGACGACGGAGGCGCAGCCGCGAGCCGCAAAACCTGCCCCACGCGAATGAAATTGGGGTTGCTGAGGGCGTTGGCGGCCGCCAGCGCCTGCGGCGAAAGGCCAAATCGGCGGGCGATTCGACTCAGCGTATCCCCGGGCCGGACTACGTAGGTACTGGCGCTGTTTCCGCCCGGCTGCCCGGCTGTAAGCGGCGCGGCCGTACTGCCGGGAATCGTCAGCTCTTGTCCCGGAAAGATCAGGTGCGCGTTCACAATCCCATTGGCGGCCGTCAGCGCGCTGACGCTGACGCTGAAGCGGCGAGAGATTTTATACAGGCTGTCGCCCCACTGCACGACATATCGGGTGGGCACGGCCGCGGCCGCACTCAATGTGGAATCGGCCGGCTCCATTTCCTCCTGATCCCCATCCGGCACGGCAACGGCCGCGCGCGCCGACGACTCCGACTCAATCGCCTCATGAGGCGGCATGACGATGGTTGCCCAATCCACAGGGGGCGGCTGCGTCACAGGTTCAACCTGATCCCCTGTCCCTTCTTGTGATCTCACGGATGGAGTGGCAATGGCTAAGAGGAAAAGCAGCGATGAAAGCGCCAAAGCCCCGGAGATAAGGCGTTTCTGACTCATCAACACCTCAGCTTGAGGAATTTGTCAACATTGGATGTGACGGCTACACCATATGCGACGGTTACAACTTTACCGGATGGCAGCCAGGACGGGCGTGAAGCGAGAGTGAATAGTCCGGGGGAAACTGGGTGCAGGGGCGGTACGATGGTTCTATCGCCTGGAACGCACTTTACGGGTGGGCTGCGCGGCCGCTCAAGACCTGGGCCAGATGGTACACCGGGATCGGCCGTTCCTGCCGTTGCAGCCCCCCGGCCATGTGCATGATGCAGCCGGCGTCGCTGGTGATGACGGCATCTACAGACACTGCGTCAATGCGCCTGATTTTTTCGTCGAGCATCGCGCCGGAAATGGGCGACTGCTTGACGGCAAATGCACCGCCAAAGCCACAGCACCACGGATCGCCATCCATCTCCACCAATTCCAACCCGTCTACGTGAGCGAGGAGGGTGCGGGGCGGCTGCACAATGCCCAGGCCGCGGCTCATATGACACGCATCGTGATACGTCACCCGGCCCGGCCAGCGCGCACCAAATTCAACCTGGCCCATCACGTCAACCAGAAATTGGGATAGTTCATAGGTGCGGTCGGCGATTGAGGTCGCCAGCGCCAGCCGTTCCGGATCATCGGCAAACAGGTGCGGGTACTCCTGTCGCACCATCATGGCACAAGACCCGGACGGTGTGACGATAACAGGCGCATCGGCAAACAGGTCCAGGAAATGGGTGGCGATGCCGCGCGCATCACAGTGGAAGCCGGCATTGTACGGCGGCTGGCCGCAGCAAGTCTGACCCTGAGGCACAACCACCTTTACGCCCGCCTGCTCTAACAACCAAACTACGTCCTCACCCAGCCCGGGGAAGAACACATCTACCAGGCAGGTGATGAACAGGGCAACTTCTGTGGGTTTATCGCCGGGGTTCATGAGGGCCGCGCCGCTCCATGTGAGTACGGCATTCTATTCCTGCATGGCAGCCAGAGCTGTTTCCAATTGGACGGCCGATATGGGGGCCTTCAGCGTCTGCGCCCCGATCTTGACCACCGGGATGGTATAACGGTAGCGGGCAAAGGCATCATGGTCAGCGGTGATGTCTACTTCAGACAGTTGGTGGGGGAACCGGCTGGCTAACCGGACCAGCTCAACCTTGACCTCATCGCAAAGCCCGCATCCCTCTTTGGTGTATAAGACAACTTCAGGTATGGGCATGGGATCAGCCGGCAGGGAACTTGAGGTATGGGAGCGACGAATCAATGCATATGGCCAGTAATAGGGCCAGCAGATACCAGTTAGACGCCATGAACAGCGCGCGGGCATTGTCGGGCGAAGGGTCTCTGATGAGGGCTACATTGCGGCGGAACAACTCGGCCGTCACCCATAACATCGGCACGAAGTAGAGCCATCCTAATGAAGGCATCACGACCAGCCCCAATCCGCCCAACCCGGTTGGAATCGTGTGTGACATCACCCACCAGGCTGCTTGCTTTGGCTTCGTGCGCGCGGGCAGCATGGGCACATCAGCCCGTGTGTAATCGTCCCGGTACAAAATAGCCAGGCTCCAGAAGTGAAACGGCGTCCAGAGGAACAGGAGTAAAGACAAAACCAGTGCGCCGGGATCAGCCCACGCGCCGGCCGCGGCGCTGCCGCTGAGCACGGCCGCGCTCCCCGCCGCTCCCCCGATCACGATATTAAGCAGGGTGCGGGGTTTGAGCCAGATGGTGTAGATGGGCACATAAATGAACGCCCCCAACAGGAGGAAAAAGGTTAATGCCCGGTTGTAGGGAAAAACGGCAAGCGAGGGTACCAGGATGAGCAAGGCACCCACAATAGGCACCCACCCCGGGTTGGGAATCTGGCCATTGACCAACGGCCGTTTGCTTGTGCGCCCCATTTGCCCATCAGAATTTCGTTCCAGGTATTGATTCAGGGCAGAAGCGCCGGACGCCGCCATGCCGCCGGTTAACCACAACAAGCCCAGGGTGGACAAGCCGGGCCAGCCCCGCGCCGCCAGGAACGCCCCCCCTGTCGCCGCCATCAGCAACAAGAAGACAATCCGCAGTTTGAAAAGAACTACCGATAAGGCCAGAGCAGTGCGCCAATGGAGACGCGACCGTGCCTGTGTCGTCTCTCCACTCAGGTCGGTTATGATCTGTTCACCCATAATAAGCGCATTCCATCGTGTCTGTTAACGACACCTAGCCTCCATTTCGTGCAAATCACATTAAAACACGCCGATTGTAACAAGCCGCCGTCCTTCCTACAAACCCAAATCAGTCGCCAAAAGAGATGCCCAGATCACGAGCAGTCAGAATCGTGTCACAGTCCAACGGCACCGTTTTCATACGGCGAGTGGCCTGTTCCAGCGGTACATAATTGACGGTGGGGGGATCCAGGGCCACCATGACGCCCGACTCTCCTTGAGCCAGCGCGCGCACGGCCGCGCAGCCAAATCGCAGCGAAATCAGCCGGTCAAACGAGGTGGGCGTGCCGCCGCGCAGCAGATGTCCCAACACCACCACGCGCGCTTCCTTGCCCGTCAATTCCTCCAACGCGCCGGCCACCTTCCCCCCGATACCGCCCAGCCGTGGCGCATGCCCCGCTTCACCTGACTGGATGGTGTACCCTCCCCCCACCGGTCTGGCCCCCTCAGCCACGGTGATGATGGAGAAGTCACGGTCGCGGCGGGCGCGATCACGCACTTTCTGGGCCACTTTCTCGATGTCATACGGAATTTCCGGGATGAGGATGGCATCGGCCGTGGCGGCTACGCCAGCATTGAGCGCGATCCAGCCGGCATACCGGCCCATGACTTCGACCACCATAATACGGCGGTGGGCTTCGGCTGTGGAATGGAGCCGATCCAGACATTCTGTGGCAAAATGCACGGCCGTGTCAAAGCCGAAGGTAATCACCGTCTTATCCAGGTCATTGTCAATCGTCTTCGGCACACCCACCACCCGCACCCCCTTTTGCGCCAGGGCATGCGCGATGGCCAGCGAGCCGTCGCCGCCGATAGCGATTAGCGCATCAATTCCATGCGCCGCCAAACGGTCAACGACCTCATCAGAGCGATCGATTTCCACAAGCCGTCCTTGTGCATTGCGTGTGGGGTACTTCAACGGGTTCCCCCGATTGGTCGTGCCCAAGATCGTCCCGCCCAGGTGCGTGATCCCCCTCACGGAGTCTCGCACCAGCGGAATCAGCCCGCCCTGCGGATACCGTTCCGGCTGCAACAGCCCATTGTAGCCGTCCCGAATTCCAAAACACGTCCAACCGCGATTCAGCGCAGCCAACACAATGGCACGAATCACGGCGTTGAGACCGGGAGCGTCCCCGCCGCCGGTGGTGATGGCAATTTGCCTGATACTCATCCTGGCTCCTTTCAGGCTAAAGTAAGTTTAGTATACAATCGTTGAGTCGCTGCGCCAGATTTACCACCCACTCAGGCGTCAGGATCGTGATTCATTGAATATGCTCAAATCAGCCTGGTTTCGACTTGTACGATTCGGTTTCCGCCTTCTCTACAATGAGATGGCGTGGTCGTATGATGTGGTGAGCTGGCTGGTCTCATTAGGCGCGTGGCGCGAATGGCAGCGCACGGCTTGGGAATTCGTGCATGGCGGGAATGTTCTGGAACTGGGGCACGGACCGGGGCATCTGTTGGCGGCTTTGGGCACAGCCGGGTGTTCCGTTGCCGGCCTGGACCTCTCACCGGCCATGGGCCGGATCGCGCAGCGGCGATGGGGAAAAGCCGGCCCGCCTGCACCGTTGGTGCGCGGCCGTGCCCAGGCGCTGCCGTTTCGGGCGGTCGCCTTCGATACTGTGCTGGCAACTTTCCCTACCGACTACATCGCAGACCCGGAAACCGTCGCAGGCATCTATCGCGTCCTCAAGCCGGGCGGCCGTCTGGTCGTCGTTCCCGAAAGCCGCCTTCACAAAAGCACGCCCCTACACCGGTTGATCGAGTGGTTGTTCACCATCACCGGCCAGCGAAGGGGGGCAGCAGTGGGTGAGCCCTCAAGTGAGGAGACAGCCGAGGCACGATGGGCCTTGTATGCGCGGCCGTTTACGGTCGCCGGGTTTCAGGTCACCATCCGGCAGCGCAGGCTGGCCACCAGCGCCGTCACCATTCTCATCGCCGAAAAGCTGGTAGACTCGTAGGGTTTGACCATGAACATTTTTCTTTGGAAGATTGGAGACCGAAAACTAGAGAGTGAAGATTGTCTGACCCCAATCTCCTAAACGGGAAGCAAACTTCGGACAACTCCACAGCGCTGTGCTCATCACTCCCTGTTGGTTCAAACAGCAGGCGGTTGGTACAATGACAGGGAATGGGGCGAGGCGGCCGTGCCTGCTTGAGGATGGCGCTTTCGTCCATAATCTATTTTTTTCTATTTGGAAGTGCCGTGACCGATTCAAATCTGACTGAGATCAATGAAACTGAGTGCCCTGGCGAGACATCTCCGCCGCTCAGTGATAATAGCCTTGAGACAGTACCCAAACCCGCACTAACGCGCCAGCGCCTGTTACTGATCTGGGTGGCGGCGGCCGTCATTATTCTGGATCAATTCAGCAAATACTTCATCGAAGCCGTCTTGCCGTTGTACCGGAGCTGGGCGCCGATTCCGGTCCTGGAATCAGTGTTCCGCCTCTCCCATGTCACCAATACCGGCACAGCGTTCGGGTTGTTCCCGGCAGGCAGCTCCCTCTTCGCCTGGGCGGCCGTCATCGTTGTGCTGGCGATACTGTACTACAACTACACGCTGCCGGCCGGACAGATCACGCTTCGGCTGGCGCTAGGCTTGCAGCTTGGCGGCGCTTTCGGCAACCTGATTGACCGCATCAGGCTGGGCCATGTAACCGACTTCCTCGATTTTGGCCCCTGGCCCGTCTTCAACCTGGCTGATACCTCCATCGTCGCCGGCGCAGCCCTCCTCGCCTGGCTGATGTGGCAAGAACACAACGAACAGTCACAACAATCCTCCTTGCCCCCGGCTGTGCCGGACACAGCTCCAACCCCTTCCACCGAATCTGGGAATCTGGATGAGCGACCAGCAAATTGAATTAACACTGCCCGCCAGCGGAGAGCGAATAGACCGCGCCTTGACGGAAGCCATGCCGGAGCTTTCCCGCACGCAGTGGCAGCGTCTGATCGAGGATGGCCTGGTCACTGTTGGCGGCCGCACCGTCAAGTCCAGCCTGCGCCTTGACGAGGCGTTACAGGTGTCGGTCATCCTGCCTGAAGTCGTGGACACGAGCCTGGTCGCCGAATCAATTCCGCTGGATATCCGCTACGAGGATGACGATATCATCCTGATTAACAAACCGGCGGGAATGGTGGTGCATCCGTCTACGGGTCACAACAGCGGCACGCTGGTGAACGCTATCCTGGCCCATTGTCCCAGCCTGCTGGGGGTTGGCGGCGAGCGGCGGCCAGGCATTGTGCATCGCCTGGACAAGGATACGTCCGGCCTGATCCTCGTCGCTAAGAACGACCATGCCCTCCATTACTTGCAGGCTCAGTTTAAGGCGCGGACGATCAAGAAAGTTTACCTGGCCCTGGTCGAAGGGCAGTTGCAGCCCCCCTCGGCAATCGTTGACGCCCCCATCGGCCGCGACAAGCGGCGGCGCAAGAAGATGAGCGTCATCACCAACCCGTCGGAGGTAGCGCGGCCGGCTCAAACACAATATGAGACGCTGCTATCATTCGATGAGTATACGCTGGTGGAATGCCGGCCTAAAACGGGGCGCACGCACCAGATTCGCGTTCACCTGGCTCATATTGGTTTCCCTATCGTGGGAGACAAGGTTTACGGCCGGCGCAAGCAGCGGTTATTGACCACACGCCACTTTTTGCACGCCGCCGGTCTCACCTTCCAACGGCCGTCAGATGAGCAGGAACTCACTTTCCGGGTTGAACTCCCCTCAGATTTGCAGGCGGTATTGGACTCGCTGTCAGCGTGACGGGATCACGCCCCCTGCTTTTTCTATCCGTTCTGGGACAGCGGCAGGACGATGCTAAAAGTGCTCCCCTTCCCCCGGCGGCTGCGGCAGCCGACCCGCCCCCCGTGCCGTTCAGCAATAGATTTCACAATGGCCAGACCTAATCCAGACCCCGGCACACGCTCGGTCCCCGGCAGTTTGGCCCGGTAAAACTTCTCAAACAGGCGCACCTGGTCCTCTCGCGGGATACCAGGCCCTCTGTCACGCACACTAATCACCAACTCCCCGTTGACCTGCTCCGCCTTCAGCATCAATATACCGCTATTAGGCGCATACTTGATGCCGTTATTGACCAGATTGGATATCGCCTGTCGGATGAGCGCCCTGTCTCCCTGGAAACTGGGAATGTCTGGGGCGACTTCCACTTTGATTTTGATGCCGTTTAGATGGGCATGCTGCCAATGATCCATGGCCAGGTCAGCGAGCAGAGGTTCCAGTTCGATGGACTCGAAATTCTCGCCAATGCCGGCCTCAATCCGTCCCAGGTCAAGCAAATTCATGACCAACTGGGTAATCCGGTTAATGCCGTGCGAGATTCGCTCGGTCAGCGCCTGTTGTTCCTCGTTAAGCTCCCCCATCATACCGAGCATGTCCACATTGCCGCGCATGGAAGTCAGCGGCGTGCGCAGGTCATGAGAAAGCATCTCCACGAAGGCAGACTTCATCCGATCCACTTCTTTCAGAGGGGTGATGTCGTGCAGCACAGCTACGCGGCCGATCTCCCGCCCTTCGTTGCTGATAATGGGCGAAATACTGGCATAATATGTCTTATCCTCGCCGACGGGAATCTCGAGGCTGTGAATATGTTCTTCACTGCCGGTTAAAGCGTCTGTCAGCCGTTTCACATGGATCACATCGGCCACCGGCCGGTTGATCACATCGCCCGTCTTCAACTGGAAGAGCCGCTCGGCCGCCCGGTTGATCAACAAAACGCGCTGCGTCTGATCGGTCACGATGACCGCGTCTGAAGTGCTGGCCAACACGGCCGCCAGACGCCGGCGTCCTCCCTCAGCCCGGGCAAACAAATGTGCATTCTCGACCAGGACGGCCGCCATCCCGGCCAGCGTCCGTACCAGATTCACTGCTGAGTCATCGAGGTTGTGGGGCTGCCGGTATCCCAGCCACAGGACGCCCTGAAAACGGCTGTGAGAGCGGAGGGCGACGGCAATCAAGTCCAGCACCGGCAGCTCTGCGCCAGGGGGTAAGCCCAACCCGCGCCGAATCTGTTCCGGCGTCGTCAGCTTCAACTCATCCGAATCCCGCAGCTTCGACATGATCGGGCGATCCAACGCGCTCATGATCTGCGCAGTCGGCCCTTCACCGAAGCGCAACGGGTGGCTGCCGCTCGGATTGAAGATGACAGCCCGCGCGCCTGAAGCGCCGGTACCGCGCAAGACGCCGCGCAAGATGGCGGGCATGCCCTGGTGGATATTGATGTTCGTCGAAACCTCGCGGCTGACATCGAGCAGAAGCGATAATTCATTCAGACGCTTATTTCGCGAGCGGTACATTTGCACAAACGCCCGGTTTAACTGGCCCACCTCATCCTGGCGGCTGACGTCAGCGGGCGGCGTCCATTTGCCGCCGGCGGCGATGATCTTGGATGCTTCAACCAACGCCGTGATCGGCCTGGATACATCCTGGCTGACGTGGGAAAGGCTGGCGTAGAACACGCTCATGACCACCACCAACACGCCCGCCAGCGGAACCGCAATTCCGGCGGCCGTGTTTAACACGATCGCATAGGGCGCTTTCAGCACCACTGTCCAGGGCTGATCCGGGGTATCAACATAGTAAACAAGCTCGCGGGCGCCGGTCACCTCATTTCGATCCAGGTAAGCGCCCCCAGGGTTGTTCGGCCCGGTTCGGATCATACCTCGCTGCGTCGTCGGCCGTTTCCACTCCGAGCGCAGCTTCCCGCTGTCGGCATGGGCGATAATCCTGGAGTCCTCATCAACGATGAACCCGCTGCCTTGCCCGGCCACGCCTTCTAACCCAATCACCAGCCCGTCGAGAGAACTTCGGGACAAACGGCCCACGAGCACCGCCCCTGGCTGCCCGACTTCATCCAGAACAGGCACGACGAAGCTGACGACCAATTCATCGTCGCTCATCTCGGCCGCAGCGATGTCGGGGGCGCTGGTGGAAAGCGCTCTGGCTACTTTTTGCTGCTCCGCCTCCGTCAGGGCCATCCCCTCTTCGCCCAGACTGGAAGAATGGACGCTGATTCCCCCATTGTCATCAACGAGTAAAATGCTGCCGTACATGGTGCGATTGGCGCGGTAAAGCTGCCGCATCGTCTTTTCCGCCGCGTCTCCCTCCGCCAGGAGCGCGCCGCTGTCGTTGTATTGCGCCACCAGCCGCTGCAGGTGCTCGTTGAAGCCGGCTACTTGTTCCGAAACGGCCGTGGCATTGTGCGCCATCTGGTTGACCACCAATCGCGTTGACATGCTGACCGAGGTATTGAAGACCACCGCGAAAAGCAGGACAAACAACAAAGCGGCAAAGAGGAGATAATTGCTGAGCAGGCGTTTACGTAGACTTAACTGCTGGGGCGCAGGCACAAGCGCCTGAGACGGCCGTAATGTGGGCAGCCCTACCAGGAGCAGCGAAACGACCCCGCCGCCTAACGTCCCTTCGATCAGGAGCGGCCAGAAGCCTGCGCTGGCTTTCGTCAATGCCAGGTCCAGGGCGGCCGCGGCGCTTAAGCCGGTATCGGTTCCAACAAACGCCGACAGCGCAACCAGCAGGGTCACGCCAGACATGGCCAACCCGCCGCTCACGGCCGGTTGTCTCAGCCAGTCGTAAACGCGGCCGAGGTACCGTTGCCGCATCCACAGCGAAGCGGAAAAAGCGGCAAAAGCGAAGTGAAAGATGTCATAAGGAGAATGGGTCTGGCCCAGGGCACGCGCCAAGCCAGCAACGAGGCCGACGGCCATCGCCGCCGCCGGATTCAGTACGATGCCGGCCAACAAAAAGGGCGCGGCCGCAAACAACGTCAATGTTTCGACCGGGTCAGGCGGGACGCCGGCAGTCGCCAATTGATTGCCGAAAGGAAATTGGATGGGGAAGAGTTGGCCAACCAGGAAGGAGATGGCGACCAGCACGGCCGTCCCCCCCCACTGCCGCCGCGTCATGTTACGCAGATCTGCCCTGCGATACGCCAGAATCAGGACAACCAGCAGTGTGTAAACCGCCAAAAGTGAATACCCAGGCAGGTGATCAGGCGGCGTCAAACCTACTGCTCTCGTCGCCCCCCAAAGTTTGAACGGCATTAGCCTAAACTTCCTGCTTTCGACCCTGACGCGTCAATCAGCGTTGCTCCAATGACCAGATCGGCCGCAGCTTGACAATAACAAAGCTGATTATAGCATGCCGGCACATGGATAGCAATTACAAACCAGAGGTTCATGAAAACATCTTCACTTGTCTTTTGCCCTGATGTCCTCTATCATCGCAGGCGCTCCCAGGGCTGGGCACAGGGTTAGCTCCTGCATTTCCGCGAACTTGCCCCTTCCCGCCAGCCGGTATGCTAGACACGATTGCTGAATGAGAACGAACTGCCTCAATGGACCCGCGCCGTCGTACCTATATCATTTTGCTCGGTATCATCTTGTTGACGCTGCCCTGTTATTGCGTGGGGATTCTTGCCCTTAATCTGGCGCCGGAAGGGGGTATCAATGCCATCCCCCCTACGCTGCCCTTTGTTCTATCGCCTACGCCAACTGACACGGCCGTGCCGGATGTGCTACCGGGTACATTAACGGCCGTGCCCACCACCACCCCGCAGCCGACTGATACACCCGGCGGGCCAACGGCCACGCTGCCGGCAACGCCGCTCCAATTCCTGACACCGACACGGCCGCCCACATCCACGCCCACGAACACGCCCACGCCAACAATCACCAGCACACCCACGCTGACTGCTACTGCCACCGTGACGCCGACCGCCACCGTCACCACAACGGCCACCATCACACCGACATCAACGGCCACAGCGACCCCATCGCCGACAGCCTCGGCCACACCCACGGTAGGAGCAACAGCCACGCCCACGCAGGAACCGCCCACCGCGACGCCTACCGCCACGGCTTCTCCAGCCGGGCCAACGGAAACACCCACCCTGACGCCCACACCCTCTGTCAATATCGAGCCGACGGTGACGCCTTCATCCACACCCACGCCGGGAGCATGATCAGTTGAAATGAACATCTATAAGCTGCTCAAAAAACTAACGGAAACAGCCGGCCCCTCCGGTTTCGAAGAAGGGGTGGCCGCGGTCATCGAAGAATTGTGGCGGCCGTATGTGGACTCGGTCGCTACTGACCGGGTGGGCAACCTGACGGCGGTCAAGGAAGGAACCGGCACAGACCCACGGCCGCGCCTTCTGCTGGCCGCGCACATGGACGAAATCGGCTTGATGGTGAAGCAGGTGGTGGAGCATAATGGCAGCGGCTTTCTCCGCGTCACCAACGTGGGCGGCGTGGATCAACGCCATTTATATGGCCAGATGGTGCAAGTACACGGCCGCCGCACCCTGACCGGCATCCTCGGCTCTCTCCCCGCTTCGATGCTGCCGCCGGAACGGCGCAATAAACCCTTCGGCTTTGAAGAGTTAGTCGTGGACATCGGCCTGCCGTACAAGGAAAGTATGGAGCTGGTGTCTATCGGGGATTTTGTCTCGTTCTGCCAGCCGCTGCGCAAACTGCTGAACAAACGCGTGGCCGGTAAGGCGCTGGACAACCGCGCCTCTATCGCCGTCGTGACCATCTGTCTGGAATATTTGAGCGGCCGTTCCCATGAGTGGGATGTCGTCGCCGTGGCCACAACGCAGGAGGAGACGAGTTTTTTAGGGGCCTACGCCAGCGGTTACCGGGAGCGGCCGGATGCGGCCGTTGCCATTGACGTCACCCACGGCAAAGGCCCCGGCGTTTCTGACCCGGATGCGTTTGAATTGGGCGCCGGGCCAGTGATCGATCTCGGTCCCAACGTGCACCCCGGCATGTACCAGGCGCTGCAAGACACGGCCAAAGCTTTAGAAATGAAGGTGCATACCGGCCCCCACGCCAGAGAGAGCGGCACTGACGCATTTAGCCTGCAAATCGCACGGGAAGGAGTGCCCACCGGACTGGCAGGCGTCCCGCTGCGCTACATGCACACCATGGTGGAGTCGGTGGACACGGCCGACATCGAGCGGTGCGGCCGTCTCCTGGGCGAATTTATTGCCCGGCTGGATGAGAAGTTCCTCCCCAACCTTTCCGCCAGCCTGATGGATGAGGACAAGTGAGTTTGGCTGGCGGCAAACCCATACCGGAACCCGGATAATCAAGGGTGATGAAGTTGAATATGGACAACGAAGAAAGACCTGCTGTCAACAAATTATTACAGCAACTCACAGAAGCAGTCGGCGTCTCCGGCGACGAAAAGCAGGTGCGCCTGCTCATTCGCGATCTCATCGCCCCGCATGTGGACGAATGGCGTGTGGATGCGATGGGCAATCTGCTGGCGCTGAAAAAAGGCACGGGCGCCGTTGACCTGCGTGTGATGGTAGACGCTCACATGGACGAAGTGGGCTTAATGGTCACCGGCATTGACAGCAACGGGACCCTCCGCTTTGAACCCGCCGGCGGCTTTGATGACCGCAGCCTGCTGGGCAAGGTCGTGCAGGTGGGGCCTAAACGGATTACCGGCGTGATTGGCGCGCGACCCATCCACCTGTTGAAGGCCAGCCAGCGCAACAGCGTGGTCAAGCGGGACGCGATGCGCATTGACATCGGCGCAAAAAACAAAGAGGCTGCCGGCCGCAAGGTCAACATCGGCGACCGGGCCGCTTTTGTTACCCAATACGAGGAGCTGGGCCAGACGGCCGTGGGCAAGGCGTTTGATAACCGGGCTGGCTGTGCCGCGCTCATAGAACTGCTGCGCGCAGAGCCGTATCCTTTTGACCTGTGGGCTGCGTTCACCGTACAGGAGGAAGTCGGGCTGCGCGGCGCACGGATTGCCGCGTACGCGATCCGGCCAGATGCGGCGCTGGTGCTGGAATGTACACCCGCCTATGACCTGCCCAACGAAAAAGACGTCAGTCCTAATGTGGCGTTGGGCAAGGGGCCGTCCATCTACGTCATGGATCGGGTCACCATTCAAGACCCGCGCCTGGTATCCCACATCACACGCACGGCCGCGGCGAACGGCCTCCCCTTCCAGATTCGCCAGCCCGGCGGCGGTGGGACGAATACGGCCGTCATCCAGCGTACTCGCGCCGGGGTTCCCTCCGCAACTATCGCGGTGCCGGGCCGGTATGCGCACACGCCATGTATGATGATTAACATGAATGATTATGCCAATGTCGTAAAGCTGGCCGAGGCCACCCTACGCGGGCTGACAACCAATATCATCGGCCGGACCGGATCATCGGAAACAGTTTGAGGAATTCAATGGAAAAGCTAATCAGGCAACTGGTAGAAACAACCGGCCCATCCGGTTTTGAGGATGCGGTCAGAGCGCTCATTCGCGCTGAAATTGAACCGTACGCAGATGACATTTCTGTGGACGCCCTGGGCAACCTGATCGCCCGCAAGCAGGGGATCGGGAACGGTCTGAAAGTGATGCTGGCCGCTCACATGGATGAAATAGGCGTGATGGTCACCCACATCAGCAAAGAAGGGTTTTTGCGCTTCACCAATATCGGCGGGGTCTACACCCACACACTGCTGGGCGGCCGCGTCCAGTTCGCAAACGGCACGATTGGCGTCATTTACAGCGACCGCATCCTGGATCGCAGTAGGCTGCATCCGTTAAACAAGCATTACATTGACGTCGGGGCCAGCAGCCCCGAGGATTGCCCGGTGGGGGTGGGAGACGCGGCCGCCTTCGTCCGGCCGTTGGTCGTGCAGGGCAGGCGGCTCAGCGCCAAGAGCATGGATGACCGGATTGGCTGCGCCGTGGCCATCGAGGCATTACGGCGGCTGGATCAAACGCCGCACGAAGTGTACTTTGTGTTCAGCGTGCAGGAAGAAGTGGGCGTGCGCGGGGCGCAGACGGCCGCCAACCGCATCAATCCTGACGTGGGGATTGCCATTGACGTTACCCTCACCGGTGATATGCCGGAAGCGCGGCCGATGGCCGTGAGCCTGGGCAAGGGGCCGGCCATCAAGGTGAAGGACACGGGCATGATCGCCCACACAGGTCTGGTGCGCCTCATGCGCCGGCGTGCCGAAGAAGCAGACATTCGTTACCAGTTGGAGGTGCTCGAAGGAGGGTCTACTGATGCCCGCGCCATCCAGATAGCCAACGCGGGCAGCGCCGCCGGCGCTCTTTCTATCCCCTGCCGCTATGTGCACTCGCAAAGCGAGACGGTAGATGCAGATGATGTAGAAAACTCTGTACGGCTGCTGGTAGAAATCCTGTCAAAGCCGATCGAGGTGTGACTCCGTGTTTGTCTCCCGACCCCAAACCCTACAATAAACGCACTGCCATCCAGCTCAGCGTCAATGTGGGTATGGCCTGGGTAAACGGGATGGCGGCCTCCACGGCCGCGACGCCCCGCAGCGCTTTCAACCCCAGCCGATCTAGAATGATCCAGGCGATGGGCACAGCCAGAAAATCCAGGGCCAGGTCCAACAAGTCAATCACCACCACAACCAGAAAAGGCGTGTAACGCAGCGTTTCAGCAAAGCCTGCACCTTCGGGGACATCAATCTTCCGAGCCTGCCGGATGATGACGAGTAATAACAGCAGGGCCAGCGCCAGGCTAAAAAGCATGCCGCCCAAAAGGTAAAACGCCAGGGTTCGCACTGTCTCGGTCGTCACTGCCGTCATGCGCTCCTTATGATGCCGCCAAGACCTGCCAGACGAAGATGAGCAGCAGCAGCAAGCCGCCGCCCAGTTGCACGGCCGTGGCGATGCCCCAACCGGCCAATCCCCCAGCGCTGGCCTTGAGGGCTTCGCGCCACTCTCCCCGCTTCCAATATTCGCCCAGCAAGATGCCGGCGGCATAGCCAATCACCGTGCCCAGCAACGGAGCGATGAACGTGCCCACCAGCGCGCCCACGGTACCCAGCACAATGGCGCGGCCGGACGCCCCCACCGTCTTCGCGCCCAGAAACGGCATCCACAGGTCCGCCGTCCCGGTCACAAACGCGATCAGTGTGAGAAGGATGAAGACTCCCGTGCTGATGGTGCTGAAATCGGTTGCCAGCCCGTATATCAGCACGGCCAGCCAGATAAGCAGCGTTCCCGGCACCATAGGAATCACGATGCCGATCAGACCCAGCACAATGAAAGCGACAACCAGGCCAAAAGTGATGGATTCGAGCAACAGAGACAGTTTCACCCTCCGTTAAAACAACGTGTGTGTATGGCGGCTCCATGTCGTGCGCCGCCAATTGCAATACGCAACAAGCGTCAGAGAGTTCTATAAGCTTTGAGGAAATCCCGGAAGACGGCCGCGAGGTAGGGGCGAAATCCGGCAAGAGGCGCGTACATCGTGCCCAAGAGCTGCTCGTCGCTCATCCGGTTCACCTTCTGCCACGCGTATTTGTTGGGCATGGACGAGAACCATCTGGCGAATTCAGGCAGCCACCGGGTGATCACAAACAGGCAGCGTGCCGCCGGCAATGCCTGGCGTATCATCCTGGCCTGGAAATCAGCACCCAACTCGGCCGACATAGTCAGCATGTAACTGTCCACAATCGTCTCTTCATCAGCCGGCCATTCATCACGCGTACATATCGGCTGGCTGTTGTCCTCTGTACGCAGCAGGCCAAATTGATCCAGGAAGCTGATGAGGTCACAAACGCCTGGGCCGATAACGGCTTTTCGCCAATCAATCAGGCGATGCCGATCTAAGAGCGACATGCGCCAATGGTACGGGTTCGGATCTCCGTGCAGCAAGGTCAGCGGCAGATTAAGCAGCGGTTCTAACATCGGAACCGGATCATCCAGCAAATCGGCGGCCGCATCCATGTGACTCTGCCCCATCACGCCTGGCCACCCGCCCAAACTTTGCAGCACGGCCAGCCCATTCGTCGCCCGCAACAAGACCGGCGCCAGCCGCCCAGCATTGTGAATGGCATGCTCCGACAAGATCGCCGCCGGCCCCCGTTCTAAATACGCTTCGTTTTCCTCGCGCAGCTCCTCCCACGTGTACTTTCGTCCATGGATGAAATGGGAAAATCCGAAATCTTGCAGCGCCTTCCCCCGGTTCCAGAAACTGGCGTGCATCATCGTCAAGGTGTCAATCGCATCCTCAACATTGCCCAGCGTCCAGCGGTCAGGGGCGTAATCGTTGATCACGTCATCCGTCACAATCCATCCGCCCTCGTCAGACAAATGGAGGAACCAGCAGTAAGGAGCAACCGGAAGCTGGGGGGCAATCGTCTGGTAAAAGAGAGCCTCCACCCGGTTGGTGCGCTTGCCCACCAGCGTGATCGGGTCGGAATGCCCTTCCAGGCTTAATACGTAGCGGGCCAGACGGCCGCTGAAACTGCGGCCGGAAGCGTGAAACGGTCTGGTCTGAACGGCTGTGACCACCACCTGCTCCAGTTCAGGCTGGCGCTGCAACAGCGCAGCCCAGGCAGTTGGGTTGCGTCGTTTCAATTGGGCCACATCCAGCTTTGATCGATTCATGATGGGCAACATTGTAAAGCGTAACTGGCGGTGAGACAAGCCACCCGCGGCCGCGGGGCATCACGATCCCCTGAGCGGAACCAACCGGCTGTCCCCGGCGTCTATTCAGGCAACCCGGGTTTGACACATACATAAAATTCGGAGGAGATCATGAACAAAAAAAGCGACCCCAACTTTTCCACTCTCATCCTATGGCTATTCGCAGCGCTGGTTATGGCCGCTTGCGGCGGCGGCGATCCGCTGCTCACCAACGCCGAATACACCGAACAATCAGCCAGCCCAATGGCAACACTTGAGAGTATGGCGGCATTACCTGCAGGCGGACTGGCGCCGCCGAACGGTGCCCCTTACGGAGCTATGTTCTTTGAAGATTACGGCGTCAATCCGTTCATCGATACGGAAGATGACAATCTATCCACCTTCGCCGTGGATGTGGATACCGGTTCCTACACCGTGATGCGCCGCTACGTAACCGACGGCTACCTGCCGCCAGATGAATCGGTGCGGGTTGAGGAGTTCATCAACTACTTCGACCAAGCATACACCCCGCCCGAATCAGGCGCATTCGCCATCCATCTGGAAGGTGCGCCCGCACCGTACGGGGAAAATGAGCGCTACCATCTGGTGCGAGTCGGCATTCAGGGGTATGAAGTGCCGCCGGAACAGCGGCCGGACGCAATGCTGATTTTCGTGGTAGATGTGTCTGGCTCGATGAACATGGAGAACCGCCTGGGTTTGGTGAAGGAGTCGCTGGGTATGCTCCTGGATCAACTGCGGCCGACTGACCGTGTGGGTCTGGTAGTGTATGGCTCCCGCGCTCACGTTATCCTGGAACCGACCCCGGTGGATTCGCGCCGCACTATCATGCGCGCTATTGACAGGCTGGTTTCCGAAGGAAGCACCAACGCGGCCGAAGGTATTATGCTGGCTTACCAATTGGCAGAAGCGTTTGCCCGTCCCGGCCAGATCAATCGGCTCATCCTCTGCTCGGACGGCGTCGCAAACGTCGGACAAACGGCCGCGGATGCGATCCTCCAACATGCGGAAGCGGGTATCTCGCTCAGCACATTTGGCTTTGGAATGGGCAATTACAATGATGTATTGATGGAACAGTTAGCCGACCAGGGGGACGGCAGCTATGCGTACATTGACACCCTGCGAGCAGCAGAGCGGGTGTTTGTGCGCGACCTGACCGGCACGTTGATGACCATTGCCAGGGACGCCAAGATTCAAGTCGAGTTCAATCCGGTCGTCGTCGAACGGTACCGCCTGCTAGGCTATGAAAACCGGGACATCGCCGACGAATCATTCCGGGATGACAGTGTGGACGCAGGCGAAATTGGCGCCGGCCATAGTGTGACTGCGCTGTACGAGGTCAAGTTCGCCGATGAGGCCGATCCGGCGATCGTGGCCATGACCGTTCGCGTGCGCTACGCTGACCCGGAAACGGCTGAGGTGAAAGAAATCGAGCAGAGCATCGCCCAGGCGGATTTCGCCGCTGTCTTCACCAAGGCATCACCTCATTTCCAACTCAGTGCAGTCGTGGCAGAGTATGCCGAAATCTTGCGCGACAGTTACTGGGCCAGGGACAGTTCGCTGGAATCCGTTGCTGCGGATGCCCGCCGCATCGCCGAATACCTGCCCCAGGACGAAGAGGTGCAGGAGTTTGCCCAGATGGTGGCAACGGCCGCCGGCTTGTCCCAATGATCAATTCGCCGGAAGGGGGTGCTGGGTCTCACCGCCCGGCACCCTTGCCATGCATGCCGGCAGGAGCGTCCACTTTCAATGGGATTCAAAATCAAGCACACACGGCCGTCACAAACCTCTTCCCCAATTCCTCATCTCCAATCTTTTCCGCCAAACGGCCGACGATTTCGGCCGCCTGACCTTTGGCGGCTTCTGCCTGGGCGGCGTGGGGATGCAACTGCGCCAGTTCTGCCAAAATAGGCCACTGTTCGCCCAGCAAGCCCATGCCAGCGGCCAGAGCGCTGGCTTCTTCCAGGCTGGCAACAGCCTGAGCCGTCTCTCCCTCCCAGCGGGCGGCGACTGCCTGGGAACGTAAGTACAGAAGACGATAACGCCGGTTGTTTTTCGCCAGTTGGCCCATATGCGTGATTTCAGCGCGGGCCAACTCAGCTTCGCCCTGGCGCAGAAAAGCCTCAATCATAAACCAGCCGCTCAGGCTGATCGGCCGTTTGCTCTCAGGAATATCCAAGATGGAGCGGGCATATTGGGCGGCCGTCGCCCAATTGCCGCTCAGGGTTTCCACAGCGCACAATTCAGCCAATGCCCAATCAGGGAAAATAGCTATTGGCGTTTCCGTTTGTAAAGCCAACGCCTGTAATAAAATGCCCCGCGCTTCTTCCAGAAACAACATGGCGCGCTTGATAGTTCCCAGAGCCATCAGGCTGGCTTGAATGAGGTGCGAATGGTTCATTTCGCGCGCGCCGGCCAATCCTTCCTCGGCCCATTGCTGCGCTTCTTCATACTCGCCCATTTCCAGCAATACCTGAGCCAGCTTGTGGCCGCAGTCCACCTTGCCCCAAAAGTTATCCATTTTTACACTGATGGCGTAGGCTTGACGTAACAGGGAGACGGCCGTATCCGGTTCACCTAAAAAGAACCATAACCAGCCAATCGGGCGCAGACAATCTGCCTCCATAATCATGTCACCCGTTTGCCGATAGTAAGCCAGCGCTTCTTCGCCACAGGCAACGGCCGTTCGCCACCGCCGCAAATGCACGTTCGGATAAATCAGGCTGTTAGAGATGCGGGCAATCAACTCCAGCCGGCCCGAGCGGCGGGCCGGCTCCAGCGCTTCTTCCCCATATTGCAGCGCCTGCCGGGTCCGCATTTCCCATCGCGCCACCAGAGAAAGGTTCCACTTTGTTTCCACAATGCTCGGCTCGTCATGGCTGGCTGATGCGACGGCCAAAGCTGCTTGTATCAAGGTCCTGGCCTGCGCCAGATCATTCAGACCATTGGCATAGACGGTTGCCAGACAGTTGAGCGCGCGGCATTCCAGGAGCGCATCCTCTTGCCGGCGGGCCAGCGCCAACATTTGCCGGTAAATTACCTGCGCTTCCTGCCAGTTCTCGTTTAACTCATACGCCCGGCCCAGTTGGGCTAAGAGGCGCTGCGGATTAGCGGCCGGGGTCGGCAGATCAGGCAGAATATCCAGGGCCTGCTCATATTGGGTGATGGCGTCTTTGACGGCAAAGAGGCGCATCGCTTCGTCCCCGGCGTCAATTCTGTACTCATACGCCTGATCCACCAGGCCGCACTGGAAAGCGTGATAGGCCAGTTCTGCGTGCGCTTCATTCTCTTCAGCCAGGATGTCAAAAACCTGCCGGTGATAATAACGCCGCCGCACCTGACCGATCATCTCGTACACGACATGACGAATGGTATTGTGAGTGAACACAAGCGCCAGTTCAGACAGCGGCACGGGCAAGCGTGTCTCCGTTTCTTTCAAGAGATGGGCCGCCAGCAGCGTTTCCAGGATACTCAAAGCCGCCCCTTTCTCCTGTCCGGTCAGCAGGCAAAGATGGGAAAAGGTGGCGTGTTCGTTCAGGACGGCAGCGGCCATGAGCATGGTCACGGCCGTTTCCGGCAGACGCGCCAGACGATTTTGCACCATTTCCCGCACCGTTGACGGGATAACGCCGTGACGGAGTTTGGCTAAATCCGCCTGCTGAATGACCCAACCCCAGCCATCAGACCGCTGGATCAGCGCTTGCTGTTCAGACAAAAACTTCAATGTCTCCACCAAATAAAAAGGCTGCCCGCCCGTTTTGGCAAAGAGCCACTGCCCCAGCGCTGGTCTGGTCTGCGCCGTTCCCACCAGGGCGGTCACCAGTTGATCCGTATCTTCCTGGGAGAGAGCAGCCAGTGTCAGCCGGGTCAGCGGCAGTTGTCGGCCCAAATCAACAAACCAGCCCTGCAACTCAGCGGCAGTCTCCAGGCGCAGGGTGAACAGAATCAGAACCGGCGCCATTTCCTCTTCCAGGCGGGATAAAAGATAGTGGAGCAAATCGCGGGTGGCCGCGTCCGTCCACTGAAAATCATCCACAAACAAAACGATGGGCCGGCGCTGGGCCAGAGCCAGGATAAAGCGGGTGACGGCTTCAAATAAGCGGGTGCGGCTGGTGGATCCCGGCGGCTGCGGCGCCGGCAGGTCGGGATACCGATTCTTTAGTTCGGGGAGCAGGCGGCTTAATTCCGTCAACCAGACGTCATCCAGCAAATCTTCCGGGGCATTTTCTTGTTCCAGCCGGCTGCGTAAGGGTTGGAGCAAAGGACGGTACGGCAGCTGCCCGCTGCTTTCAAAGGCGCGTCCCGGCAAAATATCTGCTCCCTGCGCCCTGGCCCAGTTCAGAAATTCGGCTGCCAGCCGGGTTTTGCCAATGCCTGCCTCTCCGGTGATGACGACGACTTGCGGCTGCCCCTGACGGACGACGCGATAGGCGGTTGCCAGCCGGGCGTGTTCGCCGGAACGGCCGACAAAGGGGAAGAGAAGGCGTGAGGATGAGGGCGCAAGGGGACGGCTTGCTGCCTTCTGCTCAGACCGGACTTTTTCGGCCAGAGCTTCTGTTTCCGGCGCTGGTTCGCTCCCCAATTCGGCAGCCAATATCTGGCGGCAGGTTGTGTAGGTTTGCAGGGCGGCCGCGCGGTCGCCCTTCATCAGGTGCAACTGCATCAGACGTTGGTAGGCTGTTTCTGCCAGCGGGTCATGGATGAGCCAGCGGCGGCAGCTTTCCAGAGCCTGGGCGGCGGCTCCGCTTTCCATCTGCAACCGGGAAAGGGCGTCCAGAATTTGCCCCAGCCGCTGCTGCCATATGGTTTGCTGTTGGCGCACCCATTCATCAAATGTGGGCGTGTGGGGCAGGGAGTAACCAGCCAAAAAATCGCCGCGATAGTGGGCGACGGCCGTCTCCAGGGCGCTGATTGTCTGGGCGCTGTCCGTCACGGGCCGGATAAGCTGTTCCGCCGCTGTCTGGATGAAGGAGAGGTCTAGTTCGATATTGGCGTTACCGGCCAGGCCAATGGTGTGGTGGTCAGTCAGAAGGATGCGGCCGTCGGGGTCATCCAACGTCTGCCGCAGGTAGGAGACTGTATTGCGTAACATGCCCCGCCCGCGTGTTTCATCACTTTCCGGCCAGAAAAAGGCGGCCAACGTCTCCCGCGCCAGCATTTCGCCGGTCACAGCCAGGTAAACAAAGAGCGCCAACGTCTTCCGGGTGCGGCAGGAAACGAGACTGCCGTTCCGCCACAATTCCGGCATCCCCAGGCACAGTAAGCGATATAGACTCATGCTAAATGCCTGCCCATGCAGTTGCCCACGTTTTGCCCACGTCCATTTTTTACACTGCTATCAACTTACTGGAATTCAGTCATTCTGATGATTTTCCCAGGAGACACCACGCGCCGCGGCGCACCACGAATGATGAAAACGTAGCGTGGGCTTCTAGCCCGCCAACGAGCAAGATGCTCGCGCCACACTTACAAGGGAGACTTCATCGACTGCGCCGACCACCTTAAATGAAAACGTAGCGTGGGCTTCTAGCCCGCCAACGAGCAAGATGCTCGCGCCACA
>JBHHTQ010000018.1:0-78820 GCA_046753445.1 Anaerolineae bacterium | reverse complement strand
TATAAATTTCAGATCGAGCGCGATTCCGCGTAAACGCTTACACGTCATTTAGGGCAAGTTCATTCTTATGAATTATAAATTTCAGATCGAGCGCGTTTCCGCCCCTGTTTGGATGCAGCCTCTGATCCCCGTCCTGGCCGTGATCATCACGTTTTTGCTGACATCAAGCCTGGTGGTGATGGTCAAGGTCAATCCGCTGCAGGCTTACTACTATTTCCTGATCGATCCGCTCTCCAGTAAGGTGAGTGCGATTGAAGTGCTGGTGAAGGCAACGCCGCTGCTGCTGACAGGCGCGGCCGTCACCTTTGCTTTTGCCGGCGGCTATTGGAATATCGGTGCGGAAGGCCAGCTCTACGCCGGGGCCACGGCCGCAACAGCCATCGGGCTGCAGATGCACAATTTCCCCGCCTGGCTTGCCTTGCCGGCCATGATTGCCGGCGGTTTCCTGACGGGCATGGCCTGGGCGCTCATTCCCGCGCTTATGAAAATCAAGCTCGCCATTGACGAGGTCGTCACCACACTCCTGCTCAACTCAGTGGCTTTGTTCATTGTGAGCGCCTTGCTAAACGGCCCCTGGCGCGATCCCATTTCACAGTGGCCACAGTCTCCAGAAATCGCAGCCTCGGCCGTTTTCCCCAAAATTATCCCCCGATCCCGGCTGCATCTTGGCTTCATTCTCGCGCTTCTCATCATTGTCATTTTATGGTTTGTCTTAACCCGCACTGCCTTTGGTTTGAAAATGCGGGCCGTCGGCCTCAACCAGGAGGCTGCCCGTTTTTCCGGTATTCGCGTGGAACGCACCTTGCTCATTTCGGCTTTGGTGAGCGGGGGCATTGCCGGTCTGGCCGGCGTCAGCGAAGTGGCCGGGATTCACTTTCACCTGATTGACGCCATCTCGCCCGGTTATGGGTATACGGGCATCATCATTGCCACGCTAGGCTCCTTAAACGCGTTCGGGGTCGCCCTGGCGGCCGCGTTCATCGGTCTGTTGGATACGGGCGCGCAAACAGTGAGCCGCGCCCTGGGGGTTCCTGCTTATCTCGGTGATGTCATTCAAGCGACCTTGCTCCTCATCACACTGGGCATGTTACTGCTGCAACGGTATCGCATTTCAATCAAGAGGAAAGGCTCGTGAGCACAGCACTGTTGGCAACGTTCATCTTGGGGTTAATTGGGGCTACACTGCGCGTGGCGACGCCGTTGATTTGGGCGACCATTGGCGAAGTGTACACAGAACGGGCTGGGATCCTCAACCTGGGCATTGAGGGCATCATGTTCCTGGGCGCGTTTGTCGGTTTTGCCGTGGCTTTTAAGGCAAATGAAGCACAGATCGCCGGTTATCTGTGGCTGGGCTTGCTGGGGGCTGTCATTGCCGGAATCTTGATGGGGTTGCTCATGGGCGTGTTTAGCGTCACATTGGGCGTCAATCAGCATGTGTCTGGGCTGGGCATCACGCTGTTATGTGTGGGGCTGTCCCTTTTCGGCTTTCGCCTAGTGTTTGGGGAAAGCTCTGTCTTGCCCTCGATTGATCCGTTTGCCCAGCTTTCTTTCTTTGATGGCGTGCCGGTGGCGGAATCCATCCTCAAGCAATATGCGCTTACTTATGTGGCATTCCTGGTGCTGGTGCCTCTGTCTTGGTGGCTGTTGTACCGGACCAGCTTTGGGCTGGCGCTGCGTTCGGTGGGAGAGAACCCGGAAGCGGCCGATGCGGCTGGCATTGATGTTTTTCGGGTGCGGTACACGGCCCTGTTGCTGGGCGGCGCATTGATGGCCGTCGGCGGGGCTTTCCTTTCTCTGGCGCAGTTGGGGGCATTTTCGCCGGGAATCATCGCCGGGCGGGGGTGGGTGTGCATCGCGCTGGTCATCTTCGCTCGCTGGGATCCGATTCGCGCTGTGTGGGGCGCGCTGTTGTTTGGCGGCGTTTTCGCCCTGCAACTGCGGCTCCAAACGCTGGGACTTCAACTGCCATTTGAATTTTTTCTGGCCTTGCCCTATCTCATCACCATTCTGGCGCTGGCGCTGGCCGGCCGCAATGCGCCTTATCCCGGCGCGTACCTGAAGCCGTATCGACGTGAGTGACAGGTTTATTAGGAGATCATGATGGACAAATTTATGCAAGCGGCCGTAGAAGAGGCGCGCAAAGGGTTGGCGGAAGGGGGGATCCCTATCGGCTCCGTCCTTGTCATTGATGGGGAAATCGTCGGCCGGGGACACAACCGGCGTGTACAAAAAGGGAGCGCCATCTTGCACGCTGAGATGGATTGTTTGGAAAATGCAGGGCGGCTGAGAGCGAAAGATTACCAGCGCGCGGTGCTGTATTCCACCCTCTCCCCTTGTGATATGTGCAGCGGCACAGTCTTGCTCTATAAAATCCCGAGAGTTGTGGTCGGGGAAAATAAGACGTTTCAGGGGCCGGAAAGCTATCTGCGTTCAAGGGGGGTTGAATTAGAAATCCTGAATGACGCCGAATGTATTCAACTTATGGAAGAATTCATCGCCGCCCGGCCCGAGTTGTGGAATGAAGATATCGGAGAATGAGATGCGATACCGTGCTTCATGGCACGATCAGGTGTGGTGCGGCCGTCTACACCGTCGCGCCGGGAAACCAGACAATCGCAAACAGAAACGGGAGGTCAGTGAGGACAATGGAACGCGAAGAGTTCATAAGCCTGATAAACAATGCGAATTGGGTTGACCTGACACAAGGGTTAAGCATATTCACCCCGCCGTGGCCGGGGGAGATGCCGCTGCAAGTCCATTTTTTCAAGCGGCTGACCGGCTCCTGGGGCGGGGGGCAGGGGGCCAATGGGCAACTGATTGAGTGGAGCAATAACACCGGCACGCATCTTGTAGGGCCGCGCGCCTTCCATTCCGGGGCACGTGCCATTGCCGGCATCCCCCTGACCGATTTGTGCGGTGAAGGGGTGGTGGTAGACATCTCTGACGCCGTTTCGGACTACAGCCTGTACACGCCGGAGATGATCACGGAGCGTGCCGAGGTGAAGGAAGGGGACATCCTCATCATCAACACCGGCTACCACAAGTACGGCTGGGATCAGGCGGACGTGGAAAACCCAAACGCGCAGGGCGGCATTGAGAATAAGGAGTTCGGCTACTACCTGCGCCATCCGGGGCCGTCGCCGGAGTTCTTCCGGTGGGCGCTGGATATGAAGCTGAAGCTGATCGGCGTGGATTGCGGCTGCGCCGAGCATCCGATGAATACCAATTTGCGCTATATGCACGCGCGCGAGTTCGAGAAAGCGGAGGCTAAACTCAAGGAAACGCACGGCAAAACGTGGGACGAGATGTTCCCGCCGGAGTGGTATCACCAGTTGACGCACATCACCATGCCCAAGGCGGGACTGCTGCTGGCCGAATCGCTTGGGGGGCAGATTGACGCGCTGAAGAACCAGCGCGCCTGGATCATGATCCACCCCATTCCGTTCATGGAAGTCGAATCGGCCTGGGCGCGAGCCGTGGCGGTACGGCCGCCGGAAGGGATGAGCGAGGGCGACTTCTTCGACGTGATGCGTTCGACCGAAATGTTGGATATGACGCTCCCCTTCAGCGTACAGACGCCGCAATGGGCCAATTACGTCCCGTTGAGCGTGAACTACACCAAGCGGGTGGGGGGGCAGTATTTTGGCCTGGGACGGAACAACGCTCACTGCCGGGCCAGTTTCCACCTGGCGACGCACATGGATGGGGAGAAGCATTTCCACGCCGCCGGCCGTACCATCGGCCAGATGCCCTTTGACTATTGGTTCGGCCCCGGCGCGGTGGCTGATATTTCAGAGCTGGTCAGCGATACCAGCGTGTACACCCCGGCCATGATTGAAAGCGTCGTTGAGGTGCGTCAAGGCGACATTCTCATCGTCAAGACCGGCTATTATAAGTACGGCTGGAACAGCCCTGATTCGGATGAGTTCCGCTACATGATCAAGCACCCCGGGCCGTCGCCTGATTTCGCGGATTGGTGCATTGAAAAGGAGATTAAGTGGCTGGGCGTGGATTGTGTGGCCATGGAACATCCGATGAACACCATCCAGCGCATCTGGCACCCGAAGACCTTTGCGGAGGCCAACCAGAAGTTGATTGACCAGTATGGCAAGGATTGGGACGAGATGTACCCGTTGGACAAGTATTACCAGGACATGCACCTGAACCTGTTCCCCAAAGGCATCGTTCATGCTGAGAATCTGGGGACGGACCTGGCGGACATGGGAAGCGGCCGTTACTTCATTGGCTGCTTCGTGCAAAAGGGGATGGAATTGGCCTCATGCTGGGGCCGGTTTGTGGCCTTTAAAGAAGGATAGGATGCCCATGAGCGTGAACGTAGCATACAGCGAAGCAGCAACGGCCGAAGCGAACGGAATTCACATCGTGTACGACACATTCGGCGATCCCACTGCGCCCCCCATTTTACTCATCATGGGCCTGGGCGGGCAGATGATTGCCTGGGACGAGGCGTTTTGTACCCAACTGGCGGGCGAGGGCTTTTGGGTCATTCGTTTCGATAATCGCGACGCAGGTTTTTCCACCAGTTTTGATGACGCGGGCGTACCGGACCCGATGGTAGTGATGCAATCTGCTGCACTGGGCAGGCCGGTCAATGCACCCTATTTGCTGCGCGACATGGCGGATGATGCGGCCGGCCTGTTGGATGCGCTCAGCATAAAATCTGCCCACATCGTGGGCGTTTCCATGGGCGGGATGATTGCCCAGACAATGGCCATCCACCACCCGCACCGTGTGCGCACCCTGGCATCAATCATGTCACACACGGGGGAACGCGACCTGCCCCCTCCGACCCCGGAAGCATTGATGCTGCTGGCCACCCCGGCGCCTGACGGCCGTGAAGCGTACATCGACTATGTCGTGCGAGCCGCGCATGTGATTGGCAGTCCGGGCTTTCCTTTTGACGAAGCGAGGATACGGGAACGGGCGGCGCGGGCATATGATCGCGCCCGGAACCCGGCGGGCGAAGCGAGGCAGTTAGCAGCCATCATGGCTTCCGGCGGCCGCAAAGAAGCGCTCCAGGCCTTGACAATACCCACCCTGGTTGTCCACGGCAAGGCGGATACATTGGTGCCGGTTGCCGGGGGCATTGCTACTGCGGAAGCCATCCCCGGCGCCAGACTGATGCTCATTGACGGGATGGGGCACGACCTGCCGCCCGCCGTGTGGGATCAGGTCATCGGGGCGATCGCAACGCTTGCGCGGGAACATTGAGCGCCGCTTATCTACAGAATAACTGGTGACCGGTTGCAGGAGTAAAAAAGTATGACGACACAATTCTTCGGCGAACGCATTAAACGGAATGAAGACCCCAGGCTGCTAACGGGGCAGGCTTTATTTACGGACGACGTGAATCTGCCGCAGATGGCGCATGCGGCGTTTGTCCGCAGTTCCCACGCCCACGCGCGCATTGTGAATATTGACGCCTCGGCCGCGCTGGAACGGGACGGCGTCATCGCCGTATATACGGCCGAATCGCTGGACGATTACTGGCGGCCCGGCCCCTTGCTCGTCTCGCCGCCCCCGATCAAAGACATTGTCTTTAACGAACGTACACAGGTTCCGCTGGCGAATGGGAAGGTGCGGCATGTGGGCGAGCCGGTGGCTCTGGTCATCGCTGAAAGCCGCTACATCGCTGAGGACGCGACCGAAGATGTATGGGTCGAATACGAAGAGCTGCCCGCCGTTGTCGATATGGAGGAGGCGCTCTCGGCCGATTCTGCCCTGGTGCACGAAGACCTGGACAGCAACATTTGCGCCCATGTCGTACAGATCAAAGGTGGGGGTGACGACTTCGACAAGGTCCGCGAGCAGGCAGACCTGATTATTAAACGGCGCTTTTACTACGACCACGGCGCGGCCGCGGCGATGGAGAACCGGGGGGTGGTGGCCCAATGGGATCGACGGTCGCAGCGGTTGACCGTCTGGGATACGACGCAGGCCCCAGTGTTTATTCGCAACGGATTATCGGCCATGCTGGGCCTGTCGGAAAACCAGGTGCGCGTCATCGCCCCGTTCATCGGCGGCGGCTTTGGCCCCAAGATCATGATGTTCTACCCGGAGGAGGTGCTGATTCCCTGGGCAGCAAAGCAGCTTGATCGCCCGGTGAAGTGGATCGAAGATCGGGCAGAGAACTTTGTGGCCACCACGCACGAGCGGGACCAGGTTCATGAGGCTGAAATGGCCCTGACCCAAGACGGCCGTATCCTGGGCATCCACGACACCTTCTGGCACGATACGGGCGCTTACGCCCCTTATGGGCTGACTGTGCCCATCAACAGCCAGTGCACCCTGCTGGGGCCATATCACGTGCCTAACTATTACAGCGAGTTTACGGCCGTGTTTACCAACAAGACCATCGTCACCCCATATCGTGGAGCCGGGCGGCAGCATGGCGTCTTCGTGATGGAGCGGCTGCTTGACCTGGCCGCCAAAGAACTGGACCTCGATCGCACCGAGATCCGCCGCCGCAACTTCATCGCCCCGGATGCGTTCCCCTACAACAACGAGGTCATCTACCAGGACTTTGCCCCGCTGAAGTACGACAGCGGCAACTACGAACCGGCGTTAGAGAAGGCGATGCAGATGATCGGCTACCGGGAATTTATGGACGACGTGCAGCCGAAAGCGCGCGCCGAGGGCAGGTACCTGGGGCTGGGCATCGTGGCTTACGTCGAAGGGACCGGCATCGGCCCTTACGAGGGAGCGCGAGTGCAGGTGACCTCCAGCGGTCGTGTGAGCGTGGCGACCGGCATCGGCACGCAGGGGCAGGGACACTTCACCAGCTTCGCCCAGATCGTGGCTGACCAGGTAGGTGTGGATGTGACGGAGGTAGACCTGGTGACGGGTGATACGGACCAGTTTCACTGGGGCGCCGGCACCTTCGCCAGCCGCGGGGCTGTGGTGGCCGGCAATGCCATCAATGAAGCAGCCAGAGACGTACGCCAGAAGATTCTCAAGCTGGCCAGCGAGGTGCTGGAAGCGGCCGAAGAAGACATCGAACTGGCGGATGGGCGGGCTTATGTGAAAGGCGTGCCGGATCGGGCGATCCCCCTGGGCGAACTGGCCCAACAGGCCAACCCGATGCGTGGGGCGGTCAAGCCGGGCACGGAACCCGGCCTGGAAGCGACTAACTACTTCGGGCCTGAGTACGGGGCGACCGCCAGCGGCGTTCACGCCATGATCGTCGAGGTAGACCCGGAGACGATGCAGGTTGAGATTCAAAAATATGTCGTGGTTCATGATTGCGGCAAGGTCATAAACCCGCTCATTCTGGATGGACAAATTCACGGCGGCGTGGCTCAGGGCATCGGCAACGCATTTTTCGAGAAGCTGGTTTATAATCGAGAGGGTCAACTGCTGACCGGCTCGTTCATGGATTACCTGCTGCCGACGGCGCTGGATGTGCCCCCCATTCAGATTGGGCACGAAGTAACTGAATCACCGCTGAACCCGATGGGAATTAAGGGGGCCGGCGAGGCAGGCGCCATTCCGACCGGGCCTTTGTTCGCGCAGGCTGTGGAAGATGCACTGGGCATGGAGGGCCTCGAAATCCTGGAAATCCCGCTGAGTCCGAGCCGTATCTGGGAGTTGGCAGCCGAGGCGAAGGGGAAATAACGGCCGCGAATCATTGACCGGCCATCAAGTGGAGAGTGTCGCGCATTATGTCGTTAACTTACTCAAGCTATCTCAAACTGGACGAACTGCTTTCAATGCAACAGCCATTGTCCGACGGTCCTGAACATGATGAGATGTTGTTCATCATCATTCATCAGGTGTATGAGCTTTGGTTTAAGGAAATACTGCACGAACTGGATTACCTGAAGGAATTGCTGCAAAGGAGCGACCAGGCGCGTGCGCTCCACACGTTGAAGCGCATCCTCACCATTTTGAAGATTCTCGTGACCCAGTTGGATGTTCTGGAGACGATGACGCCGTTAGAGTTTTTGTCATTTCGTGATCAACTGGAATCGGCCAGCGGTTTCCAGTCGTTCCAGTTCCGCGAGTTAGAGTTTGCCCTGGGGCTAAAGCGGCGCACGGTGATGGCCCGTTTTCCTGAAGGGAGCGAAGGGGCCGCGCGCTTGCAGCGGCGCTTTGACGAGCCAAGCCTCTGGGATGCGTTTCTCTCTTTCTTGAGCCGTAAGGGGTATCCAATTCCTGCATCCTCCCTGACTCAAAGAGAGCCGCAGCCGGTGCGGCCGTCGCCGGAAATTCAGGCGGTGCTCATTGACATCTACCACAACGACGCGGCCGTGACTGAGCTTTGCGAGCGGCTGGTAGACGTGGATGAAGGCATCCAGGAGTGGCGTTACCGTCACGTCAAGATGGTGGAGCGGACCATCGGGAACAAACGTGGCACAGGCGGTTCTTCCGGTGTGGAGTATCTCACTGCTACATTATCTAAACCCCTCTTTCCTGACCTGTGGGCGATTCGCACGGAATTGTAGCCAGAAAACAGGGCCTGTAAGATGAGGCCCGAATGAGCCGCGGTTGAACAGTCTGCGCCACTTCGCGTGGTGGGATACAATTCGTTATCATGATGAACACCCAGTCGCCGGGCGCGACAAAGGAGAGGGTATGTCAAGTAAGCAATGGAGCAGTCCCCCACTCATGCAGATCGATCCTGAGAAATTGTATCGCGTGACGATGGAAACGAGTAAGGGCGCAATCGAAATCGAGCTTTTTCCCAAATATGCGCCGAAGACGGTCAATAACTTCGTGTTTTTGGCGCGTGAGGGGTATTACGATGGCGTGACTTTTCACCGGGTTATCAGCAATTTCATGATTCAGAGCGGGGATCCCACGGGCACGGGTAGAGGGGGGCCGGGGTATCGTTTTGAGGATGAGCTGGCGAACAACCCGTTAAAGCATGAAACCGGGGTGCTGTCGATGGCCAATGCCGGCCCCAACACCAACGGAAGCCAGTTCTTCATCACCCATTCGCCCCAGCCGCATCTCGACGGCCGTCACACTGTCTTCGGCAAAGTGACCAGAGGTCAGGACATTGTGGATGCTATTCGTCAGGGGGATGTCATTAACTCAATAACGATTCGAGAAAGCGACGCCTAATAATGCACGTTAACCAGCATGCCCAGGCTGGACCAATTGAAAAGCCAGCCGGCGTCCTCAGTTTGCATGTTGACGCAGCCATGGCTCATGGGCGTGCCGAAGTTGTTGTGCCAGTATGTGCCATGTAGGGCGTAGTCCTGATAGAAATACATCACGTAAGGGACATTTTCCAGATAGTAGTCATACCCTAGACGGCGGCCGTTCATCGTCTGGCGTTCAAATCGGAGCCAGACGCGAAACTGTCCGGTCACGGTGGGGTGATTGTAGGTCCCGCTGGAAATGAGCGAGGTCATCACCGGCGTGTCCCCTTCGTAGGCGGTTAACGTCTGCGTAGACAGGTCTACATCCACCCAATGCTCATTGGCTCCCACGCCCAGCGGCCGTGACACCGGTTTGTTGTTTTGCGGGCTGACAAATGTGGGGAGCGGGGTTGGCGTGGGGGTAGGCGTGTTCGTCGGAACCGGCGTCACAGTCCAGGTGGGACGGGGGTCGCTGCTGCGGTCAGCGTTCCCGGCAGGCGCAACTTGCTTGGCCGGCAGACGCGGGGGCGTTGGAGATGAAGTGGGGTCCGGCATTGGCGTCGCGGTTGCCTCAACGACGGCCACTTCGTTATCGATGCCCGTAGGCAGCTTACCGCTGCTTTGTGCGCTGACCCGTACGTTCTCCTGAAGCAGACTACTCTGCGAGTTGTCCTGGGCCTTCACCGGTTCCACAGCCGCGCCCTGGGGGGCGCCCAGCACGAAGTTGCTCACCACCCACATCATGGCGATAAAGACGAGAATGGCCAGCGTCATGGTGATGCTGCCCAGGATGACGATCGTCTGCCAGTTCGTGCCTATCTTTGAGGGAGCGGCGCGTCGTGTGGGGGGCGGGGGGGCTGGTTGTGGAGCGGCGGGAGGCGCGGCCGTGAGCAGGCGGCGTTCCGCCCATGCCCTCGCCTTGCGAATTGTGGGATGGCCCGGATTGAGTTTTTCTGCCTGCCGGATATATTCCAGGCTGGTGCGGGGCGAAGAAGCCACGCTCGCCAGCAGCAGCCAGACGGCAAAGTCGTTGGGATTCTGGCGCAGGGCACGATGCAGCAACGAGCGAGCCTGTTGTTTTTGGCCCGCTTTGATGGCTTTATGCGCCTCTCGGATGAGAATCACGTTTTGTGTGGTCATGGTTCTCTATGTTCCGATATCCGGTTGATAAATAACGAACCCTTTCTAACTACTGGTCCAGGTAACAGCGAATGCCGTTGACCAGACCAGCGGCCGGCGTTTCTGCGTTGGCGAGCAATTCCCGATCCAGGTTCAGGAAGCCCACCTCGATAATCACGGCCGGAACACCGGGCGCGATTTCCCGAAACGCGTGGTAGTTGGTCATGTCGGCCGTTACCGTGTTGGCGTGATAAGTTAACTGCGTTGTTTCCTGGTACGCCTGTTCCATGCAAATGGATAAATCGCTGGAATCGGTGAGCGTGGAACCGGAGAGTTTGAACCCGGTGGCCAACTGGTTGATGTAGTCGCAAGAATCAGCATGAATGGAGATCACGGCCGTTGCATAATAATTTTCCAGCCGCGGATCAAATTCCTCCAATAAATCGCTGCGAATTCCTTGTGCCTGAAGGCCAGCGACCACCAGGTTGGCGATGCTCATGTTTACCTTTGCTTCAGTGAGGCCGTCAGCGCAGACTGCTCCGCTGTCAAACCCGTAGTGGCCGGCGATAATGCCAATCCGCTGCGGGCCTGGACTCTGCGCCAACCGCTGACTGACGGGTTTGGCCGGAACCACCTTGAAAATCGGTGCGCTCAACCCTTGGGTAGTGGCGGCCGCAACGGCCGTTGCATCTCCCTCGACCGGGCTGAAGAACCAGTTAACAGCCACCATTCCCGTGAAGGAGACGACCAGAAATGCGACGATCGGCAAGTTTCGCCTTAGCAATTGCAACAACGGTATGGTGGACGACTGCCAGGCGGTGTCATCATACTGGGTTCGCATCAGGTTTATTTTACACTCACTGTCAATAAAAAGGTGGCTGCCCGGTGCAAAAACGACAGCGATTCCTTTGCTGGCTGCTCGTAAGAAAACCCTGCGGCCGATTCGTCAAAGAGGAAGGTGGGATGAGCCGCTAATTTGATTTTGACCGGCGCGCGCTTTGCAGGTAGTTGAAACGGTTCTTATTTCCCCGTACAATGTGAATAACATTGTTTCGGGGTGGGATATTTCTCCGTTTCTTTAAGCTATGCTTAGAATTGGTTTATACTTATCCTACATAGACCTGTTTCAATTACAATCACAGCGAAGGAATACGCGCGAAGCCGTTGAGAAAGAAGCGTATCATTATTTTAGCCATAAGCAACTAGAGTCCGATTCTTTTGCCCAAGCATTGTGTTCGGACTGTCAGGAGCATAGATAGAAGTATGAATGAACAACCGAATGATACCCGACCTGGCGTACCAGCCTGGGTCTGGATTCTGGGCATTTTTGCGCTGGTCCTCGGTGTCCAGCTTTGGTTGACCGGCCGTTTTAGCGGGCCGCAACAGGTCGGCCTGCCTGAAGTCGCGTCAATGATCAAGGCCGACCAGGTGAAAAGCGTCGCTGTCGTTGGTGACAGATTAGAAGTGACGTTGGCCGACAATACCATCCTGGCTGCATACAAACATTCGCGGGACAGCATTGCGGAGACGTGGCAGTTTTACGGAGTGACGGCCGAGGATTTGGCCGGCCTTGATGAGTACATCATCCGCGATCAATCTACCTGGAACAACTTGTTTAACATCATCCTGGCTGTTGGCCCGGTCTTGCTGATCATCTGGATATTCAGCCGCGGCTTCCGGCAAATGCAGGGAGGCGGAGGCAACAGCATCTTCAGCTTCGGCCGCAGCCGGGCCAAGAACTTGAATGACGCCGACCGCCCCACCGTGACATTTGATGATGTGGCCGGTGTGGAAGAGGCGAAGCAAGAGCTGGAAGAAGTCGTCGAGTTCTTGCGCGAGCCTGAGAAATTTGTGCAGGTGGGTGCGCGCATTCCCAAAGGCGTACTCATGGTCGGCCCTCCGGGCACCGGCAAGACGCTCCTGGCGCGCGCCGTGGCCGGCGAAGCGGGCGTGCCGTTCTTCCACATTTCCGGTTCAGAATTCGTGGAAATGTTTGTGGGCGTTGGCGCCAGCCGGGTGCGCGATCTCTTTGACAAAGCGAAGCAAAGCGCGCCAGCCATCGTATTTGTGGACGAAATTGACGCCGTCGGCCGCCAGCGCGGGGCCGGTCTTGGAGGCGGGAATGATGAGCGGGAGCAAACCCTCAACCAGATTCTGGTGGAAATGGATGGGTTTGACAATGAAACCAATGTCATCGTGATGGCGGCGACGAACCGGGCAGATATCCTCGACCCGGCGCTGCTCCGGCCCGGCCGTTTCGACCGCAAGATATTCGTGGATTTGCCCGACGTTAAAGGGCGTGAAGCGATTCTCACGGTTCACGCGCGCGGCAAGCCGATTGCCGGTGAAGTTTCATTCAGCGATATGGCGCGGCTTACGGCCGGTTTCTCTGGCGCTGATCTGGAAAACTTGATCAACGAGGCAGCTATTTTTGCCGCCCGTCGCAACCGGAAAACAATCGGGCTGACTGAATTCCAAGATGCGTTTGACCGGATCGTGATGGGGCCGGAGCGGAAGAGCCGCGTGATGAGCGAAGAGGACAAGGAAACGGTGGCTTATCATGAGGCCGGCCACGCAGTGGTCAGCTTTTACCTGGTGCATACCGATCCGGTGCAGAAGATCACAATCGTCCCCCGCGGCCGCGCCGGCGGTTATGTGATGCCGCTGCCTGAAGATCGCTTCGTCTACAGCCGCGAATTCTTCGAGGACAGCATAGCGATGGCGCTCGGCGGCCGTGCGGCTGAGGAAATCTTCTTCGGCCGTGTGACCACAGGCGCGGCCAATGATCTGCAACAGGCCACGCGGGTCGCCCGGGCTATGGTGACCGAGTACGGCATGTCGGCCGAGTTGGGCTTGCCTACGTATGGGAACGGATCCATGAACCCCTTCCTCGGCCGCGAGATGGCTTACTTCGGCGGCCAGCGCGATTACAGCGAAGAGGCAGCCCGGATTATCGACGAGGAAGTCAAGCGCTTGCTCAGCCAGAATTACGATCGTTCGCTCAGCATCATTCGCGAAAATCGGGATAAAATGATCGCATTGGCCCAAATGCTGATGGAAGTGGAAACGTTGGATCGTGAAGCGTTTGAGAATCTGATGAACCAGGCAAGCGGCAACGGGGCTGATCAGGACGAAGTGGAGTCCACGGTGGAGCAGTCGCCTGTGGACGCGGCGGTGTAAATGTGCGCGTCTAGCTGATGATACATGCACAAGCCCTCTCGCTGCTTTCAATAGCGGCGGGAGGGTTTTTTTGCGTAAGCGTCGATAATATATCTTGAGGCTAAAGACTGGAGAATTAGGGATGATGGGAGACGTCATTGAACTACGGAAGGAGAAGCAGGTGCTGACGGTGGCGTTCAACCGGCCGCAAAGTCACAATGCCATGAACCCGGAGATGATCCAGGCGCTGGCGGCCGTGTTTGCTGACATCAGCCGGCAGGACGATGTGAGAGTGGTGGTGTTGACCGGAAACGGCCGTTCCTTTTGTGCCGGCGCGGACCTGACGTTTATGCGGGAGGCGGCCGACTACGATTTTGATGAGAACGTGGTTGACGGCGAAGCCATCTTTGACTTGATGTTAGCCATTGATCAGTGCCCTAAGCCGGTAGTCGGCCGCATCAATGGGACAGCCATTGGCGGCGGGGTGGGGCTGGTCAGCGCCTGCGACATCGCCGTCGCCGTGGAACGGGCCAGATTCGGCTTCAGCGAGGTGCAGTTGGGGCTGGTTCCGGCCGTTATTTCCCCGTTTGTAATCGCCAAAATCGGCCCCAGCCGGGGGCGTGATCTGTTTCTCACCGGGGTGCGGTTTGATGCCCGTTTTGCTCAACGCATCGGGCTGGTTCATCAGGTCGTCGCCGAGGATGCGTTGGACGCGACCGTCAGTGAGCGGGTGGCGCAATTGTTGCAGGCGGCTCCCGGCGCACAAGCGGCGGCAAAAGAGCTGATCCGCACCGTGGCTTACCAACCGCAGGAAACCATGCGCAGCTACACGGCCGAACTCATCGCCCGGCGGCGGGCCAGTGAAGAGGGCCGGGAAGGAATGAGCGCGTTCCTGGAAAAGCGGCCGCCGCGGTGGCGACAATAAGGGCAGTTGGGCGCTGGCTGACGGCCGAAGCGGGCAGCGGCGCCCCGAATCTCAAGGTGACATGAGTGAAGCAGACGCAGTAGACAGGGCCTCATTCGCGCGCACCCGGAAAAGCCTGGCGGCCGATCTGCGCCGTTTGGGGGCTGCGGAGGGCATGACCCTGCTGGTGCACTCCTCTTTGAGCAGCCTTGGCTGGGTGAACGGCGGGCCGATGATCGTCATTCAAGCCTTGATGGATGTGCTGACGACGGCCGGGACGCTGGTGATGCCGACGCACACCGGCGAATACAGCGACCCGGCCGAGTGGTCTAACCCGCCGGTGCCGCCTGTTTGGTACCAGGCGATCCGGGATACGATGCCCTTGTTTGATCCCCGCCTAACGCCGACGCGGGGGATGGGGCGTATCCCGGAGTTGTTCCGCACCTGGCCCGGCGTGCGCCGCAGCTGCCATCCGCAGGTGTCGTTTGCCGCCTGGGGAAAGGAGGCCGCGTTTGTCACGGCCGATCACGAGTTGTCCTATTCACTGGGCGAAGGCTCTCCCCTGGCGCGGCTGTATGATCTGGGCGGCTACGTGCTGCTGTTGGGCGTGGGCTACGACAGCAATACCTCTTTTCATCTGTCAGAGTGCCGGGCGGGCGTACGGCCGCAGGTGTGCAAACCAATGCCTGTCCGGGAAGAGGGCCGTACCATCTGGGAGCGCATCCCCGACATTGAGTACGACGCCGACCCCTTCCCCGCCATCGGCGCTGAGCTGGATCAGACAGGGGATGTGACCATCGGCCAGGTTGGCTCGGCGACTTGCCGCCTGTACCCGCAGGTGAATGGCGTGGACTTTGCCGTTCAATGGTTGAAGGCGCGCCAGGAACGGTAGCTGCATCCACTCCGGCGGGATACAATTATTTGTGATGTTCAACAAAGTTCTCATCGCCAACCGGGGTGAAATCGCCCGCCGCATCATCCTCGCCTGTCACGAACTGGGCGTCCTTGCGGTGACCGTTTACTCTGAAGCGGACGCGGGCGCCCCCTGGACGCGCCTGGCCGATGAGAGCTATCCTCTGGCCGGCGTGTCCGCTTCCGACACCTACCTCAACCAGGCTACTCTCTTCGAGATCGCCCGGCAGTGCGGCGCGGACGCCATTCATCCCGGATACGGCTTCCTCAGTGAGAATCCGGAATTTGCCGCTGCCTGTGCCACGCATGGGGTGACCTTTATCGGCCCCGGCCCTGAGGCGATGCGGCTGTTGGGGAGTAAGGCGGCCGCGCGCGTGTTGGCACAGGAAGCGGGCGTCCCCGTTGTGCCCGGCGTGGATGGCGCGGGCCTGAGCGATGATGCGTTGGCGGCGGCCGCGGCCGAGATCGGCTTCCCGGTGCTCATCAAGGCGAGCGCAGGCGGGGGCGGAAAAGGGATGCGCGTGGTCTGGTCGGAGCAGGCATTCGCCGACGCGATCCGGGCGGCGCGCAGCGAAGCGCAGGCGGCCTTCGGCAGCGATCATATCCTGGTGGAAAAGTTCTTCACCGAAATCCATCACGTCGAAATTCAAGTGATGGGCGACCAGCACGGCCGCTTGCTGCACCTGTTTGAACGAGAATGCTCCATCCAACGCCGCCACCAGAAGATCATCGAGGAAAGCCCGGCTCCGATCATCCGGGACGATGCGCTGCGGCAGGAGATGGCGGCCGCGGCCGTGTCGCTGGCGCGCGAAGCTGGTTATGTCAATGCTGGTACGGTTGAATTCATCGTGGATGGCGCGGGCCGCTTTTACTTCCTGGAAATGAACACGCGGCTGCAAGTGGAGCACCCGGTGACTGAGCTGGCGACGGGGCTGGACCTGGCCGCGTGGCAAATTCGCATTGCTGCCGGGGAAGCGATCCCCTTCAGCCAGGAGGCGATCCGGCAGCGAGGGCACGCCATTGAATGCCGCGTGTATGCCGAGGACCCGGCCAACCAGTTCATGCCCTCCATCGGCGAGATTCGCTATTATCGGCCGCCGGCCGGGCCGGGCGTGCGCGTGGATGACGGCATCGAGACGGGGATGCAGGTGACGCCTTACTATGACCCGATGCTGGCCAAAGTCGTCACCTGGGGGCATGACCGGGCGGAGGCGATTCGCAAGATGGTGCGTGCCTTGCAGGAAACGGTGGTTTTGGGCGTGACCACCAACATTCCCTATCTGCTCGATATTTTGCAGGAGCTGCACTTCGTGGACGGCCGTACCAGCACCGGTTACCTGCAGGCGCACATGGCGGATTGGGGGCCGGATGGGGAGGTCGGCGATCCGGAATGGATGGCGATGGCATTGTTGGAGCTGCTGCAGGGCGGGGGCAAACGGGGGCGGCAAACGGCCGTCAATGGGGAGGGTGCGCCTGCCGGTTTCGACCCGTGGGATGAACCCTCAGGCTGGCGCAATGTGAGGCTGGGAATGTGACCGCGTCGCTGCCACGGAAGGCGTCGAAGTCGAGTCTCCAAGGATGCGGTCATGGTGCGGCGCATTTTAAGCACCTGTCCCCTTTGGGGCTAAAGGTTGGGCCGCCCACCTACGCAGGGACGCGCTGTTCAGCGGCCGCCAGCAGGTCGGCGCCCTCCCGGTAGCTGTGTCCAAACAATGCCGCACTCACCAGTGAGACGTAAAAGGCAAACGGAGCGGTGAGGATGGGGAGGAAGCAGCAGAGGATGAGGGTGTAATAAGCCATTAAGAACCCGTAGTAAAAGATAGCGAAGAGGCCGCCAATGATCACCCAGTCGATGAAATAGCCGAGCTTGTTGGCCCGCAGGATTGGCCACCATTCACTCACATGAAAGGCTGCGGCCGCGCGGTCTTGGGCGGCGAAGTGAGCGACGGCCGCCGGCAGGGGAATCACCCCCAGCATTAATAGCAGAGATCCCAGAAACAGGGAGAAAAACATTGCAGCAAAAGCGGCCAGAAACAGGAAGGGCAGCGCCGTCTCCATGCCGCTTCCGGGGCCGGCGCTTTCCAGGCTCAGGGGAAGGGCGATGGAGGCCATAAAGTATGCGGTTATGCCGCCGAAGGAGATGATCATGCCCGGCAGGAAGAAGACTAGATTAATCAGGAACAGACGCAGTCCGTCCACTGCCAACCGGCTCCAATCCTCCCATGGCGGCAAGGTGAGCGATTCTCCCTCAATGGCCTGACGCATCACCTGGAGAACGTAGCCAAGGACGATGATGGCGGGCAAAATGGGGATCACAAACCCGGCCAGGAGCAGCCCCGCTCCGATGAGAAAACGGGACGGCCAATCAGGACCTTCAAAGGGGAACGTGAAGAAACGTTTAAGCGTGTTCATGTCACCCACCGTTCACAACTCCTGGTGCAGCCGCCGCCATTCATCCAGGCTCAGCGTTTCCGCCCGGCGACGGCCGTCGATGCTGGCCCGCGCCAGCGCATCAGCGATACGCTCTCGATTATATCCTAACTGGCGCAGGTTTTTTTGTAACTGCTTTCGCTTCTGGCTGAATCCTGCTTTGACCAGGCGAAAGAAAGACGCCTCCTCCCCATTCATCTCCGCCTGATTCAACACGATGCGGACAACGGCCGAATCCACCGCCGGCCGCGGCCAGAAGGCGCCCGCTTTGATGGTGTCTACGATCTGCGCCTGGCCGTAATATTGGACACTGACAGCGAGGAGGCTCATGCGAGGGGGGACGGCCGTCACCCGTTCCGCCACTTCTTTTTGCACCGTCAACACCATCAGCGAGGGCCTGACGCCGACCGATAGCAGGTGGCGTAAAATGGCCCCGGTGATGTAGTAAGGCACATTCGCCACCACCTTGTATGGCTCGCTGAACCAGGTTGCTGGATTTTGCTCCAGGATGTCGCCGTGAACCAGGCGAACGTTGTCGTAATCTTGCAATTGGCGCAGCAAGATGGGCATGAAGCGTTGGTCCAGTTCGACGGCCGTCACGGAAGCGGCCGTTTCCGCCAGCCGTTGCGTTAATGAACCCAGCCCCGGCCCGATCTCCAGCACATGGTCTGCCTTGGTCAACGCGGCCGCAGCCACAATCCGCGCCAGCGCCCCCTCATCAACGAGGAAATTCTGGCCCAGGCTCTTTTTTGGCTCAATGCCGTGTCGTTGCAATATGCGTTTAGGATGCATGGGCTGTAATCCGTTTTCCGTAAACCGTAAACCGTGAGCCGTATACCGTAAGCCGTAAACCGTAAGCCGTAAACCGTGAATCGGAACACGGACTACGGAACACGATCTGCGGAATCGTACACTACGGCAGCACGGAGGGCAGCAAGTAGTTGATATCCTCAGGAGGCGGGACGGGGGTGAGGTAGTAGACATCCGTGTATCCAGCCCACCACTCGAAATCCGCCTCGCCATAGCCCAGGTCTATCCAACGGCCGCGCACCCCGCCGCCTGTGTCACCGGCGAAGCCGATGCCATACCCGGGCACGTAGACGTAGGAACGGAAGGGGACGATGTTGCGGTCAATGGCGACGATCCCTTTTCCAGCCGGAACCCCGCTGGCGGTGACGCCGTAACCGGGATCGCCTGGCTCCTTGCCGGAACTGGCGGCCGTGTACGAAGTCACCCGCATTCTCACCACGCGCCAATATTCCACCGGCCCTTCCGGCGTGTCCAGCACGCGCACGTTAATGTGTGTGCCGTAGCCGATCACCTCGTTCACCGGTTCGCGGGCCACCCATTCTTCATCCACGGCCCGGCTGATCTCAATGCCGTTCTCGTAGCGCACCCGAATACGCCGGCGCAAAATGCCGGGAACGCCCTCACTGATGACGGCCGTCGTGTCCAGGTCCAGTTGATCCGTGGCCTGCCACAACGTCTGAAAAGGAAGCGGCTCATCCTCGAAAAGGATGTCCTCGCTGACGCGGTAGACCTGAATAATATCTCCCGGCTGGAGAATGGCGTCAGGGCCGGGCAGGGCGTAATCCTCACCCACCAGGGTGATGCCCGAGGCCGCCAGCGCATCAGTGACATTGGTGTGATAACTGCGTGTCCGGATCACCCGGCCGTCTGCGTTGATGGTCAGCGGGAAGGAACGATGGACTCGGATGACGGTGTCGGCGGTCAGGTGGGTGGCGGGCGGCGGCTCGACGCCGTCGGCCGCGTTCAGGGCAACTCCCGCTTCTTGCAGCGCCCCGGCTACAGTCTGGGCGGCCGTGCGCAGTACCTTGCGCTGCGATCCGTCGTCAATGGTGACGATCACTTGTGCGGCGGCGGCCGTTTCTTCGGCCGTCGCTGTTCCTGGCGTGATTGTGGCGGCGGCGGCAGCTGCTGGCGCCGGGGTTTGTCCCTGCTCGTCCGCCTCCGGCGCACTAGTGAGAAACCCGGCCGCGGCTACTGTGGTTAATACCACGGCCGTCAGAGCCAGAATCAGGAGATGTTTTACCGTGACTGTGAAGTTAGCCATAAAAAGATTGGAGATTAGAGATAGCCGTTTTCGCCAGCGCTCTCTAATCTCCAATAATCACCCTCTGGTTTGATATGTCCACGGGACCGATGACTACCAGGTTATCCTGGGCACCCGAAAGAGACGCCTTAGCGCTGCTTCCTTCCGGACCTGACGCGGTTCGGCGGCTTTCGCCGCCAGGGACCCAGTCGTCACCGGTCTCTTGGACACATCAGAAACAATTATCAATTATCAATGAATAGTGTGCAAGTTTGTTTATTGATAATTGTTCATTGTTCGTTTACCTAATTCCACGCTCCCACCACTTCCGGCCCGCGGTCAATTTCCCAGGGGTAGATGATGTACCTGTCGCTTACGGCCGCGTAGTAGGTGGGCGTAAAGCCCGGGTACAGCGATGAGGCCGGCTTATAATGCAGGACACATGTTTCCGGTTTCCCGCCGGCAGCATCTATGCGGTTGGCCACCGTCACGATATTGCGTCCCTTCGTCCATACATCGTCCACAACCAGAATGCGACGGCCTGTCAGCAAGCTGTCGTCCGGGAATTGAATGAACTCGGGAATGGCGTACTTAATCTGTTCCGGGGTTTGCATGCCGGGAAAATCAGCCGGGAAACGCACCGAAGCAGTGAGAATGTATGTGATGTTTAGGGCCTCCGCCAGCATCCCACCCGGGATGATGCCGCCGCGCGTGATGATCACCATAGAATCAAAACGGCCGTGAATCTGTGGCGTCAGGTAATCAATCAGCTTGTCTACGTCGGACCATGTCAGGACTTCGCGACGCATTGGTTACTCCTTCTTCCTTAGATCAAACAAGGCATACACCCGCCTGTACGCCTTGGGCGCAATCCTACCCGTTCGCAGGCGTGGTGTCAACTACCAAAGACAGCGAGAAGACAAGGAAAGAACGCCTGCTTTGTCTCTCTACTTCTTCTTTCGCGCCGGGAACCGTGTCAGCACGGTCGCTTCATCCGGCATAGGCAAACGCGCGCCGGGCTTAATGGCAGCCGGGACGCGGATCGGCCGTGTGCCTCCGCCAAGCTGGTAAATGAACAAGGGCGTTCCCGGTTTTTTCATGCTAACGGGAACGGAGGCCTGCCCTAACAGGTAGCCTTCGCTGTCTACTGCGCAGCTGGTTACCGTGCCGACGACCTTCCCCCGCCGATCCAACACCGGGTCGCCGTTTTCCGGCCTCCGTACCCCCTTGTTGTTCATGCGGAAACGCACCACGATATGATCCCGCTCCTGTTCGTGGGCGATGAATGCGTTGCGGCCGATGAAGAACGGCTTCCACAGCTTCACATACGCCCCGAATCCGGCATCGGCCGGGTTCAAGTTCAGGTTGCCGGCCAGTTCGTGCCCGTACAGCGGCAGCCCCGCTTCCGTGCGTGTGCTGTCGCGGGAGGCCAGCCCGCATGGTTTCAAGCCGAAAGGCTCGCCCACTTCCAACAGTTTCATCCACAACGCCGGCGCGCGGTCGGGGTGGACGAATAATTCATACGCCACCCGCTCACCGGTATAGCCGGTGCGGGAGATAATCAGGTCGAAGCCGCCCAGGGCGCCCTCAGTCAGCCCGGCCCAGGGGAGCGCCTTAATGCGGTGCGCCAGATTGGGGTCGTCGCACAGCGCCAGCAGGATGTCGCGGGCGCGCGGCCCCTGCAAGGGTATGTCCACACGGCATTCGTCGCCCCACTGCCGGTCGCGCAGGTCGCGCAGGGTGACGGGGTGTTGGATGCGGCCAAACGGCCGTTCCTGGTCAATCAACACTTTCCCCTCGTTCACCCCATTCAGCCAGGTCCAATCCTTGACGTTGTTGGAAGCGTTCACGACCAGCATAAACCGCTCCGGTCCGCGCCGGTAGATGAGTAAGTCGTCCACCACGCGACCGTCCGGGAGGAGCAGGTAGGTATAGTGTGAACGCCCTACCTTAAGGCTGCTGATGTCGTTGGAGGTGACGGTGTTGAGGAACTCGACCACGTGCGGCCCGCTGGCCTCGAACACACCCATGTGGGTGGCGTCGAAGAGGCCGGCTGCCTGGCGCACGGCCGTATGTTCTTCTAGCACTGATGTGTACCATACCGGCATCTCATAGCCGCCGAACGGCACCATGCGGCCGCCCAGTTTCACGTGTGTTTCGTAAAGGGGTGTGTATTTGAGCGGCGCATCTTCCGGCTCCTCCCAACTGAACTCCGGCAATGGCGGGCTGCCGGAACGGCGCGCGCGCCCCACGTAATATGGCTTGGTATCGGCGAAGGTGGCTTCTGTGGCCGGAGGCGAAGGCAGCCCCTCGTCCACTGTCCGCACGACAACCGGCCCGGCCAGCTTGGCGTACACGTCGTCAAATTGGACGTAGCCGTCTGATAACATCGCCAGCCATTCGGCCGCCTGCTGCGCCGTTTCCGCGTCGGCAAAGCGCATGAGATAGCGATCGGCCGCCAGCCGCTTGAGTGTGGCGCTTGTGTCCAGATCGTTGCCGAAAAGATGCGTCGGCTGCGACTGGCCGTCGGCCAGGGCCAGCACATCGCTGGTGAGGGCGTGATTCAACAGGCGGGCGGCCGCTTCGCCGCGCACTTCCACCGTCTCGCCGGCGGGAGTGGGCTTCGAGAATCCGCGCAACTGGCGCACGATCTCGCGCCCTTGCTGCAAAGCGCCATAATCCACCTTCGCTCGCAGCAGCGTTTTGCCGCCCATACCCATGTACGTGAAGGGCGTACACCCCTTGAGCACAGTGGCAATCGCTTCCGCCAGCAAATCCACTTCCGCTATGCCAAATCCAAGCTGGCTGATCCAAACCGTACCGATGCGCAGGCCGGTCGGATTCAGCGCGCCCTTGTCGCCGGGAATGGTGTTCCGGTTCAGAACGATGCCAGCCACATCCAGGATACGCGCTGCCATGTCGCCGGAGAGATGGACGCCGTTGTGGGAGACGCTTTTGGTATCCACCAGCAGCAGGTGATTCTCCGTACCGCCGCCGACGATGCGCAGGCCGTGTTCGTTCAGTTTTTGCGCCAGCCGTTGGGCGTTGTCCACAATGCGCTGCTGCAAGGCGCGGAACTGGTCACTGTTGGCCAGCCTGAGCGCTACCGCCAATGCCGCTATCGTATTCAGATGAGGGCCACCCTGTTCGCCGGGAAAGACGGCGCGGTCAATCTTGCGCACCAACTCTTTGTGATGGGTCAAGATCATTGCGCCGCGTGGCCCGCACAAGCTCTTGTGCGTTGTGGTCATCACCACGTCGGCGATGCCGATGGGGCTGGGGTGGACGCCGGCGGCCACCAACCCGGAGATGTGGGCGATGTCTGCTAGCAGGTACGCGTCCACTTTATCGGCGATTTCGCGGAAACGGCCCCAATCCACAATCATGGGATAGGCGGAGTATCCGGCAACGATGATTTGCGGCCGTGTCTCCAGCGCCAGTTGTTCGATGGCGTCATAATCCAGCAGCTCCGTTTCTGGATTTACAAAGTAGGGCACTCCCTTGTAATGCTTCCCGGACCGGTTGATGCGTGTACCGTGGGAGAGATGGCCGCCGTCGTTGAGGTTGAGGCCCATAATGGTATCGCCGGGCTGGAGCAGGGCGGTGTACACGGCGCTGTTAGCGGGTGCGCCGCTGAGAGGCTGGACATTGACATAAAGCTCGTCAGGGCTGACGCCGTTGGCGGCGAACAGTTCGGCGGCGCGGCGGCGGGTGAGCGCTTCCAACACATCCGCGTATTCGACTCCCTTGTAGTAGCGCGGGTCGCTGTTGCGCCGATAATGGGCCAGCTCCAGGTCAATATCGAGTATCGCGACCTGGGACTGGCGGCGGCTGGCTTCGCGGGGGTAGCCTTCGGCATAGATGTTGCTGAAGGTGCTGCTCATAGCCTCGCGCACGGCCGCGGGCGCCATGCTTTCGGAGGCGATGAGGATGATCGTCTCGTCTTGTCGCCGGTCCTCCAGGGTGAGAAGGTGGGCCAGGTCTGGATCGCGCTCAAGCAGGGAGCCGCGAAAAACGAAGTCCTTAGACATGATTGTCTCCTGATCAGTTTTGAGAAACTGTGGGGTTGTTAATGGGTGATTGTGTTCGGCGGTCCGTATTCCGTATTCCGTGTTTCGCATCCCGTAATCGGATTACGGATTCCGGCTCACACAGGTGAATTTTATCAAGAATCGGGGGAGTTGCTAGTTTGGGGATTAGAGGCTGGAGATCAGAGATTGGAGACCTTTTTGCCCCCAATTCTCCAATCTCCAGTTTTCTGACACCTTGACTTACCGCAGGATGGCCGGCAGGTAAATAGCGAACGTTTGGCCGCAGCTACTTTCTATACCGTTGACGGTGAGGGCGGCCGTATTACTCGTCACCCCCCCCCGTCGCTGTTGAAGATGGACACTGTGTAATTGCCGGCATCGGCGGGGACAACGGCCGCCAGCGTCAGTTCCGGTTCATCAGCGTCGGCGATGATGCTGCCGTTTTTGCGCCATTCGTAGCTGAGCGGGTCAGAACCGGCGTCGGCGACGCTGAAGGTGACGCTGCTGCAGGTATCGGCCGTCTGGCTCTGCGGCTGCGTGGTGATGCTGGGAGCCACCGGGGTTTGAATGACGATGAAGACGGAGACGGCCGTGTCACTCTGCTCAAAGTTGCTGCGGGAACACATCGCCTTCACCACACTGCTTTGCGCCAGCGTGAAGGGGCCGCTGTACAACGTATCGGCCGTTGTGGGTTCCGCCGTCCGTGGTGTAGTAGATGCTGGCGCTGCTGGTTCCGCTGCTGATGCTGACGTTCACCGAGTCGGTGAATGTCCCTCCGGCGGTGATGGCCGGGGTATCGCAGATAAAGGTGTATTCCACTTGCGTGACATTGCTGTCGAACCAGTCCGTCTGCGCCGACAACGCCTTCACCGTTTGCGGCGAAGAGACGCTAAACTGGTAGCTGCCGCCGGAACCGTTTCCGGCCGTGCTGAAATTTGCTGTCGGGTCAACCCCGTCCGTCTCACGTACAGGCGGCGGATGTTGAACGGCGAGGAGAAATCAGGGGCCTGCACCTGCACCGACACCGTGTTGGTGTATTGGCCGCCGGGCGGGGAGATGATGGGGTCGGCTACCGGCCCTTGCGTGGGCTTCACCACCACCAGCGTCGCCGCCCCCATGTTGTTGTTGCCCACGCCCGATTTGTAAGCCCGTACCCGGATGAAGTAGGTGGCGTCGCCCGTCAGTTGGAAGGGGCCGGAGCAGACTTGCACGGTGCTCGAAGATTGGGGGTCTGTGCCGACCAGCGTGTATAAAATCATATCCACATTTTCGGTGTCCGTCGCCAGGGTGACGGTGATGGGGCCGTTGAAGTTGCCGTTGGGCGGGTTAATGGTAGGGGTGGCGATGTTGGCGGATGGGTCATACATCGTGTAGGAGGCGGTGACGATGCTGCTGGGGGCCGCGCCATCCAAAAAGGCGCGCGCTTTGAGGGTGTGCTGGCCAATACCCAGGTTGATGGGGCTGGTGTAGGCGGTGGAATACGTGGTAGGGTCGGTGCCGTTGGTGGTGTACCGGATCGTTGCGCCGGGGGTGCTGGTTGTGAGCGTCACCTGGAGGCTGTTGCTGCCGGCGCTGCCGCTGGCGGGGGTGAAGATGGGATCGGCCGCCTGGGCGGTGATGGTGAAGGCGGCGGAGACGACGTTGCTGGGCGTGTACCCGGCCAGATAAACCCGCGCCTTCACGGTGGCGGAGCTGGTCAGGGGGATGGGCTGCACGTAGAGCGGGGAGGCTTCGGTGGGCGTGGATCCGTCGGTGGTGTACCGGATCTCCGCACCGAGGACGGTGGAGCCGAGGTAAACAGTCACTTCACCGGCGTAGTCGCCGCTGTTTGGGTAGATGGTGGGGGCGGGCAGGGTGATGGGGGTGATGCTGATTTCGCCGGAATAGGCGGCGTCGCTTTTGTAGTAGCCGTCTTTGTAGGCGCGGGCGGCGATGGTGTAGGTTCCCGGAGCCAGGGTGATGGGGCCGCTGTAGCTGGTTCCGGGGTAGAAGAAGTAGGGGGCACGGCCGTCGGTGCGATACTTGATGGTGGCCCCAGGCGTGCTGGTACTGATGGTGATTTGTGTCCCCTGGCCGAACGAACCGCCGGTGGGGGAGATTTGGGGCGTGGCTGCTTTGGGCGTGGTGGAAGTGTAGATGGCGGCAGCGGCGTCGCTGGCCAGGAATCGCCCGGCGGCGGCGTTGCTGCTGAAGGCGCAGGCGCGCACTGTCACACCATAATTTAAGTACAGTGCATCGCCAAATTCGGGGACGAAGATGAAAGAGTCAATCGTCGGTTCGCTGCCATCCAGCGTATAGCGGAGATGGGTGTTGCTGGAATTTTGCGAAGCGTCGCCGTAATCAATGGTCACTTGCATCGGCATGTTGTACGCGCCGCTGGCGGGGGTGATGATGGGCGCGGCGGGATTGGGCAGGTTCCAAATGGCGTTGATGGCCTGGCGCAAATCGGGCATGGGGCCGATGTTTTCGCCGTTGACGCTTTCCTGGGGGGTGCTGTTGTCTTGCAGCATTTGTTTGACGGAGGTTGGAGAAGCGGGCGAGCCGTTTTTGGCGATGGTGTTGGCCTGGACGATGGCGGCTGCGGCCGTGATCATGGGGGATGCGCCGGACGTGCCGCCGAAGAGGGTGTAGGAGAGGGACGCGCCGTCGTTGTTGTAGTAATCGCCGTAGCCGGGCGCGATGAGGTGCATGCTCCAGCCGTTCAGGTCAACGGTGCTGCCGTAGGTGGAGGTGGCGGCGCGGGTGCGCGGGTAGGTTGTCCAGGCGGAGTTGGCGGAACCGACGATGATGGCCCCGGAGTCGTTGACGGCGGTGAAGGGGGTGTGGCCGGGTTTGGCGGTCAGGTAAAATGGGTCGTCGAGATTTTCGCTGCCGTTGCCGGCGGCCTCGACAACGATTATGTTGGCGGTAACGGCCGTCTTGATGATGGCGTAGACGCTGGAGTCCCATTCGGCGGGGACGAAGTTGCCGTTACGGCCGCCGCTCTGTTGCTCAATGAGGATGATATCGCCGCTGCCGACTTTGGACAGACAGTTGGCGATGGCGTTAGCGACGCTGAAGATGCCGCCGACTGGGTGGACGGGAGAGAGATAGAAGGCGGCGTCGGCGACAATGCCGGTGATTCCCCAACCGTTGTCTTTAGCCCTTACATGCCCAGGACGGCCGTGCCGTGTTCATAATAGCTCTGGGGGTAAATGTTAACGGGCGTTTTGATGTTGACGACGGCGGGCAAGTCAGCGTGGCTTTTGTAACCATATTCCACGTCGCAAACGCCAATGCCGCCGCCCCGACCGCCGCTTCCTTCCCAGGCGTAGCGCACGTCCATACCGGCCGGCGCGGCGTCCAGGTATCGCTGGTAGATGTTGAGGCCAAAATTGGCGTCGAAATTGCCGTCGTTGCTGGAGATGTAGTCGGGGGGCAGGGGGGGAGCGACCGGTTTGCTGACGGGGTACGCCCCTTGCACCAGGGGGGAGGCGCGGAATTGGGCCAGCGCATCGGTCGCTTCCACGCCATCAGGCAGGCGCACCTGGAAGTAGAGGTTCAGGTCAGGCAAGGGTTGGCCGGTGCGAGCGACGCCGTGCTGCCGCCATTGGCTTAGTTTGGCTTCGGGCTGGTCAAAGATGGGCTGCCAACGGCCGTCGGGCAGCTCGTTGAGGGCGACGGCGATGGCGACGCGGTCAGGTTGGCGGGTATTGGCGAGGGTTAGACGGCCGTTCTGCGCCCGAATCGGCAAATCGTCAAACAGTTTTACCTGGATGACGTCTCGTTCGTGAATATCGTAATCAATCCAGACGGGCAAGGATGCGGCTTGAACGGCCGTTTCCGTTTGGGATTGGTTGAACGAAAAAACGGCCAACAGGCTGAGAAAGAATAGAACGATTATGCTGATGTGTTCCCATACGGTTTGGTACATGGGTGGTTTACCTACCTTCTTTGGAAATTTGTTGTGAATAAGCACAAGCGTATTTGTTGTGTATCGTTGTAATGCCGTGAGAAAGAGGTTGGTGGGGGACTATTGTGACAAATTGACGCGATTGATTTTTTGATTAGTCGCAAGCCGCTTCACTTGTACTATAATTGACCGCTATGTTGCCGAAACGGGTTTGTATCGTCGGGCTGGGTTTGATAGGCGGTTCACTGGCGCGGGCGCTGCGGCCGTTCCTGGCTTACCTGGCTGTCGTGGACGCCAACCCGGACACACGCAGGGCAGCCGGCAGCCTGGCTGACCTGGTCACGGCCGATCTGGCCGAGGGCATGCAAGGGACGGAGCTAATCATCCTGGCGACGCCGGTGCGCATTATCCTCAAGTTGCTGGCCCAACTGCCGGCCGTCCGGCCCGACGGCTGCCTGGTGCTGGACCTAGGCAGCACGAAAGCGGTGATCAGCCAGGTAATGGAAACGCTGCCCCCTGCCTTTCAGGCCATCGGCGGCCATCCCATGTGCGGCAAAGAAACTTCCGGGTTTGCCGCGGCCGACCCTGATTTGTTCCAGAAGCAGACGTTTGTGTTGTGCCGCAACGGCCGCACTTCGCCGGACGTAGAGCAAGTAGCCCGTGAGATTATTGACCGGATTGGGGCATTTCCACTGCTCCTGCCGCCGGATGTACATGACCGGCTGGTGGCTGCCACCAGCCATTTGCCCTATCTCATATCGGCCGCGCTCATGCGAACGGTTGCGGGGCAGGCAGATGACCAATTGTGGGCGGTTAGCGCCTCTGGCTTCCGCGACACATCCCGGCTGGCCGGTTCTGAACCGCAGATGATGCTGGATATCTTGTTGACCAACCGGATGGAAGTCATTGACCAGGTGGATAAGCTTCAGGGTCAACTCATCACGATAAAGCGACTGCTCCTGCAGGGGGATGAAGCGGCCTTAGCTGATTGGTTGGCAGAAACACAACAACAGTACGCGACGTATCGGACAGTGAAACAGAAGCAATGACGTGTAATGTACAACGCATGATGACTTACGTTTCACGCTTCACGGAGGGCAGTTATGTACATGCTCATCATGGTTCTTGACGACAGCGCACGGCTGAATGACGTATTGAGCGCTTGGGTGGAAGCCGGGGTGAAGGGCGTGACGATTTTGGAAAGTACCGGCGTGAATCGGGTTCTGCCGCGGCCGTCAGCCGGGCCGATGTATGCCGGCTTTAGCCAGATTTTCGGCAGCGGCCGCGTTGGTCACAACACCATCTTTGCCGTGATTGACGACCTGGAAACGGCCGAAGCGGCCGTGGCTGCGACCGAAGCGGTGCTCGGCGATCTGACCAAACCCCACACCGGCATCATCTTTGCCCTGCCAGTGGTTCAAACGTGGGGGATGCCGGAGCCTTATGCGGGAGAGGAGTGACAAGGAAGCAGGGTGATAGGGTGACAAGGTGATAGGGTGGCAAGGTGGCAAGGTGACAGGGTGATTTGGCGCCTGACACATTCTTCTATCCCTGACACGAGGAGATCATGGTCTGGATAAGGTTTCTGGTCAGCGCGGCCGTGGTCGTCGTGGCGGCCATCAAGTTAGCGCAGTATGGCGATATCATCGCTGTGCGCACCCGCCTGGGCGGGGTTCTAGTGGGCACCCTGTTCCTGGCCGGGGCTACCTCCCTGCCGGAGCTGATTGCTTCTGTCAGCGCGTTCCATGCCGGCGTGCCCAACCTGGCGGCGGGCAACTTCTTTGGCAGCAACATGGTCAATGTCTTGCTGCTGGCGCTGGTAGACCTGGTGAACTTCCATGTTCCCTTGATGCGCCGCATCGCCATCAGTCACGCGCTGACGGCCGCTCTAACGACGGTGCTGATGCTCGTCGCCGTTATATCCATGGTTGCGGAAGTGGATGTGACCATAGGCTGGGTAGGGATGGATAGTCTGCTGCTGATCGCCCTTTATTTCGGCGGCGTCCAGCTCGTTCAACGGCAGAGTCAGAGCGGCCCTGCGGGTACGGCGCCCACAGCCGTTGAACCCGGCCCCGCTTTTCCCTCGCTGCGCCGGGGCATCATTGGGTTTGGCGCGGCCGTCGTGGTGCTCGTCCTGACGGTCCCTCAACTTGTTGTTGCCAGCACGGAGATTGCCGTCATCACGGGGTTGGGGACGGGATTCGTAGGGACAGCGCTGTTGAGCGTGGTGACCAGCCTGCCGGAGCTGGTGGCCGCCCTGGCCGCCATGCGCATCAACGCGGTTGACATGGCCGTCGGCAACCTGTTTGGCTCCAGCGTCTTCAATATGCTGGCATTGGGTCTGGCTGATTTCTTTTACACGGACGGCCGTTTCTTGGGAGCGATTGATCCCAACTTCATGCTGGTGGGGATGCTGGGCTTGCTGTTGACGAACATGGCATTGGTGAGCAACCTGGCTCGCGTGGAGCGCAAAATCCTGTTCATGGAGGTTGACGCCATTGCCATCATCATGGTGTACCTGGGGGGGATGTACCTGCTGTTCTTGCGCGGGATCGGCATTTAGCCTTTGCCAACACCGGTCTTAATCGGGACTGATTGCTGGTTACGGGGAGGGGGCCGGCACTTTCAGTTCAATCGCCCCTTCCGGGCATTGCAGAACGCAAGCGCCGCAAGCGATGCACAGTTCCGGATCATGAAAGATCGCTTTGCGATTTTCCCGGTCTGGCGTCCAGCAGCCAATAGGGCATACCTCGTAACATTGCCAGACGCCGGTACATTTCTCTGGATTGAAATGGATTTCCAGTTTGCGTAACGTGCGCGCAATTTGCCAATGTTCGGCCACGGATGACCAAAAAGACGGATTCTCGGACATGATTAATGGTCAATTGTGAACTACCAATTGTCAATTGTGAACCGCTCATTGACCATTGATCGTTGGCAATTGACGATTCTCCTCACCGCCATCCCATCAGGAAAGGCATAATCCAATAAACGGCCGCCAATATCGCGCCGGCCACTGCTTCCCAACCCCAATTGGCTTGTTCGCCGCGCATCAAGGGGGACATCCCTTGCAGTTCCGCGCCGGTAAAGACGGAAAAGCCGATCAGGGCAATGGCCCAGTTAAACAGTTGGCGAGCAGGAAGCGGGTGGATAACCGCTGCGTATAATCCCAGCCCCGCCAACGCGATGATTGTCAACGGGACACTCTTTTGTAGCCCATCCTGGCCCGGCAGCCAGGGATGCACTACCGCATAAAAATAGGAGAGACCCAGCAGAACGGCCGTGACCGGCCAGAGCAAATGCCCCCAGAAAATCAGTGTTGGCAGCAAAATCAACAGCCCATAAAAGCCGACCGTTACCGTCACCATTTCCAGGCGGTCTTTCAGCGGGAAACGTACCCAGCGCATAGCGTCCGTCTTCTTGCGGTGAGCCGCCAGATAAGCGGGGATATCTTCCGCCTTGACTGGCCCCCAATGCACGCCCCAGCCCGTTTCTGTGCGGATTCGCCAGCCATCCACGCCGTTGGCCGCCAGTTGAGGCAAGATGAGGGCGTGGTGGCTGACTACTTCTTTCAAACGCGATGATTTGACGGCCGCGATCACTTTCTCCGCTGTTAGAAAACCGCCCCCGGCTGCGCACCAGACGTTAACCCCGGCTGAATCGGTCACCAACAGCCAGGCATCCACACGGCTGTCAATCGCCCGCACCACCCGCCGCACGGTCAGATCAAAATTGCCTGTCACCAATACCGGTGACTTCTTGTCGGGCTGGCCGACTGCGTACAGGCCGGGCCGCATTTTAGGATATGGCGGGATGATGCGGAAGAACAACGCCCACAAGTCGGTCAGGAGGGTCCGTAGCGTGATGCGGTGACGGAGACGGCCGATGGCAGGGGCGGGGAGAGTGGAAACTGGAGAGTGGAAAGCGGCGGGGGCAGCTACAAATAAAATAAGCGTTCCTCCCAGCAGGGAGGCCGTGCGGCGGGAATGAAAGCCGGCGTCGCGCAGCAGGGCATCGAAATCGCGTAAGGCCAGGGTGGTGGTGCGGGTGAGCAGCCATGTGAGCAGGACGAGGGGAAGCCGAACCAGGTAGAATAACAGCCGGGCCAGCCAGCTGTTGGGAATCACTTCGTCGGCGATGAGGAGACGGCCGTTTTCCGCCAGCAATGCCGCACACGCTTCCAGCACATATTGCTGCGCTTCCGGTGGCAGCTCGCTGAATACCAGCGTAGACACAATCAGGTCGAATGAGGCTGGCTCAAACCGTTCGCCGATGAGGCTGGCGTCCATTTGTAGCAGTGTAACCTGCTCTCCCAAACCCGATTCAGCGATTTTAGCTTCCGCTTCGGCCAACATGAATGGCGAGGCGTCAATGCCGGTGACAACCGCCCCTTGCGCAGCCATGAGCCGGGTGAGTGTCCCCGTGCCGCAGCCGATTTCCAACACCCGAATCCCTTCCTGCACATACTCGCGGGCGATCCGCTCCTTCAGCGGCCGTAATTTTCCCAGCGTGAGCAGTTGAATGCCTCGGTCGTAATCTGCTGGGCTGGTTTCCAGCCATTTCATAAAGACGGTAGCCATGTTTCTTCCAGGCTTAGGTATAAATGGACAGCTTATTGCCCTGCTTCATATTAACATGGTTCGCTCCAGATAAAAAGCGGGGCGTGATTTATTCGCCCCGCTTCATCGAAATTCTCTTATCGTTTGCCCGAACAACACAAAGACGCGGAGAACAAAGAGACATTCACCTGAGGAACTTGGCGTCCTCTGTGCCTCCGTGGTTGCTGTTTCAGGGGATTCCTTATTCCATCATCTGTTTACTGCCCCATTTCCTCGTAAGGATTGAGCAGGGAGATGATGCCCAACAAGCCCATGTTGGCGTACAGCAAAGGGGCCATGACAGGCGCGCCCCGCAGGAATCGTTCGGGGATGATGGCGCTATGGGCGGTTAGATCGTTATCAATGTGTAGAATGGTACCGATGATCCCGACGAGTATCAGCAGGATCATCGCGCCCAGATAGGTGATCAGGTCAGTGCGGGACGGCCGTTTCAACACTGCCATTCCCACCGACACCACCATCCCGAAAATCCCGGCGCTGAAAGGGAGCCACAGCCACGGATTGTCCCAGGGATGCCGAGAGTGATCCAGTACACTGCTGATCAACGCAATCAGAATCCCCATGCTCACCATGTAAAAGTACGCTCTCGTTTTGCTGTAAGGCAGGTGCAAGTATCTGCCAAACGGCAGCGACAGCGTGCCGCTGTCCATCGGTTTTTCTATCCAGGCTGCGCTGATGCCCAACAGGCCCACCAGGGCAAAAGAGAACGGGGCCAGAATAGGAGGCGCCCAAACCAGCAGCCCCACCGTCAGCCGCTCTCCGGGGGGGGCGTAAGGCAGCGAGCCACGAATGATGTGGAAATATGCTCCTAACAGCCCCACGATGATGCTGGCCAGCAGCACAATGGTTGCCAGGGTTGACGCCAGATTCCGCCTTCGCTGCGAGATGATCCCGGCGATGAGCAGCAGAACCCCGGCAAGCGGGCCAAATAGGATGGGAATCCATTCCCGCGTCTGGATGGTGCTGTTGAGGACATGCGCCAGGTAGGCATCCAGGCCCAGCGCGATCTCATTCACGGCCGCCATGAGGAGCATGGCCTGATCTCTGGAGACGGGCAGGCGACGTTGACCAATCGCCGGTAAAACAGTGGCCAGGTGATTCATCATTACTCTCCTGCGGGTTGAATACCGGCCGCTTCTAGCTTCTCATTCGTCATTTCTCGCAATTCCGCCAGATCGGACAAAATTTCATAAGCGCCGTGCCACTGCACATAGTCTGCGCCCTGCATCCAGACACCAAACTTGGCTGTCCGGCCCCAATGGTGCCACAGTTCAAAGAAGGTGAAGTCAATTGATTCATCGAAGGGGGCGTCGGTGAGCAGGCCATTGTCTTTGAGCGGCTTGATGATTTCACGACTTTCCAGCACCCATTCGTTGACTCGTTCCACGGCGAGGTCGGCGTTTGTGTAGAATTCATCAACGAACTCTTTGTTATGGCATTCGGAACAAACGCCCTGCATCCTCACCTTGTTGTCTTGCCAGGCGGGCCGCCGCTCGCTGACGGGCGCGGCCAGGAACCAGGTGAGCCGGTCGCCGACATCATGAGTGGTGCCGGCTGAGCCAAAACCGCTCATGTGGCAAATGGCGCAAGTAGCCGCCCCGAAATCTTCAGCAGTTAATGTGCCGGGTTCGGCGTCCCAATTCCAACTGTCGCCCGTCGTGGCATAAGCAATGCCATGCGGGGACTCCTGGTAAATCTCCCATTGGGGGTGGTCGGGGCCGATGTGACAGGCATTGCAGGTCTCCGGCTTGCGGACCTGCTCCAGGCTAAATTCATGCCGCAAGTGGCATTTCTGGCACTGCCCCACCGAGTTGTCAGCGGCTGGCTTGCCAACATTATGGCAACTTTCGCAGGCAAACCGAGTAATTGCTTCCCCTTCCATGGCGTGCAGTGAGTTTCGGGAACGATCCGGATTAAATGCGCCTTCAGGAATCGCTTCATACATGGCCAGATGCTCTTCATTGAGCACTTCGGCGCCGGCATAGGCGACATAGGCGGGCAGGGCATGGCGGCTGGCATTGAACTGGGCCACTTCAGCCTCATGACATTTTTCGCATATCGCCGTTGTGGGCTGGGCCAGTACGTAGGTGCCTTCATGCTCCACTGCGCCAGGGTAATCGGCGTCTACTTCGTGGCAGTCATCACACAGTACTTCGGCCGCTGCCATAGTGCTGTGGCCGTATTGATCCACAATGCCGGGAGTGCTCCTGCTGTGGCAATCCACGCATGTGTCGTCGCTGTCGGCCAGGACATTGACGGGTTCGGATTGGGCGGGAATGCCGGCCCGACTGACGGCCGTAACCGCCAGCGTCAGTCCCACCACAATAACGACTACAACCAGACCCAGAATCAACAACCGGGCCGACTGCAAGCCACCTTGAGAATCTTGTTCACTCATTTGGTATCTCCCTCCATCATATTTGGCCGCCCAGCTTATGGATGTTTCCCGAAATCACCTCACACAGGACACCGCAGGCGGCCAAGGATACAAAACAATCGCTGGGGATTTCAGGCCGGGAAACATTAAGCCAATATTAATAAGAATAATCTTAAAAACAAACATTGCGTAATCTTTCACAAGTTAGCTAGGAACTTTAGCCTAAATGGGCCAGTGGTCTTTGCGCCAGCGCAAATTGGGGGGAGGAATGGGGGGAGGAAATGGGGAAAGGAGCCGCAAGTGCGGCCGCTAGATGCACCACGGTGGGTACAATCACGTTAATACCTTCGTCGCTTCTGCCAGGTCCAGCCGGTTCACACGGCGAATGGCGGGCCAGGAAGCGAGCAGCATTGTAGCCAGGATGCCCAGGGTGGTGATGATGTAGCTTTGCGGCGTGATGATGATCTCAAAGGTGAACAGTTCCGCACTGAATTCCTGGCCTAACTGCACGGCCGTAACCGCCCTAGCGTGAGCAACCGGATGCCTCGATCGTAATCTGCGGGGCTGGTTTCCAGCCACTTCATAAATACGGTAGCCATGATGGTATTGTACACGAGAAACGGCCGTTTTCCCCTTGACACCCCTCACATTTTTGTGTATCCTGATACCATACTGACCAGTCAGTCAATTATTATTTTGATGGAGGAAACCATGTTAGTAGCCGTATTATTAATCACATTTGTTGGCAGCGTGCTGGTGACCTGGCTGCTGCCGCTGGCTTTCAAGAGCGAACCGCCGTTTGGCTTGGCCGTTGATATTGGCGTTGGCACATTAGTGGGTCTGATTTGGGCCTTCATTGCCTTCCAATACGTGGCCCCACTCATTAACCTGACCGGGTGGTTAAAATTAGCCGGCAGCGCCGGCGACGCTATCGGTTTTGCCGCTGTGATGTTGTGGATTCTACGCAAGATAAAGTCGTAATATGTCGCCGAAACCAGACGTTTCCATCGAGCGCAAACAGCAAATTTTCCAGGCGGCAATGGCCTGTTTTAGCCGCCAGGGGTACCACCTGACCAAAATGGACGACATCGCCGCTGAAGCGGGACTGAGTAAAGGTTCCCTTTACTGGTACTTTAAGGGCAAAAAAAAGCTATTCCTCTCTTTGTTCCAGGAAATGATGGATCCATTCGGACAGACGTGGGAGACGATTGTCAACGACGAAAACAGCAGCGCCACTGAAAAACTAATGGCAAGTTTAAATTTTTTCAGCGGCGAATTAGGGGAGATGGCGACGTTTTTCGGCGTCATGATGGAGGCCTGGGCGCAGACCCGTCACGATGATGATGTGGTGAAACTCCTGGATGAGTTTTACCAGCCTTACCTGGCCATGATGACCCAAATCATCGAGGAGGGGGTGGCTAATCAAGAATTCCAGGTCGAGTCGCCGGAAGCGACGGCGCTGGTCATCATGAGCCTGTTTGACGGCATTACGCTGGCTCTGGGAACGGGCATCGTGCAATTTGATTGGAACCTTCTTGTCAAAGCTGCCGGCGATTTGGTGTTACGCGGGTTGGGCGTGGAGCGTAACTGATGAGTAATGATTGGGTGATTGAGACTCAGGAGTTGAGGCGGGAGTTTAAGGGAGTAACGGCCGTCCGTCAACTCAACCTCCAGGTCCAACGCAGCGAAATCTTCGGCTTGGTCGGTCCCGATGGCGCGGGCAAAACCACAACCATCCGCCTGTTAGCCGCCATCCTCGACCCCACCGGCGGCTCGGCCAAAGTAGCCGGATTCGACACCGTTTCCCAGCCCGAACCCATCAAGCGGCGCATCGGCTACATGGCCCAACGCTTCAACCTGTACGGCGATCTCTCCGTTTGGGAAAATCTCAACTTCTTCGCCGACGTGTTCGAGATGACCGGAACCGAGCGGAAAGAGCGCATCGAGCGGCTGCTGAACTTTGCCCGCCTGACCGAATTCCGCCACCGCCGCGCTGCGCACCTTTCCGGCGGAATGCAGAAAAAGCTGGCTCTGGCCTGCACCCTCATCCACACGCCTGACATCATCTATCTCGACGAACCGACGACCGGCGTGGACCCTGTTTCCCGCCGCGAATTTTGGGACATCCTCACCGACTTGCATCTGCAAGGCATCACCCTCGTCGTCAGCACGCCCTACATGGACGAGGCGGAACGCTGCTCGCGCGTCGGTTTGATGTACCAGGGAGAATTGGTTGTCTGCGACACGCCGGAAGCGATTAAAGCGATGATTGAAGGCGAACTTTTCGCTATCTGGCCGTCCGATTTACGCCGCGCTCACAATATTTTGTCCGCTGTGGATGGCGTCCTGGAAATCCAGACCTACGGCGACCAACTGCGGATTTTTGCGCGAGACAGCGACGGGATGATGGAGCGGCTGCAATCGGTTTTGGTGGAGCAAGAGATTCAAATTTTGGATGCTCGCCGCACCAGCCCGCGCATGGAAGAGGCGTTCATTTCGCTCGTCCGGCGGCGGATGGCCCAAAATCAGGAACAATCAAATGGATAGATTTTTGTTTTGGCAGAGGTGGTTACTTATCGTGAGTCTGATCATCATTGTCTTTGGCGTTTTCATGGCGTTGCTGAATGGAACAGCGCTTTTTGACTGGTTTAATAACCAGATCGATCCGGTTTTTTGGGAAGATACGGCCGTTCCCGACAACGCCCAAACATTCCAGCGCTTTATCTATGGCGTGTTGGGAGCTACAGTAGCTGGTTGGGGCGTTTTCCTGGCCTTCATCGCCTACTGCCCCTTTCGCCAAAAAGAAAAATGGGCCTGGAACTGCGTGCTTGCGGGGCTGTTGCTCTGGTTCCTGATTGATACGCCCATTTCCCTTTACTTCCAGGTTGCCTTCAACGCGGCTTTCAACACCTTGTTACTGGTGTCGGCGATTTTGCCGTTAGCGTTTACCCGGAGATTTTTTGATGGCTAATTGGAAACCACACTGGCGCATGAAGCACACGTACAACGGCAAAACCTGGGTAGACGTTGAAGCGAAACATCAGCCCAGCAAATGGGTGACGCTGCGGGCGTTGCGCGTATTGAAGCAGGCATATTCATGAATTGGCGGCGCGTATTTTCGATTATCCGCAAAGAGTGGTGGCATATTACGCGGGATAGAACCTCGTTTATTATGCTGCTGTTGTCGCCTGTTTTGCTGCTAATCACGATGGGGTATGCCTTTTCCATTGACATCACAAATGTGGGGATTGGGGTGATGGATCAAGACCTCACCCCATTATCGCGCCAATTTATCTCCCAATTAGCCAGCACGGATGCGCTGCGGGTGGAACAGTGGCCGCAAAGCCTGGATGAAGTAGAGACGCTGTTGATGCGCGGCCAGACGAAGGCGGTGGTGATCATCCCGCGCGGGTTTGAGGCGGATTTGTTGGCCGGGAAAACGGCCGCTCTCCAGGTCGTCGTAGATGGCACAGATCCGAATACGGCCGGGCACGCCATCCGCCATATCAGCGCCCACACCGAGCATTTCGCGATGGAACAGGTAGTGTCAAAATTGGCGCGGGTTGGCATCCCTTTGGGCAACCCGTCCCCGATTGATTTGCGCTTACGGGCCTGGTACAACCCCCAACTTCGTTTCACCGTTTCCTTGATTCCGGCGCTGGTGGGCATTGTGTTGAGCGTTCCGGCGATGGCGGCGTCGCTGGCGCTGGCGCGGGAACGGGAGTGGGGGACGTTGGAAGGATTGATTGCCACGCCCATTGGCCGGTTTGAGTTGATTCTGGGCAAGATTATTCCCTACCTGATCGCTGGATTCTTGAGCGTGCCGCTGTGTATTGCCACGGCCGTTTACGGCTACCGCATTCCGTTTCAGGGCAATTTGGGGTTGTATCTGTTGTTATCGGCCGTCTACCTGTTTTCCACGATGAGCATGGCCCTGTTCCTCTCTGTTTTCGTCAGCAGCCAGCAAGTCGCCATGATCGCTTCCATGCTCATCTTTTTCTTTTCCGGTTTCTTCATGTCCGGCCTGCTCATTCCGTTCAGTTTGATGGGACCGTTGATCAAACTCGAAGCCTTTTTATTCCCGACAACCCATTTTGTCATCATCAGTCGTAGTATTTTCATCAAAGGCGCCGGTTTTACCGAAATTCAAGGGTATGTTTGGGCCATCGTCGGCATCGGCGTTATTTTTTTTACGCTAACTTCGCTTATGTTCAAAAAGAAGCTTTAGTCGAATAGTCAGGTAGTCGGATAGTCAGGTAGTCGGGAGGTTCGATTTGTGGCCAAGATTGAACGGTGTGAGGATTTGAAAAGCTGGCAGAAAGCTCGCCAACTAACAAACATGATTTACGATTTTTCTGAGACGGGAAACTTCTCCAAAGATTTTGAGTTGCGGAACCAAATTCGCAGCGCGGCCGGCCCATCCATGCACAATATCGCCGAGGGTTTTGATTCGGGAACGGATTCCGAATTTATACGATTCCTGAAAATGTCCCGACGTTCGGCCAGCGAAGTGCAATCACAGCTTTACCTGGCCCTTGACTGCCAATATATCACAGAGGAACAACGCCAAACTGCATACAATAAAGCAACAGAAGTCAAACGCCTAATCAACGGCCTCATCGGCTGACTGCAAAAAAAGCTACAAGACAACTCAACTACTCGACTAAAAGATTAAAATGCTCTACCGAATTTGGACTCTCATCACCAAAGAATTTATCCAGCTTTTCCGTGACAAGCTGCTGGCTCCTTTTGTATTGTTGGGGCCGCTGTCGGAATTGTTGATGATCGCTTATTCCACATCGCAGGGGATTGATCATCTGCCAACGGCCGTTCTCGATCTCGATCTCAGTTCGGCCAGCCGGGCGTTGGTGGCGGCGATGGAAAACACAGAAACCTTTGACCCGTATTACGTGGAGTCGCTGGACGACGTAACCGCCGACATCGGCAGCGGGCGGGCGATGGCCGCCTGGGTGATTCCACACGGCTTCCAGGCCCAACTACTGGACGCCAACGAAGCGGCTCCCGTCCAGTTGATCGTAGATGGGGCGGATGTGATGGCAGCGCAAACGGCCGTTGAAGTGGGGCAGGGGGTGGCGGCGATATACGGTCAAAACGTGATGATGCAATCGGCGGGAACATCAGGCGGCGGACCGCTTGAAATGAGTTTGCGCGTCTGGTTCAACGAGGAATTGAAAGAATCCAACTTCATGATTCCCTCCGAACTGGGCTTCATCGCCGCCGCCATCGCCGCCATGCTGGCCAGCATGATGATCGCCCGCGAACGGGAATTGGGCACGCTGGAGCAGCTCATGGTCACGCCCATCCGGCCGCTCGAACTCATCATCGGCAAGTCTATCCTGGCCCTCGCATTGGGTTACGTTGAATTCCTACTCATGTTGGGAATGGTCGTCTGGCTGTTTGACGTGCCTATGCGCGGCTCATTGGGTTTGTTGATGATCGTTGCCTTTATTTATATGTTGGTGGAGTTGGGCTGGGGGTTGATGGTCTCGGCCGTCGCCCGCACGCAGATGCAGGCATTGCTCATCGCCTTCGCCGTCGTCATGGTCATGGTCATTTTTTCCGGCTACGCTTTTCCGGTGGAGACTATGCCGCCCCTCATGCGAATCATTTCCAATATTTTCCCACTTAAACATTGGCTCATCGTTTTTCGCAGTATTTTACTCAAGGGCGCAGGCGTCGAAGTGTTTTGGCGGGAACTGCTGGCGATTTTGGGGCTGGGCGTATTGATTTATACGGGCACGATTATGCTGCTGCGACAGAAGAGGTTGGAATAGACGAAAATGCGAAAGAACAACCACGCCATCCAAACCATAGACCTGACCAAGAAGTTTGACGGATTTACGGCCGTTAACCAAATTAACTTCACCGTCAAACGGGGCGAAATCTTCGGCTTCCTGGGACCAAACGGGGCCGGAAAAACGACCACAATGCGTATGTTGATGGGCTTGATTGCGCCCACATCCGGCTCGGCGATGGTGTTGGGGTATGATGTGGTGGAAGAGACAACCTCAATCCGCCAGCGCATCGGCTACATGTCCCAACGCTTCAGCCTCTACAACGACCTGACCGTTTCCGAAAACCTCAACTTCTTCGGCGGAACCTACGGCGTGCGCAACAAACGGCTGCGGCAGCGCAAAGAAGCCATTCTGAAAATGGCCGGACTGCACGGCCGGGAAAAGGAACTAACCAAAAACCTCTCCGGCGGCTGGCGGCAGCGGCTGGCCCTGGGCTGCGCCATCATGCACGAGCCGGAAATGCTCTTCCTCGACGAGCCGACGGCCGGAGTCGATCCCATCTCCCGCCGCGACTTTTGGGATTTGCTCTACGCCCTTTCCAACGAAGGCCACACCATCTTCGTCACCACCCACTACATGGACGAAGCCGAACATTGCCATCGGCTCTCCTTCATTCAGCGGGGCGCCCTCGTCGCCATCGGCTCGCCGGAGGAAATCAAGCGGGAAAAAATGCGCGGCCAGGTGTTGGAAATTGATTGTTCCGCGCCGGACATCGCCATGCAAACGCTGCGTTCGGTTAATCTGTTTGAAGAGGTGGCGCTCTACGGCGCGCTGATTCATCTTGTCGCTGAAAACGTCGAGGAACATAAACCCCAAATCGAGCAATTATTGCAGACAGAAAACATCACAATCCGCAACATGGAAAAGATATTACCGTCGCTGGAAGATGTATTCATCGCCAGCGTGCGGGTAGAGGAAACACAAACCTCGTAGGTCTAAAACAGGAGTAGGACGATGAAGCAAAAAATCATTATCATTGGCATCGTTGTGGCCCTGATTTTGGGCGCAGGCGCCGCTGGTTGGATCTATTACAGCGCCAACCCGAAGGCGTGGGCTGCGCTTGTCGCCGAGTTGAATGGCGAAGGGGCCACTACCAGGCCCTCATCGCCGCGTTCCGTAAGCCGGCCGTCGCGCAATACGGGGGCGCTCATGGCCTCCGGCAGTATTGAAGCGGAGGATGTGACGGTGGCGGCGGAATTGGGCGGCCGTATCGTGGCCATCATGGCCGACGAGGGTGATGAAGTAGAGATTGGCGGCGAACTTCTGCAATTTGACCAACGAACCTTGCAAGCGCAGCGGGATGGAGCGGCGGCTAACGTGGCTCAGGCGCAGGCGGCTTTGGATGCGGCCAGGGCGCAGCTGGCCCAGGCGCAGGCGGGGGCGACGGATGAGGATATTGCGGCGGCGGAAGCGGCCGTTGCCGCGGCGCGCGGCGTGCTATCAATGGCCCATGCGTCCATGACCCAATCGGAAATCAGCGCCGAAAGCGCGCGCACACTCGAAGCGTCGGAAAGCTCGGTGGCCCTGGCCGAAGCCAATTTGGCCCAGGCGCGAGGGGTGCAGGCGGCGGCCGAAGCGGCGCTGGCCCAGGCTCAAGCCGAATTAGCCCGCACGCAGGCTGGAGCGCGCCCGGAAGAAATCGCCATGTACCAGGCGTTGCTCGATCAGGCACAATTTCAGTTCCTCATTTACGAGAACATCCATTTCGTCAACTTTATTGATCCAGGGATTGGTGGCTGGCCGGAAGAGCAGGCCCGCTGGCAGCGAGAGAGCGCGCGCGGGGCGCGGGATGTGGCCCAGGCCCAGCTTGATCTGGCGTTGGCAGGAGCGTCATCCAGCGAGATTGCCGCCATGCGGGCGGTTGTAGCTGCGGCTCAAGCCCAGGTGGATATTGCCGAAGCCGGGGTGGCGGCGGCCGAGGCCGCTCTAGCCCAGGCGCAGGCCGCGTCGGAGACGACGCAAGATCAGGTTTCATTGGCCGAGGTAGGGATTACGGCCGCTTCCGCTCAAGTCGAAGTGGCTGCCGGGCAACTGGCCCAGGCCGAGGCGCAACTGGCCCGCTTAAAAGCAGGGGCAACGGCAGAGGAGATCGCCGCGCTGGAAGCCCAGGTCGCCCAGGCGGAAGCGGCGGTGGCGGCGGCTGAGGCAATGCTCAAGACGCTGGATATCCAGATTGAACAATCCACGCTGACGGCCCCTGTAAGCGGCGTCGTGGTGGAACGGCTGATGCAAGTGGGTGAATTGGCCGCGCCGGGCGCGCCGCTGTTTACGCTGGCAAACCTGGATGAAGTGACGCTGACAGTTTATGTGCCGGAGGCGGAATTGGGGCGTGTGGCTTTGGGTCAAGAAGTGGAGGTGATGGTGGACGCTTACGACGAGGTGTTTAAGGGCGCGGTGTCCCACATCGCCTCGCAGGCGGAGTTTACGCCGAAGAATGTGCAAACGCAGGAGGAGCGGGTGCATATGGTGTTTGCGGTCAAGGTGCGGCTGGTGAATCCTGATCATTTGTTGAAGCCAGGAATGCCGGCAGATGCAGTTTTTGAATGAGAATGGTAAGTAGAGAAACTGAATTTGGGTTTTAAAGCCTCAGAAAAATCCGGATTCTTGTTAGCTGCGCGGTTGCAGGGCCACAAACGGCACCACATCCTGGCCGATTGCCCGGTACTCTGCCTCACTGCCGCTAATCTGATAGCCGATGAGCTTGGTCAGGTTGCGAGCGGCTGTCGGATAGCGGCGGGCGTAATCTACCATTTCCTCACCTGACTGTTCCGGGGTCAAAGGAACGGCCGTGACCGCCATTTTCTTCAATCCTACTTGAATGGTGACTTCCGGCGTCTTCAGCAAATTCCGGTACCAGTCCGACTTTTTCCCGAAGCCGGAAGCAACAGTGTAAGTGTTGCTTTCTTCGTCGTACTTTGCCACTTCCACAACCGCCTGGCGCGGCAATCCGGTCTTGCGGCCCACGTGATTGAGCAACAGGAACCGGCGGCCCAGCAGCCAGCCCAGGCGCAGCCGGTATAACCAGATCGGCGCGCGCCACAACAGCCGCTGCCAGCCGCGCGGGGGATGGATTTGGGTGTCAGGTTGTGCCATTTGAAACCTCCTTGACACTCACTTCACAATTTTCTTAGGCCAGACAAAGCCTATTTTGTCCCTGTATTCGATGTATGCTTGGCCGTAACGAATCATCAAATCCCTTTCTTCTGCCACGCACATCCCGTAATAGATGGGAAACCAGATGAAAGAGTACAGCGTCAAAAAAGGGGAGTTCAACAGCAAAGCAATAACCAACCAGGTGACGCTTTCTCCGGCCGCTTGCGGATGTCGGATTTTTTCGTAAATGCCGCTGTAAAGGGAATGTTCTTTCTTGGGCAGCATCGTTTCTTCACCCGCATCTTTCATGCCCCGGTAGAAGAGATACCCGGAAGGGAGGGCGATCACCAGACCAATGGCGGCAGAGATGGGCCAGCCCCAGGGAAAACGGAAGGGCAGGGGGAGGGGCAGCGGATAGTAGATGTAGAGGATGTAGTTCATGATGGAAACCGTCATCCACACGCCAGCGATGATGCGGTAGCGGCCGCATTTCGGGTAGGCAACGGCCCCTATTTTCTGCTCCAAGGCGGCCGGGCCTACACTCTTGACATAAAAATAATATGTGAGAGCGGTGGAGAGGAGTAAGAGTGTGATATTGATCCAGGCAATCATGTGACGCCTCCTGGAGACATGTGATTTGCGGGGGTTATGCGGCCGTTTCCCCAGCCTGCATCCCCCGTAAAAGCAGCGAGACGCTCGCCTCCAATTGCTGGCTCAGGTCAAACGCCTCCGGATCCAGAACCCACAACAGCATCACCCCTTCAAACTGGGCAATCAACGATGCGGCCGTTTGCTGAGCGGAGCCAATAGGGCGGAACTCCCCGGCGTCAATGCCTTGTTGCACCAGCCAGGCCAGCGTCTCCCCGTACTGCCGGTAATATGATCTCATGAACTTGCGCGTGCCTTCGTGGCGCGCCGCCAACGCATAAAACTCCAGCGAAATGGGCAGGAACTCACTCATGCTTTGCAGATCGTTGAGAATGCCCTGGGTCAGCAAATGCAGGCGTTCGACGGCGGAAAGATCGGCCGCAGCCAGTTCATTCAACAACGCCATTTCCTGATTGAAGAATTGTTCCAATACGGCCGCGATGATGTCGTCCTTACTCTTGAAATGCCAGTACAGCCCCCCTTTGCTGAGGCCGGATTCCTTAACGATGTCGTTCATGCTGGCCTTGTGGAACCCGCTGCGGGCGAAGACGGCCGTGGCGGCCGCCAGAATCTGTTGTCGTCGTTCTTCTCGCAACGTATCGCGTGTCATATCATGCCTCGAAACCGAAGACCGACCGGTTGGTCTGTTTAAGAGTAACGAAAATCAATGCCCCTGTCAATAGGGTTTGACTGTTGTTAGAAAATTGGGTTGGCAGGAGGGACGAGGATCAGCCTTCGTCAATGATGCGCAGCGTGTACGCCTCTTCTCCGGCATCCTCCACGGCCGCGACCTCGATGATCAGGTTCAATTCGCCGGGGGAGGTCAGGCCGATCACGGCCGATTCATCCCCCTCCGTTGATCCCAGGTCTGAGCCATCATCGGCATAGAAATACAGGACCATGTCGCGGCGGCCGCTGGCCCCTTCCAGAACGATGCTGAACATGTCCCCTTCGGATAACGTCAGCGAGTAGCGGACGCGCGTCTTGGGGGGCAGCGAGCCGGTGACGACGTCGCCGAGATGGAGGATGCCCCCATCAAGGATATCCCCGGTCAAAAAGCGGACGGCCGCTTCCAACACCGGGTCCCCATCACTGAAAACGGCCGCTTCATCCACAGGCACGCGGATGTCGGGCACAACCCCAATCCCTTCGATGTGAATATTGCCGTCGGTGTCAACGGCCCGGCCTTGGGTGAAGGTGAATTCCTCATCGTCAGGCATGGCCACCCGGTCAATGCTGCCGCCCAGGCCGGCCGTGGGCGTATGGCCGACCACAACAGCCCGGTCTTGCAGCGTCAGATCATAAGAGAAGAATTCGCAGGCGCTGGCGCAGTCCGCGCCGACCAGAACCACCAGGTCTCCGTGGTAGCGCAATTCTTCGGCCGGAAGGTAGAAGTGTTGCTCGCCGCGCGGATCGAAGTAGAACTCGCCCCGGTCTTTGTCATAGACGGCGGTGCGGCCGGTGACCAGCTGCTCATCGAAGAAGTAGGCGGCCATCTGATCGGCGAGGAAGCCGCGGCCGCCCCCGTTCTGGCGCATATCCACGATGATCGCCGGCACATCGTTGTCGTTCATGGCCTGAATCATGCGCTCCCAAAGCTGCACGGTGAGCAGGTCGTTGTCGGCGAAGCTGAAGATTTGAGCGTAGCCGAAGCCGCTGTCCAGCACCTGGTATTCCACCGGCAGCTCAAACCCGTCTCGATCCGAGTCCTGGAGCCAGAAGTTGAAGCTGTCCACTTCCGGGCTGGCGACCAGTTGGGTGGTCTGGATGGTGCTGCTGCCTGGATTGAGGAATGTGACTTCGACTTCGGTACCCAGGGGGAATCGCGTGGCGAACAGCTGCTGATCCAGCCGTTGATCGTGAATGGTGCTGTACGGGCCAAAGTAGGAGACGGTATCGCTGATATATTCTGTGATGTCTATGCCGTTGATGGCCACAATTTCTGCGCCGAACTCCAATCCTGCCCTGGCTGCTGGGCTGTCGTCGAGGAGGAAATTCACCAGCACGCGGCCGTCATCCAGCTCGCGGATGGCGATGCCGATGCCGCCTCCGGCCGCATTCTGGAATTCTTCGCGGATAAATGGCCCGCTGACATGGCCGTCGGGAATGGACCAGGCGAAGTCGCGCAAGGCCTGGCGGTAAAGGGTGTTGCTGTGCCGGCGGTCGGCCGTTTCAAAGCGCGGCCGAAACTCTTCCTGCAAAGCATCCCAATCAATGCCCTTGTACTCTGTGAAAGCGTATTCCAGGCGAAGTTGGTCTACGAGCGCGTCGAACGCTTCCGTGTAGCTCAAGTCAGAATAGTCAACCAGAGCGGCCCCTTCCGGTTCGACGAGGTCAATTTTTTGATGCCGGGATCGGTCGAAGGTGAACGGATCCGTGTCCATGTCCACCACGGTGTACCCCTGCGGCAAAATGACGATGGGGTCATCCTCGGTGAAAAGCAAGCCGTCCTCGCCAAAGCCGCTGGGGAAGCCTTGCTGGTCGTCAGGCGCATAGACCAGGAACTTACCACCTACAATCTCCCGTTCCGTTTCCGCTTCCTCGCTGATGCGCGTGGAGGCGTAGGCGGTAGACCAGCCGCCGCCGCCGAGGTCGCGTTCTTCCAGGAAGGGATCGCCGAACACGTTGTTCCAATATGCGATAGCGAAGACCTGCACGCCGGATTCTTCCTTGCCGTCGTGGTCTACATCCCGCAGCGTGCCTTGCGGCTCGATGGGCAGGGCGATGCTGTAGGAGAATGGGGAGGTGAGGAAGTCGGAGGTGATCTGGCCCAGCGTCTGGGATTCTACCGGCATGAGGAAGGTTTCGTTGCGATCCACAAATCCGGCCTGATCCTCCAAAATGACCAGCGGCGCGGCCACGCCCAGGGTGAAGAAGGGGTTGGTGTAGGTGATGACGCCAGTGATGCTGACCACGCCTCCTTCGTCGTTAAGGATGGGGGCCAGATCGCCCAATGGTTCCTCGGTCGGTTCAGGTGTTGGCGAGGGAACGGCCGTCGGCTCCGGTTCGGGGGTGGGGGGCACGACCGTATCTGTCGGTTCGACGACGGCCGTTGCAGTAGGCGCTGGGGCCGGGGTCGGTTCTGGGGTGCGGCAGGCGGCCAAAAGCAGGCCGATGAACGCCCAGAGGAACAAGGTGTTTTTCAATTTCATGGTAATCTCCCAGGCGCAACACGGCCTCGCGTGCCGCACCCATCCAGGTTGGGTGGTTACAGGAATCGTCTGACGGCTGAGATGGCGGCCGCGCTGTTCAACTGCGCGACATTCGTGTGTCACGGTTTATCATTGTAAGAAAGGAAAACCGTGACACCGCGAGGTTTGGCAGTTTATTCCGCTGAGTTTATTTATGCAATAAGCCGCCAAACACTTAATCGCCGAACTTAATGCCCTGGGCCAGAGGCAGCCCTCTGGACCAGTTGATGGTGTTGGTTTGCCGGCGCATATACGCTTTCCAGGCGTCGGAGCCGGATTCGCGGCCGCCGCCCGTTTCCTTTTCACCGCCGAATGCGCCGCCAATTTCTGCGCCGGAGGTGCCGATGTTGACGTTGGCAATGCCGCAGTCAGAGCCGCCCACCGCCAGGAATTCCTCGGCCGTGCGCATACTGTCGGTGAAGATGGCGCTGGACAGCCCTTGCGGCACGCTGTTGTGGATGGCCATCGCCTCTTCCATCGTTTCATACTCCATGAGGTACAGCATGGGCGCGAACGTTTCTTCCTTCACAATGTCAGTCTGTGCGGGCATCTTGACGATGGTGGGTTCGACGAAATTGGGGCCGATGTCGGGCCGGGGCCGTCCGCCCACGATCACCTCGCCCCCTTGTGCCTTCGCTTCTTCCAGCGCTTTCATCATATTTTCCACAGCCGCACGGGTGGCCAGCGGCCCCATCAACGTGCCTTCTTCCAACGGATCGCCGATTTTGACTTGCTCGTACGCTTTAACCAGACGCTCCGTCAGCTCATCGGCGATGCCCTTGTGCATGATGATGCGGCGGGTGGTGGTGCAGCGCTGCCCGGCTGTGCCCACCGCGCCAAAGAGGATGGCCCGCGTTGCTAATTCCAGGTTGGCGTCGGGAGCGACGATGATGGCGTTGTTGCCCCCCAATTCCAGGATGGTGCGGCCGAGCCGCCGGGCCACCGCTTCTGCCACTTTGCGGCCGGTGGGAATGGAGCCGGTAAAGGAGATCAACGGCAGCCTTTTGTCGGCCGTCATACGCTGTCCGACATTGCCCGCGCCTACGACCAGATTGAAGATGCCTGACACCCCATGATCTGCCATGACCCGGTTGGCGATATGCTGCATGGCCACGGCCGTGAGCGGGGTCAGTTCCGAAGGCTTCCACAGCACAGGGTCGCCGCAGACGGCAGCGATGGCCGCGTTCCACGACCAGACGGCAACGGGAAAATTGAAGGCGGTAATCACGCCGATTGGCCCCAACGGATGCCACTGCTCGTACATGCGGTGCCCCGGCCGTTCCGAATGCATGGAAAGGCCGTACAGTTGGCGGGACAGCCCCACGGCGAAGTCACAGATGTCAATCATTTCCTGCACTTCACCGATGCCTTCTGCGCGAATCTTCCCCATTTCCAGGGTAATGAGTTCGCCTAGCGGCTCCTTGAGTTCGCGCACAGCATCTCCCAGGTCGCGGATCAGCTGGCCCCGTCTGGGGGCCGGCACATCCCGCCAGGAAGTGAAGGCTTCCGTAGCCCGCGCCACGACCGTCTCGTATGCTTTCCGTGTAGTTTGGGTTACCTGGGCGATTGGTTCTCCGGTGGTAGGGTTGTAGGAGGTGAGCCGCTTGCCTTTGGTTTTGATCCAGCCGTCAGGCCCGGTGCAGACGCCGATGTTGATTTCGGCGATATTCAGTTTATCCAGGATTACTTTCATTGGTTCCTCCGCGAATGTACACGTTTGGTCACGGCCGCGTGCGGCCCGGTTTATTCGTTTGAATCGCGCCAGTTTAGCACAGCCGTTCCCTCTGTACCACCACCGCTATGCCCGGCGCAAACACCGCCATGCCCGGCGCAAATTGCCAACTCCTACACGGATACACTATAATCCAGCGGGTCGTTGCAAACGGTGGCGTCACCTACTTCAGCTTTGTCTTGAGTGACTTCAGCACATCTCTGAGAGCGGGGGAAGCTGGGATGTGCTCCCTTAGACTGGAAACCAGACTTTGTATTGGTAAGCTCCTGGTGATTGTTTGATGCACAGGTTACAGCGACTGACGAAAAGACACTGAAAACGGCCGTACCTTACGAAGGCAAGACGGCCGTCAGGAGAAACGAGATTGAGTGCACGCGCGCGAGACGTGAGTGAGATTACACTGAGCCGTACTTTAGGCTTACTAGATGTCACCATGATTGGCGTCGGGGCCATGATTGGCGCCGGCATTTTTGTTCTGACCGGCATCGCCGCCGGGGAAGCCGGCCCGGCGTTGGTGCTGGCCTTCTTCTTAAACGGGATTGTCACCACCTTCACCGCTTTATCCTACGCCGAACTCGGCTCCAGTTTCCCGGAGGCAGGGGGCGGTTACCTGTGGGTGAAAGAAGGCATGGGGGGTACGCAGGGTTTCCTGGCCGGATGGATGAGCTGGTTTGCCCATGCTGTCGCCTGCTCGCTGTATGGGCTTGGCTTCGGCCGTTTCGGGGTTGAGTTGATTGCACTGGCATTCCCTGGCGTACGTGAATTTGCCGATCCGCTGGCGCTGGGGTTGATGACGGCCATCGTACTGTTGTTCGCCTATATCAACATCCGCGGCGCCAGCGAGACCGGCCTGGTGGGTAATGTCGTCACCATCGCCAAGGTGATCATTTTGGCCATTTTTATCGTCGTAGGGTCCAAAGCAATCGCCGACCAGCCAAACCTCAATGTGTTTAGGGACAGCTTCCTGCCCAACGGGATCGGCGGCGTCTTTGTGGCTATGGGATTAACGTTTATCGCCTTTGAGGGGTACGAGATCATCGCCCAGAGCGGCGAAGAAGTGAAGGACCCGAAGCGGAATGTGCCGCGGGCTATTTTCATCTCGATTGTGGTGGTCGTTGTCATTTATGTCCTGGTGGCCTTTGTGGCCATCGGTGCGGTGACGGTCCCCGCGGCCGCGGGCGATATCGCCGTCTGGGATTACCTGGCGGCGGCCAAGGAAGTGGCCATCGTGCGCGCCGCCGAGCAGTTCATGGGGCATTGGGGGGGCATCCTGATTTTGATCAGCGGCCTCGCTTCCACCATGTCGGCGCTGAACGCCACCATTTACTCCTCTTCCCGCGTCTCCTTCGCCATGGGCCGGGACAACAACCTGCCTGCTGTCTTTGGCCACATTCATCCCCGCATGCACACACCTCATTGGGCGACGGCGCTCTCGGCGCTCCTGGTGATCGCGATGGCCTTCTCTTTGCCGATTGACGAAGTGGCTAAAGCGGCCGATGTTATGTTCCTTTTTATGTTTGCTCAGGTGAACATCACCTTGATGACCTTGCGCCGCCGCCGCCCTGACCTGGATCGGGGCTTTGTGGTCCCCTTCCTTCCCTGGCCGGCCGTCATCGGCGTCTTCTCCAATGTCGCCCTGGCGGCTTTCCTGGCCATTGAGACGGGGCGCGTGGGCATCGTCACTGCCGGCTGGGTAGCAACAGGCATGATGTTCTACTGGGGCCACTTCCGCAACAAAGAGGCGATGGAACGGCCGAAAGAAGTGTTGATGGAAGAAGCATTAGTATCGGTGGACTATTCTGTTTTAGTTCCGGTGGCCGACGAGGAACAGGCGGTGGAGTTAGGCCGGTGGGGCAGTTTGCTGGCCCTGGCGCACAACGGGGGCGTATTGGCGTTGCATGTGATCAAAGTCCCGCCGCCGTTGAGCCTCTCTGACGGCCGTATGTTCCTGGAAGAAGGCCGCCCGCCGCTGCAAAAGGTCATCGCGCAGGCCAAGAAGCGGGATGTGCCGGTTCATACCATGATCCGGCTGGGACGAAACGTGTCTGACGCCATCCTGAAGACGACGGCCGAGAACGCCAGCGATATGATCCTGTTTGGCTGGCCCGGCTTTTCCGGGACCAAGGATCAGCTTTTTGGCTCGGTGATTGACCGCATTGTGGCCAATCCCCCGGCCGATATCGCCATTGTCCGCTCGCGGCCGTATGGTCAGCTCAAGCGCATCGTGGTACCCGTGGCCGGCGGGCCGAATACGCGCCTGGCCGTGAACACGGCCGTGGCTCTGGCCCGGAGCACCGAGGAGCAGACGGAGATTGTGTTAGTGCATGTGGTGCTGGAGGGGACAGACCCAACCGCAGCCCAGGCCCGGGCCAACAACGCCTTCATGCGGGCGACGGAGGGATTGGAGTTCCCCTTTGAGAAGCAAGTCGTGACGGCCGTAAATCCGGTCGCGGGTATTTTGGAGGTTGCGCAGACGGCCGATCTGGTCGTCATTGGGGCCACCAGGGAGCGGCTGTTCATCAATCTGTTGATGGGCAACGTCTCCCAGCGCGTAGCTGAAAGCACCCAATGCCCTGTCATGATCGTTAAACGGCGCAGCACCATCCTCCGCTCCATGCTGCGTGAGACTGTATTGCCACCGTTGCGAAAATCACGGAAACTGGAATAAGATCCCCTAACATAGGGAAAGACACGCGCCGCAAAGCGCACCAAGAACAAGAATCAGAGACGAGAGGGGTAAGAAGCAGGGAAGACACATTCTCTCTGCCCGCCGCCCTGATTTGACTTTCGAAGGAGACGAAGAGTTGGCACACGTTTCACACAAATTATCCAATGCATTTGAAGGGGCGCTGGCCGGCGGGGGCGATCCGGCAACCTCGCCGTTGTATGTATTCGGCCCGTTTCTTAAATTGATAGTGGTTGCCGGCGTGGCTGAGGTCACGTTTGGCACTTCGGTGTGGCTGGTGGTATTGACCGTTGCCGTGGTCTCCGCCATGTACCGGCTGGTCATGCAGTGGGTCACTGACGGCAGCGGCGGCAGCGGACTGAGTGAGGAAGAGTTCGGCAGCTGGGCGGTGAAGGTAAACGCAGCCATCACGTTCATCGAGTACACCTTGACCTTCCTGGTGAGCATGGCGGCCATGGTGACCTTTATCGCTGACCGCGTCCCGCTTCTCAACAGCCGGATTCTCGGGTTTCAGTACCGGACGATCGTGGCCATTGCCCTCAGCGTGCTGACCGGCTGGCTGGTGAACCGCGGGCCAAAAATGGCGGCCCGTACATTCGGCCCGGCGACGGCCGGCGTGCTGCTGCTGTTATGGATGATGATCATCTCCACGATCTGGAAGATGGGATTTCATTTGCCTTCGCTCAACTTCAGCGCCTTCGATGCAGCCCACATCAAATATACGATTGGCGGCTACGTGCGCATCCTGGCTGTCATGACCGGCATTGAAGTGTTCGCGAACCTGGTCGCTGCATACGACGGGACCCCGACGGAAAAGAGCAACCGAGCCTTCAACAGCTTGATGATCATCATGGGGACGACGGCTCTCACTATGCTCATCGTCGGCCCGGCCATCCACTTATTGTCTGACCCCACCAATGAGCATATCTCTGTGTTCACCCAGACGATGGATAAGCTGCTGCCCGCTCCGCTGCCCCTGGTGGGAACGATGGTGGGGGTTGTGGTTTTAATGTCGGCCTCGGCCGCCAGCGCCCAAGGGTTACAAAACCTGGCGTTGGGCTTGAAAGAGCGTCACTATGTGCCGCCCGCCATCGGACAGCAAAACCGGTTCAGTGTGGCCGATAAGCCGGTGTGGATCGAAGTGGGCATCGTCAGCTTGTGCTTCTTGCTCTTTGGCACCAGTGAGGAAACCTATCTGGCCATTTATGCTGCGGGCGTCTTCATTTTGCTGAGTATGACGGGCTGGGCGGTGACCAAACGGCTGCTGCGTGAGGTGCGGCAGGAGTTTGTCGCCAGCAAGGCCGCCCTCATTGCGGGAACGGTGCTGGCGGCGCTGCTCACGACCAGCGCCACTGTGATCATCTTTGAAGAACGATTCCTGGAAGGGGCGTGGACGTACTTCTTGTTCATTCCCATCCTTTATTTCATCTTCAGTTACTTTCGCCGGAGGCTGGGAGAGCCTAGCCTGGAAATGGATTACCTGGGCCAACTCGACGCGGCCATGCTGGCAGGGTTTGGCTTTGGGCAGGCCTCGACGGCCGTCGCCACCCCTGGCGATGGGGCTGCCAAATTCAGAGGTGTCACGTGGCAGCCTGACCCCATTGAGCGAAGCAAATGGCGCGACGAACGGGTCAGCTTTAAGCGGGTGGCAGTGCTTTTGGATGGCTCCGCGTTTGCCGATCAGGCCATCCCCATGGCGGAAGCGATATGCAAGGCCACCGGCGCCCAACTGATCTTGCTGTCCTCAGTGAAGGCCCATACAGAGGCGCTGCGAAAACAGTTCGATGCGACCAGGCAGGAACGACAGGCGCATCTCGACAAGGTGGCGCAGCAGCTTCAAGCAGACGGACTTGACGTAAAATGTGCCGTTCGCCCCGGATTTATTGCCGATGCCACCAAAGCCATAGTTGAAGAGCAAGGCATTGATCTGGTTGTCACCAGCACGCGCGGTAAATCAGGTTCTCAGCATTGGTTGAGTGGGGGCGTTTCGCGCAAGCTGATTAGCAAGATTGATGTGCCGGTGCTGCTGGTGCAGGCGGAAGCGGAAAGCAACGGCAAGGCGCCAACAGCGCTGTCGTTGAAACGCATTTTGGTTGCTTTGGACGGCTCCATTCGATCGGAACGCGCCTTGCCTTATGCCCGCGCCCTGGCCCAGGCATTTGGCAGCGAGCTGCTCCTGGTGACAGTACCCGCCGTGCCGGAAGCGAAAAATTACCGGGCGGCCGCGGACGTGATGGAAGCTATTCGGGCTAAGACGGAAGTGAACATGCGTAAGTTCCTGGAAGCGGTAGCGCGCTCACTGCGCCAGGACGGCCTGACGGTGCGCACGGTGGTGACCGGTTCGATGCCGACGCGCACGATTGTCACCATCAGTGAGCAGGAAGATGTGGACTTGATCATGCTCACATCGCGCGGCCGGGGCGGGCTGGATCTCCTCTTTGCCGGCAGCGTGGCGCAGCGGGTCGTGGAAAAAAGCACCGATCCCGTTTTCATGGTACCCATCCGCGAGAGCAGGCAGGTGCAGGCGGCCCCGGTAACAGAAGCTGTGCCCCAGGTCGAGGGGTGACAAACCGCTTCCCCGCTTGCAAACAGTGAAGCGGGGAGGGACACTGCGCAATCTTCAGGTGGCCCGGCCGGGAGGAACCAGACCTTGTCTTATGTCGAGTGGGTTCGCGGCCGCGTGGGGCGGCGCAAGATTTTTCTCGTCTTTGCCAGCGTGATTCTGCGTGATGAGCACGGCCGCATTCTGTTGCAGCATCGCAGCGACTTTGGCGTTTGGGGATTGCCCGGTGGCGTATTGGAGCTGGAAGAAGATGTGGAGGCCTGTGCCCGGCGCGAGCTGGCGGAAGAGACGGGCCTGACGGCCGGCGCGCTGCGGCTGGTCGGCGTGTATGACGATCCCCGCTACGATGTGACCTATCCCAATGGGGATCAGGTGCAGCAGTTCACAGTTTGCTTTGCCGGCAGCGCCAATGGCGGCCGTTTGCAGGCCGATGGGCTTGAATCCCGTGCTGTGGCCTACGTAGAGCCGGATCAGTTGGATTCGCTTTCTATCCCTGTCTGGTACCGGGACATGATCCGGGATAGCGAGCGCCGGGGCGGGCCGCATTTTTCGTCCCCGTTTACGGCGGATCAGCCGCTGGATCAAATCGTGCTCATGCGGCAGTTTGTGGGCCAGGAGCGGCTAATTGGCGTGGGGGCCACCGTGGCTGTGACGCGGCCGTCCGGCCGCCTGCTGGCCATCCGCCGTCGGGACAACGGGGATTGGGGCCTGCCCGCCGGGTTCGCCGACCTGGGTGAAAATACCGCCCATGCGGCCGTGCGCGAGGTGCGGGAGGAAACGGGCTACAATGTCACCCTGGACCGTATCCTCGGCATCTACAGCGCTCCTCGCTTTCATTACACTTACCCCAACGGTGATCAGGTCAAGAACGTGGGCGTTTTCTATCACGCCCGGCTCGTTGACGGCGAGGCGACTCCTGATCCTGACGAGGTGACCGAAATAGCGTGGATGGCCCCGGGTGATTTGCTGGCCTGCGTCAGCGATGGATACCGCCGGTATGTCGAGCCTGCGGTGCGGCATCTGGACGCAGGGTATTTCGTGGAATAGGGCAGCGGGGCGTATTCCCGGCAGTACAAACTGGGGCTGCCATCACCGGGTTGGCAGCGAGAGGAGAGAGGCATGATGGATGATCAGGATAAGGGTGGCCCAGAGGGCTGGGAGATGGCGACATCGTTGATTCACGGCGGGGATGCGCACAATCCGACCCCGGCCGTTTCATCCCCCATTTACCAGAGCGCGACGTTTCGCTTCGATGATCCGGCGGCGATTGCCGGAGCCATGACGGTCAACGCCCACACTCAATTTTACGGCCGTTACGGGACGCCCAACAGTAAGCAGGTGGAGGCGACGGTGGCCCAATTGGAGCACGGCGAGGCGGCGCTGGCGGTTTCGTCGGGGATGGCGGCCGTGTCGCTGGCGCTGTTGACCTTTCTCCAGGCGGGGGATCACGTTGTTGCCCAGAGGACGCTCTACCCCACGACGGCCAAATTCATCACGCACAAGCTGGGGCTGCTGGGTATTTCGGCCACGCTCGTGGATCAGACCTACGCCGACGCCTTTGCCGCGGCCGTGCGACCGAACACGCGCGTCATCTACGTGGAAAGCCCGGCCAATCCCACGTTGAGCCTCACGGACCTGACGGCCGTGGCTGACCTGGGGAAAGCGCGGGGCATCACCACCATCGCCGACAACACCTTCGCCACGCCCTACAACCAGCGGCCGTTAGACCTGGGTATTGATGTGGTACTGCACAGCGCCACCAAATATCTGGCTGGGCACTCTGATGTGGTGGCCGGGGTCATCGTCAGCGACGCCGAACGCATTGGCGAGATGTGGCACAACCATGTCATGTTCGGCGGGGTGCTGCATCCCATGGAGGCGTGGCTGCTGGAGCGGGGCCTGAAGACCTTTGCCATGCGCATGGCCCGGCACAATGCCAATGGGCGTGCAGTCGCCGAATTCCTCCAGGGTCATCCGGCCGTGCGGGAGGTGTACTATCCCGGATTATCGGCTCACCGGCAGCACGAACTGGCCCAACGGCAGATGCCCGGCGGGTTCGGCGGCATGGTTTGTTTTGACCTGGTTGGCGGCCGCGCCGCCGGGTATGCTTTGTTGCAGAAGCTGAAGCTCATCACCCTGGCTGTCAGCCTGGGAGGGGTGCATTCCCTCATCACGCATCCGGCCAGCACGGTGTCGGCCGTGCAGAGCGATGAGGAAATCGCGGCCAGCGGTGTTATGCCCGGGTTGGTGCGGCTGTCTGTCGGTTTAGAGGACGTGGCTGATCTCATTGCTGACCTGGCGCAGGCATTGTCCACGTGAACCTGGTGCCGAAACGGGAAGCGGCCGCCGAACATGAGCGGAATTGGAGACGGGTTGCCTGCCGTTTAGAGTGGAAGTAGACTAGGGATTCATCAAATAAATCCGGCTCTCCCTGACGAGCACAAACATCGGTGGAGATCCGCATCCTTTTTATTCGTGGTGCCGAGAAGTGAAAGAAAGCGAACCTGAATTGATCGAAATAATCGAAGGCCCAACCCCTGAATTCATCCCCAGCCCGCAGCGGTGGCTGCAATCCTTGCAGGAAGGGCCGGTCGGCCACGACGTGGCTGTGTGCCAGTTGCGCACCTTGAACGGCCAGGACATCCTGGAACGGTGCCAGCGGGCATGGAAAGAAAGGCGGCCGGTACGGCTGGATTTCCCGGACGAATTGCGCATGCGCCAGCAGGTGGATGTAGTTGCCATGCGCCTCCATGAGGTGGATGATGGGCCGCTGCTGCAATTGTGGGTGGCGGTAGATGTCGTGGAGGAATTGGAAGAGGAATTCGACGAGGATGATGATGAATTCGGTGAATAATTACTTCCAGGCATTGAACGCCATTGACCGGGAGGCGTATCTGGCCTGTTTTAGCCAGGACGCGGCCGTGCTGGACCCGTATGGGGGACGGCCGCTTCAAGGCGTCGCTGGATTGAATAGGTTCATGGACGGGATGGAGCGTACCTGGGCCGCCTTTAAGATGACCCCTGGCGAGTTGTTTGCGACCGGGGACCGGGTGGCCGTGAGTTGGACTGCGAAGGCCACTGCCCGGTCAGGCAAGACGGCCGAATTTGCCGGTATCAACGTTTTTACCCTCAACGAGGAGGGGTTGATCAGCCACCTGGAAGGGTATTGGGATTTCAAGGCGATGGTTGCCCAGATAAGCTGACATCAGCGTACCTGCTTTGGATTGACGGACGTGAAATGTGAGGCGTGACAGGTGAAGCGTCAATCATGTTTCACGTTCTCGCTTTCTGAGGAGATCAACCGATGAGTTACGACTACATTCTGTATGAAACGGCCGACGGCGTGGCCACCATCACGCTGAATCGGCCGTCCAGCCTTAACGCTTTCAACGATCAGATGATCCACGAGACGACTGATGCGTTCAAGCAGGTAGGACGGGACAAAGAGGTGCGCTGTGTGGTGATCACCGGCCGCGGCCGTGGTTTCTCCTCCGGGCAGGACCTGGCCGAGGTCGAAGCGCGCGAAGGGGAGTTCTCCATCAGCGAGCATTTACGCCAGGGCTACCACAAGCTGGTCAAGCGGATGGTGACCCTGGAGAAACCCATTATCGGCGCGATTAACGGCATCGCCGCCGGGGCTGGCTGCGGCGTGGCCCTAGCCGCCGACATCCGCATCGCCTCAGACAGGGCGAGTTTTATGCTTGCCTTCAGCCGGGTGGGATTGGTGCCCGACAGTGGCACCAACTGGTTCCTGCCCCGGTTGATCGGGTATGCGCGCGCTTACGAGATGGCTATCACGGCCGATAAGATTCCGGCGGCCAGGGCGCTGGAATGGGGCATGGTCAACCAGGTGGTCCCGGCTGACCAGCTCATGGAAATTACGGCCGCCTGGGCGCGAAAATTGGCCAACGGGCCGACGTTGGCGTACGGTCTGGCCAAACGCGCCATGCAGAAGTCGTGGGGCATGAGCCTGGATGAAGCCCTGGTGTACGAGGCGCAGCTTCAGGAAGTGGCCGGCCGCAGTCACGACTTTGCTGAAGGGGTGCAGGCGTTCCTGGAGAAGCGGCCAGCTGAGTTTAAGGGGATGTAGGGCTGAGGTTGATATGAAAACAGTGGCAGTGATTGGCGCGGGGACAATGGGGCGGGGCATCGCCCAGGCGACGGCATTGGCCGGTTACCAAGTGATTCTCTATGACGTGGCAGAGACGCTGCTGTCCGACGCGCTCAGCCGCATTCATGCTTCAATTGATAAGGGGGTGGCGCGGGGCAAGACGGCCACCGATGTGGCCGCTTGGGCAAAGGAGGCGTTCCGGCTGACGACGGCGCTGGAAGATGCGGCCGCCGCCGACCTGATCATCGAAGCCGCCCCGGAGAAGATGGAGCTGAAGCGGGAAATCTTTGCCCAACTGGATGCGGCCGCCGCCGACCACGCCATTTTTGCCAGCAACACGTCCAGTTTGAGTGTAAACGCTCTGGCCAGCGCCACCGAGCGTCCCGACCGGTTCCTGGGGCTTCATTTCTTCAATCCGGCGCATATCATGCGGCTGGTAGAAGTGGTTCGGGGCGATTTTACCAGCGACGGGACGCTGGCAGCGGGCCTGGCTTACGTGGAGCGATTGGGCAAGACGGCCGTCCTGTGCAAAGACACACCCGCCTTCATCGTCAACCGCGTCGCACGGCCGTTTTACGGCGAGGCGCTGCGCCTCCTCGGTGAAGGCGTGGCCGAGGTGCCTACCATTGACCGGCTGCTCAAGTCGCTCGGTTTCCGCATGGGGCCTTTTGAGTTGATTGACCTGGTCGGTTGTGATGTCAACCTGACTGTCACCCAGTCTGTTTACGAAGCTTACTTCCAGGACCCGAAGTACCGCCCGCACCCGATCCAGAAACGTATGGTCGAGAGCGGCCGTCTGGGCCGGAAGAGCGGCCGTGGCTTTTACGATTACGCTGAGTGAGCGCCCGTAAACCAGTGGTTTACCTAAACCCAGATAAAAGAGGAAAAAACCTATGGTAGACATGGAACCCGTCATGGCATGGCTGGCTGATCATGGTGTGCCCATCCTGTTAATCATAATCGTTGCCTTCATCTCTTACCGGCTGCTGCGTGTCATCACCCGCGCCATCAGCCGTCAGATTCAGGAGATGGATGATGTCGAAGGCAGCGACCTGGACAAGCGGACGATCACCATCGTCCGCGTAGTCAACAGCACCGGGCTGGCAATTATCATCGGCACGACATTGCTGATGGTTTTGACCGAATTAGGCATCGCTATCACGCCGGTGCTCGCCAGCGTCGGCGTGGTGGGGTTGGCTTTTGGGTTGGGCGCGCAGACGCTGGTGAAGGATATGATCAGCGGCCTGTTTGTCTTGTTGGAGAATCAATATACGGTAGGCGACTTCATTGAGATAGACGGCCTGTCCGGAGTTGTGGAGGTGATGACGCTGCGCGCGACCATCATCCGTGACTTATACGGCGCATTGCATATCGTGCCCAATGGGGAAATTCGGATCGTGTGTAACAAGTCGCGTGACTGGTCGCGGGCCATCGTGGATGTCAGCATCACCTACGATGCGGATGTGGACAGGGCGGTGCAGACATTAGAGGAAATTGGCGCGGCGATGCAGGAGGACGACACGATCGCCCCATCGCTGCTGGAGCCGGCGGTGGTGACGGGAGTAGAGGGGTTGGACGATTGGGCTGTGCGCCTGCGCATCATGGTGAAGACGCTGCCCGGTCAGCATTGGGGCGTGCAGCGTTATTTGCGCCGCCGGATTCACCTGGTCTTTGCTGAAAAAGGGATTGATCTGGCATTCCCCCGCCAGGATGTCATGGTGCTGTCGCCGGAAGGATAAGATTAGAGGCGCTGGATGGAATTCAGGTAGGGCGGACTGGAAGACGGCCGCAACGAGGGTGCAAGTTCAATCTGAGCTTTCCCCTACTGAAGCGTGCAAATGTAGAGCTTGTTGCCGATCGTGACCATAATGCGCAGAGGCAGTTCGGCAATGGCGAAGTCGCTGATGTCTGTGAACAACTCACGGCCGTGTTCGTCCGTTGCCTTAAACTGGGCCAGCACATTGCCGCCCCGGCTGATCTGAATGATGCGGCCGCTGCCCGGATCGGCGACGAAGATAGAGGCATTCAGCCCGCGCCCGACGATCTCCACCGTCGTGGGGCTGCGGAACGGCATCCGTAACCCCTTTTGCAGCAGTTGGGTCTCATCCCACAAAATGCGGCCGGAGGCGGTGTCGTAGTAGCGGAAACGGCCGTCGCTATAGGCTACCGCCAGACTGCCATCCTCGCTGTAAATGTCGAAGTCCGTGGCCCTTTCCAGTTCCGGCAACTGGGCATCCCCCGCAAATTGGATGTAACTGTCCTCCTCGTCCAGGTAAAACCCGTCAGAGTTGGGGAAATACTTCCAGATGCGGCGCGCGCTCTGGTCCAGAATATACAGTCGTTCGTCGTAGGCAGCGATGCCGGTGGGCAATTGCCACCGGCTGGCCTTGTCCAGGCCGACGGCGCGCGTATCGCCGAGATTGGGATAATAGCTGAACAGCACGCCGCCACTGTCCAACATCGCCAGCCCGTCACGGGTTACAGCGTTGCCTGCCGGCCGCCACATAATGTCCACAATACGGTTCATGACGAAGCCGCGAATCACCTGACCGCCAAATGCGATTCGTTCTGGCCCCGTTGTTGTCATCGTGGTATAGGATTCGTCTGTCTCGTGCCGGTAGACGAAGCCGTTGGCCTGATCCAGCGTGTAAATGCCGCCATTTAGGCCCTCGCGCAGCACCACGGCCGTCAGGCCGGTGGATTCCGAGTATTCATAGAGAAGCTCTGCCTGTAAGCGCGTGACATCATCCATCAAATCCAGCGCGGATTGGGCTTGCTGGCGCAGGAGGTTTATCTCATCGTCGCCCGGCCGTACCGCTTCCGCTTCTTGCGCCAGTTCCAGAACGGCGGCGTAATGGGCGCGGGCCAACCCTTCATCCTCGCCCGCTTCCTCCGCCAGCGCCAGATTTTGCCCCATCTCCACTTTGATCTGGGCGAAGCGGCGGACGCGGCCCCGCTGCAAGTACACGGTGCTCACGATGACGGCGATGATGATGGGAATCACAATGGCCAGAATGGCTGGCAGCGCCCAGCCGCTGCTTTCTTCCACGTCCCGGCGGGGCGGCCGCAGCCTGACCAACAGGTCCGCCAGCCAGCCGGTAAAGCGGGACAATCCCATCGCTGCGTGTGATGTGGCCCGCCGGGCGGTTGCTTCCATGTTCAATCCGGGCCGCACCGGTGCGCCCAATCCGTCGTCAAGCGCCCGCACCGGCGCACGCCAGCCAGGCTGAGGGCGTCGCGCTGTGGCCGGCACGGCGGGCATCTGTCCTGATTCGCGGCGAGGGAGCGGGGTGGGGGCCGTGGCCAGCGGTTCGGCGCTGCTCACAACCGGCTGAGTCAGATCAGGGAGGTCTGCTGGCGCTTCGTCAGTGATCTCGACCAGGAGCAGGCGGGCAGAATCCGTCCCCACGATTTGCTTCAATGCTTCCAAACCAGATTCGATCTCAGTGTCCACCAGGGCAGGAGTTAATGTCTGCGTGGGCAGGTAGGCGATGCGCGGATCGGCGAGGAGCAGCATATCGCCCGGCTGCAGACGCTGGTGAAAGTAACGAAAATCCACGCCCGCGCTGCGGCCGAGCGGCGTGGCGTTTTCCGGCGGTTCGGCCGGCAGGCGCTCAATGCCGAAGTTGTGGCCCAGCAAAGCGAGTGCTTCTCCTGCCTGCAACACAAATACCTCGCCGTCGCGCAGGACAGCACAGGTAATGGCTCCTTCCCGAACCACATCGCTCCCGCCCAGATTGAGGCGCAGCAGGTGGGTGTTGACTTCGATAACAGCGCGGCGCAGCGCGGCTGTCACACTGCCGGTGGATTCGTAATACCGCTGGCTGACGGCGTCCAGCAGTTCCTGCGTCAGTTCGGCCGTTTCCTCCGGCTTGCCGGTGAGGGAGAGGTGGACGAACAGAAAATCCCGCGCCCGCCCGCGCACCGCTTTAGGCGGGGCTGGTTGGGCCAGGATGCCGGGAACGGCCGCTCCCTCTTGCAGCTCCCCGTTGACGATATGCAATTGGCCGCTCAACGCTTGTAGTTCCATTCCCGTAAGAATAGCATAACTGATTGCCAAGACAAACGATGTCTGGCCTGTGTGATGCTGGTAAAATACGCGCCGATGGCTGAGGAGTATTGACCGGGGGCGGTGTGTGGTGGATTGGCGCGAGCCGTGAACCGTATTCGGTAAACCGTAAGCCGTGAACCATCCTGGTGCGCTTTGCAAGGAAGAAGGATATGCCTGAGATTCGGGTGCGAGACATCACCATGTATTATGAGGAGCGCGGCCGCGGACGGCCGTTACTGCTGCTGCACGGGTTGGGATCCAGCGTGCGCGATTGGGAACTGCAAATGCCTGTGTTTTCACGACAGTACCGCGTGATTGCTGTGGACATGCGCGGGCACGGCCGTTCCGCCAAGCCGAAAGGCCCTTACTCCTTACCCATGTTTGCCGCAGATACGGCCGAATTCATCCGCCGGCTTGCACTGGCCCCGGTCCATGTGGTCGGCATTTCCATGGGAGGGATGATCGCTTTACAACTGGCCGTGGATGCTCCGGAACTGCTCAAAAGCATGGCGCTTGTCAACTGCGGCCCGGAACTGGTCCCCCGGACGTTTAAGGAAAAGCTCCAGGTCCAGCAGCGCATGCTCATCACCCGAATCATGGGCATGCGGCGCATGGGTGAATTCCTGGCGCCCCGATTGTTTCCCAAGCCGGATCAGGCCACGCTGCGTCAATTGATTGCGGAGCGCTGGGCAAAAAACGATCGACGCGCTTACCTGGCGAGCCTGCGGGCGCTTGTCGGCTGGAGCGTGGCTGCGCAACTATCGCAGATCGCCTGCCCTACGCTGGTCGTAGCGGCCGAGGAGGATTACACGCCGATCACCGTCAAGGAGGCATACGCGGCGGAGATGCCCAATGCCCGCCTGCACGTGATCGAAGATTCGCGCCACGCCACGCCCATTGACCAGCCGGAGCAGTTTAACCAGGTGGTGCTGGCGTTCCTGGCGCAGGTGGATGGGTCGCCGCAGCCGGAGCGGCTGCCATCGGCCGCGAAAGCCGGTATACTCAGCCGGGACTCAGGCAGCGTGATGTGAGGTGGATTAAATGAAGGTTGTGATCGCTGGGGAGATGCCCCTGCTGGAAGAAGTGGGGCAGTTGTGCATCCGGGCCGGGCATGACACGACGCTATACCTGGTTGAGGATTTCACTGCGGCCGTGCAGAATGGGGGCGACATGCCGGAAGCGGCCGAGGCGGACGTGGTGATTGAGCTGCATAATGAATCGGCCGCGGCCAAGAAAGCGCTGTTGTCGGCGCTAGGCGGCACCGTTCGCCGGGATGCGCTGCTGTTGACCACTGCGCTGGCGACAAGCGCGACGCTGGCGGCCTCGTGGGTGCCTGACCCCGGCCGGGTAGTCGGCTTTGGGCTGCTACCTCCGATCCCCGCTGACGGGGTGGTGGAACTGGCGGCCGCGCTGCAAACGGACGCCGAAGCGGCAGCCAGGGCGGCCGATTTCTGGCGCGGTCTGGGCCAGGAGCCGGTTGAGGTGGTGGATGGGGCGGGGCTGGTGCGGGCGCGCACGGTTTGCTGCATCATCAATGAGGCGGCCAGTGCGCTCATGGAAGGCGTGGCCACAGCGGCCGATATTGATCGGGCGATGCAGTTGGGCACCAACTACCCGCACGGCCCGCTGGCCTGGGCGGATCTCATTGGTCTGGATACGGTGTTGGGCGTGATGACGGGGCTGTTTGAAGAATGGGGCGAGGACCGGTATCGGCCGTCACCCTTGCTTAAGCGCCTGGTTGCAGCCGACCGGCTCGGCCGTAAAAGCGGCGAAGGATTTCACCAGTACGAAGCGTGAATGCACCCATTCCCGCTTCACGAATCCGATGAGTGTCAAACGATGCCATTTATGCGATGAAGACCCGCTCTTCCGGCGGCGTCACGGCCAGAGCGGGCTGGCAGATGGTGCAGACTGTCCCATCTGCTACCGGCCGACCTGCCGTTATCATCTGACGACGGTGCGCTGGCGCTGGCGATCAAGCGGCCATGTGGACGCGGCCCAGGTATGCCAGGAGTGCAAACGCACCTACCAGCATCGTAATTGGGATGCCGTGAATCGTGACTGGATTACGTAAGCGCTAAAGGGCCAACATAGGGTTGTTTCTAGCTCATCCCGCTAGTTTTGAGGATAGGTTGGAACATCAGGGCCGACATATTCTTTGAACAGCGCCAACACTTCTCCCGGTTCCGCATGGCGGCTGAGTTGGTGTTTAGAAAACAAAAGCTCTCCATCCACTTTAAACTCAAACGCCCCCTTGCTGCCCATAATCAACTCAAACTTTTCGATGATATGCTGGTAATGCGTGAGAATATCCTCCGTCACACTGACGGCGCGTGCAGCATAGTTTCAGGGGACGCAGTATTCCAGCGAAATGCGGTATTTTTTCATTTCTGATTCCTTTCGTCGGTCAGTTTCCCCGCCGGCGGCCGTGTGTCGGGGAAGTGAATTGACCCCCACAAAATGCTCGACAGCCTGCGCGTGGGTACCAGTATAGCGCCAGTACCCATCTTGACAAGGCGGGGGTGCTGGGCTAAGATACTCGACGCTTTCGGGCCTGTAGCTCAGCTGGGAGAGCGCTACAATCGCACTGTAGAGGTCAAGGGTTCGAGTCCCTTCAGGTCCACCTCAGCCGGCTGTATCAGCCCGGTTGTGAAAACTGAAGAAAGAAAAGGCAGCGAACAGGAGTAGTAGGCCAATCTTTTCGTGAAGCAGAGAGTTGCGCCATTGGCTGGAAGCGCGACAACTTAAGCGCCGAACTCGCCTGGGAGCCGCGGTGATGAAAGTCATGTTCAGCAACCAGTGATGATGGGCTGAATGCTGATTTTGGGGAAGTAGTTACCGCCGGATTGCGCACGTTAAGCGTTTTAAGAGGATGGAATTGCTCGATTGCTGATGGACAGTGAGGAAGATTTGCCATTTGCTCATTGTTCATTGATAATTGTGCATTGTCATGGGCCTGTAGCTCAGTTGGGAGAGCACCACAATGGCATTGTGGGGGTCAAGGGTTCGAGTCCCTTCAGGTCCACTTCCGCTAACATTGGTTAGCGCGCCATCAATCAGAGTGGTACCGCGGAAACCCTTTCGTCTCTGAGCGAAAGGGTTTTTTTGTTATGGAGTGAAGGTATGTCGAGCCTGTCGGCTGAAGAGCGCGCCACCCTGCGGCAGTTCCTGGTCGAGCGCTTCAACCTGGATGAGTTGAAGAACCTGGCGTTTGACTTGAGTGTTGATTATGAGATGTTTCCCCATCAGACCAAGTCAGAGTTTGCGCGGGGTTTGATCAGCTATTTTGAGCGGAAGGGGAACCTGAGCTGCCTGGTGGCGCAGATCATCAAGTTGCGGCCGGATGACGAGATGACACGGCTTCTGGCGTCATTGGGAGGGTGCCGGCCGCGTACCAAGGTGCAGGTCATTCTCTCGAATGACAAGCTCAAAAGCAGGCCGGACCTGGTGCGGGCGTTGGCGCAGCTTTTGGGGGTGGGGGCGGACGAGGTGAGCTTGATCGCCACGGCCGCAGGCAGCATTCGCTTGTTAATTGGCATTCCCGCAGAAGCGGCCGGCAAGTTGGATGACTTGGACTTACCGCATCAACTGGCCGACGAGTACGAAATTATCGGCGTGAAGCAGTTCGACTTGCTGGGCGCGGCCGAACAAGAGGCGTGGCGGACGGCCGCTGCCAGGGGCATGGCTGATGCCGGCGTGATCGGCCGCGGCCTTTCGCTGCCCGGCGGGTGGGAACAATGGTGGGTCCGGCTGCTGGTATGGCTGGCCGGAGGAGCTGTCATGGTGGTCGGCGTCAAAGTTTCATTGCCCACCGTGACTGTCATCAACCATTGCCCCATCCTCATTGACGAACGGTATCCGGCGCCGGTGATTGGCGAAGTGCGCGTTTTTCTCCCGTCCGGCGGGCGCGAAACATTTGCCATCCCCCCGGGCCGTTACGAATTCGCGTTCAGCAGTGACGGTGAGGTTACGGCTGATGTGCCGTTTGTGGGAAAAGTAGGCCCATTTCCGGCCGGCGAAGAACTGCCGGTCACTTTCCAGGGCCGGCCTGTCCTGCCCGGCCAGACGCAGGCAGCAGATGCCGGTCTGTTTGCCTCCTACACGCTTGAGCTTTGCCCGACGAACGGCCGCTAGCAGGGAGTGATGCGATCATGTTGCAGGACGTATGGATTGAGACGACATTTGGCGTGGTTTTTGGCCGGACGGCCGGGCCGGATGACGGCCGTCTTGTCCTGGGGCTGCACGGTTGGAGCCAGCGCAACGGCTGGCACATCTGGGAACCCCTGATGCGGCCGTTGGGCGAGGCCGGATTTCGCGTTGTTTCGGTAGACATGCCCGGCTGGGGCCAGAGCAAGCCGGTGAAACCGGGGCCGATGAGAGGCGATGAGGCGGTGACCTGCATGCTTCAGATACTAGATGGGCTGGATGCGGAGACGGCCGTCCTGATGGGCAAGAGTTGGGGCGGCGGCATTGCGGTGAAAACGGCCGTCACCCACCCCCAACGCATCAGCCATCTCATTTTAACCGCGCCCGCGCTGCGCAATCTTGACCGGCTGCGCCGACTTACGCAGCCCGTTTTGCTGGCCTGGGCCGAAGATGATCTGATGATTCCGTTCACTTATGCGGCCCAGTTCGCGGAGGCAATCCCTGACTGCCAGCTGGAGACGTATCCGACCGGCGGGCACAGCGCGGCCCCGAAAAACGCGGCCGATTTTGCGCCTAAAGCGATTGAATTCTTGCAGGTGTGACCAGGTGACAGGGAGAAAGGGTGACAAGGTAGCGTCTGACCACCTGACACTGGAATACCTGATATTTGAACACAAATGAGGAGCGAAAATGAGCAATACCTACAATCCCCAAGAAATCGAGCCTAAATGGCAGCGGCAGTGGGAGGAAACGGGTCTGTACCGGCAGAAGGTTGACCACAGCAAACCGAAACATTACGCCTTGACGATGCTCCCTTACCCCTCAGGCGACCTGCACATCGGTCACTGGTACGCCATGACGCCCAGTGACGCCCGCGCCCGCTTCATGCGCATGAAGGGGTACAACGTCCTCTTTCCCATGGGCTTCGATTCCTTTGGTCTGCCCGCTGAAAATGCGGCCATCAAGCGCGGCATCCATCCGAAGACGTGGACGTATGCCAATATCGCAAGGATGCGGGGGCAGTTGCGCAGCATGGGGGCGATGTTTGATTGGGAGCGTGAGGCAGTTTCCTCCGACCCGTCTTACTATCGGTGGACGCAATGGTTCTTCAAGAAGCTGGTGGAAATGGGGCTGGCATACCGCAAGATGGCGGCCGTGGACTTCTGCCCCAACTGCAACACGACGCTGGCCCGCGAACAGGTGTGGGGGGATGATCGCCACTGTGAGCGGTGCGGCACACCGGTGATTAAGAAAGATTTGGATCAATGGTTCTTCAAAATTACGGATTATGCTGAGGAGCTGCTCGACTTTAGCCAGATTAACTGGCCGGAGCGGGTGAAGGTGATGCAGAGTAACTGGATCGGTAAATCAACCGGGGCTGACGTCACCTTCCACACGGAGGACGGCGATCCGATTGAGATTTTTACCACCCGGCCGGATACGCTTTGGGGGGCGACCTTCATGGTGCTGGCCCCAGAGCATCCGCTGGTGGACAAAATTACAACGCCGGTACAGGCGGACGCCGTGCTCGCTTACCGGGAACAGGCGCAGCGGATGAGCGACATTGACCGGGAAACGGCCGACCGGGAGAAAACAGGCGTCTTCACCGGCGCGTATGCCATCAACCCGGTGAACGGCGTGCGAATTCCCATCTGGGTGGCTGACTACGTGCTCATGACGTACGGGTCCGGCGCGATTATGGCTGTACCCGCTCACGACGTACGGGACTTTGAGTTCGCGACCAAATTCGGCATGGACATCATCGAGGTCATCCGCGCTCCCGGCCGCAGTGATGAAGATGGTCCGCTGGCTGAAGCGTACACGTCCAAGAGCGAAGGGCACATGATCAACTCCGGTGAATTCGACGGCACGCCGATGTCAGAAGCGATTGGTAAGGTGGTTGCCTGGTTGGAGGAGAAGAAGATAGGGAAGGCGGCCGTCAACTACCGTCTGCGCGATTGGCTCATCAGCCGCCAGCGATACTGGGGCGCGCCCATCCCCATCATTTACTGTCCCGATCACGGGGCCGTACCTGTGCCCGACGAGGACCTGCCGGTGCTGCTGCCGGAGGATGTGGAATTCATTCCCACTGGGGAAAGCCCGCTCAAGTTCCATGAAGAGTTTTTGCACACGACCTGTCCCATCTGCCAGGAGCCGTCACTGCGGGAAACGGACACCATGGACACCTTCATGTGTTCCAGCTGGTACCAATACCGCTATCTCAGCCCGCAAGACAGCGAGCATCCCTTTGACCCGGAGGAGGGTGCATATTGGCTGCCGGTGGATCAATACACAGGTGGCATTGAGCATGCCACCATGCATCTGATTTACACGCGCTTCTTCACCAAGGCAATGCGAGAAATGGGACTGGTGGATTTCGACGAACCGATGCTGGCGCTATTCAACCAGGGCATGGTGCTGGGCGAAGATGGCGAAAAGATGTCCAAGTCGCGCGGTAATGTGGTGGCTCCGGATGACCTGGTGCAGAAGTTCGGCGCGGATACGGTGAGAACGTACCTGATGTTCTTCGCCAAGTGGGATCAGGGCGGCCCCTGGAATTACGACGGCATCAAAGGGCCGCAACGGCTGCTCAACGATGTGTGGAGTCTGGCCATCCACGCGTATGAGCCGGGCCAGGTGGATGAGCAGGCGAATCGCGCCCTGCGCCGTAAGATGCATCAAGTGATACAAAAAGAGGGCGAGGATTTGGAATCATTTTCGTTTAATACGGCCGTGGCTGCCATCATGGAGCTGCGCAACAGCATCCGCACGGCTCAAGACAAACGCAATGTCACGGCCGAAGCGTGGAATGAAGCGGTAGACAATCTGCTGCTCGTCCTCGCTCCCATTGCTCCGCATATTACGGAGGAGTTGTGGGCGCAACGGGGACGGCCGTACAGCATTCATCAGCAGGCCTGGCCCCAATGGGACCCGGAAGTTGCCAAAGAGGAAACCATCACCCTGGTGGTTCAGGTCAATGGCAAGGTGCGCGATAAGATGGAGCTGCCGGCCGGGCTGTCGGATGAGGAATTGAAGACCAAAGCCCTGGCCTCAGAGAAGATACAGCGTCACCTGGATGGCAAAGAACCGCGCAAGGTGATTGTGGTGAAGGGCAGGTTGGTGAATATCGTGAAGTGATCGCGTGAAGTGTGAAGCGGAAAAATGAAGTCCTGGCGGATCGAAGTCTGCCGGGACTTTTTTTGGATGGAACGGGGATGGTGACGTTCTTCTCCCCCTCCTTTCATTCGGTTAGAAGCTGCCTGACCGCCGACGGGGACAGAAAGGATGCCCGCAGTTCGTCTGAACCGGCGTGATAGGCGATGGTGGCGACGATTTCCTGGGCTTGCTGGCGGTATGGTTGGGCGGTGGTGGGGTGGTGAACGGCCGCCGACAATCCCGGAAATTGCTGAAGCGATGGATTTGCCCGTCGATCGGGCCCACTGATTGTTGCACATCAGCCGCTGGCCAGTTAGCCTGACGCATCCCATGGGGAATGACCCTGACGGTACCGAACTGGGCGACTTCATCGAAGACCTCGAAGCAGAGAAACCGGCCGAGATCGCAGGCCGGAACCTGCTCCACGAAGAGGTTGACGAGATTCTGAATGAATTGGCGCCGCGCCAAACCAGCCCCACCAGCCACCTGCGTCACCACCTCGAATAACCGCATCGCAGCAAAGCCGCATCCAAAAATCTCTGGCACGAACCCCACTATTTGTATCGTAATTGTGTCCAGCTTGTGATGTCTCCTGTTTTGGTGGGGAATCGAATCCCAATTATGTCAAATATAAGTCTGCCCTCCATGTGGAGGGCAGACCTGGCTATTTTGGACCCAATTTCTTCTTTTCCTTCTAATCGTCATCGTCCGCAATATCATAATCATCATCGTTGTCCGGGTTGAGTCCCACCGGCTGAATTTCAACCACGGCCGAATTCCCAGAAGCATCTGTAGCTGTAACCTGTAAAGTCAATGCCGGCCCTTCGATCTCCAGCTCCCAACTTCCGTCGCGCTTTGTTTCCCACTCTACTTCAGCCTCTTCGTCATCGAATTCAAACTCAATGAGCTGTCCGTCCGCCACCGAAACTGGCGCCGGCCAGCCATGTACCAGCAAAACTGCGCTTACAGTGAGATTTGGGTCGCAGGCGTCTGTCGCCCCAAAATGGACGAAGAAGCGTCCCTCATCATCATCATGTTTTTCATCCCCATGACCTTGAAGGTCCAGGCTGGCCGTGACCACAGGAGCCGTCGTATCCACTACCGATACCTGAACGGTGTCCGATCCCGTTCCCCCATCGCCATCGTCAACCGTCAACGTAATCAGGTGTGTGCCTACGCCGGTCAGGGTCACGATGGGATTGACGCCGGTGACTGTGCCGCCGCCTTCGGGGAAGGAACCTATCCAGGTGTAGCTCAGGGAGTCGGCCACGCCGGCCGGGTCGGTTGAGCCGCTGCCGTCCAGGGCGGCGGTTACGCCGCCGACGGTGCATTCCAAGGTTGTTTGGGCGGCGCTGGCAACGGCCGTTGGCGCCACATTGTTAACCGTAACCGCCGCGCTACTGCTGACTGCCGGGTTGACCCCATCATCCACGGTCAGCGTGACATTGAAGCTGCCGTCGTCGCTGCAGGTCAGGTTGGGATTGAGCAGACCGGCGTTATCGAAACTGCACAGGGTCGAATCCACGCTCCAACTGTAAGTGAGCGGGTCCACGTCCGCGTCTGAGGCGCTGGCCCCGCTCATGGCGATAGCTGCGCCTTCGTTGCCGTTGTACGGTCCGCCCGCGTTGGCGGTGGGCGCTTCATTTACGATAGCAAAGTATTTGGCATACAATTCATTATGAAGGGAGGCAAAGTCGCTACCAAAATCGGCGCGATCGTTATAGATTCGCAGTTCTGCGACCAACCCTTGGAAAGTCTGGCCACCGTCGCGGTGAAAGAAGTCAAACGATTCCCCGGCGGAAAAAGCGATCGGACTTCTGCCAGTCGCATTTGGTGTGGGACTATTGATGTAAAGCTGATTGAGCCGTGAGTCTGCGATGACAATATCCCATCCGCCAGATCCCGATCCGGCGCCCTTGGCGCCACTTCCACCGGAAAAATTCAGTTCATAGTTGTACGCAGGATCGATCCAGAGCATTGGTCGGTTCGATGCATCATCATCGACCAAATTATGATAGGCGCCTATATTGTTTGGTTTAATGACTGCAACAACGATCCAGTCTCCTGCTGCGGAAGGTGAAAGGGGAATATTGTCTCCCATGCGATCCCCGCCTCCGTTAAATTCTACGGCTGGCTTTCCGTTGGGCGTTTGATTTGTCAAATAAGTGGGCGTCCCCGCGGCGGTTTGCCCATCCCATGTTGAAACAACGTTGCCATTAGATAAGGCCAGAGCCGTAGCATCCATTAGCACAATCGGCGCTGCCGGCGCGACATTGGCCTCGATTTCTGCAGCGGAGAGCGCACGGTCGTAAATCTCGGCTTCGTCAATAAGGCCGTTAAAGAATTCAGCATTATATACGGGACTAACTTGACCAATCACAGTTGATACCGCTGAATCAATGGGGCCTAAAACTGTGGGGGTTTTGCTGGCAACCAGCGCCCCATCAACATATAGTTCGAATCGTCCAACGGCCGTGTCACGAACACCGGCTATGTGATGCCAGCCTGCGGTAAGGGGTGATGGAGCTGATAATATTTCGTTTGCTCCAGCGATATGGAGTTGGAACGATGCCCGACCAGGTGCGCCCCAAGCATTCGAACTGCTCTTTAACGTGAAGAGTTTTCGTGGTCCTAGCAGGGTGTAGTTGTCCTTACTAATGATTCGTCGATCACCGGTATTCGTTGCCGGGTCTATAAAAACCCATGCAGCAAGCGTCATTGAATCGAGATTATATCCGGCCCCAACATCAATGTAGTCGTTTACACCATCTAAGCTGAATGCCTGGCCGACAATTCCCGGCACAAACGTTGCGCCGCCTTGCAGCGTGCCGTTATTTGTACCAGCAATATCATTGGCATTTCCTTCGCCTGGCCACCAGCTCACCAGACCGGCCGGGGCAACCGCATAAATTGAACTAGCAGTGGCAAAACTGAATAGCATTACCACGAAAACGAATATTGCAAATTTGCGAATTTTGCTCATGATTTTCTCCTTGTTTTTTGTTTGCTTCCCAACCTGAATTTAAATTCAGGGTCGGAACGCTGACGAAAAAACTATTGGACGCCTGGTTACGAGACGCCACTTCTGTGATTGATAATGTGGAGCGGCTGCACCCTGCCGCCTGTGCGTTAGTAGCGCAGCGTGAGTACGTCGCCGGGCTTTATCCTATTCCGATTTTTGATCCCGTTCTGAGCCACGATGAGGTTGACCAGCCGGGCGATTTCCTGGGTATGCTGCGGGTCTTTGAGTTTGAATTCCTTACGCACAATCGCCATCAGGCCGTCACCCCGCTTAACTGTGTATGTCCACGTTTTCCCGTCCGGCCCGCTCTCCACGAGCTGCTGCCATTTGTGGTCGAAAGCGCGCCAGACCTCGCCCTTCTCGTTGAGGCACCAGACGAGATCCCGGGTGGCAACGGCAAGAACGACCGCCATCCCCATCCGCTTTTGATCGCCGATCTTGTCTCTTTTCCAAATTTCAACATTGCCCTCGCCGGGCCGGGCGTTGCGGAATATGATGCCGTTTTTATCGCTATACCAGACGTCGCCATCGCTGCCGACTGAAATCGTCCTGGCATCCGCCCGCCCGCTGTGGGTGGGGGTGTGCGTCCACACGCCGCCTGCCCAACGCCAGATTTCGCCCTGTTTATTGATACACCAGGCGTCATCCTGAGCGTGAATGGCAACCGCTTTTGCCTTGACTTTGCCCAGTCGTTTATCTTGCACCCAAGACAACCCCAATCCCGTGCCATCGCCGGGCTGGGGCTGGCGGAAGATGGTTCCGTCCGTCTGGGTATACCAGACCGTGCCATCGTGTCCGACGGAGATCGTCCTGGCGTCGGCCCGGCCGCTATGCGTTGGCACCTTCGCCCACGCGCCGCCTTTATCCAAACTGTCGGCATTCGTCAGATGCCAGATTTCGTGGGCTTTGTTGACGCACCAGGCGTTGCCCCAGTCAACGGCGGCGATGATCTCCGCTTTGCCAACCTTATCCGGCGTCCAGCCCACAATCCCGGCGTCACCGAACAGGCGGAAGATGGTTCCATCCGTTTTACCAGCAGCCCAAATGCTGCCGTCTTTCCCTACTGAGATATGCTTAAAAAATTTTTCATTCATGATTTATTTCTCCTTGTCTAATTGGTACAATCAGCCATTCTCGAATCTAATTTATTGTCGCATTCATGGGTTGTTTCCTTTTCGGTTTTCTCCTATGTGGTTGTCTTGCTTACTGCTTGCAGCAATGGCCGCCAGTTTTGCCGCCATAAACGCTTTCAACTGCTCAAGGTCGCTGAATCGATGCTTTTGGGATTCGGCCGTTACCTCTCTCAGTTCAAACCGCCACGTTGGTGGCTCATCGGCCGTCACTGGTAGAATTAACCAGCAGCGTACCAGGAAGGATTGATAGACTTGCTCTGCTTGTTCCGACATATTGTTTTTCCAAAAGCGATGCCTTAAACAGGACTGTAAGGTTCCTCGATGAAAATTGATGTTAATAAAAAATATATTTACGAAAACTTTATGAATATTCTGTCATCATCATATAAATCATGCCCTTTCAAAACGCTTCCAATGTTGTAGGAGATGTCGGGCTGGTCGTGTAGCGTTGGCGCTGCCCGATAGGACAAACGAAAGAAATAGGTATGTGGCGGGATGTGGACTGGATTGGTTGGCTTAAAAAGCAGGGGATAGGCCCAGGCGAGTAACCGCAGCCTCGATTTCACTGTCGCCCAGCGCAAGAGCAACGGAAATACGATGGTGCCCGTCTTCAACAAAATATGTGTTGCCGTGTTGGATAAGCCTGACCGGAGGTAGTCCTTTGCCCAATTTGCGGGCCGTGGCGATACTGAACCAGCGCTGCTTTGTGTTTGTGTGCCGCGGGCAGAAGTTGGCATCGAAATCGATTGTCCGACCGCTGTTGCTACTGCCGCGTATGACGCTTAGAGAAACTGTTTGACGGCCAAGATAGTGGCTCTCTGGTTGGCCTGCTGCATTTTCGACCACTTCAGGCAGAGGTGTGAGTTTGTTGGCCTGCTTGCTAAAGGCCATTCGGATGCGTTCGAGCATCGACCGATGACACATCGACTCGTACAATCGTTTCGTTTCCATTTCTGCGACTTCATGACGGGATAAGGATATGATTCTGTTTTCCATAACTAACCCTTCGGTATACATAATGACTTCCGTGAAAAATAGGTAAGCAGGTTGGGTGAATTTGTCATACGTTTCCTTGTCAAACTGTTTCCAACCTTGCCTGAACCAAAATTACAACATCAAACGCTTCCAAAACGCTTCCAACACGCTTTCAGAAACTAGAAATACGCTTCCAGATGGGAGATCGAGTACAATGAAGTTCAACTTAGGAAATTCAAAATCCGTTAAAAGTTATATGCTTGAGATCTCCCTGCTGGGCGAAATCATTATTCGTTTGCACGACCAGCCCATCACCCGCTTTCGCAGCCAAAAAGAGATAGCCCTGTTGGCGTATTTAGCGCACACCGGGCGAACACATAACCGTGAAGCGGTGGCTGATTTGCTGTGGGAAGCGCGTTCTACCAAGCAGTCGCTCTCCAATTTGCGCACCGCTTTAGCCAGGCTGAGAAAACAGGTGGGGGATCATCTAGTCGTCACCCGAAAAACGGTGACCGTCACCCCTGCTGTTTATGACCAAACAGATTCCGCGCGATTTCAAGCGATGTTGGCAGGCGCGGGTAAGGAACGATCGGTAACGGCCGTGAACCTTTTAGCGCAAGGATTGGAACTGTACAGCGGCGAATTTATGGCCGGATTCTCCCTGCCGCATGCCCCGCGCTTCAATGATTGGCTCGTAATGGAACAAGAACGCTTACGCCAAATCGCCATACGCGGCTATCGTCAATTGGCAGGCTGGCAGGAAGAACAGGGGGCGTTCAGTGCGGGGGGCATCACCGCCCAGCAATGGGTGACTTGGGATCCGTTGGACGAGACGGCGCAGCGGCAGTTAATGCGCTTGTTGGCATTTGATGGGAGGGTCTCGGAAGCATTGGGAGTGTATGAAAAATGCCGTCATCTTCTGCAAACAGAACTCGCTATCCCCCCAGCGCCAGCCACTACGGCTCTGTATGAAGCCATTCAAGAGGGTTCTTTGGAACCGCCTGTCGTCTCTCCCACTCCATTGCATAACCTGCCCCGCGCTCTTACGCCGCTATTCGGTCGCAAAAAAGAAATCACAAAACTCAACAACACCCTGCTAAATCCTGAATATCCATTAATCTCCATCACCGGTATCGGCGGCATCGGCAAAACCAGTCTGGCCTTAGCGTCCGGGCGACAATTATTGGCAGCAGAACGGCATCCTTTCAAAGATGGTATCTGGTTCGTCTCCCTGGAAGAGATTGGAAATGACGCCCCGGAAAAAGTCAGGAATAGGGTTGCCGCTTTGGTGGGACAGGCAATGGGTTTATATTTCCACGGCGAAAGCGATCTCTGGTCGCAACTGTTGGGGCAGTTGACCTCGAAAAATATATTACTCATTTTAGACAATATCGAGCAATTTTTGACCGTCGCCTCCGACCTCATTGTGGATTTGCTGGAAGCTGGCGACGACATTCACCTGCTGGTCACATCGCGTACTTCGCTGGCTTTGGGAGCCTCTGTGGCTTTTCCATTAGCGGGTCTGGAAACGCCGACGCAGGTTTCGGGCGAAACGAGTATCGCTAAGGCATTGCAAAATGAAAGCGTGCGCCTGTTTGCCGAACGGGCGGCCCGGATGCCAGCCCCATTCGATTTGGAAAAGCATCTGGCTGAGGTGGTGGCGATTTGCCAATTTGTACAGGGAATGCCGTTGGGCATTGAGCTGGCAGCCGCTTCGTTAGGGCGGTTGATGGTAGATGAGATAATGCCGGCCTTAACCAGCAACCTCCAGCTCCTAAACACCAACCGGCGCGACCTCCCCCCGCGACAACGCACGCTCCACGCCGTCTTTGACTACACCTGGAAGCTGCTCGACCCTCGCGAACAAACTTTACTGGCCCAAATCTCTATTTTTCGCGGCGGCTTCACCCGGCAGGCGGCCGAAGCCGCGTTAAATGATCCAACTTCGGGCTTATACAATTTGCAACATCATGCCCTGCTGAATCGGAGTGAAACGGGACGTTTCAGAATGCACTCGCTTTTGCGTCAATTAGCAAGAGAAAAATTAAGCAGCCCAAACATGATTAACATTGCAGAGCAGGCTCTTAATCGTCACAGCATCTATTTCGCCGATTTCATGCAATCATTTCAAGATGACCTGCAGCGAGGGGCAAGTCAAGAAGCAATACAAACCATTCTCCCCGAACAAGCCAATCTGCGCGCTGCCTGGCAACACGCTGTTCAAACAGGACAGTGGCAAATCATCGCCCGTTGTCTGGACAGCGCCCATTATTTCTACCAGCGCAAAGGGTTTTACCATGAAGAAGCGACGCTGATAGATAGCGCCATCACCGCTTTGCAAGCTACGATGGAGGAGGACGACGTTCCTTTGACCAGTTTGCTCAGTCGGTTATTGACCGTGCGCGCGTGGGGCTATCTTTATTCAGCCCAACTTGAAAAAGGGGCGGAAACAGCAGAACGAGCCTGTGAACTGGCGCAAAGGTTAGAAAATGCCGACATTGAAGGACAAGCAAGATTGGCCTGGGCGCGACTCCTCTTCCGGCGAAGCAAGCATGAGCCAGCATTGGAGCAATATGATCAAGTGGTCACTCTGGCAAAAACTGCCCAAAATCCTATCCTCGAAGCGGATGGCTGGATCGGGATCGGCGGGCAAATCATATGGCAAGCGGATGTCAATCTGGCGCAAGAACCTCTGCGCCATGCGCTCGACTTGTGCCAAAGCCTGCAATACAAGCCAGGCGAGATGCAAACCCTGACATGGTTGGGGATTTTGGCAATGCGCCGGGAAGCATTTGCCGAATGCGTACGCTATTACGAACAGGCTTTACAGTTAAGCCGCCGTTTGGGGGAAGTCCCCGCAGAAGCAGAGCTACTGGGGAATTTAGGTGTCGCCGCTAGATATCAGGACGATTTGGCCAGATCGCAAACCTATCATGAAGAAGCCTTAGCCGCATTTCGCCAGTTAAATATGCCCGGCAGTGAACAATGGCTGTTGGGAGAGTTGGGGTTAACGGCGACGCGATTAGGCGATTATGCTACGGCCGAAAAAAACCTGACCGAGGCGTTGGCGATTGCCACGCAAATCAAAGACGTGTTTTGGCAAGCGTGGGTAAAAAGTCGGATGGGGACTGTGTGGCATGAGCGGGGGAAATCGGACAAGGCGCTGCCTTTCCTGACTGAAGCTTTTCAGACAGCGGAGCAATTGCAGAATCCTCGTTTACAGGGGATGGTTCTGTATGATTGGGGTAATGTTTTGCTCAGCCAGGCGGATTGGGCGCAGGCCGAGCAGAAATTTCAAAAGGCGTATGATTTGTGGCTGGGGTTGGGGCAAACACAACAAGCCTTGCCCTCTTTGGCGGGGTTGGCGTATGTGGCGTATCAACAAAAAAAGCCGGCAGTTGCCGCCGCTCATGCCGAGTGTTTGTGGCAAACCTGGCAAGAGAAACCGGCGTTGGCTGAAAGAGCGAACCTCAAACTGTATTGGATGTTGGGCATAGTGTGGCAGGGGGTGGGAGATTGTAGGGTGGATCATTTGTGGGAAAAAGCACGCGCCTTGCTGCATAAGCGGAGCGATAAGATTCTTGATAAGAGGGCGCGGCAGTTGTTTTTAGAACAAGTGCCGGCACATCGGGCTATTTTGGAGATCCCAATATGAACCTGAGATTTTACTCGAGTTAATCGACCGGGAGAATTTTAAGACGCCAGTCAGACAAGTTGTGTGGTTGACAAACGGCCGTTGCTGCTCTCCTGCTCTACCCCCAAATCAGGTATGATAAAGGCATGCCCTCTTACCGACTCCAGGCGGCCGCTTCGGTTCACCAAAACGCCATCAAAGCCCTCATTCGGGCAGCGCGTATCAATCCATTGGGCCTGGACTGGCGTCGCTTCGTCGTC